>CAMAPK010000001.1 GCA_945860135.1 Nitrosovibrio sp. Nv4
GGGAGAATAAACATGCCTACAAAATCAAGGAACTCTTTGTTCTTAGCGCTTCTGATGGTTTCTCTACTCGCCGGATGTGCGTCGGCAAGTTATCAAAGGAAAGATGTTCAGGATGACAGTGGCGATAAAGTTACTGTTGGAACAGTCCAGAAAGAAATCAAAAAGGGCATGTCTGGCGCGGAAGTTGCAGCAGCATTAGGCTCTCCCAATATTGTCTCAACAGATGAACAAGGACGGGAAGTATGGATTTATGACAAAATCGCTACTGATCGAGTTTATTCACAAAGCGATGCAGGCATACGGTTCTTAACGTCAGGCTCTTCTGGCGCATCATCAACATCACAAAGAACGCTAACCATCATCATAAAGTACGACCAGGACAAAAAAGTACGCGAATTCGCGTACCACACCACAAGGTTCTAAGGTGAAGAACCTATCAACATTACTGATTGCACTCCTCCTCGCTGGCTGCGTGGCCATACCGCCGGACATTTTTGTTGCCACGCCACAGCTTCTACAACAACGGCAACTAGAAACGCGACGCTATGACGGTATCACTGAAGCCGACTTGATTACCGCGGGCGCAAACGTGCTTCAGGATCTCGGGTTCAATCTTGAGAATTCAGAAACCAAGCTCGGTGTCATTACAGCAAGCAAAGAACGCGATGCCACTCACGGGGGTGAGATTGCAGCAGCAATCGTTTTCGCTGTCCTAACCGGTGCTGTAATGCCCACAAGTAGAGATCAAACTATCCGCGTAGCTCTTGTCATCCGACCAGTTACCGACAGCAATGGTAACGCAATGACTGATAAATACTTTGTGCGGGCTACTTTTCAGCGCCTCGTACGACGCACTGACAATAGCGTTTTCGGTGAAACCCTCAGCGACCCCCAGCTCTACCAAGATTTCTTTGAGAAGGTTTCAAAATCCGTCTTTCTTGAGGCTCAAAAAATATGAAACTTCTGCTTCCAGTTATTTTGGTATGTGCTTTGCTGCTGAGTGGGTGTGCCACAACCAACCAGCGCGTGCTTGATATGGGCGATGAGACTCAGCTTCAGAAACGTAGCTATCAGTCTCGGACATTCGAAACAGGGGATAAAGAAAAGGTACTAAGGGCAGCAATTTCAACTCTTCAAGACCTTGGTTTTGTAATCGACCGCGCAGATTTAATACTTGGGAGCGTAAGCGCAACGAAACAAGATCGAAACATAATTAGAATAACGGTTTCAGTTAGGTCGAAAGGAAATGATCGTATGCTGGTACGAGCAAATGCCCAATTCAACGTAAGTCCGATCGAAGACCCGAAACATTATCAAGATTTCTTTTCTTCGCTCGAGAAGTCATTGTTTCTTACTGCTCATGCGGGCGAGTGAGGGTGCTTTGTCAAGCATAGTGAGATTGATGCGATTGAAAGCCCGGCAAAAGCGGACGCCCATGTGTGTTACCTGGCTTCTGCGGCCATTTTCCGATGCGCAGCAGCTCTATTCATATTCTCCTCTGCGGATTGCTCATAGGAACGCATCAGAGCCTGGCTTTGCGCCTTCCGCTCTTCAGCCTGTTTTGCAAAGAAATGGCTTTCGTCGTCCCCTCTCAATCGGTGAGTATTAAAGATGTCTTTTTCAGCCAGCCTTCCATAGCGATTGCTTTCTTCTTCATATTTCTCAAACAATTTTTTCTGTTCTTGCGCCTTTGCCTGCATTCTTTTAGCTGCATCTTCATAGTGCCTGGCCAGTGCCTCGTGATCAGCGCTGGTTTTAGCGCTCTGGACAGTCTGGCTCATGTCCATCGGTTGGTTGCGTTCCATCTGCGCGCAGGAAACCAGTAAACCGAGAATGGCCAGGATTGCGACGAATGTTTTTGTCTGCATGGTACAGTCTCCTTGGTTGTCAATCAGCGTTCAATATTTTCCACTATTCAGCGTCTGATTGTTTCCATTTTATCGATTTACTGAGAGCATTTTTTGTGATGCTTAAAACGGCAGGAATCGTTACCCATTTCTGGGGTGGAAAATATTGGACGCTGTTTGACAGCATATCCTCACTAATAGCACTGGCAGGTGAATGGCTGGCAGCCGCAAATGATTCCCCCTCTATAAAAAGAAGTTGCCCACCAGGGCCGTGCCGGGTATCTTTTCACTTCGGACTGGGGTTGGCGAAATTTCTGCCAGAACATTGGTGAATATCAAATGGATTATCGGAAGTCAAAATGAATAGATTACAACTCTTTGTTATTGGCCTTATAGTCATCTGGCTACTCTATCCGGTTTCTTAAACCGCTGCCGTTTGCTGCCCCTACATGACTTCATTCTGCAACACTTCGGGGCTGTACGACATACGCCCAGGCAAATACCAGGACTGCAATGCATAAAGCGATGTTGATGCTGCTGCTGGTTGTCGTGAGCAGCAGTGCGGCAGCACAGTGGGTCAGGGCTGGTAATGATGGTGAATTTGCCCACTACGCCGACCTTTCCACCACTGGGAAAACACACAACAGCAGGGTAAGAATGCGGACTCTGATTGATTTCAAGACGGCTCAGAGAGCAGCTCAGGGCATAACGTTTTTATCATCTATAACAAAAGTTGAATACGACTGCAAGGAAGGGGAGTCTCGTGATCTGCATACAAAGTTCTACTCCGGGAATATGGGCAGAGGGCGAGTAGTTCATGTCGACAATAATCCTAGCGACTGGGAGTCAACCCAGCCGGGCAGTATGTCCGAAATTTTATGGAGAGCCGCCTGCAGGCGCTCATGATCTTCTTGCCAGAGACAAAGACGGCGCCTTGTGAAATCATCTGCCGCTGACAGCACCCGGAAAGAATTAGTCATTTCCCCATGTGGCTACCAAAGGGTAAAGAAAAACTTTCAAACAATTACAGGCTTTGAAAGAAAAGTGGCAAATTCTTTCAAAGCTCGTAAAACTTGAATAAGAATAGTAGCTTAACGTCTAAGCTCACTCTTCCATCGAAGTATCTCAACGAATTTCTCTACGCTGCCATTTTTCCTGGTGCATCCCGAAAATTTATTTGCATCCTACCCTTCAGGAACTGTGATGGAGGCCGATAACTGCTAATGATGGGGAGGAAAAGCACGATGGCTTGAATCCCGTGATGCACGCAACCAGTGAAGCAATGCCGATTGGGACGCGTTTTGTCAGAGAACTCTGACGCAGTTGGAGGTGCAGCATGGCGAAGACGGTTGCAAAGCTGCCGTGGGACGCACGAGCCGCCCCGCTACATTTGTTGGCCCGGTTATACCTGATCGTTCGCTCGGATTTCGAGCGGTGGCGCGTGGCCAAAGCGCTTTCCGACCAGCCCGCGCCGCGTCGCCGCGCCGCTGATACCTCTTTCTTTTACCCGCCCCTGCAAGGCGATCGGCCTGAACCGCGCCGGCGTGCCGTTGATGCTCCTGTTTTTTGTCCGCTCCCGCAAGATTGCCTTGCCGTCAATGAACTGCTGATCAAAGGCATCCGCCGCGACGGCAAGACCTTTCGCCCCAGCGACTGGGCCGAACGGCTGTGCGGTGCGGCGGTCGTGTTCTTCCCTGGCGCCACGTCGTTATGCGGCGCACGCACTGCCCGCCCCTATCACGGTTACGCCGCCTACGTGCGGCCCGCCATCATCAGCGGCGTCTATTGCGTGATCATCGACGCACGCCTGCGCGATCTGGAGCCGCGCGCCTGGGACTACGTCACCAGCTTCGCACGTGACAACGACCTCGTCATGCATGACGCCGCCGACCTTGCGGCTGCGGCCGCGTTGCCAGAGATGTCGCGCGCTGCCGCCTGACGCGAATCACCCGGCATACTTTTACTGGGGACGGTGGCATGCACTGGCAGATGATAGGCACACGGCTACAACTATGGGAATTGCAATGCGTAGAGCTGTTTTGATGATGCTGCTGGCTGTGGTGAGCACGGGTGCGGCGGCGGATTGGGTTCTGGTCAGCGGTGGTGCCGCCGATGATATCAGCGCATACGCCGATCCCGCCACCATTCGCAAAATGGACAGCAGGATAATAATGTGGACTCTGATTGACTACAAGACGGCGCAGAAAACCGATGGCAAGACGTTCATGTCGGTAAAGTCGCAAAATGAATACGACTGCAAGGAAGAGCAATCGCGAATATCTTATGCAAATGTCCACTCCAAGAATATGGCCGGGGGTGAAATAATCAGCACCAGCATCAAGCCGCGCGAGTGGGAACCAATTGAGCCTGGCAGCGTAGGCGAAGCGCTGTGGAAAATCGCCTGTGGCGTCAAGCGTTAAGATTTTATCCCGGGCCATTGCCGGGGCCAGCCTCGCACTGGCTCTGTCTTTTCCGGCATGGGCGAACTTCACCGGCAAGGTGGTAGGCGTTGCCGATGGTGACACGGTAACCGTTCTGGACGCAGGCAAGGTGCAGCATAAGGTTCGCTTGACTGGCATTGACGCGCCGGAGAAAAAACAGCCTTTCGGCAGTCGTTCCAAGCAGAGCCTGAGTAATATGGTTTTCAACAAAGTCGTGACGGTGGAATCCGGCAAGCGCGACCGCTACGGGCGGGAACTGGGCAAGGTTCTGATGGGCGGCATGGATGTGAATCTGGAGCAAATCCGGCGCGGCATGGCGTGGCATTACAAAGCCTATCAGCGCAACCAGTCTGCTGCTGACAGGCAAACCTACGCCGCCGCCGAGCACGAGGCTGAAGATCAACGGCGCGGACTGTGGACAGATGCTGAGCCACTGCCGCCTTGGGAATGGCGCAAATCAAGACGGCGATAATCCTCCGCCCTAATCTGCTGCTGCAGATTTGTCATTGAAACAAGCCGATTGAGTTATGCTGCCAGCGAAACTTCGCACACTGAGATACTGAATGTTCACCCTGACACACGACAGCATGCGCCACAACATCACCCTGGCCTTGCGGCGCTGGCTCGCTGCTGCAGGCATGTGCTGCCTGCTGGGCGTCGGCACTGCAACCGCGGCGCCCGTCGATGACGGAATAGCAGCCTACCTCAGAGGCAACCACAAACAGGCTCTCGCGATATGGGAACCATTGGCCGCACAGGGAAATGCAGAGGCGCAATACTGGCTTGGTTCGATATATTTCAATGGTCAGGGCGGCATGCTTCAGGATTACAAGGCAGCCATGAAGTGGGTCCGCCAGGCTGCAACGCAGGGGCATGCAGGGGCGCAATTTGTCCTGGGCCATATGTATGCCGCGGGCGAAGGTGCTGAGCAGGATTATCCGGAAGCCGTGAAATGGTTCCGGCTGGCTGCAGCGCAGGGACATGAAGCTGCCAGGAAAATCCTGCGAGATCCCAAAATGGTCGAAGCAGCGAAAAATCTCGACGCCCTGTCAGTGCAACCCGAGTAACCCCGACACTCAGGCCGGCAAGCATGAGCATGCGTCAGCAAACCGGTATTGCAGGAGGAATGCTACCGGCAGCCATTCGCAACCTCCTCCTGAAAATCCGGATCATCTCCTGATCATTGCCTCGGTTTCGCAGCCTCAATCTCATTCTCCAGTTCCTGAAACGCTTTTGATGCCCGCAACTTGGCATCAAGCACCGCGCTCTTTTTCATCTGGTCCAGAATCATGCGGTTGGACTCGCCCAGCGGGTAGCGCAGCAGCACATAAGTTCTGTAACCTTTGCCCTGAGGAATAAGCTCGCTCTTGTCGCGCGTAAAGCCCGCAAGATTGACCTCGGTGATGACGTTGGTGGTTACCCGCTCGATCTCCTTGGTGATTTGAACGTCATCGCCAGCGCCCACCTGCATGGCAAACTCTTTCATCTTGGATGGCAGCCGATTGCCGATCTGGCCCGCCAACGTGCGCTTGGCAGACAGCACCGCCATGTCCATGGACATTTGCATGTCGCTGGATGTCTCGGTACTCGCCGCATAAATTGAACTGGCATCAACCGGGGGCTGCGTGTACCAGGAAGGCGCCTTGGCTACGGACTGCTCCGCAACCTTGATTGCGGCTTTCTGCTGATCTTCCTGCTGCATGGTGACAAAACCTGATGTTCCGGGCTGAGGGCCAGCACATCCGGCTAACCCGGTTAAGAGGACTGCCGCTGCAATAAAAACTGGTTTGTTAAAGTTCATGATCGACTCCTTTTTAAAAAATAAAACTTCTGCTTCTAAGAAACCTGCAGCGCCTTGATCTTACTCTCGAGGACATCAAGTTCGCCTGCAGGCATTAATTTAGCCAGATCCATTGCGCGCAATATATTCAGCGCTCGGGTTGCCGTGGCCGGGTCGTCTCTTGCTATCCCGAGTATCACGCCACGGCGCAGCATTCTGACCGCTTCTTCATTTGCACCCGTGCCCGCCTGGGCAATGGCTCCGTGCAAAAGCGCATAACTGTTGACACCATCTCTGGCCAGAACCTTGGCGAAAGACGCCGCTGCTCGCGGGTAATCACCCATCTGGTTATAAGCCGTGCCCAGCGCGCTTAAATGAATCCCCTTTCCGCCGCCCAAAGCCACGGCTTTGAGCAGGGGTTCGGTAGCTTCTTTGGGCTGATTTGCAAGCAGATGTATGCGGCCCAGCAAGAACTGGCTGTCCGCATTTGCCGGCTCAAGGGCGACGGCACGCTGGGCGTTTGCAAGTGCCGCGCCCGGTTCCGACAGTTGCAGTCTGGCGAGCGCAGCTTCGTAATATCCCAATGGCTGCCTATCATCAATTCTGATTAACGCCTCGGATAGCAGAACACGGTCGTGGGGCCTGCTCCACCGGTTTCTTTTAAGCTCTTCAATTAGCCGTTGTGCAATCTGATCGGCCGGCAGTGATTCCAGTGAAGCCAGCAATCTGTAGGCAGTCTGGGGGTGAGCAGGTTCCACCTTTGCCAGAACAGGCAGCTCTGCAACGGGCAGCTTTTCAGCCTGATAGGCCAAATCCGGAATAGCCAGTACCAGCCTTCTGGCAAGATCATGGATTACCCGGACCCCTTGCTCACCCATAAGGTTTAATCCCGCAAAAACCACATTCATGGCAAGACTCACCATGCCAAATGGTACTCCTCCGCCCCTGAGCACCGCGGTGTGGCTGCCCTGCCAGAGCACGGCTCCGGTGGAAGCCTGGACGATCCGCACATTGGCGCCGGCACGAACTTCGGAGTACACCCCATAGAACCTTGCCACTCCGTCTGTCACTTCACCTTGCATGATGGTGTCACAGCCAATTGATCCGGCCACCGCAGCGGTTGAGTCTTCCCCTGATTCATGCGACGCCTTGATTGCCGCATCGATCTGCTGCAGCGCCACCAGACGGATGCCGGTTGGCGCCAGGTGCGCGTGCAGCGCAGATCGAATGGATTCTGCGCTCCTGAGATCCTCCTTCCTGGCTGTAAGCGGAAAGACCGCAAGGCAGGACAAGGGTGTGGCTTTCAATTCCGGAGAAGACTCGAAGACGACGACATCATTGATAGCTTCCATGATGGTATCTGTTGTCTTGACCATCTCTGGATTGCGCTCGGCATAATCCGCGCTGCGCTCAACATAGCGCGTCGCGCAGCCAGTAATGCCAAACATGCAGGCTATCAGCAGTAGGAGCGGTTTCATTGAACTGCGGCCAGTTGACTGGTTTTGCGAATGAGCTGGTAGCCGCGTTTGACGACACGCCTTTCATCCAGTGGAATCTCGCGCAACCTGGATTTAAAGTCTGCGAGGTCATAACTTGACAGCCACTTGATGGGGGCTTTTGTTCCGATTACGATCAGGTACTCATCTACAAAACTCCTGCTCTTGGGCAGCGACTCCAGCCACGCCAGCGTGAAACTATAGGCCGCCCGTTTATGCTCAGTGGGTACGCTGGTCTTTTTGGCGATGTAGTTGTAAGGGTCTATTGCGTTTGGAAATATCTGTGTCACGGTATTGCTGCTCTGGTACGGCACCCAATTAAAGATGGCGACATGCATGGGCACGGTGGGCTCAAGCTCAAGGGTCAGCACCTCGCCCGCACGATACCGCTTCTCGTTGATATTCACTCTGATATCAAAATTCGCGTCGGGTCTGCGGTCGGGTAGGACGATATCGGCGGTAAGCGTTACGATGCAGGCTTTCGCACCCATCCTTGGCTCAATCATCTTCTGGCTTGCAGTCACCGCCCGGATGTCCCCCTCGATCAAAGACCAGGACACACGATCCAGCTCACAGCCATAATCGGCCTTGCCGCCGCTGGTCTCCCGGCAGGACATCTGCTCTTCCATGGAAATACTTTCACCAAACACTTTTCTCAGCGCGGCCGCTTTAGCCCTTTCCTCCGCGAGTCTGCAGGCATCTGCCTCCGAAGTCTCCGGGCCATAGAGATACTCTCCCCTGGCACTTACTGCCTCGGCTTGAACTGTGCCCACGGATGCCAGAAAAAAAACAGCGAGCATAAACAGGCGGACGCTGTTCGGCAGATTTTTCATTCCGCGTAACTGTTGTGATGTGTGCATGCTAGTAACTGACCAATATCCTGGTGCTATCCCCGATCAACTGCGGGTCCTGCTGGCGGTTGCGCCGCGCAGCTATGGGTTTAACGCGTTTTGAAACATAATCGTGCAACTCCCCCGTGGTGATTGTCCGATCGCCATTGGCTTCCGCCTCCCCCTCCAACCCTTTCATCAGCCAATAACTGAACAGGCCATGCTGGGCCGCATCGTAGGTGGAAGACAGTTGCGCACCGGTTGCGGCCGCCAATAACGTGACATTGGCAGGCAAACCACTCTCGTCCGGAACAATGGCGATGGGCCGCGCCCCCGCCAGCAGAACTTCCGTTCCGCGCGTACCACCGGAATAACAGGTATCCAGAAACAGGGTGATCGTCCGCGCCCCCTTGGCTGAGGCGATAAGGTCATCGCGCAAAACGCTGGTCTCATCCAGCAGACCCAAATCTCCATCTGCCGGCAGCAGATAAGTTTTAGCGCCGTCGTCACTGGCCAAGCCATGCCCGGCGAAGAAAATATAAACATCCGATTTGCCGCCAGCGATTTCTGATCTCATCCAACTGCGCATCGCTTTCAACAAATCGGTGCGGCCAGCCTGTGCATCCGTCAATAATTTGATCCTGCTGATCGGCACCCCCAGCGCATGGTGCGCAAAATCATAAAAGTGATTCGCATCCAGATCGGCATACCGAGCTGGCGGGAGGCTGGCATAAGATTCGATGCCCACAATGAGGGCCACCGCATCCGGATTTACTTTTGCCCTCATCTTGCGAGGATCGAGCGGCGCAACTTCTTCCGCCAGTTGTACCGTTCTGCGCTCAGTATTAACCTCCGCATCTCCCCTCTGACCGAATTCATCCACCACGCTCAACCAATAAGTCGTGACACCCATGGGCGGAACGCGCGTCACTTTGAAGGAACCATCCCTGGCAAGCGGAACTTCCAGCTCGCGGCCATTAAGCAAGATTTGGGAAATGCCGGCACTGCTTGTTACCCGGCCGCTCAGTTCGATCGAGCCGTCAGCGCGCGGAGCAGATGACTCAAAAACCAGCGTCGGTGCCTGAGCTTGCTCCCTGGTTTTCGTTCTGTTGCGAACCGGATGCAGAAACTGCTGCGGCTGCTGCGGTAGTATTTGCATGGCAGCAAGTTTCTGTGCTGCCGCAACCATGTCCGGGCGCTCCAGGACTGTTTTGGCAGGTCCAAACCCCTGCGCTGCCGCCAGGTGATACCACTGCACGGCTTCCGCATAATCCTGCACTACGCCCTGGCCATTGTCATACATCCAGCCAAGCTGAAATTGTGCCCCTGCATCTCTCTGCGCCGCTGCCAGACGAAACCACTTCACTGCTGCCTGGTAATCCCGGACTACGCCCTGACCGCTGGCATACCTCACACCAAGGTGGTTTTGCGCAACCGCAAGCCCCTGCGCTGCGGCCAGGCGATACCACTGCATGGCTTCCTGATGGTCCTGGGTCACGCCCTGACCATGCTCATACATCCAACCCAGGTTAAATTGCGCATCTGCACTTCCCCGCGCAGCCGCCAGACGATACCACTGCAGCGCTGCCGGATAATTTCGGGTTACGCCTTGCCCATTGGCATACATCCAGCCCAGGTTAAATTGCGCCCCTGTATTTCCCTGAGCAGCCGCCAGGCGATACCACTGCAGCGCTGCCGGATAATCCTGAGTTACGCCTTGGCCATGGTCATACATCCAGCCCAGGCCGAATTGTGCAATTGGGTTTCCCTGAGCAGCCAACGGCCTGAGTATCTTGATGGCCTGTACGTAATCACCTTTGTTGTAGGCCGCTGCCGCATCATTGAACGGCGCTGCAGTTGCAATGCCAATACCTAGCAGACAGCACATGCCTGCAGCAGTGAGCCAACGCTGCAAGGTCATGGCACTGCCGGTGTCGTTGATCGCATCCACGCTTTCCTTGATGTTGCTGCTGAGTCCATCGCGTGCCACGCTATGCCAATAAGCCCAATCCGGATTGCGCAACAGGACATGCCAGTACACGTGATGGTGGTCATG
Source organism: Nitrosovibrio sp. Nv4 (assembly GCA_945860135.1). GTDB lineage: Bacteria > Pseudomonadota > Gammaproteobacteria > Burkholderiales > Nitrosomonadaceae > VFJL01. Next base: position 10,451 of record CAMAPK010000001.1, read on the forward strand.
AATTGCAACAGTCATTGATTGCATACGCCCCTTTTATGGGGATATTTGGCGACCGGTTGACAGAGAATGAATTTTGCGAGCGGCCCGGTTCAAGAATCCGTTGCCATCGCTAATTCATTAATCTTCATCGCCAAACCGATCCCGCCCTGCCGGTTCTCGACCCGGACGATTTCTCCATTGCACTTGAGTATCAACTCACCCCATGGGCAATCGAGTTTTATCGTAGGACCGATTTTGTCTCCGGGTACGTAAGGCATATCCGGCACAGCCGTTTCGATATACATTCCCGAAGTGCTGAAATCGCGCGTAATGCCTCCCGCATTCCCAAGATTTACAGAATGCGCAACGGAAAACCGTTCTTCTTTCCTGGAATCTTTCATTGCAGTACCCATGAATTTCTCATTTCCGTTATCCCTTCTGAAAAATCGCCCAATTTATGCCGATGCATTTTTTTCTCCTTTTATCTAGCTACAGTTTTAGTTACCAGAATGCTGCTGGCCGCATAAGTCCTGACGTGATGCGTCAGACAGGTTTTCTTGCCCCCTTCGATGATCGTAATGCGCGTACCTGCCGGACACTCAGGCTCCGCAATAACTACCTTGTGCGCGGCTTTATGCGTCCTGTAATCGATCAAACTATTCGATAAGTGGAATAGAGAGATAATGGACATTGCAATGCCCAGCAGGAGTAGCCAAGGGATTGCGGGAGTGGATTCAGGTATGTTCATGCGACCTTGCTCCTCTGGAACAACCCGCTGCGGATATACAGAATGCGCAACAGGAACTCGTTCTTCTTTCCTGGAATTTTTCATCGGCGTACCCATGTGTCGTTTGCAGCTTCACGTGCCGGGATGCTTTGCATGCACTCACCGACCGTTCAGCTCAATGCACGGTCACATACTAAATTTCGGATTGGACACAGTCATGGGAGATAACTGCATTTTTTGATGGAACAGGTCTGTTGAATTGAAAAGCCCCGCATAGCAGGAATCTGCTATGCGGGGCTTCTTGGGCTGGCGGCTGTAGCGCCGCTTGCTGCGGGCTAGTCCTTGTTCAATCCGCGCTTGTGCGCATAATCCCATAGCTCCAGCCGGGAGCTGAGGCCAAGTTTTTCATAGATCGAACTCAGATGTTTGCGCAGCGTGCTTTCGCTTATGTGCAGCATTTCCGCTATGACCGTACCGGTTGCGCCGGAGTGGGACGTTACGGTCGCCACGATTTCCCTCTCCCTGTCAGTGAGCGTTCCCACTCTTTGTTGCGCCGGGTCGCGTTTTTCTGAAACTTTTCGATTGGACAGCTCGATGACCAGCATGCCCATGCTGGTGCGGTCCAGCCACAGTTGACCCTCGTGAACTTTCTCGATCGCCCTTAAAATCGTCTCCACTCCCTCTTCTTTTTCAACAACACCCTTGGCACCCGCAAGCACGGCGCTCACATGCGCCGAGGGGTCGCGTGACCCGGTCAGGACCATGATCTTCGCCTTGGTCAGGGCGGTTAATCGCGGGATATCATCGACCGCGTTTTCAATACCCAGATCCCGATCAAGCAGAATCACGTCGGCAGACAATTCCTCCAATTGCGAGAATGCTTCCGCACAGTGGGTGAATTTGCCAACCACCTCCATCCTGGGTTTCTGGCTATCGATCAGTTTTTCCAGCCCCCAAAGCACAATGGGGTACCTGCCAATCAACAAAACTCGGGTAGCGCCAGCGGCTTGATCGATCATGCAAACAGGTTCCTGTTAAGGGGAATCGGGGTACGACAGCAGTATAACCGCTCACTCCTTTTACTATTGCGGCATCCTGTCAGCAAGCTTGCGGAAAACAAACTTCCGCAAGGACGGTTATGGGGCGTGACGCAACAGATTGGAAACGAGGGTGTGAAAGGTTTTCCTGGGATCCTGCTCTTTGCTGGAGACCGGCTCTGCTGCCGGATTTTTCTCGTCGGATGCCACCGTGTAAAAAAAACGGCAGTAGTTTTCCCAATCCTTGTTGTAATCCCGCAGCTTCTCTTGCGGGACATGACGGCGGAAGTTTTCGAAAGCTTCCCTCATTGCAGGCAAGCGGGCGTAAAGGTGCGCCTCGATGTCCTGCGGCCAGTTGATGGGCTCAGGGTACAAACCGGAGAGTGCCGTGAGGATGGTAGAACGAAAATCCTCGGCGGCTCTGACATGGCGCTTGCGGTCGACCACTTCATAAATTCCAATGACAATGACGATCAGGGCAAGCAGAGCCAACGGCCACATGGGCATGTGACTGAAATAGGCAGATACCTGGTCGTAGGCAGATATCTGTTCATCAAGTTCGTTCATATTCTTCCTGATCTTCGGATGGTTCCACCGGATGTTGGGTGGAAATGGTTGAGATTATAGGCTCTGGCAGGGTGCGGTCAATTTATCTGCGACAACCTTGACTGTACCACTATTCGTACCGGTTCAGCGTACCAACAACACCGGCTTGATGGCCAGGCTCTGGGCAATTTTGTCGGCAGCCTGTTGCGCCAATATCTGATCGGCATAGGGGCCGACATGCACCCGGAACAAACCATCTTTTGCACTGATGCCCAGCGTATCCGCCACTGCGGAAAGTTCGGCGCGCATGCGGGTAAGAAAATTATCCGCATTGTCGTAAACGCTGAAGGCACCCAACTGCAGGTAGATTCCACTCGCATTGTCCACAACGGTGGCCGGTACGTTCAAGGCTGCGGGCGGCGCGGCGACAATCTGCGTGGCGGGTTCTCTGCCCGGCAGAATGCTTTCCACTTCCACCTGGGCACTGCCTCCGCCTAGTACACCGAGCTTGTAAGCGGCGGTATAGGAAAGATCGATCAGGCGGTCGGAATGAAACGGGCCGCGGTCGTTGACGCGCACCACCACGGATTTGCCGTTGTTGATGTTGGTGACACGAACGTAACTGGGCAGCGGCAGAATGGGATGGGCGGCGGTCATGGCATACATGTCGTAGATTTCGCCGGATGCGGTTTTCTGCCCATGGTAGCGACGACCATACCAACTGGCGATGCCGCGTTCCTTGTACGATTCCAGCGCAGTCATCGGCGTGTAGGATTTGCCCAGCGCGACATAAGGCCGCATGTTGGCCTTGCGCAAGGGTTCATGCCGAGGGGTGGCGTCAGGCAGGGCAGCAAGATTGGACGGTGGATTGTCGCCGGGGCCATCATCCAGATAATAACCGCCGCCTCTTTTGCTCACGGAGCCGGATGCGGCAGAAGACGCCTGTTCCAGGGTGTCGCGTTTCGGTGTGCTGCTGCAGCCGGCAAGAACCAGCAGCGCAGCCAGCGCGATAATTTGCACAGCCGGTATGGGGTGATACGACACGCTTCCGAGTTCCGAATCGTTGTTCATCACGTCTTCACCAGTTTGGGGTGCGTCTGTATGCTCATTAAAATACCAAAACCCAGCAACATTGTCACCATCGACGTACCGCCGTAGCTGATCAGCGGCAACGGCACCCCCACCACCGGCAGAATACCGACAACCATGCCGATGTTGACAAAAATGTAGGTGAAGAAGGTCAGCGTGATCGAGCCCGCGATAAGACGGGTGAACTGGGTTGAAGCATTGGCGGTGATTACCATGCCGCGGCCTATTACCACCAGATACAACAGCAACAGCAATATATTGCCCATCAAGCCGAATTCCTCGGAGAACACGGCGAAGATGAAGTCGGTACTTTTCTCCGGCAGAAAATCGAGATGGGTCTGGGTGCCATGCTGCCAGCCTTTGCCGATAACACCGCCGGAACCGATGGCAATGGTGGACTGGATAGTGTGATAGCCCGCCCCCAGTGGATCCTGGGTAGGATCAAACAGCGTCATGACACGCCGGCGCTGGTAGTCGTGCAGCATCGACCACAGCACCGGCAGGCTGCCTAACGCGGCAATCACCAATCCGGCTATGATGCGCCACGATAGCCCGGCGAGAAACAGTACGTAAAAACCGCTGGAGGCAATCAGCAGCGTGGTGCCCAAATCCGGCTGGCGCAGAATCAGAAACAATGGCAGCAACAGCAGCAGCGTTGCTACCGCGTAATCGCGCAACCGCAGGGTGACTTCGTGTTTGTCGAAATACCATGCCATCATCAGCGGCACAGCGAGCTTCATCAGCTCGGAAGGCTGGATGCGGGTCACGCCGATATTCAGCCAGCGCCGTGCGCCATTGTGAATCTCGCCGAACAGCGCCACTCCGATCAGCAGCGTGAGACCGATCAGGTAGAGCGGCACCGCCAGACGCATGATGTGCTGCAACGGGATGTTGGCCACCAGCCACATGATGGTAAGCGCCACCAGCATGTTGATCGCCTGGTTGCTGACGCGGCTGAGGTTCGCATCGGTGGCGCTGTACAGCACCAGCAGACCGATCAGCATCAGCAGCAATACTCCACCCAGCAGAAAATTATCCACATAGCGCGTGAGGTAGTGCCACAAGCGGGTGGAGTCAGTCATGTGCGCCCTCCTCGTCGTCAGCCGTCACTGCCGCTGCGCCAGCGGGCAGCTTGCCGAGCAGGTGGTAGTCAAACACCAGCCGCGCAATCGGCGCAGCGGCAGAACCGCCATGCCCGCCGTTTTCTACCAGTACCGCCAGTGCGATTTTCGGTTTTTCAGCTGGCGCGTAAGCAATGAACAGCGCGTGATCGCGATGGCGCTCATTCACCTTGCTTTCCACATACTTCTCCCCCTGTTTCATGCCGATCACCTGCGAGGTGCCGGTCTTGCCAGCAAAAGTATATGCAGCCCCCGCGCCGGCGCGCGCGGCGGTACCACCGGGGCGAGTCACATCCATCAGCGCATTGTGCACGCGCAGCATATTTTCCGGATTGAAATTGAGCGTGTACTGCGGCTGCGTGACGACATCACGTACTGCCCCGGTCTTGCTGTTCGTAACCTGTTTCACCAGATGCGGACGGAAGGCTGTGCCGTTGCTGGCAAGTATGGCAGTGGCAAAAGCCAGTTGCAGCGGGGTGGTCAGATTGTAGCCCTGGCCGATACCGACGGAAATCGTGTCGCCCGCATACCACTTCTGCTTATGCCGCCTCATTTTCCATTCCTGCGAAGGCAACAGGCCGGAAACTTCGCCTTCGATATCGATCCCGGTTAGTTTGCCCAATCCGAACTGGCTGATGAAACTGAAAATTTTATCGATGCCGAGGTCGTTGGCAAGCCCGTAATAATAGGTGTCACAGGAGATGACCAGGGATTTGTGCATATCCACGCTGCCGTGACCCCCCACTTTCCAGTCGCGGTAGCGATGGCTGCTGCCGGGCAGACTGAAAAAGCCCGCGTCACTGATGGTGTACTGGGGGGTGCGCTTCTTCAGTTCCAGTCCGGCCAGCGCCATGAACGGTTTGAAGGTGGAACCCGGCGGATAGACGCCGCGCAGTGCGCGATTATTCAGCGGCCTGTCGATGGAATTATTGAGCAGATCCCAGTTCTCCGAGTCGATGCCATCAACAAAAAGATTGGGGTCGAAACCCGGTTTGCTGACAAACGCAAGCACGTCGCCGCTGGTTGGATCGATTGCCACCAGCGCGCCACGCCGCTCACCAAATGCCTGCTCCGCCACCTCCTGCAGCTTGGCATCGAGCGACAGCTTCAGATTGTTACCGGAGATCGGCGGGGTGCGCGACAGCACCCGTACCGCCCGGCCGGCGGCATCGGTCTCCACTTCCTCGAAACCGGTGATGCCGTGCAACTCCTTTTCATAACTCTGTTCGACACCGATTTTGCCGATATAGTCGGAGCCACGGTAATTGGTGGAATCTCCGCTGGCTTCCAGTTGCTGCAGATCCTGGCTATTGATACGGCTGATATAACCTACCACATGCGATGCGCCTTCCCCTTTCGGATACTGGCGAAACAACCGAGCTTTGATCTCCACCCCAGGGAAGCGATAGCGGTTGGCGGCAAAACGCGCTACTTCGACATCCGATAAACGAGTGCGTATGGGCAGACTCTCAAATTGCTTGCTTTCTCCCATCAGTTTCTTGAAGCGCTTGCGGTCTCGCGTCGCTATCTCGACCACATTGGCCAGTTCGTTGATGGTCGCTTCAAGGTTGGCGACTTTGCTCGGTATGATCTCCAGCGTATACGCCGAATAATTGTGCGCCAACACCTCGCCATTGCGATCAAAAATCAGACCGCGGTTGGGTACGATGGGTGAAATGGATATACGGTTGGCTTCAGCCAGGGTGTGATAGTGCTCGCGCTGCGATACCTGCAAATAAAAAAAACGGGCAAAGAGCAAACCGAACAGCAACAAGACAAAGCCAGCACTGATGGCAAGCCGCAACTGGAAATGACGCAGTTCACGTCCGTGATTGCGAAGCTCGACCGTACCTCTCATAGCGCATTGGAATCAGGTTTCCGCCGCTGGGGGATTTTCACTAAAGCGGGGAGCAGCGGCCATAGCAGCGCGCCGCTGGCGCTGGCAAGAAGAAAATCCCAGCCCGGCAGATGAGCGCTGGCCAGCAAACCGGTCAGCAGCATGACCAGTTGCGCCGAGAGCAGCAGCAGCCCAACCTGCGGCACCTGCTTGCGCAGACTGAATATGCGCAGGCGCCGATGCAGCAGCAGCGCAACAAAAGTCATCACGCTGTATGCCAGCGCATGCTGTCCGAATATGCTGGCATCGCCCACATCCATCAGCAGGCCCATGATGAAAGCTATGCTCATGCCGACCCGTTGCGGTTGATTGATGCTCCAGTAAAGCACCACCAAGGCGACGAAATCCGGGCGCAGCAGCAATGCAACACCTTGCAGTGGTAACAGATTCAACAGCAGCGCCGCCGTCAGACTGAGAACGATGAACCGGCTCCTGACATGCGCCAGGACTTCTTGCTGGGAGGAATTAACGAATGCCAACTTTTCCTCGTTTTTTATCTTCAGGTTTGGTTTCAATGGACTCCGCCGGTCTTTCCGGAACCGGCGGCAGTGGCGACAGGATCAATACCTGCCGGTTACGATTTACTCCAGCAGCAGGCGTACAGGTAATACGGGCAAAAGCATAAGCAGCATTACTTTCTATTTTCGATACCAGCGCCACCGGCAGGCCGGGCGGGTAAATGCCATCTATTCCGGAAGTAACCAGTAAATCGCCATCCTGAATATCGGCGTTGGCTGCCAGATAGCGCAATTCAAGCGTTCCGTCCTCGCCTGTGCCCGACACCATCGACCGCAAGCCGCTGCGTACCAGTTGCACCGGTACCGCATGATCTTTATCGGTGATCAGCGTCACCTCGGACAGCCACGGATAGACGCGCGTGATTTGTCCTACCACACCCGCATCATCCACCACTACCTGGCCGGGCTGGATGCCAGCCTGACTTCCCTTGTCGAGTATCGCTTTGCGGCTGAAGGGATCGTGCGGAATATACAGAATCTCCGCCATGGTGGTTTTACTTTCAGCTCGCTGCCCCGCTTCCAGCAAGTTGCGCAACTGCGCGTTCTCAGCCTCCAGTGCCAGCAGCCGCTGCAACTGCCCCTGATCGGCAAGGTGCTGTTGCCGCAGATAGGCAATCTCGTCGACCAAGTTCCGGCTGACGAAAAGTCCGCTCACCTGATCATAGATCGCTGTCGGCAGATGGGCCAGTCTCTGTAGCGGATAGATCGCCACAGCGATGGTTTGGCGAATTTCGGGGAGATATTTGAAGCGGGTATCGATCGCCATCAGCAGCAGTGACAGCAGTGCAAAAAACACCAGACGCGCCAGCGGGCCGGGGCCATGTCTGAAAAACTGCGGGGCTGTTTCCATCACATTCCGTTTTCAGGTCTCGGGTTGCACCCAGCCCGGGCAGCCTGATCCCAGCACACAAAACCGTTTAATCACTGGAGAATATGCCGACCAGTTGATCCATATTTTCCAGTGCCACACCTGAACCACGCACCACGCAGGTAAGCGGGTCCTCTGCAATGATCACCGACAGACCGGTTTCTTCCATCAGTAGACGGTCGATATCGCGCAGCAGCGCGCCCCCGCCAGTCAGCACCATGCCTTTTTCGGCGATGTCCGCGCCGAGTTCCGGCAAGGTATGCTCCAGCGCTGATTTGACCGCGCTGACAATACTGTTCAAGGGGTCGGTCAGGGCTTCCAGGGTTTCATTGCTGGAAATGGTGAAACTGCGCGGAATTCCTTCCGCCAGGTTGCGGCCCTTGACTTCCATTTCGCGCACTTCCGAACCGGGGAAGGCGGAGCCGATTTCTTTCTTGATCTGTTCGGCGGTCACTTCACCGATCAACATGCCATAGTTGCGGCGTATGTAATTGATGATGGCCTCATCGAATTTGTCGCCGCCCACGCGCACCGAATTCGAGTAAACCACCCCGCCCAGCGAAATCACGCCAACTTCGGTAGTACCACCACCAATATCGACCACCATCGAGCCGGTTGCTTCCTCAACTGGCAGATTGGCGCCGAGGGCTGCAGCCATCGGTTCCTCGATCAGCTCCACTTTGCGCGCACCGGCGCCATAAGCGGCTTCACGAATGGCACGGCGCTCCACCTGAGTGGAACCACAGGGAACGCAAATCACGATGCGGGGATTGGCGGAAAACAAACGCGGCGGATTCACTTTCCTGATGAAGTGCTTCAACATCTGTTCAGTAACGGTGAAGTCGGCGATCACACCGTCCTTCATCGGCCGGATGGCGGTGATGTTACCGGGAGTACGCCCCAGCATCTGCTTGGCCGCCAGCCCTACCTGCTGAATCACTTTCTTGCCGTTGGGCCCGCCATCCTGACGTATCGCCACCACCGACGGTTCGTTCAGCACAATCCCCTGACCACGAACGTAAATCAGGGTATTGGCCGTCCCCAGATCAATCGCCATATCGGTCGAGAAATACCCTTTCAGGATATTATTGTTTATGAAATTAAGCATAGTGGCGAGTTTCGTCAGTCTCGTTAGTGGTTAGTAAGTGATGAAAGTGACTATCGTAGTAGTCGCCTGCAAAAAGGATAACGTCGATTAACCGGGCTATGATACCCTATATTATATGTTTGAATATAAGGGTTTTGGCAGCCGATGTCACTGTCTCTGGACGATATAAAACGCGTTGCAAACCTTGCTTGCATTGAAGTCAGTGAAACCGAGGCGGCCACTGCGCTGATTCAGCTCTCCGGTATTTTCGGCCTGATCGAGCAAATGCAGGCAGTGGACACGTCCGCCATCGAGCCTATGTCGCATGCTCAGGATGTGGTGCAGCGGTTGCGCGATGATACGGTAACCGAGTCCGATCAGCGCGAATTATTTCAGTCGATCGCCCCCAAGACCGAAGCAGGGCTTTATCTGGTGCCGAAAGTCATCGAGTGATGCGTCAGCATGGCTTTGGAATCCACCCCCCACTTTTCTACGATCTATCCCGCCTTGCAAATGCCATGTTGAACTCCAGCCTCAAGCAACTCTCCACCCTGCTCGCCGCCAAAAAAATCTCCAGCGTTGAACTGACTGGCGAATTCCTCAAGCGCGTAAAGGCATTGAACCCGGACTACAATGCTTTCATCACGATCGACGAAAAGATAAGCCTCGCTCAGGCACAGACTGCCGATGCGATGATCGCATCCGGGCAGGCGCAGCCGCTGACCGGCATCCCCATTGCGCAGAAAGACATTTTCTGTACCAAGGGGTGGTTGACCACCTGCGGGTCGAAAATGTTGTCCAATTTTGTTTCGCCCTACGATGCCGGTGTAATTGAACGTTTCAATGCCGCCGGTGCGGTAAATATCGGCAAAACCAACATGGACGAATTTGCCATGGGATCGAGCAACGAGACCTCGTTCTACGGTCCGGTAAAAAACCCTTGGGATATCACGGCTGTGCCGGGCGGCAGTTCCGGTGGCTCGGCTTGTGCCGTGGCTGCGCGCATGGCGCCTGCCGCCACCGGCACCGACACTGGCGGCTCCATCCGCCAGCCGGCGGCCTTATGCGGCATCTCCGGCATCAAACCGACTTACGGGCTGGTATCACGTTATGGCATGATCGCATTTGCTTCGAGTCTTGATCAGGGCGGGCCGATGGCAAAATCGGCGGAAGATCTGGCCTTGATGTTGAACGTCATGACGGGATTCGATACGCGCGACTCGACCAGTCTGCAACGTGCGTCCGAGGACTACATGCGCGATCTGGCAAAGCCACTGCAAGGCCTGCGCATCGGCTTGCCGAAAGAATATTTCGTCGCGGGAATGAGCGCCGATGTAGCACGTGCAGTGGAGGCAGCCATCACGGAATATCGCAGACTCGGCGCAGAAACAGTGGAAGTGTCGCTGCCCAATACCAAACTCTCGATACCCGTTTACTATGTGCTGGCCCCAGCGGAAGCGTCCAGCAATCTATCCCGTTTTGATGGCGTGCGCTATGGCCATCGCGCTCCGGAATATACCAATCTCAATGACATGTATCAGAAAAGCCGGGCACAAGGCTTTGGCGCGGAAGTGAAGCGTCGCATTCTGATCGGCACCTATGTGCTGTCGCACGGTTATTACGATGCCTACTACATTCAGGCACAGAAACTGCGCCGCCTGATTGCGCAGGATTTTGCCGCAGCCTTCGCACAGTGCGACATCATCATGGGGCCGACCACACCCACAACCGCATTCGCCCTGGGAGAAAAAAGCGGCAATCCGGTGCAGATGTACCTGTCCGATACCTACACTATCGCCACCAATCTGGCCGGGCTGCCCGGCATGTCCATTCCTGCAGGCTTTGGCGATAATAATCGGCCCGTGGGTTTGCATATCATCGGCAATTATTTTACCGAAGCACAAATGCTGAATGTGGCCCACCAGTACCAGCAAGTAACAGATTGGCATATTCGGATGCCCGACAAACTGATTACCTGAACTAGAGACACGAAAACATGCAATGGGAAATCGTTATCGGTCTTGAGGTGCATACGCAACTCTCGACCCGCTCAAAAATATTCTCCGGTGCAGCGACTGCGTTTGGCGCGGCGCCCAACGCGCAGGCCTGCGCGGTGGATATCGCGCTGCCGGGCGTGTTGCCAGTATTGAATCGCGGCGCAGTGGAGCGGGCGATCAGGCTTGGTTTGGCAGTGGGTGCAAAAATCAATTCTCCTTCGATCTTCGCGCGCAAGAATTACTTTTATCCCGACCTGCCCAAAGGTTATCAGATCAGCCAGTACGAGCTGCCAGTGGTTGCCGGCGGCAGTGTAAAAATTATTCAGATTGACAGTAATGGCAACGAGTGCGAGAAAACCATCCGCCTCACCCGCGCACATCTGGAGGAAGATGCTGGCAAGTCACTGCATGAGGATTTTCAAGGCATGACTGGCATCGACCTGAATCGTGCCGGTACGCCCCTGCTGGAAATCGTTTCCGAGCCGGATATGCGCAGCAGCGCGGAAGCGGTGGCTTTTGCCAAAACCCTGCACTCGCTGGTGCGCTGGATCGACATCTGCGACGGCAACATGCAGGAAGGCTCATTCCGTTGCGACGCCAATGTATCGGTGCGGCCCCTCGGCGCGGACAAGCTCGGCACCCGCTGCGAAATCAAGAATCTCAACTCGTTCCGTTTTCTCGAAAAGGCGATTGACTACGAAGCCAGGCGGCAGATGGAGATTCTGGAGGATGGCGGGACCATACGCCAGGAAACCCGGCTCTATGACTCGGACAAGAATGAAACCCGCACCATGCGCAGCAAGGAAGACGCGCAGGATTACCGCTACTTCCCTGATCCGGATTTGCTGCCACTCGAAATCTCCGAGGACTGGATCGAGCGTGTGCGCGCAATGTTGCCGCAGTTGCCTGAAGCTAAACGCAGTAGCTATATGGCTGCATATGGCCTCTCCGCATACGATGCTGGGGCGCTGACCGCGACCAGGGAAATGGCAGATTATTTTGAGAACACGGTGAAGCTGCTACCGGCACAAGCCAAGCTCTGCGCCAACTGGATCATGGGCGAGGTAAGCGGACACTTGCACAAAGAAGTTCTGGACATCGCGCAATGCCCTGTCAGTCCGGCACAATTGGCGGGGCTGCTGTTACGCATCAGCGATGGAATCGTTTCGGGGAAAACCGCCAAGGACGTGTTCGACGCCATGTGGCGCGGCGAATGTGATGGCAATGCCGACATCATTATCGAAAGCAAGGGCCTGAAACAGATCTCGGATGCGGGCGAGATCGAGCAACTCATAGCCGGCATTCTTGCCGCCAACCCGCAGCAGGTAGCCGATTACCGCAATGGCAAAGAAAGAGCTTTCAATTCCCTGGTGGGCCAGGCGATGAAGGCCACCAAGGGCAAAGCCAACCCTGCACAAGTAAATGAAGTGTTGAAGAAGAAACTGACGGAATGAGACATGAAGCCTGAACCAGGGCTTGTATTCCAGTCTGACCCAATCTCCCGCAGGTGATGAGCAGATATTTTGCCAAACCCCCACGAAGCATGGCAGAATCCCGCCCCTGCCAATCTGCTGAACCCCCATTTCCATATCCATGCCTCTCATTACTCTCGAAAAAGTCTGTCTTGCCTTTGGCCACCATGCGCTGCTTGATCATGTGGATTTGCAGCTCGATCCGGGCGAGCGCATCGGCCTGATTGGCCGCAACGGCGGCGGCAAATCCAGTTTGTTGCGCGTTCTGGCCGGCGAAATCAAGCTGGATGATGGCAAGGTATGGCGCGCGCCCGCATTGAAGCTGGCCTATGTGCCGCAAGAGCCGGAACTGGACCCAGCCAATACAGTATTCCAGGAAGTGTCCAACGGCTTGGGTGCGGTCAGTCAGGTGCTGCTCGATTACCACGAGGTGTCTCATGCCTTGAGTGACGGTGCCGACGATACCGAAGCACTACTCGATCGCTTGCAGGATTTGCAGGGCAAACTGGAGGCCCAGGATGGCTGGCGCATCCAAGGTAAGGTGGAAACCGTCATCCACCAGCTCAACCTTCCCGAAGATGCTTTGATCGGACACCTTTCCGGTGGACTGAAAAAGCGGGTCGCGCTGGCGCGCGCACTGGTAGTGTCGCCCGACGTGCTGCTGCTGGATGAGCCAACCAATCACCTGGATTTTTCCTCAATTGAATGGCTGGAAGGATTGCTCAAGGATTTTGCCGGCAGCGTGCTGTTCGTCACCCATGACCGGCGTTTTCTGGATAATGTGGCAACACGCATTATCGAGCTTGATCGCGGTAAGTTAGCGACTTTTCCATGCAAGTTCGCAGAATATCAACAAAAAAAGGAGGAGATGCTGGAAGTTGAGGCCACCCACAACCAGAAATTCGACAAGGTATTGGCGCAAGAAGAAATCTGGATACGTAAAGGGATACAGGCACGCCGTACGCGCAATGAAGGCAGAGTACGGCAACTGGAGGCGCTGCGGCTGGAGCGGGCGGCGCGGCGCAACCGGGTGGGGACGGTCAATCTCAGCGTGGATGAAGGCGCGCGATCCGGGCGTGTGGTAGCCGAATTGGAGCACGTCAGCAAAAGTTATGGCGACAAAGTCGTCATCAAGGATTTTTCCTGCCGCATCATGCGTGGCGACCGGGTGGGGTTGCTGGGACCCAATGGCGCCGGAAAATCCACTTTGCTGAAGCTGATACTGGGCGAATTGCAGCCCGATAGCGGCATAGTACGGCAGGGTACCAAACTCGCCGTGGCTTACTTCGATCAGATGCGCGAGCAACTGAATGAGGAAGCGACACTGATAGACACCATTAGCCAAGGTTCGGATTTCATCGAAATCGGTGGGGCGAAAAAACATGTCATCAGTTATCTGGAGGACTTCCTGTTTGCGCCGGAGCGGGCGCGCTCACCCGTGAAATCGCTCTCCGGCGGCGAGCGCAACCGGCTGCTGCTGGCTCGCCTATTCACCCGTCCCAGCAACGTGCTGGTGCTCGATGAACCCACCAACGATCTGGATATCGAAACCCTGGAGTTGCTGGAAGTGTTGCTGCAAGAGTATTCCGGCACCCTGTTCCTGGTCAGCCACGACCGCGCATTTCTCGACAATGTGGTGACCCAGGTGATTGCGTTTGAGGGCGACGGCCTGCTGCGGGAATATGTTGGTGGCTACGATGACTGGGTACGGGCTAAGAACTTTGTAAAAACGGTGGCAAAACAGGAAGCGGCTCAACCACCCATGGCCGCAGCGGTAAAAGTGTCCAAACCGGTCTCCCGCATCAAATTAAGCTCCAATGAAATGCGCGAACTGGAGGCACTGCCAGCGAAGATCGAAACCCTGGAACGCGAACAGGCGGATATTACCCACCGCCTGGGCACCCCGACTATTTACCGCGATCACCCGGAGGAAGCCAGAACATTGCAGGCACGCTTTGCGGCCGTCGAGGAAGAACTCATAAATTGTCTTGCGCGATGGGATGAACTGGAAGCAAAACACGCAACATCTGACGGGAAAAAATAATGCTGATTTTTGGTATGCTACGCTACTTTATTCATTGACCGAAAATGGCACATCGTTTACAGTTGCTCTTTTTGAAGAGGGGGTGCCCACAATGAAACAATCAGCAATGGTGAAACTACTTGCCGGAAGCCTGCTCCTGGCAATCTCCAGTGTAGCTCAGGCACAAGCAGGTGGCGACGCCGCAGCGGGCAAGCAGAAGGCGTCCATGTGTGACGGCTGCCATAATCTTGAGGGTTACCGTACCGCTTTCCCCAAGGTTTACCATGTGCCCAAGCTCAGGGGACAACACGGCGAGTACATGATCAAGGCGCTGGAAGGCTACAAATCCGGTAATCGCAGCCATCCCAGCATGGACGCCATCGCGGTCACCCTTTCCGCGCAGGACATGAAAGATGTGGCCGCCTATTACGCCAGCGGCAGTAAATAATTTTGTCATTCACGTAAGGAAATCGTCATGAATAAAATCATCATTGCCGCAATGAGCGGCGCATTGCTGCTGATTTCTGGACAGGGGATAGCAGCCGATATCGAAGCCGGCAAGAGAAAAGCAGGTGAAGCTTGTGCCGCTTGCCACGGTGCCGATGGCAATAGCGCTGCACCAAATTTTCCCAAGCTCGGCGGCCAGCATGCGGACTACCTGGCAAAAGCTCTGAATGACTACAAATCAGGCGCGCGCAAAGACCCCATCATGGCCGGCATGGCCGCAGCCTTGAGCAAGGAAGATGTTGAAAATGTGGCAGCCTTTTATGCGACCCAGTCCGGTCTGAAAACCAGATAGCATAACCAGAACCATGCATAAAAAAGGACGCGTTTGCGTCCTTTTTTTATTGGTCGTTGATCAATTCTCCCGCCTGTCCAGGCAATCAAAATAGATCGTGGCATCCGGTGCCGACTGGTTACGCTGTGCCTGCCAGATCATTTCCGCAAGACATTCCATGACTTGATGCATGGTTTCATGCTCGCTGCCGGTTTTTTTCAGCAGCCGCTCGAAACGAGCGCATATTCCCACCGGTTGATCTATGGAAAGCTGCTCCTTGATGGCGACATGCATGCTCATGTGCAGAAAAGGGTTGGTATCCCCCGTTTCCGGCGGGTAATCCTTGTCGCGATAACGGTCTTCATCAGCCACTATGGCCTGGTATTCCGGGTGCAGCAGGATGACCGCCAGCGCCATGTCTTCCATGCCGGAAAGAATTTCCCGCTGGCGGTACTTGCGCCAGGTGTCAAAGAAGAGCTGCCGCACCTGGTCTCTGGAAGGATTGAACATTCGCTACGCAGTATTCAGATGGAATTATTTTTCAAGGTCTTGTGCTTGAACTCGCACAAATCGTTAATGTTGCACACTGCACATTCCGGCTTGCGCGCCTTGCACACATAGCGTCCATGCAGGATCAGCCAGTGATGGGCGTCATGGCGAAATTCCTGCGGGATGAATTTCAGCAGCTTCAGCTCCACTTCCAGTACATTTTTCCCAGGAGCGATGCCAGTGCGGTTGGCAACCCGGAAAATATGCGTATCCACCGCAATGGTGGGCTCACCAAACGCGGTATTCAACATCACGTTGGCGGTCTTGCGTCCCACGCCAGGAAGTTTCTCCAGTTGATCACGCGTCTGTGGCACCTGGCTGCCATGATGCTGAATCAGCAGCCTGCAAGTAGCCAGAATATTCTTCGCCTTGGTTTTAAATAACCCAATGCTCTTGATGGCATCGCGCAATCCGCTCTCCCCCAGCGCGAGAATTTTTTCCGGCGTGTTGGCCTGGGGGAACAATTTCCTGGTTGCCAGATTCACGCCTTTGTCGGTAGCCTGGGCGGAAAGCACCACTGCCACCAGCAGCTCGAATGGTGTGCTGTATTCCAGTTCGGTCGTGGGATGAGGATTAGCCGTTCTGAAGCGGGTGAAAATTTCGCGGCGTTTGCTTGGGTTCATGGGTTGGATAGAAAAATATTCGGCTACGGAGCAATCTGGTTATTTTTTCTTTCAGTTGTCTGAGCGGGCTGCCATAGTCCGTTTCAATGCTGCCAGAATTGCGGCTTTCCTGGGATCGCCGACTGCTGTTCCGGTTTTTTGCACAAGCTTTTCTGCCTGCTCCTGTTTTTCACGCTCAAGTCTTTGCAGTCTGAACTGGTGGCGCATGCGCGCGCGGTCAGCCGCTTTCCTTTCCATCCCATTCTCGTGCAACAACCAGTCATTGCCGACACTACAAGGTTCGCTCACTGCAGCGCTGATTTGCTTCCCGGCCGGGATCATGCTGATGCAATCCACGGGACAGGGTGCAAGGCAGAGCTCGCAACCGGTGCATTCAGCAGCGATCACAGTGTGCATCTGCTTGGCGGCACCGACAATTGCATCCACCGGACAAGCCTCAATGCAGAGCGTACAACCGATGCAGACCTGCTCATCTATCAGCGCCACCGCCATTGGTTTGGGCACGCCATGCGCGGCATTCAGCGCTATCGGCCTGACCCCCAGCAAATCGGCCAGTTTCTGGATGCCTGCCGCATCACCGGGCGGACACTGATTGATATTTGCAGTGCCTTCCGCGATCGCTGCCGCATAAGGCCTGCAACCGGGGAAGCCACACTGGCGGCACTGAGTCTGCGGCAGGATGGCATCTATTTTTTCTATCAGCAGATCTTTTTTCATCCAGAGCCTGAACACAGGTAATCCGATAGTATACCGGGGATAATCACAAGGTCAGGAAGCGCGGATTATCGCCGTTTCAGTTCGCAGCATCAACGGCAACAAAGCGTTATCGGGCTACTGCAGGATTCATGCTGCACACACTGCCTGTACCGCCTCACGCACCAGATCGGGGCCGCGATAAATCAGGCCAGTGTAGATTTGTACCAGGCTCGCGCCTGCCTCCATTTTTTCCTTTGCATCTGCCGCACACATGATGCCGCCCACGCCGATAATCGGCAGCCCCCCCTGCAGCGCGGCATGCAATTGGTGAATGACTGCAGTGGCACGCTGTGTCAGCGGCGCACCGCTCAAGCCGCCAGCTTCGCGCGCATACGGCAGTGCTTCCACCCCGGTCCGTGCAAGCGTAGTGTTGGTGGCAATGACGCCGTCAATCCGGTGCCGCAGCAGCAGTGCGGCGATGGCTTCGATTTGCGGCGGCTCCAGATCAGGAGCAATCTTTACCACCAGTGGCGTATATTTGCCGTGTTGATCAGCGAGCTTCCCCTGTTCCGCTTTCAGCGCGGCCAGCAAATGATCCAGCTCTGCCGCATTCTGCAATTGCCGCAGATTGGGCGTATTGGGCGAGGAAATATTGACCGCCACATAACTGGCGTGAGCATAAACTTCGCGCAGGCAAAACAGGTAGTCATCAGCAGCTCTATCCACCGGTGTATCAAAATTCTTGCCAATGTTGATGCCCAGGATGCCGCGGTAACTTGAGCGCTTGACGTTCGCTACCAGCTTGTCCACACCGTGATTGTTGAAACCCAGGCGATTGATGATGGCGTTGGCCTGCGGCAGGCGAAACAGCCGCGGCTGCGGATTCCCAGGCTGGGGACGGGGGGTGACCGTGCCTATCTCGATGAAGCCGAAACCCAACGCGGCAAGTGCATCAATGTGCTCGCCGTCCTTGTCCAGTCCGGCGGCCAGACCGACCGGGTTGGGAAAATCAAGACCCATGACATTGCGCGGCTGACAGGCAAACGGCTGACCCGGAAGCAACCCGAGCTGGCGGGCTTTCTCGATTGCATTGAATGTGATGCAGTGTGCAGTTTCGGGGTCGAGACTGAACAGCAAAGGGCGGAACAGAGAATAGAGCATGGGCTGATTTTAACCCGGAAAGACCGCGGATGCGTGGAGGATGCAGAGTTATGGAACCCGGCAGGTGGCATCCGGCGGTTGTTTATTGCCTGGGTCTGGTTTATTTTTTGTTATGAATGAATTATCACAGCCCGAATCTGATAGCGTGTGATTCATTATTTCCCACATCACGCACAGGCAGAAGGTTTATGAAAATATCTGCTTTCTCTCTTACCCTGACTCTCCTCGCACTTGGCCTGACAACAAGCGCGTACAGCCATGCCGCCGCACCTGGATGGAACGCACTCAGCCAGCAGGTTGATTTGCTGTATCGCCAGGGGCAGTACACGCGCGCGACAGAAGTGGCGAAACAGGCTCTGCAAGTGGCCGAACAGGCGCTCGGCCCGGATCACCCTGATGTCGCTGCCAGTCTGAATAGTCTGGCATTGCTGTACAGCGCCCAGGAACGCTACGCCCTGGCTGAGCCGCTGTACCGACGGGCACTGGCGATTGATGAGAAGGCCCACGGTCCGGATCATCCTGATGTCGCCGCGAGTCTGAATAATCTGGCGCAACTGTACCATGCTCAGGGACGGTATGCGCAGGCTGAGCCGCTGCATAAACGTGCATTGGCAATTCTGGAAAAAGTCTATGGCCCGGATCATCCCAATGTGGTCATAAGTCTGAATAATCTGGCACTGCTGTACCACGCGCAACAGCAGTATGCGCAGGCCGAACCGCTGTATAAACGCGTGCTGGCGATTTCGCAGAAAGCGCTTGGTGCGGAGCATCCGAACGTGGCGCTCGGTCTGAATAATCTGGCAGGATTGTACAGAGACCAGGGGAAATACCCCAATGCCGAGCCGCTGTTCAGGCGTGCACTGGCGATCTCAGAAAAGGCGTTCGGTCCGGACCATCCCAATGTGGCCACCGGTCTTGAAAATCTGGCACAACTGTATCGGGACATCGGTCATGCCGGCAAGGCAGTGCCGCTGGAGAAACGCGCAGCCGAGATACGCGCGCTGCGGCGCTAAACTCTGGTGCAAGCCATGGATAAATGACGACTATCCCTAATCTTTCGCATTGCTGTCCAGTAGTCGCCATTGCCCATCGATCAATCCTTGCATTGGCTGGAAACTGGCCTTGTAATCCATTTTTCGGCTTTGCTTGATCCAGTAACCAAGATAAAGATAAGGCGAGCCGAGTGCGCGGCATTGTTGTACCTGCCACAGGATGTTGTGGGTACCGAAGCTTGCACCTGGCACATCCGGATCGAAGAAGGTATAGACCGAAGAGATGCCGTCAGGCAGCTCATCAATTATGCTGATCATGCGCAACTGATCGTTCTCGTGAAACTCAATCAGCTTGGAATTGACATTGCTCTGCAGCAGGAAATGGCGGTACTGCTCGCGACTGTCGCAATCCATGCCGCCGCCACAATGGCGTTGCGCCTGGTAGCGCAGATAGAGCGCATAGTGCTGCGGCTGGTAATGCAGCTCATGCCGGGTCGCAACCAGATGCTGATGCCGTTTCCAAGCCCGCTGTTGAGCTCGACTGGGAGTAAATTCGTCAACGATAATTCGCGCCGGCACACAGGCGCGACAGTGATCGCAATGCGGCCGATAAGTGAAAGCGCCGCTACGGCGAAAACCAATCTGCACCAGTTCACCATAGACATCCGTATCGATCAGATGGCTGGGCGTTGCCACCTGGGAGCGTGCCAGTTTCTCCGGCAGATAACTGCACGGATAAGATGCAGTGGTGTAGAACTGCAACGCCGACGCAGGAAGGTCATTCAGCCGACTCATGATCAAACCGCCATTTCTCAATTCGTTCGGGGTAGTTTATCAATTCTCTTAATCTTTGACTAAACTCTGTGCGGGGAATTTCGCGCGCGCCAAAGGATGCGAGATGAGCGGTCTTCATCTGGCAGTCGATCATGCCGAAATCCCAGCGCTGCAACTGCCGCACCAGATGCACGAATGCGATTTTGGAAGCATCGGGAATACGGGAAAACATGGATTCACCAAAAAACATTTTCCCTTGACTGACGCCATATAGCCCCCCCACCAGTTCGCCGCCCACCCAGGTTTCGACTGAATGGGCCAGCCCGATTTCATGCAGCGCCGCATAGGCCGAAATCATCTCGGGGTGTATCCAGGTGCCGGATTGTTCCTTGCGTGGCGTGGCGCAAGCCTGCATGACCTGGCTGAAGACGCTATCCACACGGATTTCGTAATTACCCTTGTTAAGAGTCTTATTCAGCGAGCGAGAAATCCTGAGTTCATCAGGTAACAGCACCATGCGCGGATCAGGACTCCACCAGAGAATAGGCTCCCCGGCGTTGAACCAGGGGAAAATTCCACAGCGATAAGCCTCAATCAGACGTTGCGGCGTAAGATCTCCGCCGGCAGCAAGCAAGCCGTTGGGCCTGGCGAGCGCAGCTTCCAGCGGCGGAAAAGGCATGTGAGGGAACAACCACGGAATCATTTGGCAGAAAAATTTAACAGTCGTTGATCAAATGCCCGTCATACTCGGCGTAAAGAGAGAAGAACATTCCCCCCTCATTTACAATTTTACAATATACTGATTTGATATTAAGATAAACGCATCCTTTGTAGCGCGGCGATGTCGTTTTCCCGCAGGTAATTGAAAGCTCACAAAAATAGAGAACTCCGATGATTCTATCCCGCACCACTCAGTACGCCATTCAGGCACTCATTTACATGGCCACGCAGCCTCGCGGCGTGTCGGTGTTGAATCGTACCATCGCCGAGAATCTGGGCGCGCCGCCCACCTATCTCGCCAAGGTGCTGCAGAACCTGTGCAGGGGCAACTTGCTTTACTCCTACCGCGGCAAGCAAGGCGGCTTCTGTCTGCGGGAAGAGGGCGAAAAAATCACTTTGATGCAGATCGTCCTCATTACCGAAGGCCCTGGGTTTACTGAGGATTGTGTGCTGGGGCTCAAGATTTGCAGTGATAAGGTACCCTGCCCGATGCATGTAAAATGGTCGCCGATCAAGCAGGAAGTCGTGCGGCTGTTAAAAAATCAGACCCTGGATATTCTCGCTAACGCAGTAATGAGCGGAAAATACCAATTGACCGACTTGCCCGCAGCCGCTTTCGGTGATTTGAAATCGCACTCGTAATTCCGGCCGCAAATTCGGCAACGCACCGAACCACCCCCTTCCTTTTCTCGGTCCCGGAATCGATCCAATTTTGCCTCTGGCTTGTCTGCCACAGACAAGATAGCTCCTCGCCAAATCCTCCAAAAAATTGTTGACATTTATTAACAGTCACGCATAATACGATCTACATTGAGATATGGATATCCAATTATCTCCTTCTATAAGCCGCTGAGAATAGGGGTCGTATGAGAAAACCCTGCCTTTCTGCCTTATTCGGGGATTACCCTGCTGGTTTCCACCAATGCTATGACACGAAAAATACATGATTAACATGTAGTTAAATAACAACCTGAGAGGAGTATCAAATGAAACATTTTCTTGATAAAACACGGCTGACTGTCAGCGCTGTTGCTGCTTCACTCGTCATGGTCATGGCAATGGTTGCACCGCCGGCTTCTGCTCAGGACGCAAGAACTCAGGCTCTGGAACGGGCACTCAAACAAATGGAAGCTCAACTGAAAGTCCTCCAGAGTGAACTGAATCAGGTGAAATCCGAATCTGCCCGGGAAGCGCAGAAGGTCATGGCGATCGAAGAAAAAACAATACGGATCGAAGAAAAGGCGTCGCAAGCCAAAGAATATACAAGATCAGCCCATGAAAAAGTGGCACATGCGATAGAAATGGCGGATGTTTTGGATCAACAGAGCGGTCGTAAGAGCCGCCTGCTGTTCTTCCGCGGCGGTTTTGCGCATGCCGATCATAGCCGTAACGGCGTATCCATACAAAGTAGTGGCGCTGGCACCGGGGGGGGTGTAGCCGATAAAAATGCGTGGTATGTCGGCGCGGGCTTCGACTGGGGTTTGACCAAAGATGCCTGGGGCCTGGCGCCCAAGACCAGCGTCATGTCTGAACTGATGTTCGAGTACAAGGAATACGGTTCCACCGTAGCCGGCAATAGTCTTACCAGCAATAATGGCGTACATGTCAGCCAGCTCACCCTGGCTGCATCGCCGAAAATAAAATTCATGGAGGGCAGCCGCTTCAGACCCTGGATTATCCCTGCCGGTCTGGCCATTCATGTTGTCAGCCCGCCATCTTCGTCTATCACGGTATTGCAGCCAGGGATCATGTTTGCGGGCGGCGCCGAATACAGAGTCTGGAAAGACTTCTTTGTCGGCCTTGATGCGCGTTATCACCTGACCAGCGGCAGAAACGACGGCATCAAAATCGATGGCCTGACTGCCGGTGGTTACCTCGGAATCGGCTTCTAAAGCGATCGGTTCCGATAACCCTAGATATATTTATAGACTTTATGGAAAAAAAGGAATTTTGTGTTATTGTGATCCAGTTATCCATTTTTAACTCAGGGAGAAACCATGAAAAATTTGTTCATAATCATCGCTACATTGTTTGCATTCAGCAGTAGCGCTTACGCATATGTCAACATCAACACCGCCACCCAGGCCGAACTTGAAACCCTGAAAAATTCAGGTATCACTTCCACCAAAGCCAAGGCGATCATTGACTATCGCAGCAAGGCCGGCGCATTCAAGACGGTCGACGATATTGAGAAGGTCGATGGCGTCAACAACAAGACTGTGAATATGGAACAACTTCGCAAAGATATCACAATCAAAGGCCCTACCGTACTGAAGACAGTAGCCCCAGCCAAGTAAGAGAATATAGTTGCAAGGGCAGCCATGGGCAGAAGGGTAAGAAACCCCAGCGTGTGGCAACCTCACTGAGAAATACCGTTCAGCGAAACCCCCGGCCCAACCCGGGGGTTTTTGTTTGTGCTGGATTCAACAACATTTCAATCTCGTCTGCAGGTACAACAATTGCAATAATTCGTTCTACAATGAAAAAATAGCTTGGCAGGACGTAGCCTCTTGGTACTGCAGCGTTTGTGGATGCCTCAACTATCGGGCAGAATCTTGATTCATGGAGGTGTTCCATGGCACGTACCTTACTCATTCTTGCCACCAGCGTAATCCTCGCAGGCTGCGCGAGCCTGATGCACGAGAAGGTTCCTCCGCTATCTCCGCAGCAGATTGTCGAAATGACCAAAACAGAGGAGTCCACAGCCAGCATCATTACCAGAATCAAGCAGTCGCGCACCGTTTACAACCTCACCGCAGCACAATTTGCTCAGCTTTCAAAGGCGGGGGTAGCCGATGATGTTCTTGATTACATGCAGCAGACATATTTCCAGGAAATCTCTCACGCAGCGTGTCGTGAAGCCTATTATGATTTATGGTTTCCCGGCCGTTCCTGGTATGGCCATCCATGGAATGGTTACCCATGGTCTGTCTATCCCATGGTCATCAAGTATTAATGCATCCGGGCGAACGCGCCATCCTGGAAAATTGTGGAGAAACTGCAACCGGTTTACAATGGCAAACATGCAGTTAACTCATCCATGCAAAGCGTCAATCTGACCCACCATTTTCTGATCGCCATGCCGGCCATGGCAGACCCTTCATTTTCCAAGACTCTCACCTATATCTGCGAACACAACGAACAGGGCGCGCTGGGACTGGTGGTCAACCGGCCCACCGAACTGATGCTGGAAGACATGTTTGACCAGCTTGGCATTCCCATTACCAATCCGTCTCTCAAAGGATTACCGGTATTGTTTGGCGGACCGGTGCAACTGGATCGCGGCTTCGTGCTGCATCAACCAGCAGATGGCTGGCAGTCCACCATGACGATAAATCAGGAAGTGGGCCTCACTACCTCACTCGACATCCTGCAGGCGATTGCGGACGGAAAAGGCCCGCGGCAGGCGCTGGTAACGTTGGGCTACTCGGGGTGGGCGCCCGGCCAACTTGAACATGAACTGGCGCAGAATGCCTGGCTCACCGTACCCGCATCACCCGGCATCATGTTCGAACTGCCGTCCGAACAACGACTGGCTGCGGCAATACAATTACTGGGAATTGATTTTTCCAGCCTGTCAGATGAGGTAGGGCATTCTTGAGAACATTGTTCAGCGCTAATCAGCCATTTCATGCAGAATCAGGAAAATCAACACCAGGCACTTGAGACCTGCCGCGCTCCCACGGGAACGGTGATGGCGTTCGATTTCGGCGAAAAACACATCGGCGTAGCGGTGGGCGATCTGCAACTGGGATTGGCACATCCTCTTGCCACAGTGAGCGAGGTGCTTACCGAGCGGCGTTTTGACAGCATCGCCAAACTGATCGAAGAATGGCAACCGGTGCTGCTGGTAGTGGGGTTGCCCACGCATGCCGATGGCACTGAGCACGAACTGACCCGGTTGAGCCGGCGTTTCGCCCGCCGCCTGGAAGGTCGCTTCGGTATCAAGACTGCGCTGGTGGATGAGCGTTATACTTCCATCACTGCCAGCACGGCGCTGCGGGAAGCGGGCATCAAAGGGAAAAAACAGAAACCGCTGCTGGATCAGGTGGCGGCGCAGCAGATCTTGCAATCTTACTTCGATGGACATTATGCACTTGCCTGACGCAGAACAACTGCTTGCCGATCTGATCGGGAAAATGCGGCCCGAAGTTCCCGGCAACACCGCTTTGGTGGGCATTTATACCGGCGGTGTATGGCTGGCAGAGCGGCTGCACCAGGATCTGGGGTTGACGCTCCCGCTGGGCACGCTGGATGTTTCGTTCTATCGCGACGATTTCGGTCAAATCGGTCTGCATCCCCAGGTCAAGCCTTCGGACATCCCATTCGAGGTGGAAGGCAGCCACATCATCCTGGTGGATGACGTACTTTATACCGGGCGCACCATTCGCGCCGCCATCAACGAGCTGTTCGATTATGGCCGCCCAGCCAGCATTCGCCTTGCCGCACTGATAGACCGAGGCGGCAGAGAACTGCCCATCGCCGCCCAGTATGTGGGTGCGACACTTACCCTGCCGCAGCATAAAATGCTGGCGCTGGAGCGCAGCAATGATGGAAAATTGAGTCTGAGTCTGTATGACAAAAGCCCTCCGGGATAATGAATAATAATCCGCAGCTAAATAAACATGGCGAACTGCAACACCTTCTCACTACCGAGGGGCTACCTGCTTCCATTCTGCTGAACATACTCGACACCGCCGAATCCTTTGTCGGCGTCACCGAGCGTGACATCAAGAAAGTCCCTCTGCTGCGCGGCAAATCCATCTTCAACCTGTTCTTTGAACCCAGCACCCGTACCCGCACCACCTTCGAAATCGCCGCTAAACGCCTGTCAGCGGATGTGGTCAATCTCAATATCGCGGCCTCTTCCCAATCCAAAGGGGAAACGCTGCTGGACACGGTAGACAATCTCTCGGCCATGCACGCTGACATGTTCATCGTACGGCACTCGCAAAGTGGCGCGGCGCATTTGATCGCGCGCCATGTACGGCCCGAGATTCACGTTATCAACGCCGGCGATGGACGTCACGCGCACCCCACCCAGGCGTTGCTAGACATGTTCACCATCCGCCACTACAAACGCGATTTCCATAATCTGCGCGTGGCCATCGTCGGCGATATCCTGCACTCACGGGTGGCGCGCTCGCAGATACACGCGCTGACCACACTGGGTGTGCCGGAGGTGCGGGTAATCGCACCTAAAACCCTGCTGCCCACCAAGGTTGAGCGCCTGGGTGTGCATGTCTACCATGACATGGCACAGGGATTGAAAGACGTCGATGTGCTGCTGATGCTGCGTTTGCAAAATGAGCGCATGCTGGGTGCAAGCCTCCCCAGTTCCGAGGAGTATTTCAAGTATTACGGACTGACGCAGGAAAAACTGGCGCTTGCCAGGCATGATGCCATTGTGCTGCATCCCGGGCCGATGAATCGCGGCATTGAAATTGATTCCGCCGTGGCCGATGGCAAACAGTCGGTGATATTGCCGCAAGTGACGTTCGGCATCGCGGTACGGATGGCGGTGATGTCGATTCTGGCAGGAAACTGAAAAACCATATGAAAATCCAGATTAAAAGCGGACACCTGATTGATCCCAAGAATGGGATTGACGCCGTCATGGACGTGTTCATCGCCGCCGGGAAAATTGTTGCAACTGGCGCCGTACCGAACGGCTTCCAGGCCAATCGCGTGATAGATGCAAAAGGGCTGGTGGTATGTCCCGGTTTGGTGGATCTGTCGGCGCGACTGCGTGAACCGGGTTTTGAATACAAGGCCACACTCGAATCGGAGATGGATGCAGCGGTGGCGGGTGGCGTCACCAGTCTGGCATGCCCGCCTGATACTGATCCGCCGCTGGACGAACCAGGGCTGGTGGAGATGCTCAAGCACCGCGCCCGCAGTCTCAACCAGGCGCGCGTCTATCCCATCGGCGCACTTACTCAAGGCCTGAAGGGTGCGCGCTTGACCGAAATGGCCGAATTGCGCGATGCAGGCTGCGTTGCTTTCGGTCAATCCGATGCGCCCCTCACTGACACGCTGGTAATGATGCAGGCGATGCAGTATGCCGCCACCTTCGGCTTTGGCGTGTGGCTGCGCCCCCAGGATGTGAGTCTCGCCAATGATGGTGTGGCTCATGATGGTGAAGTGGCGACCCGCTTGGGTCTACCGGCAATTCCCGTATGTGCGGAAACGATTGCCCTGTCAAATATCGTTCTGCTGGCAAGAGAAACCGGCGCCAGAATACATTTGTGCCGACTGTCCAGCGCGGAGGGCGTCGCCATGGTGCGCGCGGCCAGGCAGCAAGGTCTGTCCATTACCTGCGATGTGGCGATCAATCACCTGCACCTCTCGGAAATGGACATCGGTTTCTTCGATTCCAACTGTCATCTGGTGCCGCCGCTGCGCGGATTGAGTGACCGTGATGCGCTGCGTGCCGGTTTGAGGGACGGCACCATCGATGCGGTCTGTTCCGACCACGCGCCGGTGGATGAAGATGCCAAACTGCTGCCTTTCGGTGAAGCCGAGGTCGGTGCCACTGGTCTGGAATTGCTGCTGCCGCTCACTTTAAAGTGGGCGCTGGAAATGAAAATGCCGCTGTCTGCTGCGCTGGCCAAGATTACCGTGGAGCCCGCCAGAATACTCGGCGTGGATGCCGGTCATCTATCCGCCGGTACCGCTGCCGACCTGTGCATTTTTGATCCCAACCAATATTGGAAAGTGGAAGCAGCCGCGCTTAAAAGCCAGGGGAAAAATACACCGTTCCTGGGCATGGAACTGCAGGGCAGGGTAAAATATACTTTGGTTGACGGCAGCATCGTGTACGAAAATTAGCCCCTCGTTGTAGCACCTATCTGTTCCCCCCAAACTGACACAGTTGAAACCACCTTTTACAGGTTAGCATGACCAATCCCCTGCTTGATTTCTCCGGACTACCGCGTTTTGCGGATATCCGTACCGAACATATCACCCCGGCGATAGCGCCACTGCTGGCCGCTGGCCATGCGGCTGTCGGCCAGGCACGCAGTGATGCCGCCGCACCAACCTGGCAGAATTTCGTGCAGCCGATGGAGGATGCCAACGAGCGCCTGTCGCGCGCCTGGGGGCAGGTGTCGCACTTGAATGCCGTGATGAACAGCCCGGAACTGCGCGAGGTGTACAACACCAATCTGCCGCTGGTCACCCAGTATTTCGCCGAATTGGCGCAAGACCAGGTGTTGTTCGAGAAATTCAAACAACTGCGCAATGATCCGGAATTTGACAATCTGAGTCGTGCCCGCAAAAAAATAATCGAAAATGAATTGCGCGATTTCCGCTTGGGCGGGGCGGAGCTGCCGCCCGAAAAGAAAGAGCGTTTTCTCCGCATTCAGGAAGAGTTGTCTGCGCTCTGTGCCAGATTCAGCGACAACCTGCTGGATGCAACCAATAGTTTTACGCTGACCATCGACAATGCCGCTGAAGTAGCCGGCATTCCGGAGGATGTGCTGCAAACGGCCAGGGAGGCTGCCGCAAAAGATAATATCGCCCCCGCGACACGGCAAGGAGCAGAGCAGAGCCAAGGGCAGGAGCGGGGGCAGGACACCATTCCCGCGAACGGCCGCTCTGCGGTAACGAGTCATGGCGCCCACTGGCAATTCACGCTGCACGCTCCTTCCTACCAGCCGGTCATGCAGTACGCCGACTCCCGCGCACTGCGCGAGAAAATGTATCGTGCCTATTCCACCCGCGCCAGCGAGATCGGCACACCTGCTCCACCCTCCGGCAATGTGATGGACTGGGATAATGCCCCGCTTATCAGCAAGATCCTGGCATTACGCCAAGAGGAAGCACGGTTGCTTGGATTCGATTGTTATGCCGAGGTATCGCTGGCGTCGAAAATGGCTACTACGCCCAAACAGGTACTGGATTTTCTTGGCGAGCTTGCCGCCAAAGCCAAGCCTTACGCTGAATGCGATCTGCAGGAGCTGCGCCAATTTGCCGCGGATAAACTGGGGCTGGAGAATCTGGAGTCATGGGATCTGGCCTATGTCAGCGAAAAGCTGCGCCTTGACCGCTATGCATTCTCCGACCAGGAAGTGAAGCAGTATTTCCCTGAAACCAAGGTGTTGCCGGGCATGTTCAAACTGGTGGAGCATCTTTACGGCATCACCATCGTACCGGCAGAGGCATCAGCCGGCATCCAACTGTGGCACCCTGATGTAAAATTTTTCAATATCAGTGACACCAAAGGAAAATTGATCGGACAATTCTACATCGACCTCTATGCACGCCCTGGTAAGCGTGGTGGAGCATGGATGGACGATGCCATTTCCCGCCGCCGCATTGAAGTTGAAGGAAGCGGCGAGCATGGCATGCAGCTACCCGTGGCCTACCTCACCTGCAATTTTTCCGCACCTGTCAATCTCAATGGGCAGATACGCCCGGCGCTGTTCACCCATTATGAAGTCACCACCTTATTCCATGAGTTCGGTCACGGCTTGCACCACCTGCTCACGCAAGTAGAGGACCTGGGCGTATCGGGCATCAATGGGGTGGAATGGGATGCGGTGGAGTTGCCCAGCCAGTTTATGGAAAACTTCTGCTGGGAATGGGAAGTGCTGACCGACATGACACAGCACGTGGATAGCGGTTTGCCTTTGCCACGGGAGTTGTTCGACAAGATGCTGGCAGCGAAGAATTTTCAGAGCGGTCTGCAAACATTGCGGCAGATAGAGTTTTCCCTGTTCGACATGCATCTGCATTTTGCCTTTGATCCGAGCGGGGAGAAAACGGTGCTGCAATTGCTGGATGAGATTCGCCAGCAGGTTGCGGTCATTTTCCCACCGGAATTCAATCGTTTTCCCAACAGTTTTTCACATGTCTTTGCCGGCGGCTATGCTGCAGGCTATTACAGCTACAAGTGGGCGGAGGTGTTGTCTGCCGACGCTTACAGTCTGTTTGAGGAAAGTGGCGCGGGTGGGGTGATCAACACCGAAACCGGTGCGCGCTTTCGCGATGAAATTCTTGCAGTAGGCGGGAGCCGTCCAGCGCTGGAGTCGTTTATCGCATTCCGTGGACGCGAACCAAAGATCGATGCGCTGCTGCGCCACAACGGCATGGCGGGCGCGGAAACCTGACTGGGGCTCTTAAATCAACTACCAGTAATGTAATGCTTCCCTTCCTCACATTTTTTCGATAGTATGCAAAACATCCAGCTTTTATTGCTCTTCTGCAACAGATCTATTCTGACCGATCCTGATATACCATTATCGATATACCCCAGTTTTACTGCATCTCACCAATCTTACTACTTACTACCATAACGTTTGCATGAGGACCCCATGAGCGAGCATATCCATTACGTCTCCGACGGAACATTTGACACCGAAGTACTGCAATCAACCTTACCCGTGCTGGTAGACTACTGGGCAGAATGGTGTGGGCCGTGCAAGATGATCGCACCCATCCTGGATGAAATAGCCAAGGAATACGCCGGACGCCTTAAAGTGGCCAAGCTCAACATTGACGAGAATCAGGCAACGCCGCCCAAATATGGTATCCGCGGTATCCCTACACTGATGCTGTTCAAGAACGGCAACATTGAAGCGACCAAAGTCGGTGCTCTGTCCAAATCGCAGTTGACAGCATTTATTGACAGCCATATCTAAACCCGCTAATCTTATAACCAAGTGCTCCCTTGAAGCGAAATACCATTAGACTCACCGCTTCTGGTTCCTGCTCTGTCCCATCAGCATCTCCCTCCAACGTTCTCTGACGCTTTACACCCTACGTTTTTTTACCTGCGAGTTCCCGCCCATGCATCTATCCGACCTTAAGAACCTCCATGTCACCGAGCTGGTAGATATGGCTATTACCAATGAAATCGATGGCGCCAACCGGCTACGAAAACAGGATCTGATTTTTGCTTTGCTGAAAAACCAGGCGCGCAAGGGAGAAAGTATTTTTGGCGAAGGTACGCTGGAAGTGTTGCAGGATGGTTTCGGTTTCCTCAGATCACCGGATACCTCATACCTGGCCGGACCCGACGACATCTATGTTTCGCCCAGTCAGATCCGGCGTTTCAATCTGCATACCGGAGATTCGATAGACGGCGAAATCCGCACCCCCAAGGACGGCGAACGCTACTTCGCGCTGGTGAAAGTGGACAAGGTCAACAACGAGCCACCGGAAAACTCCAAGCACAAAATTCTGTTTGAAAACCTCACCCCGCTGTTCCCCACCCAACGACTGCAGCTTGAACGCGACATCAAAGCTGAGGAAAATATCACCGGTCGCATCATCGATCTCATTGCTCCCATCGGCAAGGGACAGCGCGGCTTGCTGGTAGCCAGCCCCAAATCCGGCAAGACCGTGATGCTGCAGCATATCGCGCATGCCATTGCGGCCAATCATCCCGAAGTCATCCTGATGGTATTGCTGATAGATGAGCGCCCGGAAGAGGTAACCGAGATGATCCGCTCGGTCAGGGGCGAAGTAATTTCTTCCACCTTCGACGAACCCGCAGTGCGTCATGTGCAAGTGGCAGACATGGTGATCGAGAAGGCCAAGCGTCTGGTAGAGCACAAGAAGGACGTGGTGATACTGCTGGATTCAATCACGCGTCTGGCACGTGCATACAACACCGTGGTGCCTGCCTCCGGCAAGGTGCTGACCGGCGGCGTCGATGCCAATGCGCTGCAGCGTCCCAAACGTTTCTTCGGCGCTGCCCGCAACATTGAAGAAGGCGGCTCTCTCACCATCATCGCCACCGCACTGGTCGATACCGGCTCGCGCATGGATGACGTGATCTATGAGGAGTTCAAAGGCACTGGCAACATGGAAATCCATCTCGACCGGCGTATGGCGGAAAAACGCACTTACCCCGCGATCAACGTCAACCGCTCCGGCACGCGCAAGGAAGAACTGCTGATCAAGTCAGATGATCTGCAAAAAATCTGGGTGTTGCGCAAACTCCTCTACCCGATGGACGACATGGATGCAATGGAATTCCTGCTCGATAAAATCAAGGTCACCAAGAACAACGCCGACTTCTTCGATTCGATGCGGCGCGTATAGTTGCAACCCCCCCCGGATTAAAGGATAATGTGCGCCTTTCCGCTCCGCAGTTCGCTGGGTGGAGACAGATCAAGGATACAAGCCATGAAAGCAGAAATTCACCCGAGTTATCAGGAAATCGCCGTGACGTGCAGTTGCGGCAATACTTTCCAGACCCGTTCCACCATGAGCAAGCCGTTGCACGTTGAAGTGTGCTCGAACTGTCACCCGTTCTATACCGGCAAACAGAAAATCGTGGATACCGCCGGGCGAGTCGAGAAATTCCGCCAGAAATACGGCAAAAAATCGGCAGACCAGACAGCGGCCTGAAACACCGGTTTGTGCGCTCATGAAAAGGCAGCTTGAAGCTGCCTTTTTTATTTTCGGCGGGTAAAATGACGCCATGAAAGTCCCAGCCATACTCCGACTTGCCGCCCTGCTCGCCAGCCTGTTTCTGTTTGCAGGTTGTGCGGTGAATCCGGTTACCGGCAGGCAGAATTTCACCCTCATGTCGGAAGCCGAGGAAATGCGCACCGGGCAGAAAGCCGATGTCGATATCCGCAAGGAGTACGGCATTTACGATTCGCCGTCCCTGCAGAGTTATGTCAACGAAGTTGGGCAGAAGCTCGCGCAGAAAAGTCATCGCCCACAGCTCAATTATCACTTCACTGTGGTCGATAGCCCGCAGATAAATGCTTTTGCGCTGCCCGGCGGCTATGTCTATATCACCCGCGGCATCATCGCTTATCTCAATTCAGAAGCAGAACTCGCCGCCGTGCTGGGACATGAAATCGGGCACGTCACAGCGCGTCATGGAGTGCAGCAATATACCGCCGCTACCGCCGCCAATGTCGGCACGGTGATTCTGGGCGTGCTGCTGTCGCAATACATCGGGCCGGCCGGACAACAACTCGGGCAAAGCGCTTTAGGCATAATGGGGAATGTGCTTCTTTCGGGCTACGGCCGCGAACATGAACTGGAAGCCGACCGTCTCGGCGCCGAGTATCTGGCACGCAGCGGCTACGACCCGCAGGCGATGATCAAAGTCATCGGCGTACTCAAAAATCAGGAATTATTCGATATCGAAGTCGCCGCGCAGGAAGGGCGCGAACCGCGCCGCTACCACGGAATTTTTGCCACCCACCCGGACAATGACACGCGCCTGCACGAAGTCGTTGACGATGCCAAACAGTTTGCCGTAGCGAATGCAAACGATCACCGGGCAGAATTCCTGCGCCAGACCGAAGGCATGATCTTTGGCGACAGCTCCGCTCACGGCATCATCCGCGGAAACACATTTCAGCATGGTGAACTGGGGTTCAGCGTGACGTTTCCGCCCAACTGGCGCATACGCAACCAGCCGGACAAGGTGCAGGCGATCAGCCCGCAAAACGATGCGCTGATGGAATTGAGCCTGGTCGAAAATCCGCGTGGTTCACCAGCTGATTTTGCCCGCCAGCGCTTTCATCTGGGGGTCACCAACGAAGTTTCAACCACCGCCATCAACGGCCTGCCCGCCGCGCTGGTCACTGCCAGCACGCGCGACGGCAGACCTCTCACTGCAGGGGTGATTTACCACAACGACCAGGCTTTCGTGCTGGCGGGAGTGGGCGCTTCCCTCACCACGTTCGACCAGCACCATGCCGAGATCAGCAATGCGATCGACAGCTTCCGCGCACTTACCACAGCGGAACGCAAATCCATCAAACCGCTCGCGCTCAGAACCATCACTGCCAGTAGAGATCTGACCTACGCCGAACTGGCCAGCCAGTCCCCATTAGGCAAGAATGCAGAAAATTATCTGCGTCTGCTCAACGGCCAGTATCCTGACGGCGAGCCGGTGCCCGGCCAGATTGTCAAAATCGTCAAGTAGGGAATCTTATTCCAATTCCAGTTCGAAAGTGAAACGAGGCGATGACGAACGAACGCCGCAGACAGTACTAGTAGTACGGCAAGGCGAGAGTGAGGATATCAACAAAGTGTCACTGATGAAATGGAATTGGAATCAGGCGACTGTCACGTCTTGTGACAGATACACGTCCTGAATCGAGTTCAGCAACCTCACCCCTTCAGCAAACGGCTTCTGGAAAGCCTTGCGTCCGGAGATCAAGCCCATGCCACCGGCGCGCTTGTTGATCACAGCGGTGCGCACTGCCTGGCGCAAATCGTCCTTGCCCGACTCGCCACCGGAATTGATCATGCCCACCCGCCCCATGTAGCAGTTCGCCACCTGGTAACGCACCAGATCGATCGGATGCTCAGTAGTGAGCTCGCTGTACACCTTGGGGCTGGTCTTGCCGAACTTGAGCGCATTGTAGCCACCGTTGTTCTCGGCCATTTTCTGCTTGACGATGTCGGCTTCGATCGTCACTGCGAGATGGTTGGCCTGACCGGTCAGATCGGCGCTGACGTGGTAGTCCTTGTCGGCGGTCTTGAACGCCGCATTGCGCGTGTAGGCCCACAGGATTGTCACCATGCCAAGTTCATGCGCGTGCGCGAATGCCTCGGAAACTTCCTGAATCTGCCGGCGCGACTCCTCGGAACCGAAAAACACCGTTGCCCCGACCGCACAGGCGCCCATGTCGAAAGCCTGATCCACGCTGGCGAACAAAGTCTGATCGTATTTGCTGGGATAAGTCAGCAACTCGTTATGGTTTATTTTAAGAACGAATGGAATCTTGTGAGCATAGCGCCGTGCCACCATCCCCAGCACCCCGAGAGTGGAGGCTACGCCGTTGCAACCACCTTCGATCGCCAGTCGGGCAATGTTTTCAGGATCAAAAAACATCGGATTGGGTGCAAACGAGGCGCCGCCGGAATGCTCCACGCCCTGATCCACCGGCAACAGCGACAAATAGCCGCTGCCCGCCAGACGACCGTGGTTGTACAGCGCCTGCAGATTACGCAACACCCCGGGTTTGCGATCGCTCGCGACCATCACCCGATCGATGAAATCCGGCCCCGGCACATGCAACCCGTCTTTCGGTATTCCCTTGCACACATGATTCAGCAGCCGGTCGGCTTCCTCCCCCAGCATTGCAGTTATATCGGTCATCTTCTACTCCTCTGCAGTTATGAAATCTACATTTCCATAGTAGTCAATGAATCTGCCCCTGGCTACATGTTCTGCGCCAGCAGAGGGTAATCGGTAATTACGCCATCGACTCCCGCGTCCCGGCAATGCTGGTGTTCAGCCTGTGTCACCGGGCCATAGATGAAATTGCGAAAACCGTCTGCGGCAGCCTGCTGCAACAAGGCCTCGTCCAGAATGTTGTAATCCCAGACGATATGGTCAATCCTGGGATTGCCTTCACAGCTGGCCAGCAGAGAAGCGAGAACCTGCGGCCGGTGCGCCACCAGCAAGCCGCAGTCCATTTGGAGTGAGGAGGCACAGACCGCCACTACATCGTGGCGGAAAGAAGTGACGAGAATACGATGACCAACCTGATATTTTTTCAGCACGCCGATCACCCGCGGCAACGCCTGTGTAGTCTTGATCTCGATATTCCACAGAATGCCAGGAAAACACTCCAGCGCTTCGTCCAGAGTCGGCACCTTATGCCCGAGCACCTGTTCGATTTCGTCATGAGTAAGATCGGTCACCGCCTGTCCGGATGCAATCACGCGATCATGGATCAGCACCAGCAAACCGTCATGGCTGATGCGCACATCGGTTTCAATCCCGTTCACTCCCAGCGTCACCGCTGCTTCGAACGCGGCCAGAGTGTTTTCGGGAACCGCAGCGTGAAATCCGCGGTGAGCGATTACCAGCATGGTTTATTCCCTCTCATCAATCCGCAACGCGCGTCGGGCGCGGGCGGAAATATTGGCTGTTGTCATAATAAGCCTCGTTTGCATTGTCCGGCGACCAACCGGGGTAACCCAGCAGCGGTACTGGCGACAAAGCGACTGGAGCAACGTCATTGCCGGACAAAAAATTATCCAACATCGAATCGGCTGCAGCAAGTTGCAGCGCCAGAGGACGGTGAAAAAAATCCTGTTCCACCGCAAGGATAATGCCTTTTCCGGTCATGCCGGTGTAAGGTTTCAGCGCTTTCTCGTAGAGTCCGTGACCGAACAGAAAAAATCTCATGTGAGCACACACTGCCTCGCGCTGCCGCCAGAACAAATGCTTCCACTCGAAATCTTGCAACAGCTTGCTCAATCCGGCATCGCTACTCATCACGATCACCCCGGATTCATCAAACAGCGTTGCCGTATCGCGCAGCGGGCCGCGCTGCACTTTTTCATTGCCATGTTCCTGCAGCAGCGCCTGATAGTGCAACTGGTTGAGTGCCGCTTTGGCACGCGGGAAGGTGAGCCATACCAGCGCGTTGAACAGATCATGCCAGTTGTGCGCACGAGTCTGCACTTCTCCCGCGAGATAGATGCGTGGTTCGTACTGTTGCGCAAAGTCACGGGCTGCAACATTCTGTGGAACAAAATGTACCGGTTTGCCGGAGCGGGTGACGGGCGGTGCGGCCGCATGATCCCGCAAATGCTCCAGGGTGCCGATATCGGGCCAATCATGCAGATGCTCCAGCCCGTTTCCTGCCGGACGCAGCGGCTCGAACAGTGCAGAGGCTTGCAGAAAGTCCGGTGTCCAGCCGGGCGAACTCACTCGACAGACCTCTCTTCAGCAGAGCGCAGTCTGGCCGTAAGAAAAATACATACAAGGGTCGAGACTGCGGCGATGATGCCCACCGTGCCAAAACGGGTCAACTCTCCGGCAGCCGATTTGCCCATGATCGACCCCGCCATCAGCGAGGCAAAACCCGCGGCGATCTGCTGCACCGAAGAATTGAAACTCATGAAGCTGCCGCGCAAACGCGGTTCCACGCTGGAAATTATCAGCGCCATCGCCGGCACGAAACGCCCCGAGACAAAAATCATGAACAGCGTGGTAGCGCCGATGGCCAGAATCACCGGCACCTTCGCCAAATGCGTGACCAGCAGAATCGGTGCGATGGAGATCACGGCGAGGATGCCGAACACCTTGCGCTTGCCGTGATGGTCAGCATAGCGGCCGATCCAACGTGCGGTAAAGAATGTCGCCAGGCCACCGAAAAAATAGAGATAAGGCAGATCGGTTTCCGCCAGCCCCACATTGGCGACCATGTAGAGACTGATGAAAGGGATCACCGAGAAGCCGGCGAACATCAGCATGATGATCAAGGCGAATGCATTCAAATGATTGCGATTGAAAAAAATCGTGCGCAACTGCCGCAAAGGATTACTTTCGCGCTGATGTTCCAGATGCGCGCGCAGTGGCGGCAATGCCCACCAGGCGGCGGCGAGTATCAATACGCCCAGTGCGGTCAGAAAAAAGAACGGCGCGCGCCAGTCCGACAGGTTGGCAAGAAACAGACCGATCGGCAAACCCACCACTGCTGCCAGGGAAAAGGCCGACATCACCGTGCCGGTGGCGGTGCCACGGCGGTATTCGGGAATGATGTCGCCGACGATGGAAAACACCACTGCCCCCATCACCCCGCCGAATGCCCCCGCCAACGCGCGTGCCGCCAGCAGCATGGGATAGCTCGGCGCCAGCGCGCACAGCAGCGTGGCGATGGCAAA
Organism: Nitrosovibrio sp. Nv4; assembly: GCA_945860135.1. GTDB lineage: Bacteria > Pseudomonadota > Gammaproteobacteria > Burkholderiales > Nitrosomonadaceae > VFJL01. The sequence goes on from CAMAPK010000001.1 coordinate 47,713, forward strand.
GCCGCCGCACAACACGATCAGCACCGTCTTGCGGTCAAACCGATCGATCACGAACGCAGCGAAGAAACCGCACAGCCCCGCGCTGAAAGTGTAGATTGATACCAGAAAACCGAATTGCGGCGGGGTGATCTCGAACAGACGCATGAACTGCGGACCCAACGGCATCATGATCATGAAATCCATGATATGGATGAAATGCACTCCCACCAGAATCGCCAGAATAGACCATTCGTTCGCAGGCGCCTGATGCGGGATCGCACCGCATTCCATCATTTCGGAACTGTCGCCAGCCTGGAGAATATCTTCGGTATTGGGCACTTTGGACCTTTATAGCAAACTGCCTGGATGCAGGCCATCCAAGCTGCATTCGCCGTGGATTATCCTAAGTCCGGCAGTTGGACGGGGTAGAGTGTACGGTTTTTGGTGTGCAGGGCAAGACGCAATGACGCGGAATGGTCATTCCATTCCAAGGAGTTGCAACGCAGCCATGCGCTGCAAAAATCGTGCAATCTGCCCTGTAGCGAACTCTCCCGAAAGATGAAGGTCAAGCACTGTAAAAAGTCACGATAAGTCATGCTGTTAAGCTAAAGAATAAGCGATCAACTGCCGGACTTAGGATTATAGTGGCGCCCCCAGGTTCGTGCCAATAAAATCCGCCAGCGCCCTGATCCACGGTTTCCGCATGAAAATGAAACCGTCATTGTGGCCACCCTGCAGTTCCAGAAACTGCTTCGGCTCCGGCGCTGCCTGGAACAACGCCTGGCCCTGCTCGAACGGTACGATCTCATCCTGCGGACTGTGGGCGACGAACACCGGGCAAGTGACCGAGCGCAGATATTCCAGGGTGTTGTATTCGAAACGGGACAGCAGCCGCACCGGCAGATAGGGATAAATCTTTGCCGCCATGTCGGGTACGGAAGTGAAGGTGGAAGCCAGCACCAGCATTCCCGGTTTCTCGCGTGCCGCCAGCCATGCTGCCACCGCGCCGCCGAGGGATTCACCGAACAGCACCACGCGCGCAGGCGGGATGCCTTTTGTTACGGTGAGGTAATGCCACGCCGCCTGGGCATCGAGATAAGTGCCGGACTCCGAGGGCAAGCCGCTGCTGCGGCCATAGCCGCGATAATCGAAAATGAAAGTGTCATAGCCCAGCTCAGCCAGCATGGCCAGATAATACAGGCGATAGGAAATGTTGCCGGCGTTGCCATGAAAAAACAGCACCGTACCCTTGGCCGCAGTGGCAGCAGGGGCTGGCACAAACCAGCCGTGCAGGGTCTCGTTGTCGGTAGTGGTAATTTCCACCGATTCGTAGACCAGCCCCACCTGCTCGGGGGTGGCGATGTGGTCAAATCCGGTTTCAGGAAAATAGATCAGGCGCGGCTGGGCAAAAAACAGCAGCAGCAACAACGCAGCGTAGGTGACTATCGCCATAACAGCTAAGTTGAGCAGCATGCGCATGGGCACGAATTGGTTAATCTCCGGGACTCGTGTCTATAATAGTCACTTTCCAGCCCCCAGGAGCGCAAATGAACCTCGATCGAGTAAATTCTGGCCGCGACCTTCCCAACGATTGCAACGTCATCATCGAAATACCGATGAATGCCGATCCCATCAAGTACGAAGTGGACAAGGAAACCGGCGCCATGTTTGTGGATCGTTTCATGTCCACGTCGATGCACTACCCGTGCAACTATGGTTATATCCCGCACACGCTGTCAGAAGACGGCGATCCGGTGGACGTGCTGGTGCTGTCGCCGGTACCGCTGATCTCCGGCGTAGTGGTGCGCTGCCGACCGCTGGGCATGTTGCAGATGACCGACGAAGCCGGCGAGGATGCCAAGATCCTGGCGGTACCGATCGACAAGCTCTGCAGCCTCTACCGTAAAAAGAAGTCGCATGCCGACCTGCCGGAACTGGTACGTTCGCAAATCGCGCACTTCTTCGCCCACTACAAAGACCTGGAAGAAGGCAAATGGGTCAAGATCGTCGGCTGGGCTGGCGTCGAGGAAGCCAAGGCGGAAATCATGGCCGGGGTCAAACGCTATAACAAGGCCAAGAAGAAACCAATGTTCTAGAGGTGCTTCAATAAATCCGAGTGCAGGAATGAAGCATTCCGAAAATTAATCTTATGCACCGGTAGCGGTGTCTAGTTAACATCAGGCTCAACAGGGATGAGCACAGCCAATGAAGGTTTCTTCATACAGGGCGAAAGCTCAAATCTCGGATACCTCAACATCCGCGATAGCCCTCACCACAAGGATACGCGTCAGTTCGTTGATTCACTCTGGGCGAAATATAAACCGCTCGCCGATGTGCATTTTCTCGAAGACGCAAAGAACCATTTCCTTGAGCGATTCTGGGAGATGTATGTAGCTGTCACTTTTATGGAGCGAGGCTTACAGCTAGTTCCAGTCGGAGGTGAAGGTCCGGAGTTCTATTTCGAGATTTCGCAGCGTCGCATCTTCGTCGAAGCCATTGCCCCTGGCCCAGGTACTGGCCTAGACCAAGTCCCCGGACCTCGATACGACGGTGAGGCTACTAAAACTCCAACAGAAAAGATTCTGCTACGATTCACACATGCATTGGATGTGAAGCGGGATAGATACCTTGCGGCGTTAGAAAAGGGGATTGTCACTTATAACGATGGTTACCTACTCGCTATCAACTCCCGTGGAATCCATCACGGTCCCATTGGCAATACCATGCCTTACTTTGCTCAGGCCTTTCTTCCTTTTGGTCCTCTTGCTTTGGCACTCGACCCCATAACAGGAAACATCGTGGATTCATTTCATCAGTACCGCGATACGATACCGAAGCAGAATGGGAAAAACATCTCGACGAAGGCGTTTCTCGATCCCAAATTCCAGTTTGTCTCCGCCGTTCTACATTCATCGGTGGACTGCGTAAACCGCCCAAAGGAAATAGGAGCTGACTTCTGCATCCTCCACAATCCGAGTGCTGTTCACGACATCGATCCGTTAGCGTTCCCTTGGTCAAAGCATCTGGTTCTTCGCGATGATGAGCTTGTTGAAATTAAGCCTAACCTTTAATTCAAGCAGACGCGCAACAGCGTGCCGCTCAACAACGCGTTCAGTATGGGGCTGATCCGAGAGCATGAGCGATCTAGGCTCACATAAAAGAATTAAAGGGGTCGGGCTCGGTTTATTTTTCTGCACGAACCCGTGCAAAGCGTCGCTTCGCGCCACCGACCCCTCACTCCCATCCGTTCAATTGAAAAAACCCTGCCCGGTTCAACACGTCTTTAGAATAATCGCGATGGGCCGTGTAGAAATCCACGTCGAGCCCGTTGCGAATGGCTTTGAGAACGTTGCCCGGGCCGCAGTTATAGGCCGCTAGCGCCGCGCGCAGCAGGGGCTTGCCCTGCAGGCTTTGCTTGCGCCGGAAGAAACTGAGGCAGTCAGCCAGCACCTTGCAGCCGTAGAGAATGTTCTGTTGCGGATCCTGCCAGTTGCCGGTACGGGCTAACTCATGGGCGTCGAAGTCGATCTGCATCAGGCCGCGGCCGAAACCACCGCCATCCGGGGGCAGCGCGTCCTGGCGAAAGCGCGCCGGAAAGCCGCGCTCGGCGAAGTCGCCGGTACCGCCCGCACCTGCTGGCTGCAAAGCCAGCCCCCACCTCGATTCGCGCGAGCCCAGCCCGCCCAGCACGGGTACGTCGATACCATACTGTTGCGCACCCTGCCTGATGAATGCCAGGTAGTGGGTGGCGGCATCCAGTTGCCTGAGATACCCGCTATCGTTGCGCGCAATGGTGGTGGGATAAACCTTGTCGGGCTCCGGTGACGGCGTTCCGAGCAGCGCCGCCCAGGTCAGCGCACCAGCGACGCCGTCATCGTCCAGATTGTGTTCGCTCTGGAACTGCTTGAGGGCAGCCTCGGTATCGCGCCCGAAAAAGCCATCAGCATCGAGTGCGTAACCTTCCTGCTTCAACTCGTTTTGCAGCTCCTTCACTTCATCGCACAGTTCGGGCGAGGTGTGGTCGTAGCCATCGTTCAATCGCAAAACCGGCCGGCTCATAGAACTATTCCCCTGTAGTGTGTCTCAGACAGCGCTCCGCTTCTTTCATCGAACAACAGAAAATCCAGTCTCCTGCATCACCATAGGAAACCCAATCTTATAAATCAAATTTGTTCGCGAATCAGTGACCCGCTCATTAGCTGGCCTCTTTAATTCCTCTGCTTGAAATTTGACCAATCTGTTCTACAAATAATTACTGCACCGCGAACACAGAAGTCCAATGGATTTGAAGAGCGGCTTGCTCGGCACTTCATTCAATTTCTCCAGGTTATGCAGTTGGATAGGTGAGCCCAACCCTGTCTGGTAAATTCAGGGCGCGTTACATTCATGGAGATTAAAAAATGTCTGCTATCACTCTGACGGAAGAGCAAAGGAAACAGGTTTTGCATGAGTTTGATGTACAGGTAGAAATGCTATCTGATGAGGAAGTGGAAGCATTGGCCTCAAAGTTGAACGCGAAGATCGATCTTCCTTTTATCGTGGAAGGAACCGAACAAATTATTTTTGTGAAAACCGTCAGGATGTTTGATCGCTTGCTCTATAAAAACATACCCAATGAGCTATATGGCTTGATTAAAAACACAGGTGACGGGATTTCCGACAAGGACGCCGAAGAGCTGAAACTGGTGCTAGGCTCCCGTCTCAACAAATCGCTCGAGATTCCATATGTGCCGGAATGGGTGGAGCAACAGGTACTTGAAATTCTTATAGGGCTGGTCGTTGATGCAATGAGGAAGAATTTCAGTGTACTGAATCAAACCTGAATATACGCGCATTGCCATGTCCATGCCGCGTGGCAGCGAGTCAGCAACGCGGTTTCAGTACTGTCCCATGAGCCGCATCTCATCCTTGACGGCCATGACCCCTTTGATACTGCGGGTAGTTTCGATCGCTTTGTCCCTGGCAAAGAAGGTACTGACGAAGCCACTTAACTGAACCGTACCTCGGAAAGTTTCAACGCTGATTTTCTCCCTGCGCAAGGAGGGTTCGTTGAGAATCGCCTCCTTTACCCGAGCAGTAATGACAACATCATCAACAGATTCGGCCGCTTGTTCCTGCTTTGGTATCAATGTGCCAGACTGGGGCAATTCATTCGGCCGCAGCGTAGCGGACTCATCCATTTGCTCTTGCCTGGGCGCTGACACACACCCCAGCATCGAAACCAGCAGAATGACGGCAAGGGGAGTGGTGAATCGATAGCGCAATGTCATGGCGATGTCCTGATACATGAGCTACGGGTCTGATCTTGCCGTGACGTATGGGGCTACGTAGCGGCCACGACTGTAACGCGCAGTTCGTGCGCCGCCGCCGCTGGTGCGGAACCGAAGGAGCGGGACAGCACCAGTTGCCAAACCGCCTCGCCCCCAGCCAACCCGGAAACCACCGCCTGCTCCGGAGCAAGCATGAGCGGAGGAGGCTCGGCAGTACCATCACCCTGAAAATCTGCCGTGACAGGAGGCTCGCCCAGTTCGACCGCTACCTGGGCTATCCCATGACCGCGTACGCAGGTGGCCGACCAGGTATTGCCCGAATTGGCATAGGACGGCAGCGGGATCACAATCCGTTCCCCCGCTACCAGCGTGACGTGCCGCGGCAGATTTGACAGATCAATGGTCATGCCGGCCCGATTATCGCTCCCTCGTGCCAGCCGGAACCATCGCGCCAGTAGTGCTGCAGCTTGCTGTCGGTTCGTAGCACGATCAATTCCAGATTCATACCCCATGATCCTTCACATAGACCCGCAACGGCCTGGACATTGTGACCAAAGACAGCGCTTTGCCGCCAGCCCATATCGCTCCCGGCTGAGTTCCACCGCCACCAGTGCTGCACACGTCCGCCGACAGCCACGCACAGTTCGAAATTACCGTGAGGGCCAAGCTCATTCTGCATGCCGTACTGACCTTGTATCATCACCGGCGGACTGCTGACAGCGGATCCGAAAATAGCGCCTGCGTTCCATGCGAATGTCGCTTCATTCCGCCAGAAGTGCTGCATGGTACCGTCAGTACGTACCGCGACACACTCCAGATTACTATGTGGCGTGCCATAGGAACCCTGCACCAGCGTCGCGCCTGATCTGGCAATGTTGTTGCCGAACAGCGCGCCATTGTGCCACCCGCCGCCATCGCGCCAGATGTGTTGCAACCGGTTGCCCACCGACACCACGACTTCGAAGTTGCCCGGTGCATTGTAATCGCCCTGAACGAAGCCCGGTACTCCATTGCAGCCAGCCGGACCGAACACACCACCATCTTTCCACGGCCCGCTGCCGCCGCCGCCCGTCCACCAATGATGCAAACGCCCACTGGTAGTGGTGTAGACGATCTCCATGTTACGATTAAAAGTCGTGCCGATCAGAGTCGGACAGACTGCGGCATCCGTGGCGAATGCTGATGCTGCTCCCCATGTCCACGGCGGGCTGCCCTCGCGCCAACGGTGCTGTACGCGCGAACCATTGGAACCAGCCACCTCGAGGTTGCGGTGCAGCGCCCCGTTGCCGCTCTCGTACAGGTTACCGTTATGGAGACGGCGCTTGGTCCACGGGTCGGGATTCGTGTTGCGAACGCCGTAGCGCCCGAAAGTATCGATCCTGCACTGACCATAAGCAATCCAGCCCACGCCGTTGACACCCCAGCCGGTGCCCCACGAGTTCTTGCATAGCCACGCGCCCAGCGTGTCGCTGTAGCCTATGATCAGCATAAAGTGGCCGCCACGCAAGGCGTTGGATGGATTGGTGCTGCGCCGGTAGACGGTGCCGTTTACCCCGCTGAAATCGTTGTAGACATCGATCCATGTCACCAACGGGCCGACCGTATCCAGCCAGTTTTTCGAGTTGGCGATCGAGACCACCTCAAAGGCAGGGCCGCGTACCGAACGGCCGTTGCGGTCAGGTGTCGGCGCGTAGGGCGGGGTATCAGTACGCCACGGCCAAGAACCGGGATCACAGATGCCGTTGTTGGCGAAGAAGGTGGATACTTCCCCCATATTGCCGAGATCAGGGCAGGTTTTGCCCACGCCGCGATGAACATCACCTTCCGACAGGCGGGTCCACATGGAGTGTTCGATGCGCACCATGGCTTCGACCAATGCGGTACCGGCAAAGGCCCAGCAAGCATTGCACGGATTCTGATCCCGTGTGCTGGTGATCCAGTTCCGGCTCCAGCGGTTCCGCCAATCAATGGAACTCGGCGGCACTCCTCCGTCAGGCGGCAGCGGAACCGCCTTATCCTCAACGGCGTCTTCAAGCCCGAGCCGCCGCAACTGCCAGGCGGGGAAAGCTTCACGTACCGCCTCAGCCGGGATCAGGCCGCGCTCGGCACGGCGCACAGCGAGGAACGGGTTGCTGCTGACTCCCAGTGCGTTCAAATCAAGCTTTGGCGTCTGCGCCTCGGGAATAAGGCCGTCACTGGATGCGCCTAGTGAATAGAGCGGAAGGCGAACGTAATCAGGAAGATCAGCCCGCGGCTGCCATCCCAATTTTTCTGCATCGATAAGCGCGCGAAGATCTCCGTATGTCAGGGCCATTTTTGTTCTCCTTGAAAAATTAATGTTCAGGAATCTTCACTATAGACAATAGTTGTCTGATTGCCAGGCAATGAGGAGGGTGAACTGCGCACATCACATCACAAGCCGTAAAACGGTAAATCTTGAAGGCCGGAACACCGTGTAAATTCCTATTACTGCTGCCATTATGTGAAAATATGAAAATGGTGATAACCCATGGAACGCTGGCCTTATGAACGTGGCACACATCTACAGTTTTGCGCCGATCGCAGAGCGGAACGCAGAGATCCTTATCCTTGGCAGCATGCCGGGGCGTGCCTCGCTGGCCGCGAGCCAGTACTACGCTCACACCCAGAATGCGTTCTGGCGGATCATTTCCGAGCTGCTCCAGTTTGCTCCGGCCTCGCCCTACGAGGTGAGAGTGCAAGCGCTGAAATCAGCCCGGATCGCACTGTGGGACGTACTTCGGTCATGCAAACGCGAGGGCAGTCTGGACTCAATGATTGAGGCTGACACGCAGACTGCGAATGATTTCCGCACGTTCTTCCGCGCTCACCCGCAGATCACGCATGTATTCTTCAATGGCGCCAAAGCGGAAGCCTGTTTCAGGCAACATGTGTTGCGCGGAATCGACGACAGATCGCTCCGCTATACGCGCCTCCCGTCCACCAGCCCGGCGCATGCGTCCATGTCTTATGCACGCAAACTGGAAGCGTGGCGGACAATACCGTTGCCCGGCCAATCCCTCAGCGTACCGGCCGGCCTGCTGCAGCAATCCCGGCTGTAATGCGCTCACATTTTCTGGATACCTAACTCCGTGACTTTTGCTCCCAACCGCCAATGGGCGTTGCTCGCGGGACCCGTGCTCGCGGCTGCAATGGCGACGGCCATGAATCTGTCGGGATGGGAATCCAAGGCATGCTGGACCGGCGCAATGGCAATTCTGTGCGTGGTGTGGTGGATCTTCGAACCCATTCCCATTCCCGCCACTTCCATCATTCCGCTGGCAGTCTTTCCGCTCGCCGGAGTTCTGCCACAGGAGAAAATAGCCAGCGCCTACGGCAGCGATCTGATTCTGCTGCTGCTCGGCGGATTCATCATCTCTACCGCCATGGAGCGCTCCGGCGCACACCGACGCATTGCCCTGGGCATGGTCAGCCTGGTGGGTGGACACAGCAGCCGGCGCATCGTGCTGGGTTTCATGTGCGCATGCGCAGCACTGAGCATGTGGATATCGAATACGGCAACGGCTTTGATGATGCTGCCGATTGCGCTCGCGGTGATCGAACGCAGTCAGGACAAAAAACTGGCCCTGCCGCTGCTGCTGGCGATCGCCTACGGCTGCAGCATCGGTGGTCTGGGCACACCCATCGGTACACCGCCGAATCTGGTATTCATGCAGCAGTACCAGATATTCACCGGTAACACGATCAGCTTCACGCAGTGGATGAGCTGGGGATTGCCCACCGTTTTACTGATGCTGCCGCTGGCAGGTTTGTGGCTGACGCGCAACCTGAACTACCAAGGCGAACTGGTGATTCCCCCACCCGGCGCCTGGCGCCCGGAGGAGCGGCGGGTGCTGATCGTGTTCGGCCTCACCATCCTGGCCTGGGTTACGCGCATTGAACCCTTCGGCGGCTGGAGCACCTGGTTCGATCTCAAGAGCGCCAACGATGCCGCAGTAGCGTTGCTCGCGGTAGTCGTGATGTTCCTGGTACCCAACGGGCGCGGCGGCAGGCTGTTGGACTGGGAAACCGCCGAGAAAATACCATGGGGCATACTCATTCTGTTTGCGGCGGGTATCGCCATCGCGCATGCATTCGTTGAATCGGGCATCTCCGGCTTTATCGGCGGCCAACTGACTGCTCTCGCCAGTCTGCACCCTCTGCTCATCATCGCAGTCATCGCGCTGGCGGTGACTTTTCTTACCGAGACCACCAGCAATACGGCAACCACCGTGTTGTTGATGCCAATACTTGCGGCCGCGGGCGTCGCCGCGGGCGTCGACCCCAGCCTGCTGATGGTACCGGCTGCCATGAGCGCCAGTTTCGCGTTCATGCTGCCGGTTGCGACTGCGCCCAATGCCATCATCTTCAGCACCGGCAAGGTGCCTATTGCCGATATGGCACGCGAAGGGCTGGCGCTCAATTTCATCGGCGCCTCAGTGATTACCCTGGTCTGCTATTTTCTGGTCGCGTAGCCCGGCTGCACGTTGAAGCCTGCACCCGCCTGTGGCAAGATGCGGGGGAAATTTTATGGTGAATAAATGCAAAAGACAGGTAGCAGACTATGAGCTGGCTGGAAAATATCGAACTGAGCGGAGCGCTGATAACGCTTGAGCCGCTTGACATGAACCATGTTGAACCGTTGCAGGCTGCGGTAAGAGATGGGGAGTTCTGGAAATTCTGGTATGCGCGCGTGCCCTCACCGGAGCAGATGGCGGGCTACGTGACCACTGCCATTGCCGAGGCGAAAAAAGGAAATATCGCATTTGCCGTTAGGCTCAAGGAAACGCACAAAATTGTCGGCACCACGCGTTTTTACAACGTCGATGAATCGAACAGAAGGCCGATGCTGGGCTATACCTGGTATGCAGAATCGGTGTGCAGGACGGGGGTCAACAGCGAAACCAAATTATTGCTGCTGCAGCACGTGTTTGAACAGAAAAATGCCATTGCCGTGGAATTCAGGACACATTTCTTCAATCAAGCCTCCAGAACTGCAATTGAAAGACTGGGTGCGAAACAGGACGGAATTCTGCGCAGCCACCAGATAATGCCGGACAGCTCGATTCGCGATACCGTAGTCTATTCGATACTGCGGCACGAATGGCCGGCAGTCAAAGACAACCTGCTGAGCAGATCCAGTCAGACGTCACAAGGAGACGCGAAGTGAAACAGAGTTACCGCTTATGCACACTGCTATTGCTGTCGCTGGTCGTTGCCGGATGCGCCACGACGAAAGGAACGGTTGGAGGTGGCAAGTATCAGTCTCCCCTCAACAATTTCACGGTGGCTTTGCCGAACTGGACCAACCTGAAAATACGCGACCAGAACGACGACAACAGCGGCAGCGTCTCGTTTCATGACGATCTCGGCAATCTCTCGGCAATAACTTATTCACGCCTGCCGGCTGGTTCTGATGCCACGTTCAAGGACGACGAGAAACGCTATGCGGCTTACCGCGATTACTTCAACAACATCGCCGCGCCGGCATTCTCCAGCCGAGCGGCCAAAGGCATGCGGACTGTGCGGGAGGAGCTGCTGGATGACGGCAAGAACAAGGTCTATTTTGCATTGATCGACCTTCCCGAAGGCTCCGCGCTGGCCGACCCCAAAAAGAATCGGCGATTCGATGCCATGAAGGGGTTGCTCATTTTCGACCGGAACGGGTTCATCTATATGGTCGAGCACGAAATGAGTTCTGTTTTCGGCCGGGTGGATCCATCCACCCTGACCGTCCAGCAGCTTGGGGCGCTACAGGAAACATTGAAACGGTTAAAAGACAGTATGACTTTCAAATAAGAGGCACACTTTCAGCCCATCCCTTTTTTTATCGCAGGAATCTCCCTTGAAAGCCAAAGCCACCGTCGAAGAAATCCTCTCCCATATCCCTGGCCCCGTCACTGCCGAGTGGCCAATGGGCGAGCCTTTCGCCGTTGCGCTCGCTCACGGCACGATGTCGGTCGAGTATTACGCGCCGATCGGCCATGATCCGCAAACTCCGCATGAGCAGGATGAAATCTATTTCATCCATCACGGAACAGGTGATCTGGTCATCAATGGTGAGCGTTATTCGTTCAAGGCAGGAGATTGCCTGTTTGTGGCAGCAAATGTTGAACACCGTTTCGAGAACTTCTCCAGCGATTTTGGCACATGGGTCGTATTCTGGGGCCCCAAGGGCGGCGAGCAACCCTGATCCCCGGTGCCGCGCAGCCCATCCCGCATAAAGCGCTTTGTATGAAATATTGGCAAAACTGCTAGCCGGGTATACTATAAAGCCATCATGAACAAGCGCCTTATCCATTCTGCCATCTTTGTGCTGTACGTCAGCATGCTGACGAACGCATTCGGTTGGGCATTTAACGGCGAAGTATTTGCCCATGAGCTTGATCACGAACATCATGTGCTTTCCCTCGATCCGACGGCACATCTCGAAGCTCACCATAGTGCTGTCCTCAACGATGAGGATCACTTGGATACAGCCACTCATCTGTGTCTGCATGCAGCCGGGCAGTTCCAGCCGTTCTTCTTCACTGCTCCCCTGCTGGTACCCGTTGCCACCGGCATGGAAGTTCTGGCCGTATTTGTTTCTGTCACCATCCCCGAATCCATTCCGGACTCGCCTCTGCGCCCCCCTCGAAACATCCTCGCAAGCTAAATCTTCAAGTCATGCTGGAGTAGTTCTTCGCAAGTTGGGCAGATCGTGATCGCCTGAAGCAGCGTCGAGCATATCCACTACGCTGACTTGCTGCAGTTAGTTCCATCCGTGTGCCTTGCCCGGCCCGCCCATCATCATGCGGCTGATCATTGACACATAATGTTTGCGGAGAACCTTCATGAACTCTAGTGTATCCACCGTACCGCGACAGCGGATACCGGCCGGGCTACCGATTGCGGTACTGGTACTGAGCCTGACACTGGGCTGCCCGTTTCCAGCAGTAGCCGAGAGCACTTCTGCCGGCACATTGCCTGACAGGGAACCGGGTTACTCTGCTTCGGCGCTGGCGGAAGAAAACAGTGCTCTCACCTTGCGCGACGCCGTGCGTTTTGCACTGCAGCACAATCCGGAACTGGCAGCCTTTGCCAAGGAAATGCGTGCACTGGAGGGAGTAACGCTGCAAGCCGGACTGCTGCGCAATCCAGAATTGGTCGTGAATATCGAGAATGTCGGCAATGTGCAAAAGCTGCAAGGTGACGTCAACTCCTCTCACGCGGTTGCACAAGAAGTGGTGCAGCAGCTCTCGACAATACGCCTTAACCAACTGATCGAGCTCGGCGGCAAACGCCCTGCCCGGGTTGCTGCAGCATCGCTGGGACAGGAAGTGGCAGGTAAAGACTATGAATTCAGGCGCGTGGAACTCATCGCCCGGGTGGCGAATGTATTTATCGAAGTGCTTGCGGGACAGGAACGGCTGCGGCTTGCCGAGGAAACTTCACAACTGGCACAGAAAGTGGTGAACACGGTAGCGCGGCGCGTCCAGGCCGGCAAGGTACCGCCGATTGAGGAGACCCGGGCCGGCGTGGCACTTTCCACCACACGGATTGAACTGGTGCAGGCACAACGGGATCTGGCGGCGGCGCGCAAACGACTGACGCTGCTGTGGGGCAACCCTTCGCCGCAATTCAGCAAAGCGCTGGGAGATCTTGGATCGCTGGTTACTCTGCCAAGTTTTGAGGCGCTCGAAGAGCGCGTGCTTGCCAGCCCGATGGCGCAACGCAGCATAAAAAATCTGGAGCAGCGTAAGGCAATGCTGACAGTGGAGCAAACCCGGCGCATACCCAATCTCACCTTGGGAGGCGGCGCGCTTCATCACGCGCAACTTGGCGGCACGACCATTGTTGCTGGCTTGATGGTGCCGCTGCCGTTATTCGACCGCAATCAGGGCAACCTGCGGGAAGCTTATCAGCGCGTGGACAAAGCAATCGATGAGCAGGCAGCCACCGATCTACGGCTGAAAGCCGAACTCACCCAGGCCTATGAAGCTTTGTCGGCCGCGCAGAATGAAATCAAGGTATTACGTAACGAGATATTGCCCGCGGCCAGGAGTGCTTTCGAGGTCACCAACAGAGGCTACGAATTGGGCAAGTTCGGTTATCTTGAAGTGCTTGATACCCAGCGCACCCTGTTCCAGAATCAGGTGCTGTATGTACGGGCGCTCGCGAACTACCAGCGCCTGGTGAATGAGCTGGAGCGTCTGATTGCAGGACCTCTTGATAATACAGCGGATGGCACACCGGCTGACGCAGCGAATCGTCCGGTCAGTCAGGACGACAACACAGCCCAAGGATTCAAGGAGTAAATTGTGGAGAAATCTCAGCGTACTAAAATAATCAGCGTGATCGCAATCGGGATTGTGCTGGGCGGCTTGATTCTCACTTGGGACAAGAAAGCTGCGTCCACTTCGCCCGGAGCCACCCGTGAGGCGCCTCGCACGGGAGCACAGCAGGGTGATACGCAACTCGAACCCGGCAGCGGGCCCAAAGGCGGCAAGCTGTTTACTGCGGATGGTTTCAGCGTGGAGGTCACCATTTTTGAAAAAGAGGTGCCGCCGCAGTTCCGGCTCTACCTCTATGAAAATGGCAAACCGCTGCCCCCGACTGCGGCCACAGTTGCCATGACATTGTCCCGGCTCGGTGCGCCGGGACAGCTATTCAAGTTCACCCCCGAAGCCGATTACCTGCTGGGCGATCAGGTGGTGGAGGAACCCCATTCGTTCGATGTGGCGATCGTTGCCGAACATAATAGCAAAACAGTTCGCTGGAATTACAGCCAGATCGAAGCACGGCTGGAAATGGCGGATGAAATTCTGGAAAGTCTAGGTATTGAGATACATACCGCCGGACCGGCGACGATCAAACCTACCCTCAGGCTGCCGGGCGAGATCGTATTTAACCCGAACAGCATCGTGCAGGTGGTACCGCGGGCGCCGGGATTGGTAGTCGCAGTGAATTATGAGCCCGGGCAGCAGGTACGGAAAGGCGATGTGCTGGCAGTCATCGAGAGCCAGGTGCTGGCCGACCTGCGCAGCCAGTTACGCGCTGCGCAGAGACGGCTGGTGCTGGCACGAATCACCTACGAACGGGAAAAACAGTTGTGGGAAGAGAAGATCTCCGCCAAACAGGATTATCTCGCCGCCCAACTGGTAATGAACGAAGCCGAGATCGCATCGGATCTCGCTGCAGAAAGACTGCGCGCACTGGGTGTGCAACCCACGCCAGATATGCAAGCAAAGGATCTGACCCGCTACGAGATTCGCGCCCCCATTTCCGGACTTATCGTCGCCAGAGCTGTGGCGCTGGGTACGGCGCTCAAAGATGATGTGACTATTTTCACCGTGGCCGACATGTCAACGGTGTGGGCGGAGATTACGGTTTATCCGAAAGATCTCGGCGTCATCCGGCTCGGACAGAAAACAACCGTCAGGGCAACGGCAACTGATGCCGAAAGCGAGGGTGTCGTTTCCTTCATCGGCGCGCTTGTCGGCGCACAAACCCGCACCGCCAAAGCGCGGGTGATAGTGGACAACAAGGAAGGCCACTGGCGGCCGGGTATGTTTCTCAACGTGGAACTGGTGGCAGAAGAAGTTGAAGTGCCGGTCGCCGTATCGGTAAATGCCATTCAGACATTGCGTGACTGGCCAGTGGTGTTCGGCCGCTATGGCAATTATTTCGAAGCGCGTCCGCTGGAACTGGGCCGCAGTGATGGCAGGATGGTGGAAGTGCTCAAAGGATTTGCTGCCGGGGAGCAGTACGCGGCAGGCAACAGTTTTGCCATCAAAGCCGACCTGGGCAAGGCCGGCGCACTCCACGACCATTAAGCCAGGCAGCCAACCGAAGAAACCAATCAAGGCAAAAACATGCTTGAACGCATTTTGCAAATATCGATACAGCAGCGCGTGCTCGTCCTGGTGGCGGTGCTGGCGATGGCTGCGCTTGGTATCTACAGTTACCAGAAATTACCCATCGATGCAGTACCGGACATCACTAACGTGCAGGTGCAGATCAATACGATGGCGCCGGGTTATTCACCGGTGGAATCCGAACAACGCGTAACCTTCCCGATCGAGTTGGCCATGTCCGGCCTGCCCAAGCTCGAGTACACCCGCTCCTTCTCACGTTACGGCTTGTCACAGGTTACGGTGATCTTCAAGGACGGCACCGACATCCACCTCGTCCGGCAATTGGTAAGCCAGCGGCTGCAGGAAATCAGAACCAAGCTACCGGTTGGTATCGTACCGACGATGGGGCCCATCTCCACCGGCATCGGCGAGATCTTCATGTGGACTGTCAATGCCGAAAAAGGCGCGCGCAAACCGGACGGCACGGCATATAACTCGACTGATTTGCGTGAGATCGAGGACTGGGTCATCAAGCCGCGGATGCGCATGGTCAAGGGCGTAACGGAGGTCAACTCAGTCGGCGGTTTCGTCAAACAATTTCACGTAACGCCCTATCCCGATAAATTGATTTCTTTCGGACTGACACTGCAGGACGTGATCGCTGCGCTGGAACGCAACAATCTCAACGTCGGTGCAGGCTATATCGAGAAAAGCGGCGAACAGCATCTGGTGCGGGTGCCCGGACAAGTGGTGAAGCTGGATGAAATCGGCGAGATTATCCTGGGCAGCCGTCAGGGAGTGCCGATACGCATCAAGAATGTCGCCGATGTTCTGCTTGGCAAGGAACTGCGTAGCGGCGCCGCTACGCAGAACGGCGAGGAAGTGGTGCTGGGCACTGCACATATGCTGATCGGCGAGAACAGCCGCACCGTCGCACTGGCGGCGGCCGAGAAGTTGACGGAAATCAATCGCAGTCTGCCCGCAGGCGTGGTTGCGACCCCTGTCTACAACCGCACCACTCTGGTAAACAAAACCATTCAAACCGTCTCGAATAACTTGCTGGAGGGCGCTGCGCTGGTAATTGTGGTGCTGTTCGTATCTCTTGGCAACCTGCGCGCGGCACTGATCACCGCACTCATCATCCCGCTGTCGATGTTGTTCACGCTCAGCGGCATGGTAGCCAACCAGGTCAGCGCCAACCTGCTGAGTCTGGGCGCGCTGGATTTCGGCATCATCGTCGATGGCGCCGTCATCATTGTTGAAAATTGTATCCGGCGCCTGGCCCTTGAGCAGTCACGGTTGGGCCGGGAACTGACCCCCTCCGAGCGCTTTGCGGTGGTGTTCGATGCATCCAGGGAAGTGCGGCGGGCGCTGCTGTTCGGGCAGCTCATCATCATGGTGGTCTATCTGCCCGTGTTCGCGCTGTCGGGGGTGGAAGGAAAGATGTTCCATCCGATGGCTTTCACGGTCCTGCTCGCATTGCTGGGGGCAATCATACTCTCGGTGACGTTCGTGCCGGCTGCGGTTGCCATGTTTCTCTCCGGCAAGGTAATAGAAAAAGAAAGCGCCGCAGTAGCGTGGGCAAAGAAAATTTATGCGTCTGCGTTGACTGCTGCCATGCGCAGCAAGGAACTGACCATCACGCTTGCCGTGGTCATTGTAGTGCTGTCCGGTTTGCTGATAACGCGCATGGGCAGCGAATTTGTGACCAGTCTTGATGAAGAGGATATTGCGCTTCACGCAATCCGCATTCCCGGTACCAGCCTGACCACCTCCATCGAGATGCAGAACGAGCTGGAGGATACGATCAAGACCTTTCCCGAAGTGGAGCGGGTTTTCACCAAGATCGGCACCGCCGAGATTGCGACCGACCCGCAACCACCCAATCTTGCAGACGTCTTCATCATACTCAAGCCCAAATCGGAATGGCCGGGCCCGCACCACACCAAGGCGGAATTGATAACCGCAATGGAACAGGCGGTACGCAAGGTGCCAGGCAACAACTACGAATTCACCCAGCCGATACAGATGCGTTTCAATGAACTGCTGTCAGGAGTGCGGGCGGATGTCGCGATTAAGGTATTCGGCGATGACCTGGATACCCTGCTTATCGTAGGCGAGCAGATCAAGGTGATACTCGGCACCGTCCCCGGCGCGGCGGATGTACGGATTGAACAGATCACCGGCCTGCCGGTGCTCTCGATCCAGATGGATCGTACAAGAATGGCGCGCTATGGTCTCAATGGCGCTGATGTCCAGGATGCCATCGTCATTGCGGTCGGCGGCAAAAACGCCGGCATGATTTTTGAGGGTGACCGCCGCTTCGAACTGCAGGTGCGGCTGCCGGAACAGCAACGCAGCGATATCGAAACGCTCAAACGCTTGCCGATCAGACTGCCTGCTGTGAGCATGGCCGATGGCATCAATGTGCCACTGGCCGGTCTACCCGCTTATGTTGCCCTGGGTGAAGTGGCCAACCTCGAAATCATCCAGGGACCCAATCAGGTAAGCCGCGAAAACGGCAAGCGCCGGGTAGTGGTCACCGCCAACGTACGCGGCCGCGACATCGGTTCTTTCGTCAACGAAGCGGAAACGCTCATCGCCAAACAGGTACAGATTCCAGCGGGATACTGGACGATGTGGGGCGGACAATTCGAGCAAATGATACTCGCGACTCAGCGCCTGCAGATTGTGATTCCACTTGCCCTGGCACTGGTATTTTTTCTGCTGTACACCATGCTCGGAAATACTCGCGATTGCTTGCTGGTGTTCAGCGCGGTTCCGCTGGCTGTCACCGGCGGCATTCTGGCGCTGTGGTTACGCGATATCCCCCTGTCTGTTTCCGCCGGAGTGGGGTTCATCGCTATGTCCGGGGTGGCGGTACTGGATGGTCTGGTGCTGGTGTCGTTTATTCGCAACCTGCGAGAAGAAGGACTGTCTCTGGACAAGGCCATTGAGACTGGCTCTCTTCTCAGGCTGCGTCCGGTTCTGATAACCACCTGGGTGGAAACTCTCGGTTTCCTGCCCATGGCGCTCGCCACCAGTACCGGTGCCGAAGTACAACGCACGCTGGCAACAGTGATGATCGGCAGCACTCTTTCGCAGTCACTGCTGTCGCTGCTGGTATTGCCAGTGTTATATCATCTGGTGCATCGCCGGGATGCTCCGACAGCGGCACCACAGACTTAAGGAGTTTTCTTCGGCATGCGTTTTGCCGCGCTCATTGCCCTGAGATAAGCGATGATTTCCTGCGTGACTGTGGCCCGGTTGGGAATCTCTGCGGCCAATGGCGGCATTGCCGTGTTGTAGCGAATGCTCACCGGATTCTCGATCCAGCGCGCCAGATACCCAGGCTTGAGATACTCAACCACACTGACCGGGTAATTGAGTTCAGACGCCTTGCCGCCGCCTTCGCCGTTGATCGTATGGCATGCCAGGCAGTGTTTACGAAAATGCAGAAAACCACGCTGCGCCTGCGCAGATGCCTGGACAGGCGGAGAAAGATTCGGATACCGAACTGCAAACGTCGTGAGTTCGATGCCGATTACCTGGTAAGGCATGCCGGAAGCGCCGTCGGCGAGCAGCGCTGTTGATTGCAGGTTGTCCCACACCAAGTAAAGCGGCCCAAGCTGGACCAGCTCGTTATTCTGCAACACATTGATGAGCGTGAATGGCGCACCGTCGGCACTGGCGAAAGCGAAATAGGCATCATGCGCGAGAAATCTTGCCACCGGAATACTCGGCTGGTATCCGTCCGTGCTGGTGAATACGATCTCCTCCGCCTTCTCCCATGTCTTGCCAAAAACATGATCCAGCAGTGGTCGCACCGGATAAACCTGGTAAGCGCGTTCTTTTTTCTCGTGCGCTTCGAAAACCTTGAGCGAAACTACGGCAGCGATGGCGCCAAAGTCGGTCAGAGACAGGGTTCTGACGACCCGACCTTGATCCCTGAACTCGATGTTGGTGTTGTTTTGCGAGAATGCCGGTGCCAGCAGGAAAACGTTGCCGCACAAGATAACGAGTATGAATTGGATATAGCGGAAATTTCCTGCAACTCGCATACCCTTGCTGCCAATCCTGCTGGAATCAGGCGACACCATATTGCGTGCGATAGCTTTGCACCGCATGCAGATAGTGCACCAGATCGCCTCTGTCCTGCAGGTATTGCATGATGCTGTCCAGATTGACGATGCTGACAACCGGGATTCCATAGGTCTGCTGGACTTCCTGCACTGCGGACAACCCTCCGCTGCCGCGCTCCATCCGGTCAAGAGCGATGACGACCCCGCAGGGGGTGGCATCTGCTGCGCGGATCAGTTCGACCGACTCACGCACCGAAACACCGGCGGAGATGACGTCGTCCACAATCAGCACCCGTCCCGCAAGCGGCGCACCGACGATGTTGCCGCCCTCGCCGTGATCTTTTGCTTCCTTGCGATTGAAGCAGAAAGAGCGGTTATGTCCGCTCTCGGCCAGAGCGATGGCAATGGCGCTGACCAGCGGAATGCCCTTGTAGGCCGGGCCAAATAACATGTCAAACGGAAGCTGGGCGGCGAGTATGGCTTTCGCGTAAAATTGCCCGAGCCTGCGCAGCGAATCGCCGTCGTTGAACAAACCGGCGTTGAAAAAATACGGCGACATCCGCCCCGCTTTGGTTTTGAATTCGCCGAAACACAGCACGTTGCGGTGGATGGCGAACTCGATGAACTCCTGCCGGAAATCGGACATGGCTATGACAAAGCGGAAAAAATAGACGTGCGAATTATAACGCTTAACCTGAATGGCGTGCGCTCCGCCGCGAGCAAAGGCTTTTTCCGCTGGCTGCCGCTGCAGGATGCCGACATTGTGTGCGTGCAGGAACTGAAAGCCCAGACCGCCGACCTCAATGGTGAAATACTCGCACCTGATGACTACCACGGCTATTTCCACTGTGCCGAGAAAAAGGGTTACAGCGGGGTGGGCATTTACAGCCGGCGCAAGCCCGACCAGATTATCGAAGGCGTGGGTGTCGCCGCGATCGACGTGGAAGGACGCTATCTGCGCGCGGACTTCGGCAACTTGAGCGTGATTTCCATCTATCTTCCTTCTGGTTCCAGTGGCGAGCACCGGCAAGCCGCCAAATTCTTTTTTATGCAACAGTTTTTCCCAATACTCAAACAGCTCGCAGCCAGCGGCAGGGAAATCATTCTGTGCGGTGACTGGAATATCGCCCACCAGCAAATCGATCTGAAGAACTGGCGTGCCAACCAGAAAAATTCCGGTTTCCTTCCGGAAGAACGCGCCTGGCTCAGCGAAGTTTTCGACCAGCTTGGGTGGGTCGATGTATTCCGCCGTATCAATCCGGAGCCGGAGCAATATACGTGGTGGTCCAATCGGGGGCAGGCCTGGGCCAAGAACGTGGGCTGGCGCATCGATTATCAGATTGCCACGCCCGCGATTGCCAGCGAAGCCACGCAGGTTTCAATTTACAAGACAGAACGTTTCTCCGATCACTCCCCGCTCATCATCGATTACGACTATCGCCTATGACGCCTGCTGAACCTTCCGGCTGGCTGCAAGCTTTCCGCATTTACACCCATCCGCGGGTGCTGGGGATGCTGTCACTGGGATTTTCGGCCGGGCTGCCGCTGTTGCTGATTCTCGGTACTTTGTCATTCTGGCTGCGGGAAGCCGGGATAGACCGTTCCACCATCGGCCATCTGAGCTGGATCGGACTGGCTTATGGTTTCAAGTGGCTGTGGGCACCGCTGGTGGATCGCCTGCCGTTGCCGTTGCTGACGCGGCTGCTGGGCCGGCGACGTGCCTGGCTGTTGCTGTCGCAAGTAATCATCGCCGTCGCGCTGGTCGGCATGGCCAGCACCGATCCACTCGAAAACCTGACGCACATGGTGTTTTTTGCACTGGCGGTGGCTTTCGCTTCCGCCACCCAGGATATCGCGCTCGATGCCTATCGCATCGAAGCCGTCGCACCGAGATTGCAGGGAGCAATGGCAGCCACCTATCAGGCAGGTTATCGCGTGGCGATGATTCTGGCTTCCGCCGGTGTGCTGTGGATAGCCGCGGCGGTGGCGCCAGCGGAAGCGATTTACGATCACACACCCTGGCGCGTTGCTTACCTGGTAATGGCTGCCTGCATGCTGGTAGGCATTATCACCACGCTCATCATTCGTGAACCGGAAGTTCCCGTCAGCCACCTCATCTCGGAAAATGAAGCACACGCCCGGCAGGCCATCGCTCACTGGAATCTGAACGCACCGCTCACGGCCGCAGTCGCCTGGCTGTATGGCGCGTTGGTAGCGCCTTTCCGCGATTTCGTCGTGCGTCATGGCCGTCAGGCGCTGCTGATTCTGGCGCTGATTGCGCTTTACCGCATCTCGGATGTGGTGATGGGGGTGATGAGCAACCCGTTCTATGTGGATATGGGTTACACCAAGGACGAAGTGGCAACCGTGTCCAAGGTCTACGGCGTCATCATGACTATCGTCGGCGCAGCCGTAGGCGGGGTGCTTACGGCAAAAATCGGCATCATGCGCACATTGTTCCTGGGAGCCGTGCTGTCGGCGGCAACCAATCTGCTGTTCGTGTGGCTGGCCGGGCGCGGCCACGATGTGGCCGGACTGGTGTTCACCATCTCTGCTGACAATCTATCGGCCGGCATCGCCTCTTCGGCTTTCATCGCTTATCTTTCCGGCCTGACCAACTCCGCATATTCCGCCACGCAGTACGCGCTGTTCAGTTCGGTGATGCTGTTGCTGCCGAAGTTCATTGCCGGATTCAGCGGCGACTTTGTGGACGCCTATGGTTATGCCAGTTTCTTTACCGCCACCGCGCTACTCGGCCTGCCGGTGCTGGTGTTGGTGTGGCTGGCCGGGCGGGCAAAGTTCGATACCACAGATTCCCCGCCGCGCTCCGGCTGATGCCGGCAGAACCTTACTGCTGTCGTTCAAACCGGTAGAACGCCAGCATTCCCAGTAAATTGGGGGCCAGTGAGACTGGGTGATCGCCATTCATCACCCTGCGTTCGAGAATATGCACGCCATGCTGGTGGCAGAATGCTTCAAAATCGCCCAGCGTACAGAGATGGATGTTGGGGGTGTCGAACCATTGATAGGGCAGCGTCTCTGAAACAGGCATATGGCCGAACACAACCTGCAGCCGGTTTTTCCAGTAGCCGAAATTGGGAAACGAGACAATGCCTTCCTTGCTTACCCGTAGCATTTCCCTGACGATGCCTTCGGTATGTTTCATTGCCTGCAGCGTCTGCGACAGAATCACGTAATCGAACGATCCTGATTCGAAACCGGACAACCCCGATTCCAGATCGCTCTGAATCACGTTTACCCCGTTATTGAGACACTGCAGCACATTGGCATCGTCGATCTCCACCCCGTAGCCGCGGACATTGCGCGCATCGCGCAGATAGCGCAGCAGCGAACCGTCGCCGCAGCCAAGATCGAGCACTCGCGCACCCGGCTGCACCCAGGCAGCGATGGCAGCAAAATCTGGCCGGGAGGCAATGGGTGGAATAGGAGCAGCGGTAGCGGTCATAATCGTCAAATCAATATTGGCAACAGGCATGGGCCGAACGAAGTACGGCACAATCCGGGTTATTGTAGCGCCGGAGACGGCAATCATAAAGTTTCATTGTGCTGCCTGCGCTATCGCGATCAGAGCTTGCCGGGCCTGCTGCGCATCCAATACCGCTTCCGCAAAATCAAACCGCAATATCCTGCCGTCAGCGCGCAGATCAAAACCATCGCAGTCGATTCCCACCATCTCCACTGCCAGCGCCGCGCATTGATGAAACTGCTGACAGTAGCGGCGCAGAGTGTCGCGGTGATCCGCGTTCATGTGCGCAATGACGTCATCTTCCTGCCCGATCAATGGATAAGACGGCAGCAGATAGCTGTTCGCTGCAACCCAGTGGATTTTGCCGAAGCCGCCGATGAAACGCAATGTCTGCGGCACGATGCGGTAGAAGGAAAAATCAGCCATGGCAAAAATATTTTGCGCTTCCGGAAAATAGCGCAGGTAGCGCTTGCCCGTCTGCAATTTATCCGCCACCGGCTGCGCTGCGCCCACTACGGTGATACGTCCCTGCGATTGAATGTCCGGATTATCCTGGCTATGCGTGACCAGGCTCACGCGCGGATCGTGCAGGATGTTGCGGGTATGTTCCGCCAATGTGCTGATCAGGATGAGCAGGCTGCCGTCATGCTCCACCAGATAGGGCACGATGGAGCCGAACGGATGACCATTGAATTTCTGCGACAGGGTGCAGAGCGCGCCGTAACGATGGGCGCGTAACATCTGACGGGCTGCACGCGCGGTACTCATGGAATCAGGTAACGACGTTATCCATGTAGGCCCGCACCAGTTGGTGATAATGGCGATCTTCCATCAGGAACGAGTCATGGCCATGGCTGGAAGTGATTTCTGCGTAACTGACATTGAGCTCATTATCCAGTAACGCCTTGATGATGGTGCGTGAGCGCTCCGGCGAGAAACGCCAGTCCGAGGTGAACGATACCACCAGAAAATCCGCAGTAGCGGCATGGAACGCCGCACTCAAGTCGCCGTTGTGCTCGTGCGCCGGGTCGAAATAATCCAGCGCCTTGGTCATCAGCAAATAGCTGTTGGCGTCGAACTGATCGGCGAATTTATCTCCCTGGTAACGCAGGTATGATTCGATTTCGAACTCGACATCGAAACCAAACCCATACGTGCCATTACGCAATTCCCGGCCGAATTTCGCCGCCATCGAGTCATCCGACAAATAAGTGATGTGCCCTAGCATGCGGGCAAGTCGCAAACCGCGGCGCGGCACCACACCGTGCGAATAATAATCGCCACCGTGAAAATCCTGGTCAGTGATGATCGCCTGGCGCGCTACATCGTTGAATGCAATGTTCTGCGCCGTCAGCTTGGCGGCAGCAGCGATCACCAGCGCATGCTTCACTCTCGTCGGAAAGTCGAGCGTCCAGCGCATCGCCTGCATTCCGCCCAGGCTGCCACCCATTATCGCGGCAAAACAATCAATGCCGAGGTGATCCGCCAGCCTGACCTGGGTCTCCACCCAGTCTTCCACCGTCACCACTGGAAAATCCGCGCCGTAAGGCTTGCCCGTCTTGGCATTGATGCTGGCCGGACCGGTAGAGCCGTGGCAGCCGCCCAGATTGTTGACCCCGATGACAAAAAATTTGTGGGTATCGATCGGCTTGCCGGGACCGATCATGTTATCCCACCAGCCCAGACTCTTGGGCTGGTCAGCGTACGCACCTGCCACATGGTGGTTGCCGGAGAGCGCATGACAAACCAGTATGGCATTGGACTTGGCTGCATTGAGTTCGCCGTAGGTCTCATACACCAGTTCGTAGCTGTCGAGCACGGCACCACTTTTCAGATGCAGCGGGGCGTCGAAGCGCACGCTTTGTGGAGTGACGATGCCGACTGAAGTAGGATCTTGCATTAACGTTATCAAGAAAATTTAGAAGAATTAGCCATTCAGCTTCGTCAACAACCCGTGAATTTTTTCCGGATCGTCGGTTTTGAGCATTTTATGCGCCAGTGAGGTGATTCCCGGCACATGGCTTCTCAGCACCTCCTGCTTTACTCGCAGCAATTGCGCCGGGTGCATGGAGAACTGGCGCAGTCCGAAACCCAGCAGCAAGCGGGTAAACAGAATATCGCCGGCCATTTCACCGCAAACCGCCACGGGCACTTTGGCATGATTGGCGCTGCGGATGATGTGCGCCACCAGTCGCAGCACTGCCGGATGCAGCGGATCATACAGATGCGCAACCGAGTCGTCGGTGCGGTCGATGGCGAGTGTGTACTGGATCAGGTCGTTGGTGCCGATGGACAGAAAATCCAGTTTGCGCATGAAAACATCGAGACACAGCGCTGCCGCCGGAATCTCTATCATGCCGCCAACCTGTATCTTCTCGTCAAAGGCAGTCTTTTCCTGACGCAGGCTCTGCTTGGCGTTTTCAATCAGGCGCAATGTCTGATCAATCTCCGAAACACTGGAGAGCATCGGCACCAGAATACGAATCTGACCATGGCGCGAAGCCCGCAGGATCGCACGCAACTGGGTGTGGAACATCTGCGGCTCAGCCAGAGACAGGCGGATGGCACGCAACCCCAGTGCCGGATTGACGGCAACACGTTTAGCGCTGTCAAGATTCTTGTCGGCACCCAGATCGAAGGTGCGTATCGTCACCGGCAGACCGTGCATTTTGCGCGCCACGGTGCGATAAGCTTCGAATTGTTCATCTTCACTCGGCAAGCCGTCGCGGTTGAGGAACAGAAATTCGCTGCGGAACAGACCGATGCCGGTGGCACCGTTCTCTTTCACCTGTTCCATGTCCTGCGGCAGTTCGATATTGGCAAACAAATCCACGGCGCTGCCGTCCAGTGTGGTGGCAGCAGTAGTCTTGATGCGCTTCAGCTTGCGTTTTTCCAGTTCCAGCTGACTCTGGCGCAAGCGGTATTCAGACAACACATGTTTATCAGGGTCAACGATAACCACACCCTGGCTGCCATCAACGATCAGCAGATCGTTGTCGCGGATTAACTGGCGCGCGTGATGCAGTGCCACGATGGAAGGAATATTGAGACTGCGCGCGACGATGGCGGTGTGCGAAGTCAGTCCGCCCAGGTCGGTGAGGAACGCGGTAAAACGGTGCTGCTTGTACTGGATCACATCGGCGGGGCTTAAATCATGGGCAACCAGAATGCTGTCGCCATCGCGCTGCACCGGCGGCGGCACATAGCCCGGATGTCCCAGCAAGGCTTTCAGCACCCGCTCCACTACCTGCACCACATCGGCCTTACGTTCGCGCAAATAAGCATCCTCAATCTGTTCAAACTGCGCCAGCAATACGTCCATCTGCTGGGTAAGAGCCCATTCGGCATTGCACTGATGCTGAGTAATGTAGACTTTGGCGGCAACGGAAAGTGTGGAATCGTCCAGAATCATGCGATGCAGATCGAGAAACGCGCCGTATTCGGCAGCGGCGGGACCGCTGACCGAGGCATGCAATGATTCAAGCTCCGCGCGTACCAGGTTGAAGGCAGCATCCAGCCGCGTCGTTTCATTGTCGATCTCATGCTGCGGCAACACATAATGGGCCACCTCCAGCGCGACATGCGAGACGAGGTGGGCATGGCCGATGGCAATGCCGCTGGAAACACCGACGCCGTGCAATGTAAAGCTCATTCGCTTTCCCCGAAATAACTATTGACCAGGTCCACTAGTGCCAGCATCGCCTCGGTTTCGTCCTTGCCGGTGGTTTCGATACCCAGGGTGGAACCCTTGTTCGCGGCCAGCATCATTACCCCCATGATGCTTTTCGCATTCACTTTCCGGCCATTGCGCGACAACCACACCTCGCTCTGGAATTGACCGGCCAGCCGCGTGAGCTTGGCGGCTGCACGCGCATGCAGCCCCAGTTTATTGAGGATTTCAACTTCTCTATTCTGCACAGTGCGTTCCCGGACGAATATGCATGACGCCTTCTCTGCCGCCGCTCAGCGCTTTCTCCACTACCACTGCCAGTGGCTCGTTGCGATAAGTCAGCGCCCGCACCAGCATCGGTAGGTTGACTCCAGCGAGGCACTCCACCTTGCCGGGGTTGCTCAGCCGACTGGCAATGTTGCAGGGCGTCGCGCCACAGATGTCACTCAACACCAGCACACCGTCGCCGCACTCAAGCTGCTGCACCAGTCCCAGCGCTTGGGACAAAGTGGCATCGGGATCGTCAGCAATGGTGACGTCAAGATGCAACAGATGTTGCGGCCTTTCTCCCATGACGTGGTTGGCGCAATGAATCAGGCTGTCGCCCAGATTGCCGTGAGAAATAATCAGGATTCCAATCATGTATTGACCTGCCGTGTGATATCAGAGAATAAGGAATGAAAGACAAAACGGGTATTTTAACATTGCCGGCAGCACGCTCCACTAAGGACTTGTTCAGCGGCCCCTTAAGAGACCCAGCGCTTCTGGCGCGTCCCTCTCAAATATACAGAGTTAAGCAGCCTGAGGCACTTCAACAAAAGTGCTTTTTGACGCAGGTGGGGGAATTTGAAGTCCGCTAGCTTTCATATCTTCAAGATGAAACTGGATTGCCTCTTCAATAAGCGCGATCGCTTCTGCTTCTGTTTTGCCAACAGCGATGCAGCCAGGCAAATCTGGAACAAAAGCACCATAACTAGAAGGGCCTTTTTCAATAACGACCATATAGCGCATGGAATTACTCCTTTAATCCAGCTTGTTTGAGCGCACTGTTCAATGTGCCGGGAGGAACATCCACACTCGGCTTGCCGGCAACGGTAACGGTACCCGGTTTTGTACTATGGCGCAATTGGCGATGACTACCGCGTTGACGCACGATGAGCCAACCCTCTCTTTCCAGCAGATGCAATAACTCAGAAATTTTCATGCGCAAATATTACGCCCGTAACTGAAAAATGCCTACCGAATGAAATGGACTCTCCCACCCCCAACGGCATCAGATGTGCCAGATTGAAAGATGTCGAGAATTAAAGGGGCACATGTCTATCTGAGCTTACGTAGAAGTCACCGGTGCTGCGCGGCTTTATCGCGCAGCGTCCGCGTCGACTGCCGGGTTGGGCGTTTTTATGGAGAGAGAACCAACTGCTACGCCGTGAATGAATGGGTAATCGCCCAAGCCCGCCGTCTTGTGTAGCTCGGTGATGATTTGCGCTACATCTTCTTTTGCCCGTTTGGCATTTTCTAACACCGAGAACTCTTCCCAGTGCGCCTTGGGAGAGTGTTGGTATGGCTCGTCATGTGAACTTACCTCTTTGGTTTCCTGCAGTATCTGAGATTTGCCGTGGGCAATTGCATTTCTGAATTTGAAAAGAGCCTTGAGCGTTTGATAGGGGCGTTCAGAGAAGTCAGGACAAATATTCAGGTTCTTGCAAAGAACGCTGTATTTATCCATGACCTTGATGGGTTCTATCTCTTCCCAAAATTTGATTGTCTTATCGCCGAGATGGTTGAGATAGGCTTCGAAAGTGAACGCAGTTAAAAGGAGCGCACTCATTGTTGTGTAATAGCTTCCTTTTTCCTCTTGTTCGGTCTTCATGATTAATACGTTAGCACCGTGCGCAAGATCCACAAATGTGCGGACCTCACGAGTACCTTCGTAGATTGCGTCCTTTGCCATCGCTACCCTCCTGACACCCAAACGTAAAAGAAAATTAAAGGGGCCACCCATTAGCCGGCCCGCGTCAAGAATTAAAGGGCCAGGCACGGATTATTACTACACAACGTCTATGTCCATCCGCGGCTTGCCAAAGGCGACCTCTAAACCCTCCATCGAACGGCAACACTGAAGCCAGTCTGATTGGCAACAAGTGGAACCACTTCTGCCTTGCCTTATTAGTTCTTCCCCGTTTTTTCAATCGCATCGATCATCATTGCCGCTGCATTGAAGCCGGTCTGATCAGCGATTTCCTGCATGCAGGTGGGGCTGGTGACGTTGATTTCGGTGAGGTAGTCGCCGATTACATCCAGCCCCACCAGCATCAGACCTTGGGCGCGTAAGGACGGTCCCAGCGCCGCAGCAATTTCCTGATCGCGCGCGCTGAGCGGCTGTGCCACGCCGGTACCACCCGCCGTCAGATTGCCACGCGACTCGCCCGCTTTGGGAATGCGCGCCAGCGAGTAAGGCACCGGCTCGCCGTCTATCAGCAGGATGCGTTTGTCGCCCTGGGCGATTTCGGGTATATGGCGTTGCGCCATGATAGTGCGGGTACCGTAATGCGTCAGCGTTTCGATAATCACGCTGATATTGTGGTCGGCGCTGTGAACGCGAAATACGCTGGCGCCACCCATGCCGTCGAGCGGTTTCAGCACGATGTCGCCGTGTTCGGCCAGAAAATCGCGCAGCAGGTGCTCCTGCCGGGTCACCAGAGTGGGTGCGGTGAATTGCGGAAATTTGGCGATCGCGAGTTTTTCGTTATGATCGCGTATCGCCCGCGGACTGTTGATGACGTGCGCACCCTGATTCTCTGCCAGTTCCAGCAGGTAGGTGCTGTAAACATACTCCATGTCGAACGGCGGGTCCTTGCGCATCAGCACGGCGTCAAATTCCTGCAGCGGCATTTCCTGCGGTTCTTCTGCCCGGTACCAGCGATGCCCGTCACCTTCCTCGCCGGTCAGTACCAGCGCACGCGCAAATCCGACTGTCATGCCGTCCTTCCACGCCAGATCCCCCTGCTGCATTGCAAACAGCCGATGACCGCGCGCAGCCGCTTCGCGCATCATGGCAAAGCTCGAATCCTTATAGGTTCTGATCGAATCCAGTTGATCGAGAATGAAGGCAAGTTTCATCGCTTGTCACCTATCATGATTGGCCGGATGCAGCGCCCCGCTCCAGTTCCCGCGCGGCTGCCAGCAGCGCCAGCCGTGCCACTACTCCGTAGGCATAAAAGCGGTTGGGGGCGCAGTCCGGGTGAGCCTCGCGGTCGGGCAATAAGCAACTGGTTGCGAAAGCCAGCGGCACAAAATGCATACCCGGCGCATTGAGGTTCTCATCCATGCCGCGCCCCGCGTGCACCCGGTAGAAACCGCCCACCACGTAATGGTCGATCATGTAGATCACCGGTTCCGCCACCGCTTGATTGATGCTTTCGAAGGTATATACCCCTTCCTGCACCAGCACTTTCGTCACCGGCATGCCTTCTTTCACTACCGCCATTTTGTTGCGCTGCTTGCGGTTAAGCGCGCGCACTTCGGCGCCGTCTCTCACCGTCATGATGCCCATGCCATAGGTGCCCGCATCGGCCTTGACGATGACAAATGGATCTTGCTTGACGCCGTATTGTGCGTATTTTTCCCGAATCTCGCGCAGGATTTCGTCGACATTGCCTGCGACGCAGTCTTCACCTTTTTTCTCATAAAAATCGATCTTGCCGCAATAGGCGAAATAGGGGTTGATGAGCCACGGATCGATACCGATCAAATTTGCAAATTCCTGCGCCACGCTGTCGTAAGCGGTGAAATGCTGGGATTTGCGCCGTGTCGCCCAACCCGCATGCAGCGGTGGAATGATCGTCTGTTCCAGATTCTGCAGAATCGCGGGGATGCCACTTGAGAGATCGTTGTTGAGCAGCACGGCACACGGATCAAAACCCTCTACGCCCAGGCGATTGTTGCGGCGCTGGACCGGTTCCAGCGTGAGACTGCCGCCGTCGGGAAGCTCGATCGTGGTCGCCGCAGTGATTTCCGGCAGCAGGCTGCCGATGCGAACATTCAGTCCGGCATGCCGCATGATGGCTTGCACAGTAGCCACGTTCTGCAGATAAAAAACATTGCGCGTGTGATTCTCCGGGATCAGCAGTACGCTGTGGGCGTCGGGACAGATTTTTTCCACCGCCGCCATCATCGCCTGCACACACAGCGGCATGAAGTCCGGGTTGAGGTTGTTGAAGCCGCCGGGGAACAGATTGGTATCCACCGGCGCCAGCTTGAAACCGCTGTTGCGCAAATCCACCGAGCAATAAAACGGCACCACATGCTCCTGCCATTGTCCGCGCAGCCAGTGCTCTATCACCGGCATGGCGTCAAGGATGCGCTTTTCCAGATCGAGTATCGGGCCGCTCAGGGCAGTGGTGAGATGAGGAACCAGCATGGGAGTGAGAATGGGATGTAATGAACTTTTATATTGTAGCACCGCACTTTGCTGGCACTTGCGAATATGCAGTGAGCCTACATGCCTTGACGCTGTCGCACATCGCATGCGCCCACGTGGAACTTGCTCAACGGCTCCCTAATGGCATTCGGTCAAAATTGAATCAATTTCATCAAGGATTTAGGCTAGAATCGCACTCACAATAAGCATTCCCATCCGGAACTTACTCTGCGCAATATTGCAGCGGGGTGTTGCAATACCAGCCAAGCCCGGCAAGGCCGCTTGGTACTAAAAATCGTAAACCATGAGAGTACAAATTCTTGGATGCAGCGGTGGCATTGGCGGCAGCACACAGCGCACCACATCACTGCTGGTTGATCACGATATCCTGATCGATGCCGGCACCGGCGCCGCCGATCTATCGCTGCAGGCGCTGGCGCAAATCGACCATGTATTTGTCACCCACTCTCACCTCGACCATATTGCCTGCCTGCCATTCATTCTCGACAGCGTTGGCGCAATGCGCAGCCGCCCACTGACGATGTATGCGACCCGTGAAACCCAGGAAATCATCCGCACGCATATTTTCAACTGGTCGATCTGGCCGGATTTCAGCCAGATTCCAGATGAGAAAAATCCCTATTTGCGTTTCCACACCATCACACTGGGTGAGCCGGTGGTGCTGGGTGGCCGCAGCATTACCGCATTGCCGGCCAACCACACCGTGCCGGCAGTCGGTTATCACCTCGACAGCGGCACAGCCAGCCTGGTATTTTCCGGCGACACCACCGTCTGTGATGCCTTGTGGCAAGCAATCAACCGGATCAGCAATATGCGCACACTGATCATCGAAGCTGCATTCCCGAACTGCGAGCGCACACTGGCGCTGCAAGCCAAACATTTATGCCCGAGCTTGCTGGGCAGCGAACTGGCCAAACTTGAACACAAGCCGGAGATTTTCGTCACGCACTCCAAGCCTGGACAATCCGAGCAAATCATGCACGAACTTGAAGAGATCGCCGGGGCGCATAAACTGCAGATGCTGCGCAACGATCAAGTGTTTGAATTCTGAGAGTGATGGCTCCGGGAATCCACTGGAACGGGTTCCAAAACGGTGGCGCACACTACTCCGACCACCTCCCCCGCTTGCGATTCGCCGTTCAGCACCCCTGTCCGCTATGCTGGGACGGTGCCGTGCAATGAGTGCTCGTCAGGTTACCCCTGCCGCATGAATCTCACCCATGCTTAACACCCTGGAACTGGTCCTGATCCTGCTTGCCACCGCGGTGCTGGCAGTCGTGGTATTCCGTCTGCTGCGCCTGCCGCCGATCCTGGGTTATCTGCTTGCGGGGATCCTCATCGGCCCGCATGCACTGGGCTGGATACCCGAGGCGTCAGAAGCCAGTCATCTGGCTGAATTCGGCGTGGTGTTTCTGATGTTCAGCATCGGTCTCGAGTTCAGTCTGCCCAAGCTTGTCACCATGAAGCACATCGTGTTTGGCTTTGGTGCAGCGCAAGTCGGCGCCACCATGGTGACCGTCATGGCCGTGGCTTTGTTGCTGGGGCTGGACTGGCGCGTAGGGCTTGCGCTGGGCGGAGCGCTGGCGATGTCTTCCACCGCCATTGTCAGCAAGATGCTGGCGGAACGATTGGAACTTAATTCTTCTCACGGCCGACAGATTATCGGTGTGCTGCTGTTCCAGGATCTGGCGGTAGTGCCGCTTCTGATCCTGGTGCCGGCGCTGGCGCGCACGGTTGACAGCGGCGATGCCGATCTCGGCATGACGCTCGCCATCGCCCTGCTCAAGGCGGCAGCGGTGCTTGCACTCATTCTGTTTTTTGGACAACGCCTGATGCGCCCCTGGTTCCATCTGGTAGCGCGGCAAAAATCCTCCGAGTTGTTCGTGCTGAACGTACTGCTCATCACTCTGGGACTCGCCTGGTTCACGGATATCGCTGGCTTGTCGCTGGCGCTGGGCGCATTTCTCGCGGGCATGCTGATTTCAGAAACCGAATACCGCTATCAGGTTGAAGACGATATCAAACCGTTCCGCGATATATTGCTGGGGCTGTTTTTTGTAACCATCGGCATGCTGCTGGATATCCAGGTCGTCATGCAGAACTTTTTGTGGGTAGCGCTGCTGCTGGTGGCGCTGGTGGCGCTGAAAGCAGCATTGATCGCAGGGTTGTCCCGATTATTCACGGCGGATTCCGGTGTGGCGGTGCGCACCGGCCTGAATCTGGCCCAAGCGGGAGAATTCGGTTTCGTCCTGCTGGCCCAGGCCGGAGCACTCGGATTGGTAGACAACCCCACCATGCAACCGGTATTGGCAGCGATGGTGCTATCCATGCTGGTTGCTCCTTTCATCGTCGAACGCAGCGAGCACATGGCGCGGCATTTCTCCGCTGCCGAATGGATGAATCGCGCCCTCCAGCTCACCACCATCGCTGCGCAAACCATGGACGAGCGAAGCCATGTCATTCTTTGCGGCTACGGGCGCAGCGGACAGAATCTGTCGCGCCTGCTGGAAAAGGAGTCGATCCCCTTCATCGCGCTGGATCTCGACCCGCAGCGCATTCATGAAGCAACGGCAGCAGGTGAAACGGTGGTGTATGGCGATGCGGCCAGGCGCGAAGTACTGATTGCCGCCGGCCTGATGCGCGCCAAGGTACTGGTGGTGAGCTATGCCGATACCGCCTCGGCGCTCAGAATCCTCAGCCACGTGCGGGCGTTGCGGCCGGAGCTGCCGGTAGTGGTACGCACGCTGGACGATACGGATATTGACCTGCTGAAAGAAGCCGGTGCGGCAGAGGTGGTGGCGGAAATCATGGAAGGCAGTCTGATGCTGGCATCTCATGCGCTGATGCTATTCGGTTTGCCGCTTAACCGGGTGATGGAACGCATTCGCGAAACGCGTGAGCAACGCTACAGTCTGTTCCGCGGCTTCTTTCACGGCACTACGGACGAAGCTGATACAACGGAAGAGCAGATGCAGTCGCGGCTGCACAGCATGCTGATCACGCCCGGCTCCGCCGCAATCGGCATGACCTTGGGAGAATTGGATTTGAGCGGGCTGTTGGTGGAAGTCACTGCAGTGCGCAGGCGCAACACGCGGGATTTGTTACCAGACGCTGAAACCCGGCTGGAGGTCGGCGATGTGGTGGTATTACGAGGTACTCAGGAAAACCTGGCGGCGGCGGAGATCAGGCTGCTGCAAGGATAAAGAACGCCAGGATCAAGGCAGAGATGCGCGGCATGGACAAGGTATGCCTTGTCTTGACCCCTGCTGCTGGAGTATAGTTCGCACTCTGCCATTCACATCCAAGCGGAAGAGCGCGCCAGTTTCTGTGGCGCCGCCGAAG
Organism: Nitrosovibrio sp. Nv4; assembly: GCA_945860135.1. Taxonomy (GTDB): domain Bacteria; phylum Pseudomonadota; class Gammaproteobacteria; order Burkholderiales; family Nitrosomonadaceae; genus VFJL01. The sequence goes on from CAMAPK010000001.1 coordinate 81,841, forward strand.
GCGCAACCCCCCGGAATCGCTCAGGCATAGATCAGGCCAGTCCTGATCCTTGAAAACCGCTTGCGACAGGCATTCTGGAGAGCGCCTGACATTTAGTCAGGCCACCGAAGGGGCACACGGAACCAACGTTCTGTAATCTCTCAGGTAAAAAGGACAGAGGGGTGAAGTCATGTGACGTGACTTCACCTTTTTTAATTCTGGGATAATCACCTGTGCTGAAAACAACACCGCTCAATCAAACCCACCGCGCCATGAACGCCAAGATGGTCGACTTTGGCGGCTGGGATATGCCATTACATTATGGTTCGCAACTTGACGAGCACCACAAGGTGCGCAGCGATGCCGGCATGTTCGACGTATCGCATATGCTGGCAGTGGACATCAAGGGTGAGAGTACGCGCGCCTTTCTGCGGCAGTTGTTTGCCAACAATGTAGACAAACTGACACAACCCGGTAAGGCACTTTATTCCTGCATGCTCAATCCGCAAGGCGGAGTAATTGACGATCTGATCATTTATTTCCTGACTGAATCCTGGTTCCGCGTGGTGGTAAATGCAGGCACTGCTGACAAGGATATGGCGTGGATGCAGGCACGGCGGAATGAGCTTGCCCCTGGCCTGGAAATCACCCCGCGCCGTGATCTGGCCATGATTGCAGTGCAGGGGCCCAATGCCCGTGCCAAGGTTTGGCAGGTCATTGCCGGTTCCCAGGCGGTGACAGAAAACCTGAAGCTGTTCCAGGCGACCACGTTTGATCAATATTTTATTGCGCGAACCGGCTACACTGGTGAGGATGGTTTCGAAATCATACTGCCTGCCACTGATGCCGCGAATTTCTGGAATGCCCTGCATGCCGCAGGGGTGGCGCCTGCAGGACTCGGCGCACGTGACACGCTGCGACTCGAAGCCGGCATGAACCTTTACGGTCAGGACATGGATGAAGCCGCCAACCCGCTGGAATCCGGACTGGGCTGGACAGTTGATCTGAAAAGCGAGCGGGATTTCATCGGCAAGCAGGCGCTGCTGGCAACACCGGTGACACAGCAATTGATCGGTCTGCTGCTGCTGGATCGCGGCGTGTTGCGCAGTCACCAGAAAGTCATTGCGCACCATGATGGCACAGAAGCCGAAGGTGAAATCACCAGCGGCGGATTCTCGCCTACGCTCAACCAGTCCATTGCGCTGGCACGCCTGCCGTCACAGGTATCCGCCGGTGATGAAGTACAGGTAGTGGTGCGCGACAAGATGCTGCGAGCAAAAGTAGTGAAATACCCGTTCGTGCGAAACGGCAAGAGTCTGATCTGAACAACAGAATAATATTATTCAATCCCGGAGCGAAAACATGGATATCCCAACCAACCTGAAATACACCAAATCCCACGAATGGGTAAGACTTGAGGATGATGGCAGCGTGACGATTGGCATTACCCAACATGCCCAGGAACTACTGGGCGACATGGTGTTTGCGGAGATCCCGCAAGTGGGACGCAAACTCAAGCAGAGAGAAGAATGCGCCGTAGTGGAATCGGTCAAGGCTGCCGCCGACGTGTATGCGCCCATCTCGGGAGAAGTAACCGCCGTCAACTCCGAGCTCCAATCCGCACCGGAAAAGATCAATCAGGATGCCTATGCAGCGTGGCTGTTCAAACTGAAGCCCACCAACACCGCCGATCTGGATGGCCTGCTCGATGCCGCAGGCTACCAGAAGGTACTTGAAAGCGAAGCGCATTGACAAACCCGGTCGGATAAAAAATAAAGTGTGAACAGCAGCCCCATACTTCAATTTGAATTCCGCACGTTGCCTATTTCCTTACTCACGATTCATGGAAACAAACCATGCCGTTTATTCCCCATACTGAAGAAGATATCAGCACGATGCTTGCAAGCATCGGTGCAAACACCATTGAAGAGCTGTTCGATGAGATCCCTCCCGCCCTGAAGAGCGGCAGCCTGAAAGCGCTGCCGGGATTGAGCGAAATGGAAATCTCCCGGTTGATGCAGGAGCGAGCCGAGGTGGATGGGCGCTATCTCAATTTCATCGGCGCCGGCGCCTACGAACACCACATCCCTGCCGCAGTGTGGCAGATCACCACCCGCGGCGAATTCTATTCCTCCTACACCCCATATCAGGCGGAAGCAAGCCAGGGCACACTGCAACTGCTCTACGAATACCAGACCATGATGGCCTCTCTGACCGGCATGGATGTATCCAACGCCAGCATGTATGACGGCGCCTCCGCGCTGGCTGAAGCGGCCTTGATGGCAGTGCGTTCGCACAAGTCCTCGCGCCGCATTCTGATGCCCACCACCGTACATCCGATCTACCGCAGGGTAGTGCGCGCCATCGTCAAAAACCAGGGGATTGAAGTCGTGGAAATCCCCTACTGCGCAGAATGTGGGCACACACTGGTGGAAAGTCTCGCACCCTACGCAGGTCAGGATATTGCTGCGCTGGTTATCCCCCAACCCAATTTCTTTGGTGTGCTCGAACCGGTGGACGCCCTGACCGACTGGGCGCATGACAACGACGCACTGGCCATAGGCGTGGTTAACCCCATGGCACTGGCACTGCTCACCCCGCCCGGTGAATGGGGTAGCACGGGTGCAGATGTGGCGGTGGGTGAAGGTCAGCCATTAGGCATTCCGCTTTCCAGCGGTGGGCCGTATTTCGGCTTCATGGCTTGCAAGCAGTCGCTGGTGCGGCAGATGCCAGGACGCATCATTGGCCGCACCACCGATCTGGATGGCAAGACCGGTTTCGTGCTCACGCTGCAGGCGCGCGAACAGCATATCCGCCGCTCCAAGGCCACCTCCAACATTTGTACCAACCAGGGATTGATGGTCACTGCCGCCACCATTTACATGTCCTTGCTGGGACCGGAAGGACTGCGGCGGGTAGCTGCCCAGTCCCACGCCAATACCGTGGCGCTGGTCGAACAGCTGGAGACCCTGAAAGGGGTAAAAAGAATTTTCAGCGGCCCCTTGTTTCATGAAGCGGCAGTGACGCTGCCCGTGCCAACCGACGCCGTGCTGCAGACGCTTAAAGCCCAGGGGATATTGGCCGGACTGGACCTGGGAGAACATTACCCGGAACTCGGCAATGCGCTACTGGTATGCGCAACCGAAACCAAAATAGCGGACGACTTGAAAAAATACGTGGAGCATCTGGGCCGGGTACTGGCGTAACAGGATACACCCACGCACTTCGCAACATAATCTTGATCGATCTTTAACCAAGGAGAACAACATGGTCACTCTCGCAGGCACCCCCATCAAAGTCGAAGGCATCTTCCCGAAAGTCGGCACCAAGGCGCCGGCATTCTCGCTGGTGAACAAGGATTTGAAAGATGTAACGCTGGCTGATTTCGCCGGCAAGAAGAAAGTACTGAACATCGTGCCCAGTCTGGACACGCCCGTCTGTGCCATTTCCACGCGCAAATTCAACGAGAAAGCCAGCAACATGCACAATACCGTGGTGTTGATAATTGCCGCCGACCTGCCTTTTGCGATGAGCCGCTTCTGCGACGCCGAGGGATTGGACAAGGTGGTGGTGCTGTCAACCATGCGCGGCGCTGAATTCATGAAAAATTACGGCGTTGCCATCACCGACAGTCCATTGGCCGGTGTCACCGCACGTGCGGTGGTGGTGCTGGATGAAAATGACACCGTAATTCATGCTGAACTGGTGCCGGAAATAAAAGACGAACCTGATTACGATGCGGCTTTGGCTGCGTTGAAATAAACCTTACAGAACACTAACCGCAAAGGTGCGGATCCAACCATGCTGATATTCGAACACTCACGCCCCGGGCGGCGCAACTATTCCCAATCTCCGACAACTGCTGCGGAAGTCAGAAACATTCCGCAGCACCTGCTGCGTAAAACACCGCCACTGTTGCCGGAAGTCTCTGAAATGGATACGGTGCGCCATTACACGCGACTGTCGCAATTGAATTTCTCGATCGACACGCAGTTCTATCCGCTAGGCTCCTGCACCATGAAATACAACCCGCGGGCATGCAACTCGCTGGCCATGCTGCCGCAATTTCTGGCGCGGCATCCGCTGGCGCCGGAAGATACCGGGCAAGGTTTCCTGGCGTGCATGTATGAACTGCAGGAAATACTGAAGGATGTCACCGGCATGGCGGGCGTGAGTCTTACACCCATGGCCGGCGCGCAAGGCGAGTTGGTCGGCGTGGCAATGATACGTGCCTACCATGAAGCGCGCGGGGATTATGCCCGTACCGAAATCATCGTCCCCGATGCAGCCCACGGCACCAACCCGGCCACGGCGGTGATGTGCGGTTACACGGTGGTGGAAATTCCCACCGGCAAGGAAGGCGATGTCGATATGGCTGCGCTGAAAGCGGCGGTGGGGCCGAAAACCGCCGGGCTGATGCTGACCAATCCGTCCACGCTCGGCATATTCGAAAAGAACATTGCTGAAATGAGCAGGATTGTTCACGAGGCAGGCGGACTGCTCTACTACGATGGCGCAAACCTCAACGCGATACTTGGCAAGGTGAAGCCGGGTGACATGGGGTTTGACGTGATACACATCAATCTGCACAAGACTTTCTCCACTCCGCATGGCGGCGGCGGCCCAGGTTCTGCGCCGATAGGGGTTGCCGAGCGCCTGTTACCCTTCATGCCGGTACCGATCGTGGCATTTGAGCAGGGGAAGTACCGCTGGTTGACGGAAAAAGAGATACCACAATCCATTGGCAGGCTGTCGGCGCATATGGGCAATGCCGGCGTGCTGCTGCGGGCCTATATCTACATCCGTCTGCTGGGTGCGGAGGGCATGTACCGGGTAGCCGAGTTCGCCACGCTCAATGCCAATTACTTGATGGCGGAGTTAAGCAAAGCAGGTTTTGAAATCGCTTACCCAACCCGCCGCGCCAGCCATGAATTCATTGTCACGCTGAAAGACCTCAAGGAAAAAACCGGCGTGACCGCGATGAATGTGGCCAAGCGTCTGCTGGACAAGGGTTACCACGCCCCCACCACCTATTTCCCAATGCTGGTGCCGGAATGCCTGCTGATCGAGCCGGCTGAGACCGAGTCCAAGCAAACTCTCGATGCCTTTATCTCATCCATGAAGGAGATTCTGGCTGAAGCTCACGCCCAGCCGGAAATGGTCAAGGGCGCGCCGCATACCACGCCGGTACGCAAACTGGATGACGTGAAAGCTGCACGCGAACCGGATTTGACCTGGAAACAATCATCCTGATGTAGGGTGCCGGAAACGTCGCTTGTTGAAAAACTCGACTGTCGCGCTGCTTCCGGCATCCTGCAAAGACTATGCTGAACGGCACTATGCCGCTCCCAGGGTAAAACCCGGTATTTTTGACTCATCAACTTCATCAATCTGCGCCGGATCAAGAAACTGTCTGGCGTAATCCAGATAGATTTTCTCCCGCACAAATATGTCGAACAGATCGGCGTCGATGTGGGCGCCGAGCGTCATCTTGCCGAGAATGCTGAGAGACTCTGTCAGCGTCTTGCCTTTCTTGTAGGGACGATCCGCTGCAGTAAGCGCTTCGAACACATCGGCAATGCCCATTATCCGCGCCTGCACTGACATCTGCTCGCGCGTAAGCCCACGCGGATAACCCTTGCCATCCATGCGCTCATGATGGCCGCCAGCGTATTCTGATACGTTGCGCAAATGCTTGGGCCAGGGTAACTCTTCCAGCATCTTGATGGTCAGCACCACATGGTCATTGATGATTTCACGCTCTTCCGCCGTCAACGTACCGGCCTTGATATTGAGGTTGTAGATCTCGTCTTCGCTGAGAAATGGAACCAGTTTCCCCTCGCTGTTCTGCCAGGTATAGCCGCTGCCTATTTGCTTGACTCGCTCCTGCAATTCGGGTGCCATGAATTCGCCGCCCAGGTTGCACCTGCGCAGATACTCTCGATCCTCATCAATTTTGTGGGTACGTTCCTGGAATTGCTGCTCCAGTTCCGCAGTTGCCGGTGAATCTGGTCCTGACTCCAGCCTGGCCTTAAGCAGTTCGATCTCGGCATCCCGCTTCAACACCTCAAAACGAGCGTCGATCATGTCGATTCGATCAAAAATAGTCTGCAGCTTGGTGGCCTTATCCACCACGTGCACCGGTGTGGAAATTTTTCCGCAATCGTGCAACAACGCGGCTATTTTCAATTCATATCTGTCCGTCTCGCTCATCTGAAAATCCTTGAGCGGCCCGACAGCGGTGCGATTGACCGCATCAGCCAGCATCAGGGACAGCGTCGGCACCCGCTCGCAGTGACCGCCGGTATAGGGTGACTTATCGTCAATTGCGGTGTTGATGAGCTTGATCAGGGACTCGAACAGATTTTCCAGTTGGTTGATAAGCTGCCGGTTGGTCAGCGCAATAGCCGCCTGTGAAGCAAGCGACTCGACCATGTGCTGATCGGCAGCAGAAAAAGGGATGATCGCATTGGTTTGCTTGTCCTGGGCGTTGATCAACTGCAATACGCCGATGATTTCATTCTCATGGTTTTTCATCGGTACCGTCAGGAACGACTGCGAGCGATAGCCGGTTTTTTTGTCAAAATTCTTGGTGCCGGAAAAATCGAACCCCTCCGCAGTGTAGGCATCGGCAATGTTGACGGTCTCGTCGTGCAGCACAGCGTAGACCACCACCATGAAATTGTTCGGTTTCCCGTCCTTGCCGATCAGATGGATCGGGTAAAACGTGATTGGCACACCGGTGGTGCCGCCCATGGCGATATGCAGGGAATCGGTGCGCATGATCTCGAACTTGAGCGTGCGTTCGCCCTGTTCTTCCTGCATCAGGTAGAGAGTACCGCCGTCGGCGTTAGTGATGCCTTTGGCAGCCAGCAGAATGGTCTCCAGCAGCCGGGTGGTATCACGTTCCTTCGACAATGCGATGCCAATGGCGTTGAGATCATCCAGCCGTTGCAGCAAGTCGTCGATAGTCAGAGTGTTCGCGTTCGTCATTTCCACTTAATCGCCCATCCCTGAGTTTTTGTGCCACAGCCTGCTTCCAAATCAGCAGCCTCATTCAGAAAGAACAAGCACGCTGGCATAGCGACCGATTCTATCCGCCCAAACCTGCTTGCGTCAATTCTACCCGGCATCGCCGCGCCTTGATTCACTGCAAACAGCCCCCCACTCTCCTCGATTATTTATTCCCCGTCACCCACATATTTGACTCAAAAGGCACATGCACACCAGTTCTATCCAATAAATCAGTGACAAATAGAAGGGTAATCCCCCCTCTATTCAACGACTTTGTTTCCCTCCGGTGGCCAGATAATCGACATAGCACATATTGGGTGAGGCCGGGTGCCGTTCGCCCGGAGACAACAGCATGAGTATGCCATTGCAGTACAACAGCTGATTAAATTACAAATGACTCTGACGCCAACCAGAATATCGCTGCATGAATCGCAGAAATGGCTGCCGCTGGCATTCATTGCGGTACTCCTGTACCTGGTCCTTTTCGCGCAGAATTATTTCGATGCGACACGCCAGGCCGTCACCGGCTGGGGCTGTCTGTTGCTGATGGCGGTACTCTACAAGCTGCGCATGTTCCAGCGGCCGCCCTGGCGTCTGGTGTTCATGCTGCTGGCCGGTTATCTGGCGATACGTTATATCCTGTGGCGCAGCCTGCAAAGTCTGGTTTATACCGGGCCGCTGGATTTTATCGGCATGGCACTGCTATATCTTGCCGAAATATACGGCCTGATCCTGCTCTTTCTCGGCATGTTCGTTAATCTTTGGCCGCTTACTGGCCGGCCGACGATATTACCGAAAGATGCCACCGACCTGCCTGTCGTTGATGTTTTTGTCCCCACCTACAATGAATCCGACGACATCATCCGCGTCACCGTCATCGCGGCGAAACAGATGGAGTATCCACAGGACCGGCTGCGCATCCACATCTGCGACGATGGTGGCACGCTCAACAAGCGTGCCCAGCCTGAGTCGCTGGAGGCAGCGTGGGAGCGCCACTATCGCCTGCGGCGAATGGCGCAGGAACTGGGGGTCAATTACATCACGCGTGAAACTAATCTCAACGCCAAGGCGGGCAATCTCAATCACGCACTGGACCACACGAGTGGGGAATTGTTTCTGGCACTGGACTGCGACCATGTACCGACCACCAACATGCTGCAGCGTACGGTGGGCTATTTCCTCGCCGACCCCAAGCTGTTTCTGGTGCAGACACCGCACTTCTTCATCAACCCCACCCCGGTGGAAAAGAACCTGGTGGGGGTTGGTAATCCCAACGGCGAAAATGACATGTTCTACCGCACCATCCACCCGGCGCTGGATTTCTGGAACGCCAGCTATTTCTGCGGTTCGGCGGCGGTGTTGCGCCGCAGCCATGTAATGGAAATAGGCGGTATTTGCGGAAAAACCATCACCGAAGATGCCGAAACCGCATTCCTGCTGCACGGCAAAGGCTACAACAGCGTTTACGTGGAACAACCCATGGTGTGCGGCCTGTCGCCGGAAAGCTACGATGATTACGTGCTGCAGCGCACCCGCTGGGCGCAAGGCATGCTGCAAATGTTCATCATGAATAATCCGCTGTTTGCTCCCGGGCTTAGCTGGGCGCAGCGCGTGTGCTACTTCAACTCGTGCTTCTTCTGGTTCTTCGGCTTAGCGCGCCTCCTTTACTTCGTTGCCCCGGCGCTTTTTCTCATCCTTGGGCTCAAAATCTACCATGCATCAGGCGGGCAGGTCGTTGCGTACATTCTGCCCTACGTGTTGTCCGTTCTCCTGATCATGGACTTTCTCTATTCCAAGGCACGTCAGCCGTTTTTCTCGGAAATATACGAGAGTGTGCAGGCCATATTCCTGCTGCCTGCAGTCATCTCGGTAATCATTAATCCGCATAAACCATCGTTCAAAGTCACTCCCAAAGGGCAGATGCAAGCCAATATGTCCCTCAATCCGCTTGCCAGAATATTTTTTGGCATCATTGTGGTGAACGTCGTCGCCCTGATATTGGCAGGGATCAAATGGTTTGAAGATCCCATGTTACGCGAGGTAACCCTGGTAACAGGAGGATGGTGTCTCTACAATTTTTACCTGGCGATGGTGTCTCTGGGCGCGTTCTGGGAACGCAAACAGATACGGCATTTTCACCGCATCAATGTGTCGGGGGAAATCAGCATATCGTTCCCGCGCCTGAATTACACAACCACAGCGAACCTGACTGACATTTCCCTGACCGGCATTGGCTTCAAGGTACAAGTACCGTACCCGCTGGTGCCACAGGAACGGATCTTCATCGATGCCCGTCACTCGGATGCTTTCGACATGCGCGGCCAATCCTTCCACTTTGAGGCCAAAATAATGCGACTCTTCCCTCAGAAAGAAGAGAACGGCTATGCATGCGGCAGCGAGCTGATGCTGAATCGGGAAAAATATATCGAAGCAGTCAATTATGTGTATGGCGACAGTGAACGCTGGCTTGAACTGTGGGACAAAAAATCCACTTCCAAGGGGGTACCGAAAATGCTGTGGTACTTCTTCGTGACCGGTCTCAAGGGCAGCGTCCAGAGCGCGGTCATGCTGCTCGCCCAGATGACAGTCATGCGCCTGAAGTTCCTGAAGAAAATCAATTTCAACTTGCCGCTTGTCCTGGAAAAAATCAGCCTATATTTTCCGCTTAGACAGCATGTGGAAGAATTGCAGGTTGATACCGGGCGCGGCTTGCTGCTCATCAAGAACACCATCCACGATGCGCATGCAAACCGGCGCAAGATCCCCCGGATCGGCCGCAGTCCCGCCAAGATGCTCATCGAGGTTAATGCCGAGATGGGTATCAGGGGCGCTCAACCGTCCGGCGACATACTGAACCGGCGCAGAATCCCCAGGATCGTCCCCAGGGATGCTGCCAGGGTCATTGCCGGAATCGGCGCAGAATTCGGCAAGATGACGAACCGGCGCAGAATCCCCAGGATCGGCCGCAGTCCCGCCGCCAAGTCCGGAATGGATGCCAAGAGTACCCAATTGTCCGGCAACATGGTGAACCGGCGCAAAATTCCCAGAATTGTACCCACGGATGCCGCCAAAACCGCCGCCAATGCCATTGCTGGGATCAGTATAAAACTCGGCAACATGGTAAATCGGCGCAAAATCCCCAGAATCGGGCCTAAACCGACTGTCGAGATCGCTACCAAGGCAGATGCCGAGAACACTGCAAAGTCCGACAAGAAGACAAAAATATAATGGGACTTAGCCTCCACACCAATTACTGCCGCAATGCCACCCCCTCCAAGTGGCGGCAACAGGCTGACGGCCGCAGGAACCGGATGGGACTCCTGCTGGGCTGCCTGCTGGGTCTGTTGGTCAGCCTGCCTGCCGTAGCTGAGGAAATCCTGATCCCGCTGCAAAAGCTTACGCCGCACTCGATGATAAAACTGAAGTGCATCGGCGACTCAGCAGGACTGGAAATCCCCATTTCTGACCGCTGGAACGTCAAGAAAGTTACGCTCAACTTGCACTACATCTCGTCCATCAGCATGATTGCTGATCTTTCCCAGCTCGTCATCAAGATCAACGATGTCCCCATCGCCCAGGTCAAACTCAACCCGCTGATGCCCGATGCGCTGCTCGCGGTGAACGTGCCGCCACAGTACCTGAAGCCGGGCTACAACAAGATCGACTTTACGGTTGCCCAGCGCTATTCGACGACAGGGTGCGAGAATCCATGCGCACCGGGCCTCTGGACCGACATCAGCATGCAGGATTCTTCCTTGCAGGTCGAGTATGAGCTCAATCCGGTGCCGTTGAAGCTCTCGTCCATCGCGAAATTCTTGTTCGACCCCAAGACCTACCCCGAAGCACACGTCAACCTCATCACCGAAGACCGCTCTGCGGAAAATCTGACCCTTGCCGCTCTCATCGCTTCCGGGGTCGCACGGCATTACGATTACCGCAAAGTGACTTTTGGTGTCTCACCACAAATCAAACCTGGTGTGGACAATATCGTGATTGGGCGAACCGCCTTCATGCAGCAGTTTCTGGGGCCATATCAGCTCTCTCTGGGCGCGGTGAAAGGCGGTTACCTTAAAGTGTTCCCGCTGCCAACCGACGGTGGCACCGATAATGCGCGCGCGCTGGTGGTAGTGTCCGGCGAAAACTTCGACCACGTGAAAATGGCGGCGCTGACTTTTTCCAATATTTCTTTCGCCTACCCCGGCACGCAGGAACTCAATGCTTTCGAATTCAAAATGCCCGAGGTAACGTCTTACGGCGGACGCGATGTCCTGGCCGCCAACAAAGTCTATGATTTCAAAACACTGAACTTTCCTACCGCCACCTTCAAGGGCATGAACCCTACTGGCAAGGAATTGAGCTTCCGCCTGCCGTCGGACATGCTGGTCCTGCAGAATCACTCTGCCAAGTTGACGCTTAATTTCGCTTATGGCTCCGGCGGGCGCGAAAGCTCCGCCATCCATGTGGTGGTTAACGGCATTTCGGCACGTGCAATCTGGCTCAATAATAAAAACGGAGACGTGTTGCAGAACTATCAAATAGACTTGCCCACCTATTTGTTCAAACCTGGCGCCAATATCATTTCATTCGGGCTGGAACTGCACCCCGAACTCAAGGAGTGCGAATTGACACTGACGAATAATCTGTTCGTCAGCATATTTGACAACTCTACCCTGACATTCCCGGACATGCCGCATTTCGTCGAGTTGCCCAAACTCGAACTGCTCATGCTTAACGGCTTCCCCTTTACCCGCTGGCCGGACGGTTACGATTCTCTGATCTACCTCACCGACCCCTCTTCCAATGAGGCGGTTGCTGCCGCACTGAATCTGGTCGGTCTGATGACACAAAAGAACGGTTTCCCGTTACTGAATATCCGGGTCGGATTCCAGGGACTGGAAAAGTGGAAAGGCGATGTCATCGTCATTGGTGATCAGAAAACCATGCCTGATACGTTGAAAGCGAAATCACCGCTGCACACCAGCAAGACCTCTTTGATCCCCTACCCGGTGGTGCGTGGCTGGCAAAATGAAACCGCCACCCTGGCGCACAGCCGCCAGATCAGTGCGCTGGGTGAAGGCAGCGGATTGTTGATGCAGTTCGAGTCGCCGTTTCAAGTGGGGCGAACGATCATGACGCTTTCCGCCGATGAACCAGCGGACCTGTATCGCCTGGGCGAAGCCTTGCTCGATCCCGAAGTGCAAGGGCAAATTTATGGCGATCTGGTGCTGGTGGAAATGACGCAACCCAAATTCAAGGTAACCAGCATGATGGTGGGCAAAACCTATGCGACCGGCAAACAAGGTGATGTATCGTGGATAGACTCTTTCCTCTATTCCTATCCTTACGCTTACCACGCCTTACTGGGCTTGTTGATACTCGGTCTGGCCTTCCTGATATTCGTGCTGCTCAAGCGCTATCGCGCCACGCGCAAACTGGGAGAGGCACAAAAGAAGGAAGCGAAGAAGGAATGATTATTTCTCGTCCGGAATAGGGATGGAGTAGTTGATGGTGCGCGACTCGTTACCCATGCCGACCTGGTCGCCCACCTTGTCGCGCATGGTCAGCGCCAGCACCAGCAGCAGCGGGATCAGCACAATCAGGATGAGTTTCAGTTTGGAGGTGGGCTTGGGGGCCGGTGCAGCGGGTGCGGCACCCTCTATTCTGTCGCGTTCGATTTCTTGCGGATTCCAGAATGCCTTGTATGCGTTGTAGGGTTCTTTCTTGCCTTTCAGCGTAACCTGCTTGACGAAGCGGCAATAAATTTCGCTTTTGTCGCTTAAGGCGTTATAGGTGTCTTCAGACATGAAAATATCGCCCGGGGTGGCCGACGACTCGAAACGCGAGGCAGTATTGACAGCATCGCCGAAAATATCATTCTTTTCCACGATACACATGCCGCTATGCAGACCGATACGCATCAGCACCGGGATTTTGAACTTCTGCGCCATGTTGAGTTCGTCCATGCCGCGCTGAATCCGCACTGCGGCGCGTACCGCGTCCAGTGCGTTTTCGAAGGTAGACAGCGTGCCGTCACCGATGGATTTGATGAATACGCCGTTATTCTGCTGGATCGCTGGCATGACGATGTCGTTGTGTTCCTTGATCAGCATGCGGCTGACCATGTCGCCCTCGGTCTCAGCGATGGAAGTAGAGCCCTTGAGGTCGGTGAACATGATGGTGATGAACTTGGTGAATTTCTTTTTCAGCGCGGCTTCGAGCTTCGCTTGCTGCTCAAGAAACTGCTCGATATCATCGCTCTCCTCTGGCTCTGGAGGCTGGTTTCCGTTATTCTCGGTCGTCATGAGTGCTCGGGCTCCGCAGGAATATAACAGATCGAATCTTACATGAATTTTTTGAGTATCCGCATGTTTAGTAGAGCATATGCTAGCGATTGGCTGAGGATGCTGTCAGCATGGGTGGCCGCTTTCCTGCTGCTGTCCAGCATGGGCGCAAACGCGGCGGCTACTGACTGGCCCCTGTTCAAACAGCGTTTCCTGCAGCCCGAAGGGCGCATCATCGATAATGGCCACGACAATATCATCAGCCATTCCGAGGGCCAAGGCATGGCGATGCTGCTGGCCGTCCATCACGACGATCGTGCCGCATTCGACAGCATGTGGCAATGGACCCAGCAGCATCTGCAGGTGCGGGACGACAAGCTGTTGGCGTGGAGCTGGTCACCCAGCGACGGCGTAAGCGACAAGAATAACGCTGCCGACGGCGATCTGTTCGTCGCCTGGGCGCTGCTGCGCGCCCAGCGCAAATGGCAGGAGCCGGCCTATCACGCGGCTGCCATGGAAATCATTCAGGACATCCGGAAAAAATTGCTGCACAGAACCAGCCGGGGGATCATTTTGCTCGCAGGCACGGAAGGGTTTGACCGGCCGGAAGGGGTAGTGATCAATCCATCCTACTGGCTGTTCCCCGCACTCCAGGAAATCGCCCAGGCCGACCCTGCGCCCGAGTGGGAAGAGCTGCGGCAGACCGGCATCAATCTGTTGCTCGAAGCACATTTCGGCCGCTGGGGACTACCGGCGGACTGGATCCTGCTGGCTGACAAACTGACCCCGGCAACAGGTTTCCCGGCTCGCTTCAGCTATGATGCAGTGCGCATTCCGCTGTATCTGTTATGGGCGAAACGCGAAACCGCCGAACTGTTGCTGCCTTTCCAGGACTATTGGGGACACTTCAAAGGCGCGAGGTTCATGCCAGCCTGGACCAATCTCACCGACGACAGCATCGATTCCTACGATGCCTCGCCCGGCATCCGTACTATTGCCCAACTGACACTGGCCCACCCTAACCTGCGCTCGGTGCGTCTGCCTGCGCTGGGACCCACTCAGGATTATTATTCCTCAGTGCTGCTGCTGCTAGCCAAAGTCATGCTCAGGGAACGCGGGCGTTGAAATTGCATGTTCTATTCAAACTGATTCTGGCTATTCCCTGGCTGGGGCTAATGGCCCCCTCTCTGGTCGCGGCTGAACCGGTCACCCACCGCGACTATTACTCCATTCAGGTTCTGACCGGCACTCCGGCAGTAGTGAGGAATGCCTGGCAGAAAGTACAGGACCTGCCTTTTGCGCGCATCGAAAAACATGTCGGTCAGCACAAGTTGCGCATCGGCTACTGGAGCAGCAAACAGGAAGCGGAGAATCAGCTGGCTGGAATGAAAAAGCATTTCCCCCGTGCTTTCGTGTTTGCCACCGAATACAAGCCGGGCGAAATACTGCTGGGCTGGTCGGCGGATGCCGCCAAGTCGCCGGGAAAACCGGCAAATACGGGTGAACAACAACCCATCGCGATCACGAGCGGCCTGGTCAAATCTCTACCCGCAGCCTCCAATGTCGTTTCTGCTACTACGGGGGGTGCGATCGGATCTGTACCTGCAACATCCAATATCGTTTCCGCTGCTGCAGGCAGATTGGCCGGCTCCCCATCCACATCGTCCAACATTGTTTCATTGCAGAAAAACACCCAGCTTGGTGCCACTGTCCAGCCTGACATCGCGGCGCCGGAAGAAAGCCATGCGGCGTCAGTGGAACTTCCCGTTCCAGCACCTTCCCTGACCAAAACAGAAGTTGCCGAGCCTGCCAGGAAACAGCAGGTGGCGATGCCGAACGAAACACTGTTGTGGCAATTGCTGCAGAACGAGCAGTATGACGCGCTGCAGGCGGGAATCGAGCGCATGCGCGCCAGTCATGGCAAGTGGCAACCGCCACAGGAGTTGCTCAGCCTGCTGCAGCAAGGCAGGCTGCGGCAGAAGATCGAGCAAGCTATTCACAGCAAGGACTCAGCTGCGCTCATACAGTTAGCAGAACTGCATCCTGAGGATTTTGCCTGTGCGCACGTTGACTGGGCCTGGGCTCTGGCCGAAGCGCAAGTTGCACTGAAACAGACGGATGCCGCGCACCTCATCCTGCAGCGCTTGATCCCTTATTGCGGTGAACAGGATCGTCTGGCAACGCTGTATAAAGCCAAACTCTGGCTGGACACTCCCATGTGGGAAGCATTACTCGAACGCGAGGCGCAAGCAATCCGCAGCGACGAAGGTGAAAGCAAGTTCCGTCGGTTGCGCTACGACCATGGCATGGAAAAACTGCTGGCAGCGCATCAGGCACAAAACCAGGCCGCGTTTCGCGTACTGCTGCAACAACTTGGCGGCGACATCGAACATTATCGCGATGCCGATGCTGCCCTGCTGAGCGGCTGGCATTATTTCAATGCGCAGGAAGCCGCAATTGCCGACATCTGGTTCGGCAAGGCGCTGACGTGGAATCCAGAGCAGCATGATGCCCGTAGCGGGCTGGCGCTGAGCGCATTGCAGGGCAAGCGTTTTGCCGATGCCAAGCGTCTCGCTGATGCATTGCCTGTGGGCAGTAAAGGCAGGCAGGAACTGCTGAATACGGTGGCAACTGCGATGGCGCCTGGGCCGCGAGTGCTGGCAATGACAGGAGGGGAAACAAATACCGGAACTACTTACTCGGCACTCTACGCCGGGATGATCATGCCGATACACAACCGGCTGGGCGGTCTTGGTAATGGAATGGTACAACGCCTGTGGGTGGATCGCCTGACCTATGCCTATGACAATGGTGGTCAGCAAACTCAAGCGGAACAACGCGGCATAGAGGGTTCGCTGGGTTACCAGAAATCCGGGCCATGGGGATCATGGGCGACATTTGCCGGCGTAGTGTATCGCGACACCCAGTTCACACCGGATGCCCTGAGCAATCCAGCGCGCGGCGGTTTTGTTCGTGGCAGATTCCAGATCGAGGGAGAACGTATCCTGAACAAGGATTGGCGTGTGAATATCAATGCCAATTATGTCACCGGGCAAAACAGCTATTGGGCGCGTGGCCGTCTGCTATACAACTTGAACGAGCGCATGCTCGCCGGCCCGGAAGCGATCGTTCTCGGCGACCCCAATTTCCAGATCCAACAGTATGGCTGGGCAATGACGGGACTAAGATTATTGTTGGGAACAGACGTTACCATGCGCGGCGGTGCAAGAAAGGCAGTGGATGGAACTACCATGTACCTCGGCCTTGAACTGGCGCGCCCGTTCTAACGACTCATTTCCCCAGCAGCAAAATCCGGCAGCAATACTGCTGCTATAATCCAATTTTCCAGTCTTACGCCTAAAACTATGCACACACTCATTTGCGGTTCCATTGCTTACGACACCATCATGGTGTTTAACGACCACTTCAAGAATCATATCCTGCCGGAAAAGATTCATATGCTGAATGTCGCTTTCCTGGTTCCGGACATGCGTCGGGAATTCGGCGGTTGCGCCGGCAACATTGCCTACAATCTGCAGATGATCGGTGGCGCGCCGCTGATCATGGCCACGGTCGGTGATGACTATCAGCCCTACGATTACCGGCTGCAGAAACTGAACCTGACACAAACCCATGTCCGCCCCGTGCGCGACACCTTTACCGCACAGGCATTCATCACCACTGATCTGGCAGACAACCAGATCACCGCATTCCATCCCGGCGCAATGAATTTTTCCCATCAGAACCACGTAGCTGATGCCAAAGACGTGAGTCTCGGCATCATCGCCCCGGACGGGCGCGATGGCATGGTGCAGCATGCGCGCGAGTTTCATGAGGCAGGCATCCCTTTTCTGTTTGACCCGGGCCAGGGACTGCCGATGTACAACGGTGAAGAGCTGCTGGATTTCATCGACAAGGCCAATTACGTTGCGGTCAATGATTACGAGGGTCAGTTGTTACAGGAACGTACCGGGTGCACACTGGAAGCATTGGCAAAACTGGTCAAGGGTCTGGTGGTCACAAAAGGAGCAGAGGGATCGGTGATTTATGCCAATGGGCAGCAGATCGAAATCCCGTGCGTCAAACCGGAGACGATGGTCGACCCGACCGGTTGCGGCGATGCTTACCGCGCCGGACTGCTGTACGGCATCGCCAATGATCTGGACTGGCAAACGACCGGACGGCTGGGTTCGCTCATGGGCGCACTGAAAATTGCACAACGGGGCGGACAGAATCACAGCTTCAGCCGGGATGAAATCAATCAGCGTTATTTCGAGGCTTTCGGCAGTCGTATTCCATAAGGAGGACACAATGAAACATATTCTGGCGGCAGCATTGATCGGTCTATCCACAGTCATATTGAGCGGCTGCGCAACCGGTCTGGGGGGCAGCACTTATTCGCGTGATCAGGCGCGGCAGGAACAGAGTGTGCGCACCGGCGTGGTGGAAAGTGTGCGTGAAGTGCAGCTCGAAGGCACCCGCAGCGGTGTGGGCGCGGTGGCAGGCGGCGTGGCGGGCGGTATCGGTGGCAGCTATATGGGAGACAGCACACTCGGCGCCCTGGGCGCAGTGCTCGGCGCGGTCGGTGGCGGACTGATAGGGCAAGCGGTCGAAGAAGGGGTAACGCGCAGGAAAGGCGTGGAGATCACTGTCAAACTCGACAACGGCTCGATGGTTGCGATTACCCAGGAAGTGGAAGCAAACGAAACTTTCAAGCCAGGCGAGCGGGTGCGCATCCTGTCGGGAGGCGGGGCTTCACGGGTGACGCATTAGCGAAAACGAAAGACCGCTCGTATTGATGCGATAATGGCGGCATGGACAATACCCCCGGTTCACTGATACGAATCTTTCGTTCCACCCGTTTACTGTTGCACGTCATTTCCGGATTGGTGCAATCGGCGATATATCCGCATCTCAGTCAACCGGCGCAGAAACGCATGGCGCAGAACTGGTCGGCAGGTCTGCTCGCGATACTCTGCGTTAAATTACGCTACAGCGGCGTCCCGCCACCCGCCGGGGTACAGCGGGTGATGCTGGCAGCCAATCATGTTTCGTGGCTGGATGTGTATGCACTCATCGCCGTGTGCCCCGCCCGTTTCGTTGCCAAGTCCGAGATCCGCAACTGGCCGCTGCTCGGATGGCTGAGCCAGAATGCAGGCACGCTGTTCATCGAACGCACAAAACGCAGCGACACTGCCCGCATCAATCAGGACATCAATAATGCGCTGACTATCGGCGATCGAGTTGCGGTATTCCCGGAAGGCACCACCAGCGACGGCAGCGTATTGCGGCATTTTCATGCATCGTTATTGCAACCGGCAGTGACCGCCGAGACCTTGTTATGCCCGGTAGCAATCCGCTACCACGATACGGCAGGGCAGATCAGCAAGGCAGCGGCCTACGTCGATGTTTCGCTGCTGCAATCGCTGCAACAAATATTGCGGCAGCCATGGGTGGAAGTGGAATTGATCTTTGCCGACCCGGTCAACAGCAGCGGGAAAAACCGGCGAGAACTGGCACGTTTTGTCGAACACGCTATCGCCAGCGCGTTGTCCCTGCCGGTGCCGCACAAGGCACCTGGAAAACCTTCCGGTCTTCCAGACGCACAGCCGTGAGGCTCCCGCCCCACAGACAGCCAGTATCGAGCGCGATCAGGTTATCCCGTATCTGCAGATCCAGTGCCGACCAGTGACCGCAAATGACCGTAGCTTCCCGGCTGGCGCGAAGCGGCGTTTCAAACCATGGCAGATACCCGGCCGGGATGTCCTGCACTCGGCCTTTGTAAGCAAAATTCATTTTTCCGTCAGGGGTGCATACGCGCATACGTGTCATGGCATTGGTGACCACTCGCAAGCGATCATATCCGGCGAGACTGCCGTCCCAGCGATCGGGCTGGTTGCCGTACATATGTGAGAAAAATTCATGGAACTCATTGCCGCGCAGCGCGACTTCGACTTCCTGCGCGAGCGATGAGGCCTGTGTCACGCTCCATGCCGGCAGCAAACCGGCATGTACCATGACGTAATCACCCTCTACATGTAACAGCCGCTGCTGCCGCAACCAGTAGAGCAACTCGTCCCGGTCAGGTGCGGCCAGTATCTCCTGCAACGTGTCGCTGCGGTGCAGCCTGGCACAGCCTTCCGCCACCATCAACAGATGCAGATCATGATTACCCAGCACCATGACGGTTGCATCACCCAGCGCCTTGACGAAACGCAACAGGCTCAGCGAGTCTGGCCCGCGATTGACGATGTCGCCCACCAGCCACAACTTGTCTGTTGCAGCATCAAAAGCGAGCAGATCAAGAAGCTGCCTGAATTCCTCATAGCAGCCTTGCAGATCACCGATTGCGTAAGTAGCCATGTAGAGAGATAGTGCAGCAGAAATATCGCCGCATCATACAAAAAATAAGGGGCGGTCTCGGACCGCCCCCTACACTGACTTAAATTTCACGGCGAATCACTTCGCCTGACTCACCATGTAATCCACCACCGCTTTGACATCGTCATCAGAGAGGCCGACGTTGCCGCCTTTGGCCGGCATCGCACCCTTGCCCTTGATCGCACTGGCGTAGAGTGCCGCGTTGCCGTTCTTGATGCGCGGCGCCCATGCTGCTTTGTCACCTTGTTTGGGCGCGCCCGCTGCCCCGCTGATGTGGCACGCGGCGCAACTGGCGTTATAGATCGTTTGAACCTTGTCTGCGCCACTGGCGGCCGCAACTGGGACAACAGCTGCTGATGCTGTTTGATCGATCCCCGCCCCCGCGTACTCTTCGACCGGTGGCAAGTCACTGGCAAGCACCAGTTCGCCCACCGGTTTCAAGCGCTTGGCTACGGATTCATCCGTCAAGGCAGGGTCATTTTTGTTCACCGAAATGCCGCCGGTCGCATACTGCGCCAGCAACACGACGATCGCGATTGGAAACACAATCGCGAGCAGCAGAACTGTAATTAACTGTTTCGGCGTCTTGATGGCCGAGGCATGCTCTTCAGTGTCGCTCACAATAACTCCCCATGCAAAAGCGTTGAATTGTATATCTTCATGTTCCCTGATGCAAAAATACGACCCGGCCGTTGGACGGATGCCGCAAAAAAAGCTATCCTAGCGCTCGCTGCAGCATTAGGAGTGTCCTAAATCTGATGCAGCCCCATTTGCGCCCATAGCTCAGCTGGATAGAGTACCGCCCTCCGAAGGCGGGGGTCACACGTTCGAATCGTGTTGGGCGCGCCAAATTCTACCCGGATATCGCCCCGGTCTTTCATGGATTTCCTTGCCATTACCTGGTTCTCCCTTGCTCCGGAGACTCTCATCAAGGTGCCCAACCCCTTTAACCAATATTTTGGTAGGCGCGATTGGACTCGAACCAACGACCCCCACCATGTCAAGGTGGTGCTCTAACCAGCTGAGCTACGCGCCTGGAAAGGTCGAATTTTAACTGAAACGGCACAGGGCTTCAAATTATAATGCCCGGACGCAACTGAAGCCGTGCACAACCCCACAACACCTGTCATGGAAAAGATCCGCTTGTCAAAACTCATGTCCGCACAAGGTCTCTGTTCCCGCCGGGAAGCGGACAGCTACATCGAACGCGGCTGGGTGTTCGTGGATGGCGAGCGCATCACTGAGCTGGGCACAAAGATTTATCCTGCGCAGAAAATCAAGCTCGACAAGGCCGCACAAGCGCAACAGCTTGGCCGGATAACGATACTGCTGAACAAGCCGATCGGCTATGTATCGGGGCAGCCGGAACCCGGTTACCAACCGGCGGTCGCTCTGATCAATCAAGAATCCCGTTTTCATGGCGATCAATCACCGCAACGTTTCAGCCCGATGCACTTGAAAGGCCTGGCCCCGGCCGGGAGACTGGATATCGATTCACAGGGCTTGCTGGTATTGACGCAAGATGGCCGCATCGCCAAACAACTGATCGGTGCCGATTCCGCGATCGAGAAGGAATACCTGGTGCGGGTGCAGGGAACGCTGTCGCAGCAGCAGCTGGATCTGCTGAATCATGGCCTGAGTCTGGATGGCGAAGCGCTGAAACACGCGCAGGTGAGCTGGCAGAATCAGGATCAATTACGTTTCATTCTGCGTGAGGGGAAAAAACGCCAGATCCGCCGCATGTGCGAACTGGTCGGGCTGAAAGTCACCGGCTTGAAACGCGTCCGCATCGGCCGCATAAAACTGGGTGATCTGCCCGTGGGGAAATGGCGTTATCTGCGGGATAACGAAGAATTCTAGTCAGGCTATGTTGCAAATGGAAACTACAAAAAACCTCTACCTCCTGACGTAAGGTAAAATTATCAACCGAATAAAACCGCATCCGTTGCCGTGGCAACGGATGCAATACGACTCAGGAATTGCGAATGATTCTAGTAACAGGCGGCGCCGGGTTCATTGGCGCAAATTTTGTGCTGGATTGGCTGACGCAATCCGACGAAGCGATTGTCAATCTCGATGCGCTCACTTACGCGGGCAATTTGCAAAATCTCGCTTCACTGGCAACAGATCCGCGACACATCTTTGTCCACGGCGACATCGCTGATTCCACCCTGGTAGCCGGCCTGCTTGCACAGCACCAGCCGCGCGCAATCATCAATTTCGCCGCCGAAAGCCATGTGGATCGCTCTATTCACGGCCCGGAAGATTTCATCCAGACCAACATCGTCGGCACCTTCCGTTTGCTGGAAGCTGTGCGCGCCTACTGGAACGGATTGAACGACGAGACAAAACAGGACTTCCGTTTCCTTCATGTCTCGACCGACGAGGTTTATGGCTCACTGGCAAAGGATGAACCGGCTTTCAGCGAAACCCGCCGCTATGAACCCAACAGTCCTTACTCGGCCAGCAAGGCTGCCAGCGATCACCTGGTGCGCGCCTATCATCACACCTATGGCCTGCCGGCACTCACCACCAACTGCTCCAACAACTACGGCCCCTACCACTTCCCGGAAAAACTCATTCCGCTGATGATCGTCAATGCGCTCGCGGGCAAGCCGTTGCCAGTCTACGGCGACGGCCAGCAGATCCGCGACTGGCTGTATGTCAAAGACCATTGCAGCGCCATCCGTCGCGTGCTCGCAGCTGGCCGGGTAGGCGAGGTCTACAACATCGGCGGCTGCAACGAAAAACCCAATATCGAAATTGTCCATACCGTTTGTGCGCTACTGGACGAGCTCCGCCCACTTCCCACTTCCCACTTACCACTTACCACTCCCCGTTTGCCACTCACCACTCCCCACTCTCCACTGCCCACTTACCGCTCCCTGATCACTTACGTCACCGACCGCCCCGGCCATGACCGCCGCTACGCGATCGATGCCAGCAAGATCGAGCACGAATTGGGCTGGAAGCCGGCTGAAACCTTTGCAACCGGCATCCGCAAAACCGTGCAGTGGTATCTGGACAACCAGATCTGGGTCAGTAATGTACAGTCGGGCGCTTACCGGACATGGGTCGAGAAGAATTACCAAGGACGCGGCTGATGAAAATTCTGTTGTTCGGTAAGGGTGGCCAGGTAGGCTGGGAACTGCAGCGCAGTCTTGCACCTCTGGGCGAACTGATCGCGCTGGATGCTGATAGCCAGCAACCATGCGGCGACTTCACCCGTCTGGACGACATTGCCCAGAGCGTGCGCACAATTGCGCCGGATGTGATCGTCAATGCCGCTGCCTATACCGCGGTAGACAAAGCCGAGAACGAACCGGCGCTGGCCCGCACCATCAATGCGCTGGCTCCGGGCATACTCGCACAGGAAGCGCGCAAGCTGGGCAGCTGGCTGATTCATTACTCCACCGACTACGTGTTTGACGGCAGCGGCAGCAAGCCCTGGCTGGAAACCGACCCCACCGCACCCTTGAGTGTATACGGTTCCACCAAGCTGGCGGGCGAGGAAGCCATCCGCGCTGCAGGCTGCCACCATCTGATCTTCCGCACCAGTTGGGTTTATGCCGCACGCGGTGGCAACTTCGCCAGAACCATGCTGCGCCTGGCCCAGGAACGCGAGCGCCTGACCGTCATCGACGATCAGATCGGCGCTCCCACCGGTGCCGACCTGCTGGCGGACGTTACCGCCCACGCCATCCGCACGGCCCGGCAGCGACCAGAACTGTCCGGCCTGTACCATCTGGCTGCCGCAGGTGAAACCTCGTGGCACGGTTATGCCTGTTTTGTGCTGGATCACGCGCGTCAAGCCGGAATCGAACTCAAGGCCGCCACGGAAAATGTACTTCCGGTGCCAACCAGCGCATTTCCTTTGCCCGCCCGGCGCCCCTTGAACTCGCGCCTGGACACTGGCAAATTGCAAACCACCTTCGATTTGCACCTGCCGTTGTGGCAAACTGGCGTGGCACGCATGCTGGATGAGATTCTGGGGAGTAGTAAGTAGAAAGCAGAAAGTGGTAAGTGGGGAGTGGACAGTGATGAGCCGTCGGTCAACGTGCAAAGCACCGTGTACATGATCTACAGTTTCTTATCTACTCACCACTTACTACTCACCAGAAGGGGGGTAAATGGGTAAACCACACGAACAATTGGAAGCATGGAAATTTGCAATGCAACTGGTAAAAGCTGTATATCAAATGACGTCTGATTTCCCGGCAGAGGAACGTTATGGACTCTCGCAGCAAATGAGACGGGCAGCCGTGTCAATTCCTAGCAATATTGCCGAAGGCGCAGGCCGGAACGGTGCAAAGGAATTCCTGAACTTCATTGGAATAGCACGGGGTTCGCTGGCCGAACTTGAAACCCAATTGCAGTTAGCGGTTATGCTTGGCTTCACCACACCAGACCACGCCGCTTTCGAGCTCGCCGACCGCACCGGCAAACTCCTCACCGGCCTGCACAAGAAATGGAGCATCCAATGACCCACTCCCCACTACCCACTTCCCACTCTCCACTCACCAGGAAAGGCATCATTCTCGCCGGCGGTTCCGGCACCCGGCTCTACCCCGTGACCAAGGCAGTCTCCAAGCAATTGCTGCCCATCTACGACAAACCAATGATTTACTACCCCCTGAGCACCCTGATGCTGGCGGGCATACGCGACATCCTCATCATCTCCACGCCACAGGATACGCCACGTTTTGAGCAACTGCTGGGCGACGGCAGCGACTGGGGGCTTAATTTGCAATATGCCATGCAGCCCAGCCCGGACGGACTGGCCCAGGCTTTCATCATCGGCAGGGATTTTATCGGCCATCATCCCAGTGCGCTGGTGCTGGGCGATAACATTTTTTATGGCCACGATCTGCATGTGCAGCTCGAACGCGCCATGCTTGAAACTGAAGGTGCAACAGTATTCGCTTACCATGTGCAGGATCCAGGACGTTACGGCGTGGTCGCGTTTGACGCCCAGAACCGGGCCACATCGCTGGAAGAAAAACCTTCCCAACCCAAGAGCAACTATGCCGTCACCGGCCTGTATTTCTACGATAATCAGGTCATCGATATCGCCGCCAACCTCCAGCCCTCCATCCGTGGCGAACTGGAAATAACCGATGTCAACCGCATCTACCTGCAGCGCGATCAACTCAATGTCGAAATCATGGGGCGTGGTTATGCCTGGCTGGATACGGGCACCCACGAGAGCCTGATAGAGGCCAGCAATTTCATCGAAACCATTGAGCACCGTCAGGGTCTCAAGGTCGCCTGCCCGGAAGAGATCGCCTATCGCCGGGGTTTCATCACTGCCGAACAGCTTGAGAAACTGGCTCAGCCTCTGGCCAAAAACGGCTACGGTCAATATCTGCTGCGCTTGCTGCAAGAAAGGATACAGTCTTGAAGGCAATCCCTACCGCGATCCCCGCAGTTCTGATCATTGAACCCAAAGTCTTTGGCGATGCCCGCGGCTTTTTCTTTGAAAGCTTCAACCAGCGGGCCTTCAGCCAAGCCACCGGGCTGGACGTAAACTTCGTGCAGGACAATCACAGCCGCTCGGCCAAGGGCGTGCTGCGTGGCCTGCATTACCAGATCCAGCAACCCCAGGGGAAACTGGTGCGCGTGGTGCGCGGTGCGGTATTTGACGTGACCGTGGACATCCGCAAATCCTCTGCCACTTTTGGCCAATGGGTAGGGGTGGAACTGACCGAGGACAACCACCGTCAGTTGTGGATTCCGCCGGGATTTGCCCATGGCTTTTACGTGTTGAGCGACAGCGCCGACTTTCTGTACAAAACCACTGACTACTACGCGCCCGAGTTTGAGCGTAGCCTCGTCTGGAACGACCCCAATATCGGGATTGTCTGGCCACTGGATACGCAACCCATCGTCTCGGCCAAGGATGCGCAGGGAATGAGTCTGACCGATGCCGAGGTATTCGCATGAGCCTGCATTGCGCATCACCTGCCAGGTTTGCCGCAGACGCGGACAGCGCAGCAGACACTCGCAAATTTGTATTCTTAGCGTACGCCTGACGGTTTAATCTACGGCATGCAGCAACCGCAATCACAAATACATGAAAGCCCTGATCCGGATAACGATACACCGGCCACCGGGCAAAAACAGAAAATGACGGGTGCGACTGCTGCCCGGGAGTTTCCGCTGCGCGAAGCGCATGAACTGGTGCGCGATCTGATGACGCCCAACCCCTGGATTTACTGGCTGGACTTTCTTTTTCACATCACCCTGGGCTGGGCCGCCTTTGCGACCGCCCTGTACACGCCGCTATTTTCTGTCTGGCAGATTCTGGCCTGTGTGATCGCAACATTCGCCCTTTATCGCGCAGTGATCTTCATTCACGAACTGGCACACCTGAAGAAAGGCACGTTTCAAACATTCCGTCTGGTGTGGAACCTCATTTGCGGCATCCCGCTGCTGATCCCATCCTTTACCTATGACGGCGTACACAACGACCATCACAAACCCGATGTCTACGGTACCAGCAAGGATGGCGAGTATGTCCCCTTTGCCACCCGCAAACCGGCGGAGATGATCAGCTACGTGCTGCTGTCGTTTGCTTTGCCGCTGGCCTTTATCGGCCGCTTTCTGCTGCTGACGCCGCTGTCTTATCTGATCCCGCCGCTGCGCAAATTTGTCTGGGAACGGGCGTCGTCCCTCACCATCGATATGAATTACAAGCGTGCGGAAAACGCCATCCGCAATGACAAAAACTGGCGGCTGCAGGAATTCGCCACTTTTCTGTTCGCAGCCATAATCGTTACCTGCATCGCGCTGGACATCCTGCCCTACCGGGCACTGATTCTCTGGTATGTGATCGGCATGTTCATTTTCTTTCTCAACTCGCTGCGCACGCTCGCCGCGCATGCCTACCGCAACCCCGGTGAACACAAGATGGAGTTCGCCGAACAGTATCTCGATTCCATCAATGTCCCTGGCAACTTGTTCATTACCGGCTTATGGGCACCGGTGGGTCTGCGCTATCACGCCACGCATCATCTCTTCATGAGCATGCCCTACCACAACCTCGGCAAGGCGCAGCGTCGTCTGGTAAACGGCCTGAGTGACAACACGCTTTACCTGCAAACCCTGCGCAAGGGCCTGTGGGATGCGCTGCGGCGCATCTGGAGCGAAGCGTCAGCAGCAACACGTTGACCGGCGAATTATGACCAGTGACAGCATGCTGCACCGGCAGGGCGGCGCATGACGCAACTTGTTCTGATGCGACACGGGCAAAGCATCTGGAACCAGGAAGGACGTTTCACCGGTTGGAGCGATAGCGCACTTAGCCCGCAAGGCGAACAGGAATCGGAACGGGCCGGCCGCCTGCTCAGGCAGACGGGACATGCGTTTGATCTGTGTTTTACCTCGGAACTCCAGCGCGCCACCGATACGGTACGTATCGTATTGACAGCAATGGGGCTGGCCCAACTGCCGGTGCAGCAGAGCTGGCGCCTGAACGAACGCCACTTTGGCGCCATGGAAGGATACAGCCGTCTGGGCGCTGTCCGGCAATTTGGTCTGTGGCCGGTAATCAAATGCCAATTGCAATTCGCCGCAGCACCACCGCCCCTTGATCCCAGTGATGTGCGCTGCCCGGGAAACCAGCCGCGTTATTCAAACATCAGCAAAAAGGATTTGCCGCTGGCAGAGAGTGTGCAGCAGACCCTGCTGCGCGTACAGCCTTACTGGCAGGAAACCATCGTGCCCCAGATCCAGTGCGGAAAGCGGGTTCTGATTGTCTCGCACAAGAATGCTCTGCGCGCGTTGCGGCTGTTGCTGGAAAGCCTGTCCGCTGCCCAGGCGATGAGATTGACCATCGACACCGGCCGACCACTGGTGTACGAACTTGATGATAGCCTCCATCCTATCCAACGCGCCTATCTGGACTGAGGGAATAATGGGGATAGTCGCCCTACAGGAAGGAACGGGAGTGAAGATGAAACTTGGGTTACCAATCAAATTCGATCAAATACAAAGCAGGTTTCGCCCCAATTCTCGGTCGTCTTGAACTTCACCTTGAATCCCGCCTGCTCCAACAGGCTGACCGCTTCCTGCTGCTCTTCGACAGTGCCCAGCTCTATGGTAATGGACTTGAGTGCAGGATTTCTTAACACTTTCTCGGCGCCTTTGAGAATTGCAATCTCGATACCATCGACGTCTATCTTGATGTAGTTGGGGAACGGAAACCCCCATTTATCGCACAAGTCATCCAGCGTCACCCCGAACATGCCTTGAATATGGCTGGCCGGTCTTTTCATGTTCTTCAGGTCTTCTTTGCCAAACTGGGAACGGTTCCCGCCGGGAATGAACTTCGGGATATACAATTGGGAAAATCCGCTCTCACCGGATACAGCGACACAATAAGCCGTGATGTTCTTTTCAAGCTTGTTTAAATAGATGTTCCTGTTCAGCGAATAGTAGTTGAGTCCCTGCGGCTCAAAGGCGTACACCCGCACTTTGTCGCCATATTTCTTCGCGGGATACAGCGAATACTGACCAATATTTGCGCCCAGATCAAAATAGCACGAATCGGGCTCGAAACTGTCAAGCCAGTCCAGCGTATCCGGTTCCTTAATGGAGTAGGTTTTGGCCCGCATCAGAGTCCGCCAGTGATCCACGGCGACGCGGATCGGCTGGCCTCTAACGTTCACTTTGGTGTAGCCGCCCTTTAGCCCGTAAAGCGCCACCAAAAAAACTGACAAAATATCCTTAAAAAATGAATACATGTTTGCCGTTATCTCACTGTTATTCTGCTGTTGTTTGACATTGACCGAGTCAGATGCGTGCAGTTTCGTGGATTCGACGACGAAGTGCAACTTTTTCCGAAATATGAGGATATGACTAACATGCAGCCGATCGTGGTATACGATCTCAGCAGTAAGCTAATCCCTGTTCAGCGTTACAATATAGACCACCAGGGTGGTCTGGCAACTCGCAATGACGATATGAGGGAGCAATATGAAAGCAATCATTCTCGCAGGTGGTCTCGGTACTCGCATCAGCGAGGAAACGTCTACTCGGCCCAAGCCCATGGTTGAAATTGGTGGCAAGCCGATTTTATGGCACGTCATGAAGACCTATTCGGCCCATGGCATCCATGATTTCATCATCTGCTGTGGCTACAAAGGCTATGTGATCAAAGAGTACTTTGCCAATTACTTTCTGCACATGTCGGATGTCACTTTTGATATGGAATCCAATAAAATGGAAGTTCATCAGCGCAACGCCGAACCCTGGCGGGTGACGCTGGTGGACACTGGCGAGGAAACCATGACCGGTGGTCGCATCAAGCGTGTCGCCAGTTATGTTGGGAATGAGGATTTTTGCTGCACCTATGGCGACGGCATCGGTGATGTTGACATCACGCGCTTAATCGCATTCCACAAACAACATGGCAAGCTTGCCACGTTGACAGCAACGCAACCACCGGGACGTTTTGGCGCATTGGAACTATCTGGCAGCGACATTCTGCATATCCAAGAGAAGCCCCGGGGCGATGGCAGTTGGATCAACGGTGGCTTTTTTGTACTCTCCCCCAAGGTGTTCGACTATATAGAGGGTGACCATACTCTCTGGGAAAAGGAACCGATGGAACGCTTGGCGCAGACAGGCCAACTCTCCGCCTATCTCCATCATGGTTTCTGGCAGCCTATGGACACATTACGTGACAAAAACCATCTGGAAGAATTATGGGTAAGCGGCAAGGCGCCATGGAAAACATGGTAGACAGATCATTTTGGGCAGGTAAGGTTGTACTGCTAACCGGGCACACCGGTTTCAAAGGGAGCTGGCTTTCTCTATGGCTACAATCCATGGGCGCGCAAGTGGTTGGCTACGCACTGCCACCACCCACCGATCCAAGTCTATTTATCGCTGCAAATGCTGCTGAAGGCATGACCAGTCTCGTTGGGGATATACGCGACTTTCCTGCACTTTCATCCACATTCGTGAAACACCAGCCTGAGATCGTCATCCATATGGCTGCGCAACCTTTGGTACGCTATTCCTACATCAACCCAATCGAAACCTATTCCACCAATGTGATGGGCACTGTCCACCTGCTGGAAGCCGCAAGACTGACCGGTAGCGTACGGGCCATCGTCAACGTGACGAGCGACAAATGCTATGAGAATCGCGAGTGGGTGTGGGGCTATCGGGAGAACGAACCGATGGGCGGATACGATCCCTACAGCAGCAGCAAAGGTTGCGCCGAACTGGTCGCATCTGCCTACCGAAACTCATACTTCAACCCAAATAATTTTGCAGAGCATGGCCTAGCTTTGGCTTCGGCAAGAGCGGGTAATGTGATCGGCGGCGGCGACTGGGCAGAGGATCGGCTCATTCCGGATATAATGCATGCCATTATGCAAGGCAAGCCGGTAAACATTCGCAACCCCCACGCTACCCGGCCATGGCAGCATGTGCTGGAGCCCCTGAGCGGCTACCTGCTGCTCGCACAAAAGCTCTATGAAGCGGGCGCAGGTTACGCGGAAGGCTGGAACTTTGGGCCAAACGATGAAGATGCCAAACCGGTATTATGGATCGCCAAGCGGCTAACCGACATGTGGGGAGAAGGCGCGAGCTGGATGCTGGATGGGGGCGATCATCCGCACGAGGCGCATTACCTGAAATTGGATTGTTCCAAAGCAAAAGCACGCTTGGACTGGCATCCAAAATGGCATCTCGAAGACACATTGAGTGCAATTATCGACTGGCACCGCGCATATCGGGATGGAAAAAACATGCGTGAACTAACGCTACAGCAGATCAGCGCATATGACGATAGTTCTCAAAAACACTAAGCAGGGGTTTGAAGTGGATAAGGCAGAGTTGAAACAACAGATATTCGATCTGGTCGAACAATACAGTGCGTTGCATTTTGCGGAGAAGCCATTTCAAGCTGGCACCAGCGTTATCCCGCCATCTGGCAAAGTACTTGGAGCGAGCGAATTGAAAAATATGGTCGAGGCATCCCTGGATGGATGGCTTACCACTGGGCGCTTCAATGAGGCCTTCGAGCGGCGCTTGGCAGATTTCCTAGGTGTAAAACACGTACTTACCACCAATTCCGGCTCATCCGCCAACCTGCTGGCTTTTTCAGCATTAACTTCGCCGCAACTCGGTAAACGCGCTATCAAGCCGGGTGACGAGGTCATCAGCGTTGCCGCCGGCTTCCCCACCACGGTTAACCCTATCCTGCAATACGGAGCGGTGCCGGTGTTTGTGGACGTGCACATCCCCACTTACAACATTGATCCGGCATTGATCGAAGCCGCGATATCGGATAAAACCAAAGCGATCATGCTGGCCCATACGCTGGGCAATCCGTACAATCTCGCCAAAATCGTCCACATTGCCAAGAAATATAACCTCTGGCTGATTGAAGATTGCTGCGATGCGCTTGGATCTACTTACGACGAAAAGCTTGTCGGCACCTTCGGCGACATCGGCACCCTAAGCTTCTACCCCGCGCACCACATCACCATGGGCGAGGGTGGAGCAATCTTCACCAACAATAACGACCTCAAACGCATCATCGAATCCTTTCGTGACTGGGGACGTGATTGCTACTGTCAGCCCGGCAAGGACAACACCTGCGGCAAGCGCTTTGGCTGGCAGCTCGGTACACTACCATTTGGCTATGACCACAAGTACACCTACTCACACCTTGGCTACAATCTCAAGATATCAGATATGCAGGCGGCCTGCGCATTGGCGCAGATGGACAGGCTGCCTGGATTCATCGAGGCACGCAAACGCAACTTCGTCTTCCTCAAAGACCGGCTGAAATCTTGTGAGGAATTTCTGATCCTGCCCGAGGCAACACCTGGCAGCGATCCATCCTGGTTCGGCTTCCCGATCACCGTCCGAGACTCAGCGGGTATCGCGCGGGTTGAGCTTCTCAAGTACCTTGATCAACACAAAGTCGGCACGCGTCTGCTGTTTGCCGGCAACCTCACCCGCCAGCCCTATTTTCAAGGCAGGACGTATCGTGTCAGTGGTGAACTCATTAACACCGACGCCATTATGAACAGCACCTTCTGGATCGGCGTTTATCCGGGACTGAATGATGCAATGCTTGATTACATCTGCGACCGGATTGAGACATTCTTCGGCGTGAGTGATTGGTAATACGCCGTGCAAAACCGACTGGCAGAAGACCTCAATAGCATCCTTGATCGTGGACAGATGCTTTGGCCCGATCTCAAAGGTGCGCGATTCTTCATAACTGGGGGCACGGGATTTATCGGCACTTGGCTGCTGGAAAGCTTTGTCTGGTTGAATGATCACCTAGATCTGGACATGAGCGCTGTCGTCCTGACACGTAATGCTGAGGCTGTTAGCAGAAAAATACCTCATTTGGCGCACCACCCTAGCATTAAATTATTGCAGGGCGACATAAGAGCCATCACCTGCCCAGAGAAAGATTTTTCATTCGTTATCCATGGCGCCACCGATGCCAGTGCCAAATTGAATGCAGAAGACCCCATCCTCATGTTTGATACTATTGTGGCAGGAACGCGGCGAGCACTTGATATTGCCGTGCAATCCGGAGCAAAAAAATTCCTTTTCCTCAGCTCGGGTGCAGTATATGGTGATCAACCATCGCACATATCCCACAGCTCTGAATCCGACACTATCGGTCCAGACTGCTCCGATGCAGGAGCCGCTTATGCAGAAGGCAAGCGTGCTGCAGAAATGTTGTGCGCTCTGTATGCCAAGCAGCATGGTATCGAGACCAAACTGGCACGTTGCTTTGCCTTTGTCGGTCCTTACTTGCCACTCGATAGCCACTTCGCGATCGGCAATTTCATCCGTGATGCCATAGCCAAGAATACGATTTCCATCAGTGGTGACGGTACACCATACCGCTCTTACCTATATGCAGCAGATCTGACTTTGTGGCTATGGACAGTTCTGCTATGTGGTCAGACAGCTCACCCTTACAACATTGGCTCAAGCCGAGCCCTCAGCATTGCAGAGCTTGCCGCACTCGTTAACACGACGCTTGGCGGTGGTGGCATACACATCACGCAGCAACCGCAGCCGGGAACTGTACCCAAACGGTATGTGCCTTCAGTAAAGCGTGCCGAAACTGAACTTGGTCTCACACAAACTATCACCTTGGAACAGGCCATCATCAAAACTGCCCGTTGGCATGGCTGGGAGCAACCCTCATGAAAATTAAAGTAGCGGATTATCTGGCAAAACGCATTGCCGAGGCGGGCGTCCGCCACGTGTTCATGATCTCCGGCGGCGGAGCCATGCACCTCAATGATGCCATCGGCAGAAATAAGGATCTGGAATACGTTTGCAACCACCACGAACAGGCTTGTGCAATTGCGGTTGAAGGCTACTCCCGCACAACAGGCAATCTGGGTGTAGCCATTGTCACCAGTGGCCCAGGTGGCACCAATACGCTTACCGGCGTATTGGGGCTATGGCTGGACTCCATCCCCGGAATGTTCATTTCCGGACAGATAAAATACGGCACGACGGTTGAGAGTACTGGGTTGCCACTGCGTCAGCTCGGTGATCAGGAAGCCAACATCATTGCCATTGTCCGCTCAATCACCAAATATGCCGTGATGGTGCGCGATCCCAAGAGCATTCGCTATCACTTTGAAAAAGCTCTTTATCTTGCCCGCAATGGGCGGCCTGGCCCAGTTTGGCTGGACATTCCCCTAGATGTCCAGGCGGCCATGATCAATGAGGATGAGTTATTGCCCTACAGTCTGGCAGAGGATCGGATTTGCTTCGACTTGGAACCCGTCAAGGCACAGGCAGCAATCATTATCGAGCGTATTCGTGCAGCCGAGCGACCAGTATTTCTGGCTGGCAACGGCATTCGCCTTGCTGGAGCCATGGATCTCTTTCACGAAGTGATCGACCTGCTCGGCGTGCCCGTGCAAACGGGGATGGGTGGCAATGATGTTATTCACTCCGACCACCCGCTATTCTTCGGCCGCCCCAGCGTCACAGGCGACCGATCCAGCAACTTCATCATCCAGAACGCTGACGTCCTGCTGACCATCGGGGTTCGTCTCGGGGTCAGAACCGTTTCTTACCTGTTTAAAGCATTCGCTCGTGCAGCGTACAAAATCATCGTTGACATCGATCCTGTCGAACTCAAAAAGCCCACTATTTTCCCCGATATGCCAGTCCATTGTGATGCCAAGATCCTGCTGGAAGAAATAGCGCGGCAACTGCGCGGCAGCCCATTGCCACGCAAGGAGAACTGGATTGAGTGGTGTCGCGAAAGACGTCGCCGCTACCCTAGTGTGACCCCGGAATGGCGCGCACAAAAGGATTACGTCAACTCATTCCATTTCGTTGATGTTCTCTCCGGTGAGCTGTCTTCCAGCGACGTTATTGTTCTTGCCAATGGAGCAGCAAATACCTGCACCTTCCAGGCTATCAAACTCAAGAAAGGGCAGCGTCTGTTCACCAACACGGGCTGCGCTGCAATGGGCTACGATCTGCCGGCCGCTATCGGAGCGTGCTTTGCCAATGACCGCAAACAGGTTATTTGCATCGCTGGTGACGGCAGCATCCAGATGAACCTGCAGGAATTGCAGACTATTGTTCACCACAAGCTGCCCATCAAGATTTTTCTGCTCAACAACAATGGCTATACTTCCATACGTCTTACCCAGGATGCTTATTTCCCGGGTGGCTATGTTGCAGCCGATCCGAGCAGTGGCGTAACTTTTCCTAATATTCAAAAAATCTGCGCCGCTTACGGCATTCAATCCAATCAGGCTGCCAATCATGAAGAACTGTTGGAGAAAATTCGTCAGACATTAGCAGTACCAGGGCCGGCTTTATGCGAGATCATGATGGCACCCGATCAGCTTCTATATCCAAAACTGGCATCCGAGGTGAAGCCAGATGGCACCATGATCTCCAAACCATTGGAAGACATGTATCCCTTTCTCGATCGTGCAGAGTTTCTAGAAAATATGCTTATCGAGCCCTGGGATAGCAGTAAATAACGGCGATCAACCGCTTCGGCAAGCTAATGCAGGAATTACGAGCCTTCACAAGGGGCTTATGGGATTGCCTGACAACAGAAGCAAGTGCAAAATCTGATGAGCGAAAAATAAAGTTTGAAGGAACAAGAGGGATTAACCGCAATGAAAATAATACAGACTGGACGTGATCGGATTATTACACTGAAATTGGGAGATTTTGATGAACAAAATTGAACGACAAATGGTCGAGGTTCTGAGTGACTTGAAGAAAAATCACCATGTCATCGGTGTGAAAGCGGAATTTGAAGCGGAGGGTACGCGCCTTGAAGAGGCAATGCGCTTAAAAGAGGTGATCAGCGCTGCCGGGCTTGGCCTTACGCTCAAAATCGGGGGATGCGAGGCGATTCGCGATATGTATGAAGCGCGCGTACTTGGAGTTAGCAGGATAGTGGCTCCCATGGTGGAAACGCCTTATGCGCTTAAAAAGTTCCTTGCTGCAATTAAGCTTGCGTTTCCAGATGATGAGAGAGATCAGGTCAAGTTTGTAATTAATGTCGAGACGGTTACCACGTGTAAGAATCTTGATGCGATGCTGGCTCTGCCTGAGATTGAAGAATTGGATGGCATCGTGATAGGACGCGTGGATATGAGCGGTTCTGCAGGACTAAGTCGCGACGATATAAATGGCGATAAAATATTCGAGATCACAAAAGATGTCGTAACCAAAACCTATGCCAAGGGTCTGGTGACCGCCGTGGGTGGGGGAGTATCTGCGGACACATTGCCATTCCTGAGAAGATTGCCTAAGGACTCTATTAACTACTACGAGACGCGCAAGGTGATTTTTGAATGCCCGCAGGCACTCAATGAAGGTTCCGAGGCGGGCATTCTCAAAGCGGTATATTTTGAGTTGCTCTGGCTGAAGAACAAACGAGATTTCTATGGACTGATCTTCGAGGAGGACGCGCACAGAATTGAAATGCTGGAAGCGCGTTACAAAAATGCCATGGCAGAATATGGAATTATTAGATGAAAGGACGTGTCGCACTAATAACCGGTGCATCCAGGGGAATCGGCGCGGCGACTGCTGTACTTTTTAAGAAAGCGGGGGCCAGAGTTCTGACGCCTTCTCGTTCCGAATTGGATTTGTCGGACAACTCCTCGATCGAACGCTATATCTCCTCCGTGGAGGATTCAATTGATATTCTGGTGAATAATGCTGGTATCAATTTTTTGGCGGGGCTGGAGGAGCTTGATCAAGAAGTATTGGGACAAACCCTACAAGTTAATTTAGTAGCCCCTCTCATACTGACCCAACTGGTAGCGAAAAAAATGAAGGCGAATCGCTATGGTAGAGTTGTTAACATCAGCTCGATCTGGAGTGTAGTCGCCAAGGAGCGACGACTGGCTTATGCGGCAAGCAAGTCGGCTATGAACGGAGTTACACGCACGCTGGCAATAGAGTTGGGGGAACACGGCATATTAGTTAATGCGATAGCTCCAGGTTATGTTAATACCGAACTGACAAGTCAGAACAATTCCCCGGAGCAGATCCAGTTAATCAGCAATAGCATACCGTTACATCGCTTGGCTGAACCGGAGGAGATAGCCGAGATGGCGGCCTTTCTGTGTTCCGAAAAGAATTCTTATATGACCGGGCAGGTATTGGTGGTTGATGGGGGCTATGTATGCAGATAATCGAGGTACATTCCGCGATTCGCGATTACGAAGTGCAGTTCTCTGATACATTTGATTTTCTTGAAGCATTCGAAGAGATTCCAAATCGGTTCTACATAATTGACAGCAACGTGTGGGGCCTCTACCGCGACTCCCTGTTTTCTCGTCTCGATCCCCAATTGGTGATGGTGTTGCCGATTGAGGAAGATCGCAAGAATCTCTATACGGTCATGGAGATTTATGAGGTGCTGATGTCTCGTTCAGCCAAGCGCAACATGACAATGATTTCAATCGGTGGCGGGATCGTGCAGGATATTACCGGCTTTGCCGCCTCAACCCTGTACCGCGGTATTAACTGGATTTTTGTACCAACAACTTTGCTGGCGCAAGCTGATAGCTGCATTGGCAGCAAAACCTCCCTCAACTATAAGAACTACAAGAATCTCGTGGGAACATTCTTTCCACCAAACCAGATTTTCCTCTGTCCCAGATTCACCAAGACATTAAAGAATGAAGATTATTTCAGCGGGTTGGGAGAAATCATCAAGCTGCACCTGATGGGTGGCGAGCAGTTGGCTCGTGAACTAATGTCAAGTCTCCCGGCACTGGTTGGTCGTAAAGATTCTGCCGCATTGCTGTCCGCTATCGAAAAATCGCTAATGGTCAAACTCAGCTACATGCAGGATGATGAATTCGACACCGGAAAGCGCAACTTGCTCAATTCCGGACACTGTTTTGGCCACGCGGTCGAATCCACTTCAGGCTTTAACATTCCCCATGGGCAGGCTGTAGTTATTGGCATGCTGTTCGCTAATATTGTCGCCAAGAATCGTGGTTTGATGAGTCCTGAACTTTTTGAACAACTACACCAGTATGCGTTGCAGCCAGCACTAACGGCAAAACCAAATAGGCATCAACTCGATACTGATGCGCTGTTCGCGGCAATGAAAATGGATAAAAAACGAACTGGTGATGGCCTGGTGCTTATCATGTTGATTGACGGTTTTGAACTGATCAGAACTGACGATCTGTCCTATGATGAATTGACTAGCACTAACCAGGAACTGCAGAAACTTATTGGTGTGGCGTGAGTAGGTTCATTGACTGGAAAGATTACCAGTTGACTTTCTTACCCATAATCCGTGCCAAGGAACGGCTCAATACCCCTGCATGGGGACTGTGCAGCAAGTCATGC
The DNA here is from genome assembly GCA_945860135.1 of Nitrosovibrio sp. Nv4. GTDB lineage: Bacteria > Pseudomonadota > Gammaproteobacteria > Burkholderiales > Nitrosomonadaceae > VFJL01. The sequence goes on from CAMAPK010000001.1 coordinate 119,361, forward strand.
AATACTCTTGCTTTATTCTTACCTAATAAAGAGAGATAGAGCATCGCCAGGAAGTTGGCCGATGATTCAGGGAAGATGCTCAGAAGATAGGCAGCCGTACGTGCAACCCCGCCACTACTGGTTGGCCAGACTTTATTGAACTCGGCTTTTGTATAGACCCCCAGCGCCCTGTGTTTTAACAGTATGTCCCAACGCCGCCACGGTTCGCGTGGGCAAACCTTTCGTTTGGCCGTATCCGAGAAATCCGGGAATGACCAGATCAGCTTCGGCCACCACAGCATCCAGATTTCAAAACGGACAGAACTCCACGTTGCATTACCAAGACGAATAATGACTGAAGGCTCAGCCATTACCCTGACATTCACAACAGGTGGGCTCTGAAAGATTACACCAACGTGAATGAATCCCGTTCCATAATAAGCAGGGGCGCTTTTGGAGAGCCAGTAAGTGCGTCGAATAACCAAACAACCGACAAATGAAAGGTGCTTGGCGGTTCTGGCAAAGAAATTCTCGTGATCAGCCTCGCGATACACCTTATCAATATCAAGCTTCATCAGCTGATTCTCGAGTACAACAGATAAATCCGCATTTCTGACTTCCGAGTTGACAACAATCAGGTCGTCTTCACCCCCAAGAACAGACAACACTCTGGCAATAGAACCAGGACATAGCAAGTCATCATCCGACATCAGCCAGCAATACTCGCCCCTTGCATACCTGACGGCCTCGTCATAATTGCGGTCAAAGCCTGTATTTTCCGGCTTACGGAAATAACGAATTTCAGGGTGGCGTGACGAATACTGCGCCATCACCTCGGTGGTGTTATCGGATGAGGCATTATCCACGATGACAATTTCAACGCCGGGTTCCAACTGCACCAGCATAGAGTCCAGGGTCTCGCCGATGAATTTCGCTCTATTGTAGGTTCCAATACAAATAGATAGTTTCGGATTTATCAAGGCACGGTCTCTGGTGTCTTTATGCGCATCCGGATTTTCTACGACTGGTTCTACAATCCGCTCAGCCAACTTGCCAGCATCAAAAGTGGGATCGATCTCGGCAAGCACTGCCGGAACCTCCTGTATGCCGACCTCCCGCTTCGTCAGGATGTTTGTATTCAGAGATGCCTCTTCCGCATGCAGCAGGTCGCTGCCGAAACTCTCCAGCCCCATGGCATAGTGATGATAACGTAGCGCGGCGAATTCGCGCAGGGCGTGGGGCAAACGATGCCAGCGGGCAGTGGGTAGGGCAACGCGCGCGCGCAGGAAGGCGAGTTTCTCGTCAAGACGGCGAATCTGTTGCCCGGTGTCCGGAAAGCAGTCAGCGAATTCCAGCAGACGTGTTCGCGCCAATCCGTAGAAGAGGAGCTTCTTCCCATGGATTTCGGCAAGGCTTTTGTTGCGGTTCTTCTTGCCCCGCAGTGCACCAATCTGATTGGCGCTGTGTTGACGATAGGCTATCAGTGGTGCCGGTAACGCGGTCAGGTGCGAGACAGCACCAATCAATAGCGATATCCAGGCATCGTGTACCCATACATCCGGTATCGGCAGCACAAAGTCACGATAGGCGGAACGAAAGGCCATGGTCGCACCGGTTACCACGGGGTGCTTGAGCAGTACCGTGGTTGCATCGCGGGTTGCAATCAGTGCCTGCTCCTGCGAACTGAACCTGATTTCCTTCCACAACCGCAATCTGAGGGGACTAAGATCCTGATCGACCACGTCAGCGTCGGTAAAAACGGCACCAGTCTCCGGATTGCGTACGAACTGCTCTTCGATACGAGCCATCTTATCCGGGTACCAGATGTCATCCTGATCACACAGGAAGATGATCTCGCCGCCGCAGGCATGGATCGCCGCCTCGAAATTACGTGTCGAGCCGAGGCGTTCAGGGTTTACCTGCAGTCGCACGGGAAAGGATGCACGCCGGGCGAAATCCTGTACAACAGATACTGTGGCGTCGGTCGAAGCATCATCAAAGATCACCAACTCGTCAGGCAGGCGGGTCTGGCGCGCGATGCTGTCCAGTTGCGCGCCGACAAAATGCTCGCCGTTGTATGTGGCCAAAGCGATGGACAAGGACAGTCGCGCACTCATCTGGGGCGGCACCATGTGGTTGTAGCGCTGGGTTCGCAGATCATCATCAGCTTCTCATCTCGATCCAACCCGGGACTCTGGAGTGATCTCTGCAACCCAGTCGGCCAACATGCCAACATCAAAGGTGGAACTGCTTCCGGCAAGTACTGCCGCAATTTCTTGCAAGCTCACCTCCCGTCTTGTCAGAATGCTTTTCTTCAGAAACGGAAACTTGAATTCGGTGACGAGCGGCCCCCACAAGCGGAAAGTCGGGTCGATCCATTCCTTCGGCCGCTCCCGATACTGAATCTGGTCAAGCACACGCTCCAGACTATAGAGTGCCGCCAAGCGAAAGCGCTGGCCGAGCAAGCGGGAAAAACCGGCTTCATATTTCCGGACTATTGCAATCTTGAATCCTACAACCTTGACCCGATCAAAGAAACCGCTGAATTCTTCAGATAAAATCACGGGTTTCTTGCAATAGAGAAAATAGGATTGCAAATGCGGATAAAAGCGGAAGTTATCCGTCATGCCGACGATATCGGCATCGCAATTTTCCAGCCTCGTGATGATGTCGCTGAAGTCGAACAGTGGCCCGAGCACACTGTCATTGGCCAACAACAATCCAGGGTGTGCATGGTATTGCGGATATTGCTCCAGCCCTGTTTTCCAGCCATAAAAATCGTAACCCTTATTCTCCCGGCTGATTATCCTGGTGCAGTACCCCGCCAGTTTCTGCAGATCCGTATTCGAAATCGTATCGCTCGAGCTGATGAATACAACATCGAATCCCGCCAGCGCAAGTTGCTTGAGATAATAGTACACGTTCTGCCTGACTATGCTCTCGTTATCATAGCTGCAGAAGAGGCATATTGGCTTGGCGTGATTCGGCGCTAGCGCTCCTTCTTTGGAATATCTGACTTGGGGTTTTGCGCTTACCTTCTGTTGTGTGAGTGCATAGAGCGATAAATTACACAGGTATTGCAGATCCCTGATTATCGTCTTGATCGCCCACTTCACAGACAAGATGCCATGCTCCAGTCACTCCGCTAGCCTACGCTGCTGCCGCAGCCTTGTCGTCCCACGAGAGCACCTTGATGCCGTTCGTTCGACCCCAGAACATGAGCGAAGCGCGCAGCGGACCCGAAACATCGGGCAGCAGCCATATTTCGGAGACGCGCTTGTCGGGCCGCAGCCAGCCGTGCAGCGAAAGCCTGATCACCACGCCCAGGCTCATGGATCGGTTGGGCATATGCAGGCAAAAAAGCTGGGGAACAGGTTTGCGCGTAAGCCAATGGACACACCCCCCTTCGCGGAATACGATCTCGATCGCATCCAGAAGATCCGGCGGAAGATTTTCCAGCGGGCGGTGGCCTGAGAAAAGCAGGATATTGCGTCGCGCATTGGGATAGCGTGAGAAATAAAGGTTACGGTTGTGCCGCACCAGTTCCAGATAAGACAGGCTGCGGCCAAACGAGCCGCCGCCCTTGTGATAGATGCTCGCGGTGGGATGCACGCCGATGCGCCAGCCAAGCAAGTCGAGCCGGCGACCCAGGTCGATATCTTCGTAATAGCCACGGCCGAACACCGGATCAAAACCGCCGATTTCCTGGAACACATCGCGCCGGATCAGAAACGCGTAGCCGCGCAGGCGATGCGTCAGGATATAGCCGCCCGGCTGCCGCGGATACTGGTTGAGATCATAGGTGGCGTAGTAGTTGCCGGAAGGGATGATGACCGCCAGCTTTGGATCGGCTGCCATCGCGGCACACAACGGCGGCAGAAAATTATCGCTCGCTTCGGTATCGGAATTGAGCACCAGCACGTAGGACGCATCGGAGCGGCCGACTGCCTCGTTCACCGACAGACCGAAACCCTGGTTCTTCGGTGCGTGATGGACACGCACGCATTCATACGGCAACTGATCGAGCATCTCGCGCGTCTCGGCGTCGGAAGCATCGTCCTGGACATAAATATATCTGATGGAATGGCCGAGGCGGGCAACAACGGAGTCAATGCAGCGCCGCGTTAACTCAGGCGCGTTGTAGACCGGGATCACCACATCGACGGACGGTATTGCCGATTCGTTTATTTCGGCTGGTAACTTGGCAGGTAATTCAACTGGTGATTCGGTTGGCAAGCGGGCTTGTCCGGAGTTCTGAACTTCCGCAAGCGCCGTTGCCTGCTCCGCACCTTGCGCTGATTTTTCGACTGGGACATGATCGTCCTGCTGGATCCGATCCGCTACGGGTTTTGTCCGTACCTGCGACTCCAGCAAAGCCACAAAACGCGGCAATACATCCGGCCCGCCGACATGGAGCATCTCGTCGATGAAACGTTGCCGGTGTTCCTCGACATAGAAGGAAGCGCAGCCGTTGCGCAGAAGCCCATCAATTTTTTCGTACACGTCATCCCGGCAGCGCAATTCTGTCTCGGGCATGTAATGCGCCACCGTGGAACGCCCCGCAATCAGGTAATCGGCCGCCAGCACCGGCTTGCCCTCCTTGACCGCCTCAAACGAAACCGAGGTGGCAAGATCGACAATGACATCCGCCCAGTCCAATAAATGAGCGGAATGAATGCCGCCGCCCGCCACGCTCACGTTCGGCAAGCGCCGCAATGAGGAATCCCTGGTCAGGGTCTGCTGCCAGCCGCCGCGTGTATGTGGTTTGATCATCAATTCCACGCCAGGGAAAGAGGCGATCAACTGCACCACATAACCGACTTCCTCCCAGAATGTCGTGAAATTGCTCTTTCTCAGAAACATCAGTACCTTGAGCCGGCTGTCGGAGCGAGGCAGCGGCGAAGGCGGCAACAACGTGGCGAGCTTGGTCAGCCATTCATCGCAATAGCGCGGCGAACCCAGTACGGCGATTTTCTGGTTGTCCATGAACGGACGGAAGCGTCCGGCGCATAATTCATTTGGCACCACCAGCTTGTCAAACATGCGTCCGGCGGAAAACAGTGCATCCGGTCCGAGTTTCAGCTCATTGCGCCGTATCAGTTGACTGGCATGCGGGCTGTCGCCATGCGGCAGCGACACGATACCGAGACCCGCAGCGTGCGCCATCGACACCACGATTTCGACCCACTCCACGCTGATGGTCGAGTTTCTTTCAACCCAGTCAAACGCCACCACGCCCCCGTCAGCCCCCTCGAATGTACGTGTCAGCAAGCGCTGGGTGGTGCGGCGCCAGATCGGCTCGCGCCGTTTGGCATCATAAAACTGGGCTACTGCATTGACGATCGGACCCAACAGCGGCAGCCGCAAACCGCGGATCAACAGCAACATCTGCCCCCGCCACCTGATGAACTCGGACAGTGGCAGCAACTCCTGAATATGCGCCACGCGCACGCCCGGCAGTTTCTTCAGAAATTCGATGCGGAAATCGTTGCGGAAATACTCGAAACCGATCAGGACGACATCGCAGCTATGGCCGGAATCGACCCATTTGGAGATGACCGGGGTAATGTGATCTACATCGTTGTAATGACGCAGAAAGAAAAGGGCCTTCATACCCTTATTCTTGGGGAGTTAAAAACGAGCAGCGTATCAATCATTTGTTGAGTATTCCAGAGCTGAGCTCAGGGGGTGAAAACGCGCGCAATTGTACACCGGCAGGGATGCAATTGCCAGTCGGGCCACTGCTCCGCAACCCCGTCGGGGAACTAGGGAACAATATAAACCGTTCCAGTTTCTCGCAGAGTATCACCGCTGGTGGTAGGATAGCGTTTGTGGGATAGATGCACCCTCAGAATCCATATTCCCAACCCTCGTTATCGGATTGGATGACCAGTAATCGAGGGCAAAACACCGATCAATCGATAAACACCAATAAAACATAAATTGCCGATGAAAACAATCGCTGTAATACCGGCACGCATGGGTTCGTCGCGTTTCCCGGGCAAACCGCTCGCAAAACTGCTGGGGCGCACCATGCTGGAACATATCTACAAGCGCGTCACCCTGAGCCATGCGCTCGACGCCACTTATATCGCCACTTGCGATGAGGAGATCCGTCAGGCAGCGCAGAGTTTCGGTGCTGCCGTGATCATGACATCAGACACTCATGAGCGCGCCAGCGACCGCGTCGCCGAAGCAGTCGCCGGGATTGATGCAGATCTCATCGTCATGGTGCAAGGCGACGAACCGATGACGCGTCCGGAGATGATCGATGCGGCGGTAGCGCCATTCCGCGACGATCCGCAACTGGGATGTGTGAATCTGGTGCGCCGCATCGAAAACGAGGTTGATTTCTACGACGTCAACACCATTAAGGTGGTAATGAATCAACAAGGCGATGCGCTTTATATGTCACGGCAGCCGGTCCCGACGCTGGCCAAATCAGGTTTCGCCCAGACTCTGGCCTACAAACAGGTATGCATCATCCCGTTCCGGCGCGCCACCCTGTTTGACTACACCAGTTTGCCGTCAACACCATTGGAACGGCTGGAATCGGTGGACATGCTGCGACTGCTGGAACATGGCTACCGGGTGAAAATGGTGGAAACCGGGTTTGACACCCAGGCGGTGGACACCGAGGCTGATCTGGCACGGGTAGCCGGACTGATGGCAACAGATCCCCTGCTCGCCTCTTATTGAAATAATGTGCCGCCTGCTACCGGCGCATGGCGACGATCTTTATTAAGGAATGTTCATGCAATTGAAATCGAAACTGTCCCAGGGTGAGTTGACCATAGGCTCGTGGATCACGCTGGGGCACCCGGCGATAGCCGAAATCATGGCCGCCGCCGGGTTTGACTGGCTGGTGCTGGATATGGAACACAGCGTGCTGGAGTTGAGTGAAATCCAAACCCTGATCCAGGTGCTTGACGGGCAGCAGTGTCCGGCCATTGTGCGACTGACTTCGAACCACCCTGACCAGATCAAACGGGTCATGGATGCGGGCGCAACCGGTGTGATGGTGCCCATGGTCAAATCTGCCGCCGATGCCAAAGCAGCCGTGCAATCGGTCTATTACCCGCCCCGCGGCCAGCGCGGGGTCGGTCTGGCCCGCGCCCAGGGTTATGGCGCACGGTTCCAGCAATACCGGGGCTGGCTGGAGGATAACGCCGTCATTGTGGCCATGATAGAACATGTGGATGCGGTCAAGGCCATTGACGAAATTCTCGCCGTTGACGGAATCGACGCCTATATCATCGGTCCTTACGATTTATCCGGTTCCATGGGGCGACCCGGCGAACTCGATCACCCGGACGTGCAATCCGCAATAGCGCGAGTACTGGAAGCCGGACAGCGTTCGGGCAAGCCAGGAGGTATCCATGTGATCGAACCAGATCAGGAGGAGCTGCAGCGGCGCATTGCGGCTGGTTTCAATTTTCTCGGTTATGGCCTGGATATCCGCATTCTCGATTCCCTCTGCCGCAGTCATATGCAGAACATCAGGGCAAACCTGTGAGCAAGCTTGTCATCTCCACCTCCTCATTCGATGTGGACAACAATCCTCCGCTCCAGCGTCTGCTGAAAGCGGGAATGCAGATTGTCAGCAACAGCCACGGGCGAAAACTCACCGAAGAAGAGATCAGCGGATTACTGGGCACCGATACTGTCGGCATGATCGCCGGCATAGAACCATTGACTGAAAACGTATTCGCATCCGCCAGCAGCCTGCGGGTGGTAGCACGCTGCGGCGCGGGTCTGGACAGTGTCGATCTGGCAGCGGCACAGCGGCGCAACATTGCCGTCTCCAATACGCCGGAGGCTCCGTCCCAGGCGGTCGCAGAACTCACGCTGGGTCTGATGCTGGCTGCGCTGAGACGGATATGCCAGACCGACCGGCAATTACGTGCAGGCGAGTGGCCACGGATGCAGGGCCAATTGCTCGCTGCGCAAGTGGTCGGCATCGTTGGTCTGGGACACATCGGCCGGCGTGTTGCCCGCCTGTGCCAGGCCTTCGGCGCTGAAGTCGTGGCGCATGATCCTTATATAACTCAGTCACCCGACGGGATAACATTGCTGCCGCTGGAAAAATTGCTGGCGCAAGCGAACGTCATCAGCCTGCACCTGCCCTATGGCAGCGGCACCCACCACCTGCTGGACGCCGCGGCGTTTGCGTGCATGCGGCCGGGGGCTGTGGTGATCAATGCCGCGCGCGGCGGTCTCGTCGACGAGACCGCGCTGGGCGAGGCACTTGCTTCCGGAAAACTGGCTATGGCTGCACTTGACGTTTTCGAGCAGGAACCCTATCGCGGTCCGCTGCTCAAATGTGACAACATAATTCTGACCTCTCACATCGGCTCCCTTGCCAAGGAATCGCGCCAGCGCATGGAAATAGAGGCCGCGGAAAATCTACTGCAGGGTTTGATCAAAGCAGGTCTAACCTAAATCCGGCAATTGACCGCTTATTTTTCAATTTAACACCATGACTTATAATAATTTCTTGCATAGATTAAGCTTCACCTTCTGGGTGAGTTCGCTACCGGGTAGATTGCACGATTTTTGCAGCGCATGGCTGCGTTGCAACTCCTTGGAATGGAACAACCATTCCGCGTCGTTGCGCCTTGCCCTACACACCAAAAACCGCACACTCTACCCCGTTCAATTACCGGATTTAGGTTTAATGGAGAATACATAAATAATGATATCTGACAAAATTGCCATTGTGTTCGGTGCCAGCGGCTTTCTTGGCAGCCATGTGGCTGATGCGCTATCGGCTGCCGGTTACCGGGTGCGCTTGTTTGACCGCTGTCCGTCACCCTACTGCAGTCCCGATCAGGAGATGATCATCGGTGACATCATGAACCTCGAACAGGTGGTAGAAGCGGCCCGTGGCGCCAGCGTAGTCTACAATTTCGCCGCCATCGCCGATATTGATGAAGCCCATAATAACCCACTGGCCACTGCAACCATCAACGTCCTGGGCAATATGCACGTACTGGAAGCGGCCCGCCTTGCCGGTGCTCGCCGGTTCGTCTTCGCCAGCACCATTTACGTCTACTCCGAGTCCGGCTCCTTCTACCGTGCCAGCAAACAGGCGGCAGAGCGCTTCATCGAAACCTATCACGAGCGCTACGGACTGGACTACAGCATTTTGCGCTATGGCTCTCTCTACGGCAGACGCGCCGATACCCGCAATGGCATCTACCGCATGCTGCATGAAGCAGTGGAACGGCATTCGATCACTTATCAGGGTAGCGGCGAGGCAATTCGCGAGTATATTCATGTCGAGGATGCGGCGCGCATGAGTGTGCAGGTGCTGGCGCCCGAATTTGCCAACCGCCACCTGATCCTGACCGGACAGGAACGGTTGCGCATCAAGGAAGTCATGACCATGATCTCGGAAATCATGCCGTGGCAGGTGGAACTGCATTTTGATGAAGCCAATGCGGTACACCATTACGAAATAACGCCCTACGCGTTTCAACCGCGTGTTGGCCGCAAGCTGATGCTCAACGAGCATGTCGATCTGGGTCAGGGCCTGCTCGACTGCCTCAGGGATATCCACACGGCACTGCATCACTCCGGTGAAGACGATGACGCCACGCCAGCGGTATCCGACAACCGGGCATGAGGACGGTAGATTGGCAAGCCATCATCTTCGACTTTGACGGGGTGGTGGTCGAGTCCGGGGACATCAAGACACAGGCTTTCGCTGAGCTCTATCGCCCTCATGGCGAGGCAGTGACGGCAGCAGTGGTGCAGTACCATAGACTGAATGGCGGCATGTCGCGCTACCAGAAATTCCGCTACTTTCAGCAACACCTGCTGGGCAAGCCGCCGCTGACACCGGACGAAGAGCAGGAACTGGACCGGCAGTTTTCAGAACTGGTGGTCGAAGCCATCGTTACCGGCGAGGCGGTACCCGGCGCGAACGAATTCATCCGTCAGCAAGCAGCGCGCATACCTTTGTTCGTCGCCTCCGGCACACCGGAAACAGAACTGAACAGCATCGTCATGCGGCGCGGTCTGGCGCCCTACTTTACCGGGGTACGCGGCTCCCCCACATCAAAACAGGCATTGATCGCGGACATCCTGTCAGTCCACGCCCTTGCTCCCGAGCGTGTGCTGATGATTGGTGATGCGCTGATCGATTATCAGAGTGCACAGTTGAATGGCGTTGCGTTTCTGGGCCGGGTACGCGCTGGGGACGATAATCCCTTCCCGCCGCAGGTGGAAACGGTGGCCGACCTGAGCTCACTGCTCGCTTGAACCTAGATAAGCATCAACGCAGCACGCCGCGCCGCAACAGTTGCCAGAAAATCTTATAACCCCACAACACGGGATGGCGTCGCAACATGGGGGTGACCTCGACACGCACCCCGGTGTGGCGCTCTATTTTCCAGGCAGCGTAACTTACGCAATCGCGGAAGGTGAATGCCGCTTTCGTCAGCCGCAGCACCGACAGAATTCTCCCCTGCCAGCGGCGCAGCCGCCAGTGCCGCAGTGAACGCTGTTGCTCCGCCGCATCAGCCAGACAGCGGTAATTGCCATCCGGCAGAACCTCCAGTTTTCCAGTCAGCACCGGTACAGCCTGCGCCGTCAACCGGGTATAGTCATCCAGATTAAGCTGGGTCAGCAGGCGCGCCCGCGTTTCCCGCTCAGCCCGGAGTTCTGCCGCATAGGTCAGGGCCAAACCCCTGGTCCAGATTTCTTCTGCGTTCACCACGCATGAGCCCAGCGCCGGGATGCTGGACTCGAGAAATGTCACCACCGACTGGGCCAGCACCTGGTGAATGCGCTGGCGGGCAATGTCATCGCGCACATGCAGCAGCCGCGTGGGTTGAGCAAAACGCGCCCACAGATAGGGATGAAACCAGTAGCGGGTGCCCTGTTCAAAATCCGCCATTGAAACCACCGCATATTTGGCGCGGAACTTCTTTTCCTGCCTGGATGCCTCCAGATAAAAAACGTTCGGCGCCAGCCACGCATTAAGGTGCCGTAAATAACGTTCCGGGTAAGCGTTGCTGTAGCTATCCACCACCACGTAAAAATCGACAACTCCGTCAGCAGCATCCTGCGAACGCAGGCACGATCCATAGAGAATCACGGCATCCAGCGACGCGCCGAAACGTGACTTCAGCTCTTCGACCAGGACTGAAAAATCTGCCGGCACTACTCTGGAACTCAAGGATGCCATCTCGGCAATCAAGCCGTCCGGGAGCCGCTGGGCAGATGTCGAGATATGGTTCGTCATTGTTGCGGGTCTGTATTTTTATCGCCAGGCACCAGAAAGGTAACCGGTCCGGCTGCCGAAATACGCAGCGGCCCATCCTGGCTTGTTGCCCGATGAAATTCACCATCGATGATGTAATCGTCATCCATCAGCAGCTCCAATACGCTGGTGTTGTGACTGTGATAACCGTCTTGTTCTTTGATGGCATCACTGTGACCGGAAAGCAGCAGCCATAACGCGCGCCATGGATGATTCCGCTGCTGCTCAACAAACGTGACATGCAGTGGCTCCTGCTCCTGCCCCCAGTAGGGGCGCATGCTAAACAGCAGGCGATCAAGCGCGCTGGCGAAAAGAACCAGATAAGTTCCATTGCGGACTGCCCCACTCGCCTCGGTGATTGTCATCTGAATCGGCGCCCATGGCCCATGCTTGCGTCCAAGAATCATACCGGCAAGATAGCCCAACATGATGATGCCCGAATAGATTTCTCCGGTGATGCCCAGCCGTTTGACCTTGCTGCGGGAGAATATTACGGCATGGGCGATGAGACCGACGCCGAAGAACATGCCATAAATCTTGCTGGCGCCGGGCTGCTCAATGCACAATACCGGGCGTTGCAACAATATGGGCGAGATCTGTTGTGACAGGCAACTGCTTAACCGCCGCAGGATGACCTCCGGTTTGTCGTGTATTCCCAGATCCAGCGCAGTCATGTTGGTGGTGCCGCCGGGAACGATGGTCAGAACCGGCCATTTTGCAAGTCGAGTCGTAAACAAGTGAGTCAACACCGCCTGCACCGTGCCATCCCCGCCAATGATTACCAGCAAATCGACATCGGCTTGCAGAAAAGTGTCTACCGCTGCGCCGATCTCCGCCGCGCTCGTCACCTCCCGGCAGGTCGCAGCGGGAATTTCGGCTAGCATGCGTCTTATCACGTCGATATGCTTGCGGATACGCCCGCTGAGAGGATTGAGAAGCAACCCGACCCTGGCCGCTCCCATCCCCAATCTATCAATCTGCAACTGTTCTACCATCTATCTCAACCAGTACACGGCTAAAAATCGGACGGGCGGTTTCTCTTGATTCCGGCCGGGAGCGCTCTCTCCAAATGCCGCTGTAAAGTACCATGACTGCGCCAAGCACACCAGCCAATTACCACCCTGTATCACAGAAATAACAGCGCATGCGCAATGCGCAGATCATCACCAGCCCACCATCATAGCCGCGCGGGATTTATTCAGAGGTGCCCTAAAAGACTCGCCGCAGCCAGAGATTGGCCAGGGTGATCAGCGCCAATCCCGGGAGCAGCGCGGTCAGCAGCGGATTGAAATGCAGCAGCAAACCGGCATTGGCAATAATCTGATCCAGCAGATAAACGCCCACACCGATCAAGGCAGCGAGCACCACTTTTTTACCAAGACCTGTGCGCGCCGAACCGAGAACAAAGGGTATGGAAAACAGCAGCATCGCGATGGTTGTCAATGCTCCCCCCATTTTGCGCCACAAGGCCATCGCATAGGCATCCGCTTCCTGACCCGTAGCCTGCAGAAAACGTACATGCTGAAACAGCTCAGTAGGTGAAAGACTCTCCGGTGACTTGGTCAGGGTCGAGATATCAGCCGGATTCACGAATGATTTCCAGTTCATCGAACTCGCATTTACCGACTCGATTCGTTCTCCGGTAAAGGTCTTGGTGACGACATCATTCAATTCCCAGAGATTATCATCAAGAATATTGGCATATTCGGCATGAGTATAGGTCCTCAGGAAACCATTATCATCAAAGTGCATCAACTCGATATTCTCTGCCCTCTTGGTGCCCTGCATTTCACCGATGCGTAATATATTCCGTTCATCCCGGGTCCAGATACCCAGATTCTTGCCCAGTTCCGCAGTCTTGCCGAGAGCGGCGGCCTGATGCGAAATGGCTTTCTGCTGGAAATGTGGGGCAATAAATTGCTCCAGTACCGCAATGAATAACAACAGGGCCAGTCCAACCCCGAGAGGGGCCAGACTGATGCGAACGGGGGAGAGACCTGCTACCCGTAACGCGGTCAGCTCCAGGTTGACTGCCAGGCGCCCCAAAGCAAACACGGTTCCCAGCAATGCAATGAATGGCGCAAGCTGAATAAATCTGCGCGGCAACAATAATGCCGTGTGCAGGAATGCATCCTGCACACGGTAAGTTCCTTTGCCGACATCGCCGAGTTGATCCAACAAATCGAGGAAAGCAAATGCCGGCAAGATTACCGCAGTGGCAACGATCAGGCCGATGAAAACCTGCAACGCGAGATAACGGTTGATTATTGTCATCGACGCAGAAGCATTCTCTGCTGGGGGCTGGATGACAGCAAACCGAGCGCGGTGATGAACATCAATGCATACAGCCACCAGACACCGGGCAGGCTGCCTACGGTGCCCTGCTCTACCCAGGTTTGAGCCAATCCGCTCAGAATATAATAAAGCGCGAAAACCATGGCGGCAGCAAACAAGTGTCTCTCGCCCTTATCCTGGCGCGGTGAAGCGCGAGTGAATGAGATGGCGATCAGCGCCAGCAGAATCGTCCCGATAGGGCGCGAAAGCCGCCATTGCAGTTCGGCAATGTCGCGTGGCTGGTCCGATCCTGCCAGAAACAGGCTGGTAGCCGCCTTGCGTGCATAGCCTGTTGCACCGCCTTTATCAGTGAAATACACCAGCTTGTCGAACTGGGCAACGGTGTCTTTCGTGGTGGCATGCATAAAGCGATAGACAAAACCATCTAGCAAATGGATCTGGGATCGCTGCCCGAACTGAAATTGCTGCTGGCCCGCTTCCTTGGCCACGATGATCTCGCTGCTGTCGCCTTTGTTGACGTAATGGAATACATTTTTCATCTGCTTGCCGGCGTCATCCTTGCTCTGGATATAAATTACTCTGCCGCTACCTTCACTTCCATAGAAACGTCCAGCTTGAAATCGGTCCGTATTTAGTTCTGCCTCTGCCTGCGCATTCAGCACAAAGTTTTCTTGATAAGCCCAGGGGCGTACAAAGATGGACAGCAGGCCGATGATGATTCCGATGGGGATGGCAACCATCAGGACGGCGTAGATTATGCGACGGTCGCTGACGCCGGCAGAACGCAACACATTGATTTCCTGATCCCGGTGCAACCGGCCAAGACCGACGACGATGGCAACATAAAGGGCGAGCTGCATCAGCACGTCCAGGGAGATTACAGTCTTTAGCAATACCAGTTTCAGCATGACCATCACACCCAGCGACTCGGTCACTGCCCCCGCCAGAAAACGGCCACTGATGAAACTCGCATACAGTCCCGCCAGGATCACGATAATCACCGTAAACGGTATCAACAACTCGCGTGTGATATAGCGCTCTATTATTTTCACGAATTTCCCTTGCTGCCCTCGTAGTAAAACGGTGTTCATGCGGCCGGATGCCGTTATGTGGACCTGCTTTCATCCTGGGAAGACGCCGCTGCTTTCGCCAGGATGGATTCCACCAGCAGCATATCCTCGACTTTGTCGACATCGACACCCGCCTGCGGGTAAGGCAGAGTCACGGTCCGCACCTTGACCCCGACTCTGGCCGAGACCGCATTCAGCGCCCGGTCGAGTGTCAGCGATCCCAGCAGATAGGAGAGAACGGCGCCTGGGCCAAGCACCTGTGCGATCAGGCGCCAAGGGCGTTTGCGCAAATCTTCTGCCCGTTGCCAGAATGTCACCAGATCACGACCGCGATGATTGAAAAATGCATAGAGGTTGCAGCCACAAACCCCTCCATCACGCAATCGTATTGCCGTACGCTTGGTGCCCGGAAATGCGGCTGCCACATCAGCATGTTTGACTACTCCCACCGTGGCATCACTATCCATCGTGCGGGACTCGCATAGAAAATAGCGGATGATCGCAGGCGTCAATAACGCATGATCCGCTGTCGTCAACAATACCGGTGCGTCATGATCCATCTGCGCCAGACCGCTATTGGCACTGCGGCTGGGTGAATTCAGGTTCGGCAGCCATGTGACACGCCCCGATTCTATCCGCCGCTGCAACTCCGGACAGTCAGGGAGCATGGATGCAGGTGGCCCGCACACCACAATCTTCCCCACCATCTCACTCGCCTCCAGCGCATCCAGCACCCGAATGATCATGGGCGTTCCGGCGATCGGTGCAAGCGCCTTGCAAGCCGTCCCCGCCCTGCTGGCGACCGGGTCGTGCGCTGTGCGATCCGCTGCCAGTACCACAGCGCTAAATCGGTCGGTCTGATTCATCTGAAATTCCGATCCTGATATCGTCTTGTCTGCCTACTATGCCGTTTACAGGGTCTTGCCGTAGATCCGGTAACGCTTATACTGCCTGCTGCCAATGAGATCAAGAATTGAACGCATTGCTTTGTTATCCTCAAGTATCCACGACATTTCAACTTCCTTGATTCCTGCGGAAAGCGCTGACTTCCGGGGCTCATCGATCACCATGAAAGCCAGCGCCATACCAAGGGGAGTATTCTGAAATTGCTTGCGCACCCCCATCAGGGGTATCCGGCCGGTACGAACCGCACGGTCTCTAAACCACCGGATCAGCCGAAGCCAGCCAAATGGAAACAAGCTGCCATCAAGTTTGGCAAAGATCTCGTTGAGATTGGGCAATCCCACCATGAATGCTGCCGGAACACCATCGACTTCGGCAATCTGGATGAAATACTCCGGCACAAGCAGACGCAAGCTACTGCCCAGCTCGGCAAACTCGGCCTCGGTAAAAGGAACGAAGCCCCAGTTCTCTGACCAGGCATCGTTGAATATATCGCGCAGTATTTCCATCTCCGCACTGAAGTTATCCATGCGTAGCGTCCTGAGCTTTATATGTTTGGAAAATTTACCGATCAGGGAACGCATTACTCGAGGCACCTCAAAATCTACGTCTACCCAGTAGGCAAGCAGATCCTTAACCGGTTGATAACCCTGTTCTTCGAGTAAACGGCCATACCATTTTGGTGAGTGCGGCATCATCACCATCGGCGGGGTGTCGAAGCCATCCACCAGAATGCCGCATTCCTGATTGATGGACAAGTTGAACGGTCCGCTGACATGCCTGGTATGGCGGGCAGCCAGCCATGCCTCGGCAACACCTATCAGCGCAGCGCATACTTCCGTATCGTCCACACATTCCATTGAGCCAAAGTGGCCGGTATCCGCACCATGGTGTTGCCGGTGAAGCTGATCGACCTGCGCGCTGATCCTTCCTAGCGGCTGATTATTCCGGTACGCGATCCAGGCTTGCCATTCTCCGTGCTTGAAGAATGAATTAAACCGGGAAAAATGCAGCCGCCGTTCCAGACGTAATGGCGGCACCCACATGGGGTCATCTGCGTAGATGCGCCAGGGGAGGTCGATAAATACCCCCATCTCACGATAATTTGTGACCGGGCGCACGCTAACCGCTGCAGACGTTAACTGGCTGTGATTTTCATTCATGGTGGAGGATGGGTAGATGTGAGCAACCACACAGGGGTATTGTATATTATTGCAATGCGTAAGCGCGCTAACTCGTTTCCAGGTGGTATCATATTGCGCATCCATGGTTGCAGCTTGGAGTCCAACTGAACGTACGCTAACATCGCGCACCAGTCAGCCGGAATATTGGATACAAGAAGGGATGATCTGTTGCTCGTGCCTGCCAAAAGAGTGATCGCACTCAGAAATACGAGTCATGCTGAAAAAATACGATAAGCCATTTGCTGATAGACTTGCATTGCAGTTGCATCAACTCTGGGTGGCAATTCAGACAGCCGCCGGTGAAGCAGATTGATACACCCTGAAGCTTGTGCCCAGTAACATGGTCCAGTCACTTACCCTGCTTCAGTTTTAGTATGTTGAGCTAGCGGCTGAGCTTATCCGTTGCGCCGAGGAAAATACCAGGTAGTAGTCAACAATTTTAACCACACTTTATTAAGAGGCTGATTAATGGATGAACCCGTATATAACTTGCTGATCTCTCTTGCTCTTATTCCAGTCGTTATCGGGCTGAATATCTGGGTAAGGCAGCGTCGACGCCACCGCATCAACGAAACCGGGGAGCAGGAGTTCAGCAGCCTCTCTAAAACGCTCATGTCGACGCTGGGCGAGGGACTCGCCGTAGTTGCGAGTTTGGTACTCATAATCTGGATCCTGGGAGGCCTAGCAAGATTTTTGTTCCCAGCCATATTTGGCACGAAACTGTAGTATTGACTGATGCCGAGGGGAAAGCGAACGCAAGATAGACTCTCCGAAGCTCATGCCAGACCCGGTATTTGCGAAGCCTGAGAGGGAACTGATGGGTTTCCCAAATAATCGGGGATAATTACCCGCCATCCAACGGCATAGCCCAATCTGCCGAAACGGGAATGGTCCAGAAAGAGTCCGTGCTGTGGACGCCTCTGATTTATGCAATCAAGCTTTACGGGCAGCCACTTTTTTAACAGCCGGCACTCTGGCTTTAGGTTTCACTGTCTTCGTTTCCGTTGTTATTTTTGTCTGCCGCGGCTCAAATTCGAATCCCACTTTCCCGTCTGCACCCGTTACCAGATAGGCTGAAAATGGCCGGCCTTTCTTGGAAATAAACTTTGTCAGCAGATCGGTTCTACCGGTGCGCAATAATTTGGCGACTTGTTCACGCTCAATGGGGCGCTTGAGGATTATTTTTCCGGTCTTGAAATCGCAGCTCCGCCCCGTACCGACAGCTTTCTCGCAGGTATAACTCATGCCGTGATCAAACACCCTGCTGCCACAACGAGGACATTTTCCCAGTGCTTCCTGGCCGGAAAAGTCTACCTCCTCTGCCGTCTCCTCGCCGTTGTTACCAAAATCAAATTTCATTTCCAGCTCATCGGTGAGCTTGATGTTGGCATCGAACAAACGTCCCATTTTGCTGCGAAATCCTTGTAACGGACCAATTTCGCGTTTGGTGATCAGCGCCTCCATTTCCGCTATTTCAAATTGCCTTCCGGCAAGGATTTTCCATAACGCAAAATCACATTTCTGGCACTGGAATTTTTTGTAGGTTTCGTGCACTACGCCACCACATTTGGGGCAGGGGGATTTGAGCGTGGAAAAATCCCCGCTTATGGTTTCACCACGATGGCTCTTCGCCTGTTCCACCATATGGCGGGTCATGACAGCAATCTCTTCCATGAAAGAATTGCGCTTAAGCTTTCCCTGCTCAATCTGGCGCAACTTGAACTCCCAATCACCAGTCAATTCAGGTGAGGTGAGTTCAGGCACTTTCAGCCCACGCAACAGCGTAATCAGTGAGAATGCCTTGGCGGTAGGGTGCAGTTCACGCCCGACACGCTGCAGATAGTTCTCATACACCAGACCTTCGATAACCGAAGCGCGGGTAGCAGGTGTGCCCAACCCTTTCGCGCTCATGGCTTCGCGCAACTCCTCGTCTTCCACCAATTTGCCCGCATTTTCCATGGCCGACAGCAGCGTGGCTTCATTGAATCTTGCCGGTGGCCGGGTCTGGCTGGCAACGACTTTGACTTCTTGAGCGAGAACCGGCTCGCCTGCTTCCACTGCAATCAGAGTCGAATTATCATCGGCACCTTCGACCTGCGCTTCCTTGCCATAAACCGCTTGCCAGCCGGGATTGACCATCACCTTACCCTCAGTCTTGAAAGGTTCGTTTTCAACACGGGTGATGCGAGTAGTGACGAGAAATTCAGCGGGAGGATAAAAGACTGCCAGAAAGCGTTTGGTAACCAGATCGTAGAGCTTGGTTTCTGCATCGCTCAGGTTCTTGGGCTCGATCGATGTCGGGATAATGGCAAAATGGTCGGAAATTTTCGCGTTGTTGAATATGCGCTTATTCGGTTTGACCCAGCCTGCTTTCAGTATCTGTTTGGCGAACACGCCATAGCGGGTATTTTCCAGTGAATTCAGGGCGTCTTCAACGGTTGCAATATAGTCTTCCGGCAACGCACGCGCATCGGTGCGCGGATAAGTCAACGCCTTATGCTTTTCGTATAAGGCTTGGGCCAGCCCCAGCGTGGTCTTGGCGGAAAAACCGAAGCGGCTGTTGGCGTCGCGCTGCAAGCTGGTGAGGTCATACAGCAGCGGACAGATTTCCGTAGTGGGCTTGCTTTCTTCGCTGACAATACCAGGCTTATCTTGACATTTGGCGCGAATAATCTCGGCTTTTTTCTGCTCCCACAAACGCTCGGCTTTCTGCTCGCTGTCCTTTTTTTCTTTGGAAAACTTCTCGTCAAACCAGCGCCCGTTATAGCTGCCAGCCTTGGCAGAAAATGTTCCATGTATCTCCCAGTAGTCGCGCGGGATGAATTTCTTGATCGTCTCTTCCCGCTCAACCAGGATTGCCAGCGTGGGTGTCTGTACACGCCCCACGGTGGTTTTGTGGAAACCACCTTCTTGAGAATTGAACGCAGTCAGGGCACGAGTGCCGTTGATGCCAACCAGCCAGTCTGCTTCCGAGCGGCTCACGGCAGCCTCGGCCAATGGCTGCACGGCAGCATCATCAAGTAATTTTGCAAACCCCTCGCGAATCGAGGCGGGCGTCATTGATTGCAGCCACAGGCGCTTGACCGGTTTTTTGGTTGCAACATGGCGCGCAATGTAATGAAAAATCAATTCCCCCTCGCGTCCCGCGTCGCAAGCATTGATGAGCGCGTCCACATCCTTGCGCTTGATCAGCTTGGTCAAGAGCTTCAGGCGTGACTCGGTTTTCTCGATGGGATGAAGATCGAAGTGTGGAGGAATTACCGGCAGATTGGCAAAACTCCATTTGCCACGTTTGACCTCGTATTGTTCTGGCACCGCCAGTTCAAGCAAGTGACCGATGGCTGACGACAACACATACTGATCATTCTCGAAGTAATCGGTGTGCTTGGTAAAGCCACCCAACACCCGCGCAATGTCTGTGGCGACAGAAGGCTTCTCGGCGATGATTAAGGTTTTACCCATGAAACTCCTGTGAGCGTCCGCAAATTGCTGACGGTCGTTTTTAAAAGGGCATATCCCCAGTCACTGCAATCAAAGAATAAGTACGTTGATGGACACTATTTGGGTTACAAGCAAACGGAGTCGTAAGCACCGAGCACCCGCTACAAAGTAATATTACCTGATCCGCTGGTAGCGCCCGCCCGGCAGATTGGCGACCACGCCGTCCAGCTCAAGCGCTAACAGCATGGCGGATACCGCTTCTGCCGTCAAGCCGCTGCGGACACACAAGGTGTCGATATCGCTGGTATCGTGGCCCAGATGCCTGAGCAGCACCGAGTCTTCCACGTCCATCTTAGCGGCATCATTGGTGGCGGCAGATGTAGCTTGATATCCCAGTTCTTCCAGAATGTCCTGCGCGCTTTCCACCAGTTTCGCCCCTT
The DNA here is from genome assembly GCA_945860135.1 of Nitrosovibrio sp. Nv4. GTDB lineage: Bacteria > Pseudomonadota > Gammaproteobacteria > Burkholderiales > Nitrosomonadaceae > VFJL01. Next base: position 139,942 of record CAMAPK010000001.1, read on the forward strand.
GCTTGATCAGCGCATGACAACCCCTGGACAACGGCGAATGGATTGAACCAGGGATGGCAAACACATCCCGCCCTTGCTCCAGCGCCTGGCGGGCGGTAATAAGGGAGCCGCTTTGCAGTGCCGCTTCCACCACCAGACAGCCGCGGCTCATGCCGCTGATAATGCGGTTGCGGCGCGGGAAGTTGCTGCCGATGGCGGGAGTGCCCAGTGGAAACTCGGAAATGAGCGCGCCTTTTTCCGCTAGTTCGTGAGCAAGCTCGCGGTTTCTTGCCGGATAAACGATGTCGAGGCCGGTGCCCACCACTGCGATGCTGGCGGCGGCACCATGCAAGCCGCCGCGATGGGCGGCGGTGTCCACGCCGAGTGCCATCCCGCTGATAATGCAAAGCCCGGCATTGCTTGCGGCGGCGGCGAAGGCTTCGGCATTGGAGAGACCTTGGGGCGTCGCGTTGCGGCTGCCAACAATGGCAAGTGCAGGAGAGCTGAGCAGTTCGCGCCGCCCCTTGAGATAGAGCAGCGGTGGCGGGTCAGGGATGTTAAGCAGCAGACTGGGGTAATCGGGGTCAGCCAGGGTGATCACCGAATTGCTCGGGTGTTCCAGCCATTTGAGAGCGGCGGCAAGCTTGTTCTTATCCACGCCCAGAGCAATGCTGTCTGCGGCCTGTTTACTCACCACGCGCTGCAACGCAGCGACATTTGCGGAAAGAATGTCGGCGGGACTGCCAAAAGCCACCAGCAGGCGCCGCTCCGACTCATCGCCGAGACCGTCGATCAAACCAAGGCTGAGCCAGGATTCAATATCCGGCGAGAGCTTCATGGCATATCTCCTGCGAGTGCCGCTATGGTGTTTGTACTGCGTCGAGTACCTGAATCGGTTGTGTACTTTGCATCACCAGCGCGTAGGCTACTTTTTCAAATACCTGGAACACAAAAACCAGGCCGGTGCGCTCATCGGGCAATTGCATGACTTCTCGTTCAGATGACACTGTCTGGCTTTTACGATAAACAGCCAGAACATTGCCTGCTGCCAATCCGTCACGTGCACCTTTGCTGAGCGTGACAATAGAGCTTCTGCCAATTTCGGTAACACCGCCGTAGACGGAAATAATACGCCCCTTGATGGCCTTATCCGGAGCGTGGGGAGCGTAGTTATTGAACGCTACGGCGGGAGTGGGAACCAGTCGATCACCCTTGAGTATCTCCTCAACTGAATGGACGATGGATATGGCACTGATATCGGCGAATTTCTCTACCTTTGCATCTCCCAGATAAACGGCTTCATAACCCAGAATCTGGCCGTCATCGGGATCTGTCAGAGTCTTGCCGGGGCGAAATAATTGCCACGCCGAGCCTTTGTCTTTCGGCAAGCCGCTGACATAAACAATATCGCCCGCATTCAGTATCACGCGGTTGTCGCTGGTTCCCAGCACTAGCGGAGCGTTGGCAAGACCCTCTTTCTCGGTTACCAGGGGCCGGCTCAGAAATGGTTCGATTGCGGTAGCCGGAATGCTGGGGATGGCTGCAGCATCGGATTTTTCCATCCGCACCTGGGGTGACAGTTTTACCACCGCGATTTCGCTGGCGAGCCGCAACCTGCTGCCGTCAGCAGTTTTTTCCAGGATGATGACGTCCCCTGGATAGATCTTGTGGGGATTCTTCACTTGCTCCCGGTTCAGGCCCCAGATTTGCGCCCAGAGCCACGGATCCTTTAAAAAACGCGAAGCAATCCCCCATAACGTATCACCGGGAACAACAACGTAGCGATCAGGTATATTGTTCTGCAGTTCGATGTCGGCAGCTCTGGCCGACAGGCTGAAAAACAGGCTCACGAACAAAATCACGGATATAATAGATTTCCGCATGAATGGCCTCAGTTGCAGAAAGAAACCCGGTTCATCGGGCAGCGTACCATCGAAAAATGGGTGCCTCTAAAAATTCAATATTCCATGCAAACTGAGGTGCGTTCAAGAGTATCGACGCAACCTATGCGTGACAGGTAAAAACATTTTTTGTGGGCAGCGAAGTACTCGTGACGAAATCTGGCATTTTAGCGGCGCTCTGACAAGATGCTTTAGATTCTGCAGTTAGTTAGTTAAATATGCAAGCCTTTCCATGGCACTCCTGAAGATACTGCAATACCCGGATGAGCGACTGCATACGATAGCAGCCAAGGTTCCGGAAGTGACTGACGAAATCCGCACTCTGGTGCAGAGCATGGCAGAAACCATGTATGCTGCTCCCGGCATCGGCCTGGCGGCAACTCAGGTTGACGTGCACCAGCGCGTGATCGTAATCGACATATCCGATACCCATGACCAGTTGCACGTGTTGATCAATCCCGAAATCACTGCTCGCAACGGTGAATCTGACTACGAAGAAGGCTGCCTGTCGGTACCCGGAATATTTGAAAAAGTAAGGCGCGCTGAGCGAGTTTCTGTCAAGGCGTGGGATCGTGACGGCAACCCGTTCGCGCTCGAAGCCGATGGTCTGCTGGCCGTGTGCATACAGCACGAAATGGATCATTTGCTCGGCAAGGTATTCGTTGAATACCTGTCGCGGCTGAAACAATCGCGCATCCAGGCCAGATTAAAAAAACAGCAGCGCAAGACAATGTGACAAACAGCACTTACTTCGCAGCCAATCAATTCCGTGCATGCCTTGTCTATTTGTGGCTCATGCTGGCGCTGCTCGTGCGCAGGTGCCCGACAGAGTCCCTGAACAAGTCCCCTGGATCAGGCTCGACATGAAAATTATTTTTGCCGGCACTCCGGCGTTTGCCGCGCGCGCACTTGAAGCTCTACTGGCGGCCGGACACGAAGTTGCGCTGGTGCTGACCCAGCCTGACCGCCCTGCCGGACGAGGCATGCAAGTCACAGCAAGTGCAGTCAAGATACTGGCGCAACAATATGAGCTTGCCCTGTTGCAGCCGCACTCGCTCAAACAATCCGGGTTAGATACTCAACTCGCTGCCATCGGTGCGGATGTAATGGTGGTTGCAGCTTACGGACTGATACTGCCCACAGCCATCCTGAGTATTCCACGCCTTGGCTGTCTCAACATTCATGCCTCACTGTTGCCGCGCTGGCGGGGCGCTGCGCCAATTCAGCGAGCAATCCTGGCGGGCGACCGGGAAACCGGCATTACCATCATGCAAATGGACCAGGGACTCGATACCGGCACCATACTACTGCAGAGTAGTATCCCCATCGCGCCGGATGACACTGCGCAAACCCTGCACGACAAACTTGCCTTAATCGGAGCGCGCTGCATCGTGGAGACGATGCCGCTTCTGCAACAGGGAAGACTCGCTGCCACTGCTCAGGATGAAACAGCCGCCAGCTACGCGCCCAAGTTGGAGAAAACTGAAGCGGAAGTTGACTGGCGGCTGGACGCGGAACAAATCAATCGCGCCGTGCGCGCGTTTAATCCCCATCCCGGCGCGCACTCCCGGATGCACGGAATCCCTCTTAAAATATGGCAAGCGAAAGTAGCGGCGAGCGCTGCCGGCAACCCTGGAGAAGTGGTTGCTGCCGGACGCGAAGGTATCACGGTGGCATGCGGTAACGGCACACTGCTGCTGAAAATAATACAGAAACCGGGTGGGAAAAAAATGAATGCGGGGGAATTTCTCGCAGGTTACCCGCTGCAGCCTGGCGATTGCTTTGAATGCCGGAATGATTGAAATCCAGCTCCTGGCTACTGCGGTCGTAGGTAAGGTGCTGGCCGGCGCAAGCCTGACTGCGGTACTGCAGGAAACCTGGCGCGCCCACCCCGCTCTTTCCAGTCAGCAGCGCGGAGCTATCCAGGATATAAGCTACGGCGTGCTGCGCTTCTACGGTCAGCTTGATGCATTACTCGAGTTGCTGTTGAACAAACCGCTGCAGCAGCAGAGTCTGCGCTGCTTATTATTGGTGGGCCTGTATCAGCTGCAATATAGCAAGGCTTCACCCCATGCAGTGGTGGACCACGCCGTGTCTGCATCCTCTGGCCTGAACGACAGCAAGCGCGGCAAAGGAACAGCTGGACTGGTCAACGCGGTGTTGCGCAATTTCATGCGGCAACGCACAACTCTACTGGCACAGGCGAGCGAGAGTGAAGTCGGGCGCCATTCCCACCCGCAGTGGTGGATAGACAAACTGCGTGCACAATATCCCCGCAACTATCAGGCGGTATTGGCAGCCGACAACCAGCACCCGCCAATGACGCTACGGGCCAACCGGCGCAAGATAAAAGTGGCCGACTACCAGAAACGACTCAATGAATGCGGCATGCCCGCACAACTACTATGGAACGATGCCCTCATTCTGATGCAACCAGTGGCGGTGGAAAAGCTGCCTGGATTCAGCGCAGGGCTGGTGTCGGTTCAGGATGCCGGCGCGCAACTGGCTGCGCCGTTGCTGGACGTGCACGATGGCATGCGTGTGTTGGACGCCTGCGCCGCTCCCGGCGGCAAGAGCGCGCATCTGCTGGAATTGGCAGAGGTGGAGTTAACCGCACTCGACCACGATGCTGCGCGACTTTCCCGCGTAGCGCAAAACTTCACACGGCTGGAACTCAAAGCCCATCGTCTCGTCTGCGGCGATGCCGCGCAGCCGGCGGAGTGGTGGGATGGCAAACCATTTGACCGCATCCTGGCCGATGTGCCCTGCTCCGCTTCGGGAGTAGCACGTCGTCATCCCGATATCAAATGGCTGCGGCGCGAAAGCGACCTTGCCCAATTTGCCACAAGTCAGCAGAAAATACTTGATGCCTTGTGGCAGACCCTGGCCAGAGATGGTAAATTGCTCTATGCCACCTGCTCGGTATTCGCCGAGGAAAACAAGCTACAGGTAGCTGAATTTTTGCGCCATCATCCAGATGCCCATCCGCTGCCCTTCTCCGGGATGGAAGCGATTGATGGACAACTGTTGCCGGATTCCCAGCATGACGGTTTCTTCTACACCCTGTTGCATAAAACCTGACCCCATCACACGACTGTTGCGCGTGGCCGCGACGCTGCTGCTGGCCGCGGGATTATTGCTGACTGCTCCTGTCCATGCGGAAGACATACACATAAAATCTGTGGCGCTGGATGCCGTGGATGAAGGTTATCAGTTCAACGCCGATGTTGAGATTGCGCTCAACCCCATGCTGGAACGGGCACTCGAGCGGGGGATCGTGCTGTACTTCGTGAGCGAGCTCAATCTGTTGAGTCCACGCTGGTACTGGCTCGACGAAAAAGTTGCCCGGAGCAAGCAGCGCGAAGCATTGAGCTATTACGCACTCACCCGCCAATACCGTTTGAGCCGCGGATCATTGTCACAGAACTTCAGCACACTAAAGGGGGCGCTACAGGCTTTAGGACGCTTGCGTAATCGCCCCATAGTGGCAAATTCCGAACTGAGCCAGGAGACGGAGTACATTGCGGAACTGCGCGTGTGGCTTGACCTGTCGCGCCTGCCCAAACCATTCCAGGTAGAGGCGCTCAGCTCCAAAGAGTGGAATCTGAGCTCCGACACATTGCAATGGAATGTGCGACTGCCAGCGCAGAAGCCTCAGCACGGAGCCAGGCCATGAAGTACCTCATCATTATTGGCGCAGGGTTGGGTGCGGTGATGTTGTTTCTGCTCGCAACTGCAGGTGCCAGCACCGAATTCTTTGAACGCCGCTATCAACTCCTGATCGCGCTCAATGTCGGCTTTGTCCTGTTTCTCATGGCAATGGTGGGGTATCTGCTGTGGCGGCTCAGGCGCAGGCTCAAGGACGGAGTATTCGGCTCCAGACTGGCATTGCGCCTGTTATTGATCTTCTCGCTGATGGCGATTCTTCCAGGTGTACTGGTGTATAGCGTATCGGTGCAGTTCTTGGGGAAAAGTATCGAATCCTGGTTTGATGTCAAAGTGGATCGGGCGCTCGAAGGTGGTTTGAACCTGGGGCGTACCGTGCTCGACAATCTGCTGGGTGAATTGCGCGAGAAAACTCAGGCCACCGCACTTGCACTCTCCGAGCAATCTGCTGCACCGCTGCCGACACTAGACCAACTGCTGGATCGATCACAGATGCAGGAGGCTACGCTGTTTAATCAAGACGGCAGGATAATCGCCTTCTCTGGTGCGGATGGTAGCGGCTTATTCGCGGAAATGCCGGGTGCGCCGGCGATGGAGCAGATAAGAATGCAGGGGGCCTATAGTGAGGTTGAGTCCATACCCGGCAAGGGCCTGTACTTGCGGGTGGTGGCACCGGTCCATGGGCTAAGCTGGGAAGAAGGCAGCCGCATACTGCAATTAGTGCAGCCGGTACCAATACAGCTGGCCGGGGACGCGGAAATGGTGCAGGCGGTGTATCGCGATTATCAGGCACTGTCATTATCGCGCCAAGGGATGAAGGAGCTCTACGCAGTAACGCTGACACTTGCGCTGCTGCTTTCACTTCTTTCTGCGCTGGCGGCAGCGTTCCTCATCAGCGAACGACTAAGCGCACCGCTGGGCATGCTGGCGGAAGGCACCCGCGCCGTGGCTCAGGGCGACTTCAGCAGGCGCCACCCGGTGCAAAGCAAAGATGAGTTGGGAGTGTTGACCGAATCATTCAACCTCATGACCCAGCAACTGGAGGAAGCGCGCACGGTGACCCAACGTAACCAGCAGGAGGTGGAAAGCGCCCGGGCCTACCTGGAAAGCATCCTGTCCAATCTTTCATCCGGCGTTCTGGTATTTGATGAAAGCTTGCGCCTGCGCACCGCAAATCTTAGCGCAGAACAGATCCTGAAGGTTTCCCTGAGCGGCCTCGACGGATTGACCATGGAAGAATGTGCGGCACGGGAGCCACAACTGCGTTCTCTCGAAGCTACGATCCTGGGGGGATTCCATTCGGGGAAAACAGGCGAGTGGCAGCGCCAGGTAGAGCGCCCGGGAGATGGTGGCAACCAAGTGCTGCTGCTGCACGGAACGCGTCTGCCACATGCGTCAGGCGGTGGCGGGGTCGTAGTATTTGATGACATCACCAGCCTGCTGCAGGCGCAACGTACTGCGGCGTGGGGTGAAGTGGCGCGGCGCTTGGCGCATGAAATCAAGAATCCGCTCACTCCCATCCAGCTATCTGCCGAACGCATGCAGCACAAACTTGCGGAGAAACTGGACGGGCAAGATGCGGAAATATTGCAGCGCTCAACCGAAATTATCGTCAATCAGGTGGAGGCGCTGAAGAGAATGGTTAATGAGTTCAGCGAATATGCACGTGCACCGAAGTTGGAATTGCACCTGCTGGATATCAACAAACTGGTGCAGGAAGTGCTGGCATTATATGAGACAGAGAATACGGAGGCGGAGGGAAATCTGCCTCCACACATTGATCTGGCGCTCGCTTCCGGCCTGCCGCTGGTGAGGGGCGACTCGGCACGCTTGCGGCAAGTGATCCACAATCTGCTGCAAAACGCTCAGGACACACTGATTGGCGCCACGAAGCCTGCCATCACGGTGCGCACTGAAATGGCGCAAGATATGGTGCGCCTCAGTGTGAGCGACAACGGGGCGGGGTTTCCAGATCAGGTCAGGGCACGCGCATTTGAGCCTTACGTTACCACCAAGCCCAAGGGTACGGGACTCGGGCTGCCCATCGTCAAGAAAATCATCGAGGAACACAGCGGTACGATACAAATCGAAAACATTCAGCCCCACGGCGCCCGTATCTCCATTACCCTGCCCATATCGGTGGAAAGCAGTTCGACAATTCAACATGAAACCGTGTGATTACGGCCAACCACAAATAAACATCCAGGTTATGCCCAGCATGACCAGATGCTCTATTCTGAAAATATGACCAACAATACAATACTTGTCGTTGATGACGAAATCGGCATACGCGAGCTGCTGTCTGAAATCCTGCGTGATGAAGGTTACCGCGTGGCACTGGCAGAGAATGCCGGCCAGGCCCGCAACTGGCGTAATCAGACGCGCCCCGATCTGGTACTGCTGGACATCTGGATGCCTGACACTGATGGCATCACCCTGCTGAAAGAGTGGGCGGGCAGCGGGCTGCTCACCATGCCGGTGGTGATGATGTCGGGACACGGCACCATCGACACCGCAGTGGAAGCAACGCGTATTGGTGCGTTCGGTTATCTGGAAAAACCGATACCGTTGCAAAAACTGTTGAGTACGGTAGGACGCGCGTTACGCGGTGGCCAGGTCAAACCGCCTTCCACTCTTTCACTCACCGGCCTGGGCAAAGGGCCGATGATCGCCAATCTGAAAAAGCGCCTGGAACAGATCGCCAACCTGAAAACGCCACTGCTGCTCACTGGTGAACCGGGAACCGGGATGGAGTTGTGCGCGCGCTTCCTGCACCGCCCCAATACGCCCTGGGTGGAGCCGGAGACACTCACGTCTCTTGCGGATACCCCGTTTGCCTTGCTGGAGCAGGCGCGCGGCGGATTGTTGTTTCTCAAAGAGATCGGCAAACTCAACCGGCTGGAGCAGAAAGGCCTGCTGCTGCTGTTGGGTAAACTGGAAAAATACAATGTGCGGCTTGTGTGCGTCACCTCCACGCCACTGGTGGACCTGACGGCACAGGGCGCCTATGACCCCAGGTTATATGAGATTCTGAGCAGCCTCTGCGTTAATATCCCCGCGCTGAAGGCGCATCGGGAAGATATTCCCGAGCTTGCCAGCCAGATACTTTCGCGCAGCATTGAGTCAGGCGAAGTATCGTTGCGGCAATTCAGCACCGCCGCACTCAATGCGTTACGCAACTATGACTGGCCCGGCAATCTCGCACAACTGACTGGCGTGGTGCGCTCTTTGGCGCTGACCTGCACGGGTGATGAAATTTCAGTTGACGATGTGCTGCAGGCGCTGGCTTCTCCGATGTCAGCACAGGCCGTTTCCAGTGTGCCGCTTAACATCCCCCTGCGCGAAGCGCGTGACTTGTTTGAGAAAACATATTTTGACCGGCTCATCGAGCAGGAAAACGGCAACATGACCCGAGTAGCGGAACGATCGGGGCTGGAACGCACACATCTTTACCGCAAACTCAAGCTGTTAGGCATCAAACTACGCAATCACTGACAGCAAAAAGACACACCCAAGAGTCTTTCGCAGTTGTCTGGCACCGCATCTTAAGCGATAATATTACTTTTACTGGCGCGCATCGCTGTTTGGGTCGGATGCATGCTGTCTTTTTATTTTTTTATGTCTAGTTGAGCGAGGGAGTCCGCGTCCATGGGAACATTCAATGATTTTAATGCGCCGGTATTCAAGAATCTGACCAGCGCCATCCGCGCGTTAGCAATGGACGCTGTGCAAAAAGCCAATTCCGGCCATCCTGGCATGCCCATGGGCATGGCGGAAATCGCCGAGGTGTTGTGGATTCATCATCTGCGCCACAATCCTGCCAATCCAAAGTGGGCCGATCGCGACCGCTTCGTGCTATCCAACGGGCATGGCTCGATGTTGATTTATGCGCTGCTGCACCTTACCGGCTACGATCTGCCGATGGAGGAGATCAAGCGTTTCCGCCAGTTTCATTCCAAAACTCCCGGCCATCCGGAATATGGCTACACCCCTGGCGTGGAAACCACCACCGGCCCCTTGGGACAAGGCATCACCAACGCGGTAGGTATGGCGCTGGCAGAAAAAATTCTGGCCGCCGAGTTCAATCGCCCCGGTTTCGACATCGTCAACCACTATAGCTACGTGTTCCTTGGCGACGGCTGCCTGATGGAAGGAATTTCCCACGAAGCCTGCTCGCTGGCGGGCACCCTGGGACTGGGCAAGCTGATCTGTTTTTACGACGACAATGGCATTTCCATAGACGGCCATGTAGAAGGCTGGTTCACCGATGACACGCCCAAGCGCTTTGAAGCTTACGGCTGGCATGTGGTGCCCAATGTCAACGGTCACGACCCGGTCGCCATTGAGGCGGCGATTGAAGCAGCCAAGCGGGCCAGCAACAAACCTTCGATGATTTGCTGCAAAACTGTCATCGGCCTGGGTTCTCCCAATAAAGCCAACACCCACGAAGTGCACGGCGCGGCGCTGGGTGATGCGGAAATCGCCGCCGCCCGTCCCCACATTGGCTGGAACCATCTGCCGTTTGAAATCCCCCAGGAAGTCTATGACATGTGGGATGGACGCGCCAAGGGCAAGAAACTGGAAGCAGAATGGAACCAGAAGTTTGCCGAATACACCAACAAATACCCCGTTGAGGCAGCCGAATTCACGCGCCGCATGGCAGGCGAACTGCCGGCCAACTGGCGGGAGCACGCCGAAGGTTTCATCAAACGCGTCAATGCCAAGGAAGAAACCATTGCCACTCGCAAAGCTTCACAAAATGCGATCGAGGGGTTAGCGCCAGTATTGCCAGAACTGATTGGGGGGTCGGCCGATCTGGCCGGATCCAACCTTACCTTGTGGTCGGGTTCGAAAGGCATCAGCCGTGAAAACGGTGGCAATTATGTGTATTACGGTGTGCGTGAATTTGGCATGAGCGCCATGATGAATGGATTGTCGTTGCATGGCGGCATCATTCCCTACGGCGCCACTTTCCTGATGTTCTCGGAATACGCGCGCAATGCCCTGCGCATGGCAGCGCTGATGAAAATCCGCAATCTGTTCGTGTTCACGCATGATTCGATCGGCCTGGGTGAAGACGGCCCCACGCACCAACCGGTGGAGCAGACTGCGACACTGCGCTATATCCCCAACATGGACGTATGGCGTCCCTGCGACACGGTCGAATCCGCAGTGGCCTGGGCACGGGCAATTGAACGCATGAACGGCCCTTCCACCCTGATCTTCAGCCGCCAGAATCTGCCGTTCCAGAAACGCGATGCCGCTACCATCAAGTTGATCGACAAGGGCGGCTATATCCTGTCGGAAGCGGCGGGCGACAAACCGCAGGCAATCATCATCGCTACCGGTTCAGAAATCGGCTTGGCGATGAGTGCGCAAAAAGAACTGGCCGCAACGGGCATCCATGTGCGCGTGGTCTCAATGCCTTGCACCAATCTGTTTGATCGTCAGGACCAGGCCTACAAGGACAGCGTGCTGCTCCGTGGCGTACGGCGCGTTGCTGTAGAAGCGGGAACCGCTGATTTCTGGCGCAAGTACGTGGGGCTTGAAGGCGCGGTAGTGGGCATGGAAACCTTTGGCGAGTCCGCACCCGCCAGCGAACTGTTCAAACATTTCGGCTTCACTGTTGAGAATGTGGTGAAGACGGTAAAGAGCGTTATCTAACTAATTGGCAGAGCAGCGCTGCGCAAATTAACGCGCCGCTGCAGTTCATTTTTTCCATTCAAGGAGCTCACAACATGACCATCAAAGTTGGCATCAATGGATTTGGCCGCATTGGCCGCATGGTATTCCGCGCTGCGGTACAAGACTTCCCGGACATCGAAGTCGTTGCCATCAACGACCTGCTCGAACCCGATTACCTGGCTTACATGCTGCAACACGATTCCGTACATGGCCGCTTCAATGGCAGCGTCTCCATTGAAGGCAATACCCTGATAGTCCGCGGCAAGAGAATTCGTCTGACCGCTGTCAAGGATCCCGCCGAACTGAAATGGAATGAAGTGGGTGCCGATGTGGTGGTCGAATCCACCGGCCTGTTCCTCACCAAAGAGACCTGCGAAAAACACATCGCTGCTGGCGCCAAGAAAGTCATCATGTCGGCACCGTCCAAAGACGACACGCCCATGTTCGTGTATGGCGTGAATGACAAGACCTACGCCGGCCAGGCCATTGTTTCCAATGCGTCGTGTACCACCAACTGCCTCGCCCCCATCGCCAAAGTGTTGAACGACACTTTCGGTATCAGGCGTGGCTTGATGACTACCGTGCATGCCGCCACCGCCACCCAGAAAACCGTCGATGGCCCTTCCAACAAGGACTGGCGCGGCGGTCGTGGCATTCTTGAAAACATCATCCCGTCTTCGACCGGCGCAGCCAAAGCGGTCGGCGTAGTCATTCCGGAATTGAACAAGAAACTCACCGGCATGGCTTTCCGCGTGCCCACTTCGGACGTGTCCGTGGTTGATCTTACCGTGGAACTGAACAAGGAAGCTTCCTACGCTGAAATCTGTGCCGCCATGAAAACTGCGTCCGAAGGATCGATGAAAGGTGTGCTCGGCTATACCGATGAAAAAGTTGTCTCCACTGATTTCCGCGGTGACAGCTGTACTTCTATTTTTGATGCGGAAGCCGGCATGGCACTGGACAGCAGTTTCGTCAAAGTTGTCTCCTGGTATGACAATGAGTGGGGCTATTCCAGCAAAGTCCTGGAAATGGTGCGCGTAGTCGCTAGGTAGTTTGCAATGAAGCGTAAGAAAATACGCTGAATGCCCCTGATGCTTCTCACGTCGCAAATGCGTCGCAATCTAAGGGATGGCACGTATGCCATCCCTTACCCATTATAAATTTGGAGCTTCTTATGTCCGTCATCAAACTCGTTGACCTCGATCTCAAGGGTAGACGTGTGTTCATTCGTGCCGACCTCAACGTACCCGTCACAGACGGCAAGGTCACCTCCGACGCGCGCATTACCGCTTCCATGGCAACTATCAACCACTGTCTGCAACAGGGCGCCAAAGTGATGGTGACTTCGCATCTGGGTCGCCCGGAAGAAGGCGTGTGGTCCGAAGAAAACTCGCTTAAACCAGTCGCTGACAATATTGCCGCGCGCCTGGGCAAACCCGTGCGCTTGATCAGGGACTGGGTTGAGGGTGGATTCGAGGTGGCGGAAGGAGAGCTGGTCGTGCTGGAGAATTGCCGCATCAACAAAGGCGAAAAGAAAAATGTCGATGAAACCGCGCAAAAATACGCGCGGCTGTGCGATGTGTTCGTGATGGATGCCTTCGGCACCGCACACCGTGCCGAAGCCTCAACCCACGGTATCGCCAAATACGCCCCTGTTGCCTGCGCTGGCATCCTGCTGACGCAAGAGCTGGACGCACTGACCAAAGCGCTGCTGAGTCCGGCACGGCCGATGGTCGCCATCGTTGGTGGTTCCAAAGTCTCGACCAAGCTGACCGTGCTTGAGTCCCTGTCCGAGAAAGTTGACCAAATGGTGGTCGGTGGCGGTATCGCCAATACTTTCCTTAAGGCCACTGGCAAAAACATCGGTAAATCCCTGTGCGAGGATGATCTGATTCCTACCGCGCGCATGCTGATGGATAAAATGGCAAAACGTAATGCCTCCATTCCGATCGCAGTAGATGTCGTGGTGGGTAAAAAATTCGATGCGAATGAACCGGCGGTATTGAAAAATGCCGATGCGGTCGCCGATGACGAGATGATTTTCGATATCGGACCCAAGAGCGCGCAGGAACTGGCCGATATCATCATGCAGGCCGGCACGGTGGTATGGAATGGCCCCGTCGGCGTGTTCGAGTTCGACCAGTTCGGCGCCGGCACCAAAACCATCGCCATGGCGATTGCCAACACCAAAGCCTTTACCCTGGCGGGGGGTGGCGACACCATCGCCGCGATCCAGAAATATGGCATCTATGACAAAATATCCTATATCTCGACTGCTGGCGGCGCATTCCTGGAATTTCTCGAAGGAAAAAAACTGCCTGCCGTGGAAATACTGGAACAGCGCGCACGCTGACGCCTGCGGCACACCTTGGCCCCATTCATAAAATGATCCGAAGAACAAAAATCGTCGCCACTCTCGGTCCCGCATCCAGCGACCCCAAGGTTCTGGAGCGCATGATCAATGCCGGGGTTGACGTAGTCCGCATTAATTTTTCCCATGGCACCAGAGAGGAACACATCGAACATGCCGAGCTGGCTCGTTCGCTGGCCCGTGCCGCCGGTCAGACTGTAGGCGTACTGGCAGATCTGCAGGGACCGAAAATTCGTATCGGAAAATTCGAGCATGGGAAAATCACGCTGAAAGCCGGTGACAAATTCGTGCTTGATGCCGAGTGCGAACTGGGTGATCAGGAAAAAGTCGGGCTGGATTACAAAGAACTGCCGAATGATGTAGGAACCGGCGTAACCCTGATGCTGGATGATGGCCGCATCGTGCTGGGCGTTTCCCAAGTCAAGGGACACCAGGTGCATTGCGTGGTGGAACAAGGCGGAGTGCTGTCCAACAATAAAGGCATCAACCGCAAAGGCGGCGGACTCAGTGCGCCGGCCTTGACCAGCAAGGATATGGAAGACATCAAGACTGCCGCAGCGCTCAAAGCGGATTATCTGGCAGTGTCTTTCCCGCGCACCGGTGAAGACATGCGCTGGGCGCGTGATTTGATGCGCGAAGCTGGCGGCAAAAGTCTGATGATGGCAAAAATTGAGCGCTCGGAAGCGATCATGGCGCTGGACGATATTCTGCAAGCCTCCGACGCCATCATGGTGGCACGCGGCGATCTGGCGGTGGAAGTGGGCGACGCGGTAGTGCCGGCATTGCAGAAACGCATGATACGTGCGGCTCGCCTCAGCAACAAACTGGTGGTAACCGCTACGCAGATGATGGAATCAATGATCACCAGTCCGATTCCGACCCGGGCAGAAGTATCCGACGTAGCCAATGCAGTGCTGGATGGCACCGATGCGGTAATGCTGTCGGCGGAATCCGCTGCGGGGGAGTACCCGATTGAAGCGGTCGAGGCCATGGCCAGGGTATGCCTGGAAGCGGAAAAAGAATTTCTGGCAAGTCAGGAGCAACGACGCATACAGTCCGGCCTTCCGGATACCATCGAGGAAGCGATCGCCCGCGCCACCATGTTCACCGCCAGCAGCCTGAAGATCCGCGCCATTGCCGCACTTACACAAAGTGGCCGGACGGTGTTGCTGATGTCGCGCAGAAACTCCAATGTGCCCATCTTTGCTCTGAGTCCACAGGAAGATACCCGCCGCAAAATGACTCTGTTTCGCGGCGTCTACCCGATAAAATTCGGTGGCGGCTCGAATGATCCCGAGACCATTCTGGATCTGGCGGAGAACGAACTGCTCAAACGCGGTGCAGTGCGTAACGGCGACCTGATCATCATGACCATCGGTGAGCCGGTCGGCAAGGCAGGCGGCACCAACACGATGAAGATCGTCAAAGTGGGGGAACACAGGAAGGCATAAATAAGACATGGGCCGGGAGTAACAAGCAGCAGCACCGTCCCGTGTACCAGCAACAATTCAATATTCAGTTCGGCATACGTATATTCTTACTTGGAGGAGGCTCAAATGGCACTCGTATCATTGCGGCAACTATTGGATCATGCAGCGGAAAATGGCTATGGCCTGCCCGCTTTCAATGTGAACAACCTGGAGCAGATTCAGGCCATCATGCAGGCAGCAGATGAGTGCAACAGCCCGGTGATCATGCAGGGTTCCGCCGGCGCGCGCAAATACGCCGGCGAAGCCTTCCTGCGCCACCTGATCGCGGCGGCGGTGGAAGCTTACCCGCATATCCCCATCGTCATGCACCAGGACCATGGCGCATCCCCACCGGTATGCATCAACGCCATCCGCAGCGGATTTTCCAGTGTCATGATGGACGGTTCGCTGGAAGCTGATGCCAAGACGCCATCATCCTACGAATACAACGTCGAAGTCACTGCCAAGGTGGTGGAGATGTCGCATGCCGTCGGCGTTTCTGTCGAGGGTGAACTGGGCTGCCTGGGCTCACTCGAATCTGGTATGGGTGAAGCAGAAGACGGCCACGGTGCCGAAGGCAAGCTGTCCCATGACCAATTGCTGACCGACCCGGAGCAGGCCGCCGACTTCGTCAAGCAAACCGGCGTGGATGCGCTGGCCATTGCCATCGGCACCTCGCACGGCGCTTATAAATTCACGCGCAAGCCCACCGGCGACATACTCGCCATCGAGCGCATCAAGCAGATACACCAGCGCATCCCCAATACCCATCTGGTGATGCATGGTTCCAGTTCCGTGCCGCAGGAATGGCTCGACATCATCCGCGAATTTGGCGGTGAAATGAAAGAGACCTATGGTGTGCCGGTGGAAGAAATCCAGGAAGGCATCAAGCATGGCGTGCGCAAGATCAATATCGATACCGACATCCGTCTCGCCATGACCGGTGCAGTCCGCCGCCACTTGGCCAAGAATAAGAGCGAGTTCGATCCGCGCAAATTTCTCAAGGATGCAACCGCCGCCGCCAGGGACATCTGCAAAGCGCGTTTCGAGGCATTCGGCTGTGCCGGTCAGGCTGGCAAGATCAAGCCGATCATGCTGGATAACATGGCGACCAGATACGCCAAGGGCGAATTGAGAGCCGTCATCAAGTAAACCCACAACGAGTCAGAGTAAACAGAAAGGCAGCCCTGGTGGCTGCCTTTCTGTTTTCCGCAAATGCGAATAGCTGTGAGACCGTTCAGCGCCGCTACCAGAACGGCCTGGTTTTATTGAAACGTGCCCAAGCCTGCTCCAGTTCCAGCTTCGTCAGTGCAGCCCGGCTTGTGCTCCAACCCAAGACTATGCCGACCGCTTCCCGCTGACCATCTTCATCCCCGGCGATGGCCACTTCACTTAGCAGTTGTTTGGCATTGGCGGTATCGTTCATTGCCCCCAGAATATCTTGCAGCACGGACAAGGCGCGAAGGTAGCGCTTCGTTTCCCTGGGCGAATAAAACCCGGCGAAAAATTCAGCGGTATAGCGCTGTTTCTTGACGACAATACGCAGAGCATGCAATTCTGCCACACTGGAATTCGTCAGTTCCTTGCCATATTTCTTCAATTGCCGGTGACGATGCGCCAGCAGGGCAGTGGCGAATTTCTTCACCGGCGCTTTGGCTCCGATTCCAGCCGGTTTAACTGATGCCGCGTCAGGCTGGCCGAGCCAGGCTTCTGCGCTTAACCAGGCGCCCAGCTGCAACATCGATTCCGCATAATGGGCAGATTCGGCGGCGCGGCGCGCGGCTTCATTGTGCTGGTGGCACGATTGCTTGCACTTATCCTGTAGCGCCATCATCCCTGGATGATCGGGAAAGCTGGCGCAAACCGGGGCTAATGTTTCCGTCATAAATACATCCCAATCGCGGGCTGGGCCGAATTGGCTGGTAAGCCATTTCAGTTCCTGTGCAACCGGAGCAAATGCATCCTTGGAAAATATTCTGGAAAAAATGCTCAGGGCCGAGCGCTGCCGCCGCAAGGCGACGCGCATCTGGTGCAGGTATTCGATGTCATGGCCTGCCAGCATACCGGTTTCGTTGCTATGCAAATGATTGAGGCAATTCCAGCTGATGGCTGCGAAGGCCGCGCTCACACTCATTTCAGCATCAAGTTCGATTGGTGCAGCTTTAAGCGGCGGTGACTTGCCGTCGGGATAAAGCAGGTAGCCGCGCTCCGCTTTGCTCGCATTCTCCAGCCTGAAGGGAATGCTGTGCAGCAACTCCAGCGCGAACTGAAACAGTTGTCCGGGGTTGCCGGATTTCAATTCCAGTTCGATTTCGCAAATTGGGGCACTGGCATCACCGGCAATGACTTGTCCCCGGTCGAGACAGAATTCCGCTTCACCGCCGTCGGCAAGCCGCAGCATGCGGATGCTGCGGGTGAACTCGGTGGTAAACACCGGTTGCAATCGCGCGCGCAGATCGGTGGCAGCAAACAACTTGATGAGAGCGGGATCGGTGATTTTGGTGAAATCAAGGTGCGCTCTCAGCACCGGGGCTTCCCATTCATCGCGCTGATGCAACCCTGCTGCAACGCTGCCGCCACCCTTTATGGTCTGCACCCAGCGTTTGCCGCTGCGGCGCAAGCGTAGTGCAACGCCATGCCGCTTGAGATCAAAAGCGGGAGTGTCGTAATAGACGCTGTAGAGTTTCTGCGTGACCGGTCTGGAAATACTCGATGACTTCAGCAGCGGACTACGCTGCAGCCGTGCGACACAATCAGCCGGCAGACGCAACTTGAGTTCAGTTTCGGTAGGCATGGCTGCAAAAGTTCCTTAGTATTATCCGCGTTACCCCATGCTCAACCTCAGTCCTGCTTTGCCGCTGCCAGCTCCATGAGCAGCGCTTCCTGGGCGCAGAGTTTCTTGCTGCTGCGGGCTGCTCTGAGGTGGTAATGACCGTCCGCATCCATTTCCCACGATTGACTGTTATCCTTGAGATAGGGATTCAGACCTTCGGCGAGTACGCGTTTTTTCAGCCGCGCATCCAGAACCGGAAAGCATATTTCGATGCGCCGGAAAAAATTGCGATCCATCCAGTCGGCACTGGAAAGATAGATATCGTGGGCACCATCATTACGGAAATAGAAAATGCGGCTGTGCTCGAGGAAACGTCCGATCACCGACCGCACCCGGATATTTTCCGACAGTCCCGTGATGCCGGGACGCAAGGCGCACACACCACGCACAATCAGATCGATTTTCACCCCGGCAGCAGAAGCGGCGTAGAGTGCCCGGATGATTTGCGGCTCCAGCAACGCGTTCATTTTGGCGATGATACGCGCCGGTTTTCCGGCTTCGGCAATCTGCATCTCGTTGTTGATGGCCTTAAGTACCTGGCTGTGGAAGCTGAATGGTGATTGCCAGAGATGTTTCAGTTTCCCGGCCTTGCCAAGACCGGTCAGTTGGATAAATACTTCATTCACATCGGCACAGATCTCTTCGTTGCAGGTGAACAGGCCAAAATCAGTATAGAGCCGGGCCGTGCTGGGATGGTAGTTGCCGGTGCCCAAGTGCACATAGCGGCGTAGCTTATCTCCTTCACGCCGCACTATCATCGCCATCTTGGTATGGGTTTTGTGACCCACTATGCCATACACCACATGCGCGCCGACTTCTTCCAGACGGCTGGCCCAGTTGATATTGGCTTCTTCGTCAAAACGTGCCAGCAGTTCCACCACTACCGTCACCTCCTTGCCTCTGCTTGCCGCAGCGATGAGCGCTTCCATTACCACCGAATCAGTGCCGGTACGATAAACCGTCTGCTTGATGGCCACCACGCCGGGATCCGCCGCCGCCTGCTGGATGAAGTGGATCACCGGCTGGAACGATTGATACGGGTGGTGCAACAGGATATCGTTCTTGCGTATCATCTGAAAAATATCCGTGGCCTTCTTTTTCTGTAGCGTTGCCGGCAGGCCGGGAATGAAGGGTGGATATTTCAGATCAGGACGTTCAATACGATCCGGAACCTGCATCAACCGCACCAAATTTACCGGCCCCTCCACCTGATAGAAATCTTCACGAACCAGGTCAAACTGCTCCAGTAAAAAATCCGCCATGCGCGGCGAGCAATTGTCCGCCACTTCCAGTCGCACGGCATTGCCAAAATGCCGCTGCGGCAATTCACCCTGCAGCGCAATGCGCAGGTTCTTGACTTCCTCCTCGTCGACGAACAGATCGCTATTGCGGGTGGCACGGAATTGATAGCAACCCAGCACATTCATGCCAGAGAATAGTTCACCAACATGGGCATGCAGGATCGACGACAAGAATATGAAGTTGTACTCGCTGGTGCTGATTTCCCTCGGCAGCAGAATCACGCGTGGCAACACCCGTGGCGCCTGCACAATAGCTGCACCGGAACTACGCCCGAAAGCATCCTTGCCTTCCAATTCTACCGCAAAATTCAAACTCTTATTGAGCACGCGCGGGAAAGGGTGTGATGGATCAAGGCCGATGGGAGTCAGTACCGGCATCAATTCGCGAAAGAAAAAAACCTTGATCCATTCACGCTGGATGTCATTCCAGGCAGCGCGACGCAGGAAGTTGATGCCTTCGCTTGCCAACCCTGGCAGAATGTCCTCATTCAGCAACTGATACTGGCGTGCCACCAGCAGGTGAGTCTGCTCGGAGACCAGCTTGAACACTTGGCGTGGCACCATGCCGTCAGGTGCAAAGCCGGGTGCGCCCAGCTTGATCTGCTCCTTCAGTCCGGCAACACGAATCTCGAAAAACTCATCAAGATTACTGCTGACTATGCACAAGAACCGCAGCCGTTCCAGCAGCGGATTGTCCCTGTTCTCGGCTTGGGCAAGCACCCGCCGGTTGAACTCGATCTGGCCGAGTTCGCGGTTGAGAAATAGACTGGAAGTGGGAAGTTTGATCATGAAAGGCAGGCTAGGTTACACACCTTGGGTTGCTCGCAAGTATCGCGCTTCCCGCAGACTGCAGCGGAAGACGCCTTATTTTTTGGCTTTGCTTTACTGCGTTGGCGGCACATAGCCCATAGGCTTCTCCGCTCCGCTGTCAAAAAAATTTGCCTCCAGTTGCTCCGCCAGATATTTGCGTGCCTTGATATCAGACAGATTCAGGCGATATTCATTGACCAGCATGGTCTGGTGTGTGAGCCACCCGGCCCAGGCCTCTTTCGATACGTTTTCAAAAATGCGCTTGCCCAGTTCGCCCGGATAGGGTGGAAAATCCAGCCCTTCCGCTTCGTGTCCGAGCTTGACGCATTTGACGATTCTTGCCATTTAATCTTCTCCAACCGGAGTAACAGGGAAAGCTACGACTCCATTATGGCCATTCTCACCAGTCAAGTAAACTGTCGGCTTGAATACTCGCGCATTACAGAACTCTGCATACAATATGTAGACGTTGGATTGAACAGATAATTGCCGCAAAGACGACCCTGGTCGACCAGTCCGCGCCATCATCAGCATAAAATCAGATACTGGTGCACTCACTGATTGCACTCACCAGATCCTTCTGTGATTAGTGCTCTCGCCGTTCGACGAACAGACTGTTTCCAACCATTTGTTTTGCTTGATGCTTGGCAGTTACTGTAGCAGTCGAAATTTCATGGTGCGAGCTAAATCTTCCTGGACTCACCAGGACTGCGCCGATGGAAAGTGTAACAAGGGAATGAAACACGTTCTGCCCCTTGCGGTCCATCGAAAAATATCCGCCTTGGGCGTAATGTTCCGGCTTGAAAAACGGTACGATCTCGCGCGCAAAGTTCGTCAGCACATCACGGCAACGAAGCTCCCAGTCATGACTTTGGAACAAAATGATGAAATCATCTCCACCGATATGCCCGACAAAATCCTGCTCCACGTCGCACGCATGTAACAAAATATTGCCGGTAGCCTGAATGACTTCATCGCCTTTGCGGTAGCCGTAAATATCATTGTATGGTTTGAATGCATCCAGGTCGAAATAGCAAACGCAAAACCCAACCTGATTTTCCAGCAAGCGGTCAATGTGCTCGTCAATCGGCACATTACCCGGCAACAGGGTGAGCGGGTTGGCATAGCGCGCTGCACTGATCTGCATCTGGGTAATTTCGCGCATCAGGTCGTGACCCGTGCCGATGCCGAGGTATTCATCCTGGTCAGTGATGATGAAGCCGTTCGACAAATGACGTTGCCCAGCGGCAACCACTGCATTACTCAAATCCTGCAGACTGATGTGCTTATCCACCACTAAAGGCGATGAATCCATGAATTGAGTGCAGGATTTCTTGCCATACAGTTCCCGCCGGTAAGGCCGTGCAAAACCGTCAATCAACGTATTGCGGTTGATTAGCCCGAGCGGTACACCCTGCTTGACTACCGGCAGGGACTCCAGGGTCGGCTCCTCGCTGAAGCGGCGATAGACCGCATCGTTATCCATTTTCGGTGTGACGGGGATCACCGAAATCAGCAGCTTCATGGCAGATAAAGTTTTCTTGACGGCCATACTGTTTCGGGGATAAACCGAAATGCCATTTTGACGCAGGCTGCTAGTGGCGTCTGTCGAGACGACGGTAGTGGGAATGGCATTGGGGCGGGCAATGTAATAACCTTGCCCGAAAATGATACTAAGATCCTTAATTATCATAAACTCGGCATGAGTTTCGATGCCTTCCGCAATTATCTGGGTGCTCGAATTTTCCGCGATTTGCTGGATGGATCGCACAAACTGTAATTTGACAGGATCCTGGTTGATGTTCTGGATGAAGTGCTGATCAATTTTAACGTATTCTGGCCTCAGTTCGGACCACAGGCGCAGACTGGAGAATCCCTCACCCAAATCGTCAATGGCGATTTCCAGTCCCATCGAGCGATAATACCGCGCGGCTTCGAGCAGCTTGAGGTAGTCGTAGGTGGGCTGATTTTCAGTCAATTCGATTACAACCCGGCGCGGATCCAAGCCAATCGAGCGCATGTAATTCAGAATCTCTCCGCTCCTGAAGTCTGGGTCGAGCAGACACTCTGGGCTTACGTTCAGGAACAGCTTGCCGACGAGCTTTAGCTGGACGAAAGCATCCAGCGTGGCTTGGCGGCACAGTCGCTCCACTTTCGGCATCAACCCAAATTGCCCAGCGGCTTTAAACAGGCAGAACGGTGAATGTAGCGGGCTGTCGGACGGTCCGCGTATCAACCCTTCGTAACCGACGATCTCGCCCGCGGCCATCGCAATGATTGGCTGGAAATTAGCGGTCAGCCGACGCTTCTCGATAATTTCAACGAGTAGCGGAAGTAATTCGCTGCGATTGGGCTCAGGCATTGTTAGGGCGCAGCATTCCGCCAGTCCATCCGCTGAAACTTTCTTTGCACCTGCCGCCATCAAGTATCTCCTAGTCTGAAATCAGGTCGACAGCATGAAGTATAGAGAAGCAAGATGAATAAATTATGACAGCCTGGTGCAGAATGGAAGAGGCATGCAAATGCAGTAACTGGGGTGTTGGTGCCGGTTATTTGTTGACTATTTTGACGCCCGCTACTGTGGGGGCTACTGCTTTAATCCCTGGCCCGGGTGCATTATCCGCCGCCAGTGGTATCGGCACTGGTTCCGTTGTAATTTTTGTTTTAATGGTGGTTCCACCGTTAGTCGTCATGCTTCGCCCCAAATCAAGGAACCGCTGAACAAATCCCACGCGGGATTTGTTCAGCGGTTCCTTAGTAGATTACTTGGCGATGGTGATGCTTGGTACGCCAGTACGCGGCATTTCGGTGATGGTCATTTGAAACAAGAGGTGCAATAACTGGAAAGCATCCCGGTTCCAGCGGGCGAGCGGCCCTGTGGTGTTTACTGCATAGTACCGGTCATTCCGGCGAATTGAGAGATCAGCTTTCGGGAGGGGCGATTCCGACACGACCAGTTCCATCGTAAGGTCAGGGTTTTCGTTTCCGAGGATGGGTGGGGTGCGCGGGTCTTTTTCGACATGAAACCCCGGTTCTTCTCCAAGAGCTTTTCCGAGGAAACCGAGAATCGAGTGGAAGCTCCTGAGCCGGAAAACCCCTCTCATGGGCCATTCCCCTCCGTAACTGTCGGGGCGGATATCGAAGGCAACATCGCTGGCATTCAAATCTGCCACCAGGTCGTTCAACTGCGCTCGCTCTTCGGCGGATAGCGTATTGGGATCATAGTTGGTGATGAGGATCGGTCCGGGCACATGTTTACGGAGCGTATAGGTATTGTCTTGCTGGTTATAAAGCACAGCAAACTCTTTCTGCAGGGCCTGAAAGCCCTCTGTTGCAATCGAGCTGGCAGGAATGGTCCAAGTGCTTACGAGGGGAAGCGGTTCGGCGTAAAGCTGATTTTGATCTTGAATGGCCGAAAGGTGCAACACCACGCGACGAAACATCGTGTAACCGGGTCGATCCAATGGGCTGTTGCGATAAGCGCCTTGCTGTTCAGAGTGCTGCAAGCGTACTTCCTGCGCCATCATCCGTAACAAAAGATCGACATCAAAGCGTTGACGGAGCAACAGGGTAAGCTTGCTTTGCGGAAACGGCGTGAGGAGCCGCTTGGTGAATTCTTCCCCTTCGATCGGGACGATGCTGATGGTGGGGTTTTCCGAAACGCTCCCGCCGAATACTGGCATCATTGTTGCCCCGGCGAGTCCCCCTAGCGCAGGCATGGCCCCTGCATTCGCTTGAAAATTGAATGTCGCTGCGATATTTGAAACCCCGGTGAAATGAATGGGCTGACGGTGATGAGCGCGGACGATATTGATCAGTAGTTGTTGAGACCCAGCGTCGGTGACGGCTTCATCATAAGCTATGACCGCGCGGTTGAGCGCCATGGGCGATACACAACCGGAGAGTACGAACAAGGCCAAGAGGCACAGCGGCAAGCGCAGTGAACATAGAGAGTGAAGGATGTTCATGTGCCGTACTTCCATTTGGAAAAGTTGAGCAGGACTGCAGTGAGGGCAACCACACGCATTCGGCTAGGACTAGGAGAAGAGTCCGGCCAACTCTGCAATGCTATCATCTAGCCCCTTCGCGATGCAATCGCACAACTTGCTTGCCCGTTCGTACAACCGCTCCAATATTACCCTCTTAAACTCGATGTATTATTGTCTTGGCTGAAGGGGCCGCTGTAGTGATGGCTTTCTCTTCTCTTCTTGATCCAGCATGCATCCACATCCTTCGGGTGAAATTTGGACTGCGTTGATTTTTCTTGCCGGGCTGTCGGCGTTACACCTGTCTTGGTTTGGGTACCCCTCTCCTGGCTGCTGTGTAATCTGGAAACTTCGACAAAAGTGGCATCGACCATTATTGGGTCCACCCAGGCTGCGTGGCCTTGCGTCACTGGCTGACCAGGGATTTTGTTTGGATCAAACCTGCCCTGGGGATGTTTTTTTCCGGGACGCACCGGCTTTCCGTTCCTCTGAGCAATCGATACATAGAATCCCAAAAACACAATGATGACGAGATTGAGATAGATAAGCATCATGTAAGATCCGCTCATGGTTCGAAGTGTGTAGCGGATGAAGGGGCCGCGTGAATGAGGCCAGCACTCAGGGTTGCAGCCATGATAATGTTGCGGGTAGACTTCATGAGAAGATCCTCCAGTAAGAGATACTTTTTAGAGGATTTCAGACTAACTGTGAAAGATTGCCTTCTGATGAAGATTTTATTAAGCTTTTATTAACACAATACAAAACAAAAGCTGGTAGCTTTACTGATTGGTGACTGGTCGACCGATAACATGTCCAATTTATTCAGATAATCAAGGTGTTCAGGAGACTCGATCCGTCAATCAGCATCCTACGTTTTCCAGTCCAGCGGATAAGTCTGTTCGCCCGCGATTCGTGCCACTTGCAGGCGAGAACTATTGGAGCCAAGGTCAATTGCGGCAAGGGTGAAGTATCCGGACATGGCTTTCGGGTTGAATCCAATAGAGACTAAATTGCTTATTCCCGTACTTCGCGCTCGATCTCCTCGACGGTCACATGCCGCACATCCTTGCCCTTGACCAGGTAGACCACATATTCCGATATGTTCTTGGCATGGTCGCCAATGCGCTCAATGGCCTTCGCCGCAAATAGAATTTCCAGCGAAGTGGAGATCTTGCGCGGGTCTTCCATCATGAAAGTGATCAGTTGCCGTATGATGGAACGGAGTTCTTCATCCACCAGTTCATCCTGCCGCACAACCTGGGCCGCCGCCGCCAGATCCAGTCGGGCGAAAGCATCCAACGATTTGCGCAACATTTCCAGTGCGATGTTGGCGACATGCCTGATCTCGATGAAGCGTGGCATGTGCATGCGGCCAGCGGCGTATATCAATTTTGCCATGCGTGCGATTTTTGCCGCCTCATCGCCGATGCGTTCCAGATCGGTAATGGTTTTGATGACCGTCATGATCATGCGTAAATCGCCGGCAGTGGGTTGTCGGCGGGCAATGATCTGACTGCAGATTTCGTCTATTGACACTTCCATCGCATTGACGCGGTGATCATCGGCGATAACCTGCTCGATCAGATCTATATTGCTGCCGGTAAGCGCTTCGATGGCTTTCTCAATCTGCTCCTCCACCAATCCGCCCATTTGCAGCACGCTCGAGCGTACTGCCTCCAGTTCGGCGTCAAACTGCTTGGATATGTGTTCGCTGATTGACATTGCGCGCCTTTTGGTTGGTCAGAAACAGAGAATGATACTCGCCGGTTGTGACAATTTTGTTGCTGCTCACATCAGATGGCAATCGTCCGGATGCTGGTGTCGATACCCGGCAGCACACGTTAGCGCCACGCCCAAAGGCATGCCATTGGTCATCTCAATGAAAGGCCTTGGCCAGCTTCAGTTTGCGCATCATCGAACGCTTTTTATGCTGATGACCTTGCATGCGGCACAGAATATCGTTTAGCGTTTCAACCGCCTGTAATATTGCCAGCACACAGGCTTCGGAACGGCCAAATGAGGATAATCCCAGTCGTGATAAACGGGTTTGCAGGGGACGCAAATCATGCTGGCGTAATGCGATGTAGTGCAGCAGGTTGCGCGCACTCTTGCGTTGCACGGGAAGAGTCCTCGCGATTGCTGT
The DNA here is from genome assembly GCA_945860135.1 of Nitrosovibrio sp. Nv4. Lineage (GTDB taxonomy): Bacteria > Pseudomonadota > Gammaproteobacteria > Burkholderiales > Nitrosomonadaceae > VFJL01. The sequence continues at coordinate 166,086 of CAMAPK010000001.1, forward strand.
CAGACTGCTTGTTTCCAGGTCGATCAGGCTCCTTCGGATAGACTCGATCTCAGCCAACAAGGAGGCATATTCGCTCGTCTTGTTGGTTGCCCGGAATGGATGCGATGATTTAGCATTTCCCATGGAATGGGATGCTCCCCGCCATTTATTACGATCCAATTACTGTGCCAGTGATGCTTCCATCTTTATAGCAGGTTCGTATGGCTGTTACCTCAGCAAAGTCGCTCATTTGTCCTGGAATTGGCCTGGTGATCTGTGCGCCGGGCAAAGCAAACCGATCACAACACCTCTCACAATGCTGGGGCCGCTAACGCCCACAGCAGATAGCCAGCAAGCGGACTGAAAAGAAAGCATACCAATCGCAATTTAATTGGCGGGAGTAGAATATATTTGTTATGGACAATTGAGGAAAGCGACGAAAACAAGCCGGACGTTATCCCCGGTTACGACGATAGCGGCAACGTCGTCGGCAGGGAAATCACTTGATGGTCAGCAAGTGAATGGAAAATCCGCACTCTGTGGAATATGCGGTGGCTGGCTGAATTCGCTGCCTGGCGAGGCGAAATATTACCCTGGAGCAGATTCAACAAATTGATCAGCACCTGACCTGGTGGCGTGCTGCGCCCACTATATTTTTTTCATGAATACCTTGGAGCGGCGCTGATAGTTGTACAGCCCCTGCTTGGCCTTGGGCAACTTCCCCACCCCGGTTTCCTCGAAACCGCGCTCGACAAACCAGTGTGCGGCGCCAGTGGTAAGCACAAACAGTTTTTTGCTGCCCTGAGTTTTAGCTCTGGCCTCGATATGTTTGAGCAGGGTATCGCCGTAGCCCGCATTGCGGTAATCAGGATGCACCGCAAGACAGGCAAGCTCACTCGCCTTTTCATCGGGAAAAGGATAGAGCGCGGCACAAGCGACGATCATGCGGTCGTGCTCCAGTACGACAAAACGGTTGATTTCCATTTCCAGCAGCTCGCGATTGCGCCGTACCAGCACCCCCTTGGCTTCGAGCGGTTCGATCAGTTGCAGAATGCCGCCCACATCCTCAACTCCTGCATTGCGCAGGGATTGCAATGGCCCTTGCGAGATCATGCTGCCGATACCATCGTGAGTAAATAGTTCCTGCAACACTGCCCCATCCACATGGCGGCTGATGAGATGTACGCGCGCCACACCACCTTCGCAGGCTTGCACCGCGCAAGGCAGATACAAACGGACATCGGCGGAAAGTTTGGCTGCCAGCCTTGCAAGTAACGCTTTGCTTTCGGCCACGGTCAACTCACGCAGCAGTTTGCCGGATTTACCTGTGGGCTTCTCTTCGATACCGGCAGTATCCATCAGAAAAATGAGCTTCTCCGCATTGAGTGCAATCGCCGCTGCAGCCGCAACGTTTTCCAGCGTCAAGTTGAAAATCTCACCAGTAGGGGAATAGCCCAGCGGTGACAGCAGCGCCACTTCACCCTGCTCCAGACGCGAGCGGATGGCGGCAGCATCCACCTTGCGCACCTCGCCGGTATGCATCAGGTCAACGCCTTCCACTATGCCGACCGGGCGGGCCGTGACGAAGTTGCCGCTGGCCACGCGAATAGCGGCGTTGGCCATGGGTGAATTGGGCAATCCCATCGACAACAGTGCTTCGATTTCAACGCGCACTCGCCCTATCGATTCCTTCACGCATTGCAGCGTGGCAGCATCGGTCACGCGCATTCCTTTGACATAGGTAGTCTGCAGTTTTTGTTCCTGCAGCCGCGCTTCGATTTGTGGGCGCGCGCCATGCACCAGCACCAGCCGCACCCCCAGGCTCGCCAGCAGGTTAAGGTCGTGAACCAGCTCGACGAATTTGCCGTCAGCCACCACCTCGCCACCAAAAGCAACGACAAAAGTCTTGCCGCGGAATGCATTGACGTAGGGAGCTACCGAGCGGAACCAGGCAACAAAGTCAGTATTGAGCTTCATGTTCCAAGTCGATGTATTGAAAATACCAATTAAATATTCAGGCAATAGCCGTAGTTTACAAGTCAAAGCCTAAAACTCAAAACTGAGGCTTCCTAACCGAATCAAAAATCACCCCACAGCGCCTGCAGCGCCGCAACTGCGGCCAGCGCGGCGGTTTCGGTGCGGAGTATGCGCCCACCCAGGCGTAGCGGCACAAAACCAGTCGCCCGCGCGGCGGCCTCTTCCTCCGGCGCAAGACCGCCTTCCGGCCCGACCAGCAAAGTCAGGGCGGTAACCGTGGCGGCTTCGGGGAAATCACGCAAGCCCTTTTCTGCCGTGGGTACAAACATAAAATATAAATTGCCGGGAGCGCTGGCGCGCGAATTCTTCCGCACGGTCATTTGTTCATCCAGCCAGTCAGGTAATGACAGCAGCGGCAGCACTTGCGGCAAATGATTCCTGCCGCATTGTTCGCAAGCAGAGGCCACAATTTGCTGCCAGTGCCGCGCACGTTTATCCGCGCGTTCGCCGGTGAGTCTTACTACACTGCGTCTTGTGGCAATGGGCTGGATGCGACTTACGCCTAGCTCCACGGCTTTCTGCATGATCCAGTCCATTTTCTCGCTGGCGCATACAGCCTGTACCAGCGTGATGTTGAGTGGCGATTCGCGCTCGATATCGAACTGCTTTTCAACCGCAACCATGGCGCCGCTCTTGTCGATACGTGCAATAATTGCCGAAAACTCGCCGCCATTCCCGTTAAATAGCCTGATCTGATCGCCCTGCTCCAACCGCAACACCCGCGCAGCGTGATGCGCCGCACTGGCAGGCAATTCGATGATCCGGCCTGCAGTGATTTCACCGGGGCAATAGAAACGGGGGAATGTCATGGTTTCGGCGTCAAATGCGCCCATGATAATATAAAAGCCGGTTTTATCAGGAATTCAGATCAGAAACTCAGGAGAGAACATATGGCAAGCTTGGAAACGCCCGTTTGTGATTTCGGCTGGAAAGCAGTGGATTTCGATTTGCCGGGAGTGGATGGAAAGCGCCACAACCTGGCAGCGGCGAAAGGTGAAAATGGACTGCTGCTGATGTTCATCTGCAATCATTGTCCGTATGTGAAGGCGATACGGGAGCGCATTGTCCGTGATGTGAAGGAGTTGCACCAGCACGGCATCGGCGCCATCGCCATCATGTCCAACGACCCCGCCGATTATCCCGAGGATTCTTTCGATAATATGGCACGGGTGGCGAAAGAATTTGCTTTCCCGTTTCCCTACGTGTGGGATGAGACCCAGCAGGTGGCCCAGGCATATGGCGCAGTATGCACACCGGATTTCTTCGGTCTCAACAGCAATCTCGAATTGCAGTACCGTGGGCGACTCGATGCTTCACGCAAGGAGGCCGCACCTGCTGATGTGCGCCGTGACCTGTTCGAAGCCATGCTGCAGGTCGCACAGACCGGTCGCGGACCGGAGCAGCAGATCCCCAGTATCGGCTGTTCGATCAAGTGGCGGGCGGAATAGACATGCTCGACGCGGTCATCGCCGCAGTCAAAGCAGTGGCGCAACAGGAAATTATGCCGCGTTATCTGCGCGTAGCACGGCAGCGCAAGGCTGACGGCAGCCTGTTTACCGAAGCCGATCTCGCCACCCAGGAAGCGCTCACGCGCGAGTTGCGGAAAATCTATCCCGGTGCAGTGGTGGGTGAAGAGATGCCGGAACAGCAGCAGACTGAACAATGGCTGGCGGGTGATGCCGGGCTATGGTGCATGGATCCAATAGACGGCACCTCCAATTTCGTCAACGGCCTGCCTTATTTTGCCGTTTCGGTAGCACTGATGCGCCACGGCAGGAGTGTGCTCGGCGTAGTTTACGATCCGGTAGCGGATGAAATGTTCTATGCCGAAAAAGGCAAGGGCGCCTATCTCAATGGCGAGAAACTGCCAATCAAGGAACACGTCCCCGAACTGCGCAGCACAATGGCGGGTGTGGATCTGAAACGGCTTGATTACAAGCTGGCGGCAGCGGTCTCCACCTCACCGCCCTGTGCCTCCCAGCGCAATTATGGTGCCAGTGCACTGGACTGGTGCTACACCGCTGCCGGCCGTTTTGACCTTTACCTGCATGGCGGACAAAAATTGTGGGATTACGCCGCTGGCTGCCTGATTCTGGAAGAGGCCGGCGGGCGCATGTGCGGTCTTGATCAGGATGATTTCTGGGCAGAACCGTTGTGGCAGCGATCGGTCATTGCAGCACTCGACCCCGGCTTGTTCTTGCAGTGGCGGGACTGGATACGCACCCACCGATAAAACGGCTGTCATAGGCATTCGCAGCAAACAGGAATAGAATCGCGACAATTCAAGGCGGACGACTCAATTGAAAATCATTATTCTGGGCGCGGGACGGGTGGGCACGTCGGTGGCGGAAAATCTGGTGAGCGAAGCCAACGACATTACCATGGTGGATGTCGCCGCAGACAAGCTGCTGCTGTTACAGGACCATCTGGATCTGCGCACGGTAGTGGGCAACGCTTCGCACCCGTCTGTGTTGATACGGGCCGGTGCCGCGGATGCCGACATGATACTGGCTGTGACCCAGAGTGACGAAACCAACCTGGTGGCATGCAAGCTCGCCGCCACCATGTTCAATACGCCGACCAAGATCGCGCGCATCCACTCGGCTAATTTTCTTGCCTACCCGGAAATCTTTTCTGTGGAAAATTTCAGTGTGGATTTCGTCATCTGCCCGGAACAGATACTGACCGAGTACATCGAAAAACTGATCGAGTTTCCGGAAGCCTTGCAGGTGCTTGATTTCGCCGATGGCAAGGTAAGCCTGGTTGCAGTGCGGGCGTTTCACGGCGGCCCCCTGGTTGGCCGGGAACTGCAGGAATTGCGCCAGCACGTGCCCAATGTCGACACGCGAGTGGCGGCAATCTTCCGCAAGGATCGCCCCATGATCCCGGAAGGCAACACGGTGATTGAGGCTGAGGACGAAGTATTTTTTCTTGCTGCAGCAAAAGACATCCGCAGCGTGATGCGCGAAATGCGGCGCATGGATAAACCGGTCGAGCGCGTAATGATCGCTGGCGGCGGCAACATCGGCAAGCGCCTGGCCAAAGCACTGGAAAAAGATTATCAGGTAAAGATCATCGAATACGACAAGCGCGCGAGCGAACGCTTGGCGGCGGATCTGCATCATGCCCTGGTGTTGCACGGCGATGCCACTGACGAGGACTTGCTGGAAAGCGAGAATGTCGCCGAGATGGACATGTTCTGCGCGCTCACCAATGATGACGAAAACAACATCATGTCGGCGCTGCTGGCCAAGCGCATGGGTGCGCGCAAAGTAATCGCGCTCATCAACCGCAGTGCTTATGTGGATCTGGTGCAAAGCGGCAGCATCGATATTGCCATTTCCCCCGCGCAAGTTACCATCGGCTCGCTGCTCGCGCATGTCCGGCGCGGCGACGTGGCGGCGGTGCACAGCCTGCGGCGCGGCGCGGCGGAGGCGCTGGAACTGGTCGTGCACGGTGATGCCAGATCATCCAATGTGGTGGGACGCAAAGTGGCCGATATCAAATTGCCCAAGGGCGCAACCATAGGCGCCATCGTGCGCGGCCTGCCGGCAGCAGAAAGCCGGAATTGGGGAAGTGAGGAGGAGAAAAAAAAGACGAAAGATGCCGCATCCGGTCGGGATGCGCAGGTATTGATCGCGCATCATGACACGGTAATTGAAGCGGAAGATCATGTCATCGTATTCGTGATCAACAAGAAACTGATTCACCAGGTGGAAAAGTTGTTCCAGGTCGGTGTCGGTTTCCTGTAACCGGACTCGTCGATGAGCCGTCTCTTTGCCGTCACCAATGTGCTGGGTATGGTGATCATGATATTCGGGCTTGCCATGCTGTTGCCCCTGGCTGTCTCTTTCTGGCTGGATGACACCGCGCTGTTCGCGCACTCCCAGGCCATCCTTATCACTATTTTCTGCGGCCTGGTGATGTCGCTGGTGACACGCTGGCACCGGCGCGAACTGCAGGTACGCGATGGCTTCCTGCTGGTAGTGCTGGTCTGGTCGGTATTGCCGGTATTCGCTACCCTGCCGTTCATGTTTTTCATGCCGCATCTGGGCTTCACCGATGCCTATTTCGAGGCCGCTTCCGGCATCACCACCACCGGGGCAACGGTGCTTTCTGATCTGGACAAGCTGCCGCCTTCCATCAATCTGTGGCGCTGCGAACTGCAGTGGCTGGGTGGCATGGGCCTGATCGTGCTGGCCGTCGCCATCCTGCCACTGCTCGGCGTGGGTGGCAGACAGATGTTCAAGGCGGAAACCCCGGGACCAATGAAAGATACCAAGCTGACGCCGCGCATTGCCGAAACTGCCAAAGCCCTGTGGTTGATTTATGCAGGCATGACCCTGGCCTGCATGGTTGCGTACCAGTTGGCTGGCATGAGTTGGCTCGATGCGGTTATGCATGCCTTCACCACTCTGAGTCTGGGAGGAGTTTCCTCACACGATGCCAGCTTCGGTTACTGGAATTCGCCGCTGATAGAAAGCATCGCCATTTTCTTCATGCTGATCGCGGGAATAAATTTCGCTTCGCATTTTCTGGTGTGGCGGGCAAAAAGCTTTTCACCCTACCGCCATGATCCGGAAACGGGGATGTTCATCCTGATTACAGTGGGAAGCTGTATCGGCCTCGCGTTCTATCTCTGGCTCATGGATGTGTACCCCGACCCCCTGACAGCACTACGCTACGCCAGCTTCAACACGGTTTCGATCGCCACCTCCACCGGCTATGCCAGCACGGATTACTATCTGTGGCCAATTTTTGCGCCGCTGTGGATGCTCTTCCTTTCCAGTTTTTGCTCGTCGTCAGGCTCCACTGGTGGTGGCATCAAGATGATCCGTGCCCAGATTCTGTTCAAGCAGGTATTTCGGGAAATGATCATAATCATGCACCCCCAAGCAGTCTCACCCGTGAAGCTTGGCGGTAGCGTGGTGCCGAACCGCATTGTTTTCGCGGTACTGGCCTTCCTGTCCATCTATATCGCCAGCATTATCTCCATGACACTGATTCTTGCTCTGAGCGGACTGGATTTAATTACGGCTTTGTCTGCCGTAGTAGCGTGTATCAACAACCTGGGTCCGGGCTTTAGTCAAGTCGGTCCCGCGACTACTTTCGCAGTGCTTACCGACTTCCAGATCTGGGTGTGCAGCTTCGCCATGTTGCTGGGACGGCTGGAGCTTTTTACTCTGCTGATCGTATTTACCCCCGCGTTCTGGAGGAAATAATCCTTCTGACTTAAGAGCCCGCATCACCGATAGCAAATTCTCCGCCCGCTTGATAGAATTAGCGTTTTCCATTTAATCGAATCATTCCATCATCTATCCAGGATCCCTCATGGCCACCAAAGACTTCTACCCTGCTAAAAAAATCAGCACGTTTTATCCGCCGCAACGCACCCTGATGGGACCGGGGCCATCGGATACACATCCGCGCGTGCTGTCCGCCATGGCACGCCCGACTCTGGGTCACCTTGACCCGGTGTTCACTGACATGATGGAAGAGATGAAAAGCCTGCTGCGCTATTCATTCCAGACTGCCAATTTACTGACTTTTCCGGTTTCTGGTCCGGGCTCGGTGGGGATGGAAATGTGCTTCGTCAATATGGTCAATCCCGGTGACAAGGTGATTGTGTGCCGCAATGGCGTGTTCGGCGGACGCATGATTGAGAACGTACAGCGCTGCGGCGGTGTTGCGGTGGTGGTGGAAGATCGCTGGGGAGAGCCAGTAGATCCGCAAAAAGTGGAAGATGCGCTGAAACAGAATCCCGACGCAAAGATCGTCGCTTTCGTTCATGCCGAAACATCCACCGGCGTATTGTCAGATGCGAAAACGCTGTGCGAGATCGCCCGTCGCCACAATTGCATGACCATAGTGGATACGGTTACTTCGTTGGGTGGTTCCCCCATCCTGACCGATGAATGGAAGATAGACGCGATTTATTCCGGCAGCCAGAAATGCCTGTCGTGCCCGCCGGGCCTGTCGCCGGTCAGCTTCTCCGAACGCGTGGTGGATCTGGTCAAGAATCGCCAGAGAAAAGTACAAAGCTGGTTCATGGATCTGAACCTGCAACTGGGTTACTGGGGTTCCAGCCGCACTTATCACCACACCGCCCCCACCAATGCGCTGTACGCGCTGCATGAATCGCTGTTCATGCTCTATGAAGAAGGGCTGGAGCATTCCTGGGCACGCCATCAACGCAACCATAAGGCACTGAAAGCGGGACTGGAAACCATGGGGATGGAATTTGTGGTGGCAGAAAAATATCGCCTGCCGCAATTGAATGCGGTGCACGTGCCGGCTGGCGTGGATGAGAAGGAAGTCCGGCGCAGACTGCTCGCCGACTACAGCTTGGAAATCGGTGCTGGACTGGGCGACTTCGCCGGGAAAATCTGGCGTTTCGGCCTGATGGGCTATTCCAGCAAAATCGAAAATGTGATGCTGTGCCTGAGCGCACTGGAAAATGTATTCTCCGATATGGGCAGGAAAGTCGAACCCGGCGCGGCGGAATCGGCAGCGCATCAAAGCTATGCTGCCAACCCGCTGGCGCTGCCGCAGCAGATGTCGCTGCCGCTGCATGCAGTAGCAAAAGCAGCGGGAGCCTGAAACCATTTCCCTTCCTCGATTACGGGGAGGGGAAATGATGTCCGCCTTGCACAAAACCTAAATTACAACCCCAGGCGTTGCCAGATAGTAGTCGACAGTCCCGCCGAATTCAGCGTATAGAAATGCAGCCCCGGTGCACCCCCTTTGAGCAAGCGGTCACACAGGTCGGTCACGACATCGAGTCCGAATGCGCGAATTGATGCACTGTCATCCCCGTAACCTTCCAGCCGCTTCCTGATCCAGCGCGGAATCTCCGCGCCGCAAGCATCCGAGAATCTCGCCAGTTGGGAAAACTTGTTGATCGGCATGATGCCGGGCACGATCGGAATGTCGATTCCCGCCGCTTCACACGCTTCAATAAAACTGAAATAGGCATCCGCATTGTAGAAGTACTGAGTAATAGCGGAATTCGCTCCCGCCTCCACCTTACGCTTGAAGTTTTGCAAATCCTCCTGCGCCGAACGCGCCTGCGGGTGATACTCCGGGTAAGCGGCCACTTCGATGCGGAACGCATCACCGAATTCCTTGCGGATAAACGCCACCAGTTCGTTGGCGTAACGAAATTCCCCCGCCTGCGCCATACCCGATGGTAAATCGCCACGCAGCGCGACAATATGACGGATGCCGTGGTCACGATATTTTTCCAGCATGGCACGGATGTTTTCGCCGGTCGAGCCGATACAGGAAAGATGCGGGGCAGCCGTATGTCCCTCGGCCTGAATTTCCAGCACCGCTTCGAGAGTGCGGTCGCGGGTGGAACCACCCGCACCGAAAGTCACCGAAAAGAATTTTGGACTGAGTTGCGCCAGTTGCCTGCGGGTAGCGCGCAGTTTCTCCATTCCTTCCGGCGTCTGCGGCGGGAAGAATTCAAAACTGAAAGTGGGGGTGAATTTTTTCTGTGATTCCATTTCCCGCCTCCCTCCACAAGCCAAGAATCAGTAGCGGTACATTTCCGGCTTGTACGGCCCGTTTTTATCCAGGCTGAGGTATTTCGCCTGCTCGTCAGTCAACTCAGTCAGTCTGACACCCAGCTTTTTAATGTGCAGCCGCGCTACTTTTTCGTCCAGGTGCTTGGGCAGCACATAAACGTTCTTCTGATAATTTGCACCGTTCTGCCAAAGCTCCATTTGCGCCAGCACCTGATTGGTAAATGAACTGGACATGACGAACGAGGGGTGGCCAGTAGCGCAGCCCAGATTTACCAGTCGGCCCTGCGCCAGCACGATGATGCGGCGGCCTGACGGGAAAATGACATGATCCACCTGCGGCTTGATGTTTTCCCACTGATATTTCTGCACGGAAGCGATGTCTATTTCGGAATCGAAATGACCGATGTTGCAGACGATGGCCTGATTCTTCATTCTCAGCATGTGGTCATGGGTGATGACGCGCAGATTGCCGGTAGCGGTGACGAAAATGTCGGCCTGATCGCAGGCTTCGTCCATGGTGACGACACGGTAACCCTCCATCGCTGCCTGCAGCGCGCAGATCGGATCTATCTCGGTGATCCATACCGTCGCTCCCAGGCCGCGCAGTGACTGGGCGCAGCCTTTGCCCACATCGCCGTAGCCGCAAACGATGGCCACTTTCCCGGCTATCATCACATCGGTGGCGCGCTTGATGCCGTCCACCAGCGATTCACGGCAGCCGTAGAGATTATCGAATTTGGACTTGGTGACCGAGTCGTTGACGTTAAACGCCGGGAACGGCAGCTCGCCTTTTTTCTGCATTTCGTACAAACGATGCACGCCGGTGGTGGTTTCCTCGGTCACGCCACGGATGTTGGCGAGAATGTTGGAATACCAGCCGGGGTGGGTACCGAGCCTTTTTTTGATGGCTGCGAACAGGGCATGCTCTTCCTCATTGGTTGGGTTGGCAATGACTGACGGGTCTTTTTCCGCCTTGCTGCCGAGTATGATCAGCAAGGTGGCGTCGCCGCCATCATCCAGAATCATATTGGGCGTTTTGTCTGCACCCGATTCTTTACCCGGCCATTCAAAAATACGATGGGTATATTCCCAGTAATCATCCAGCGACTCACCCTTGTAGGCAAACACCGGAATGCTTTTTGCGGCGATGGCCGCAGCCGCATGATCCTGGGTGGAATAGATATTGCACGAGGCCCAGCGTACTTCCGCACCCAGCTTGACCATGGTTTCGATCAGCACCGCAGTCTGGATGGTCATGTGCAGAGAACCGGCGACACGTGCGCCGGCCAGCGGTTTCTGCCCGGCGTATTCTTCGCATAATGCCATCAGACCGGGCATTTCGGTTTCGGCGATGGCAATTTCCTTGCGTCCCCATTCTGCCAGGGACATGTCAGCAACTTTATAATCGGTGAATTGGGTACCAGTGGGGGTGAGCACAGCGTTCATGGAACAATCTCCTGAAAAATGAACGAGCGCCGTTGTTACGATATCCTCCATCGCCGAGCCTCGCGGGATTGTGCCCGTTGCAGCGCTCCTCAGCGTGGAGGGTAGAACTAAACTTCAACCGGTGAATCCGCTACTGTTCAGGCCGCTACCGCGCCCTTAATTCCCGCATCAGCGCGAAGCTGTGCCGCCTTGTCAGTCGCTTCCCAGGTGAATTCCGGCTCGTCCCGGCCAAAGTGGCCATAAGCAGCGGTCTTGGCGTAAATCGGACGCAGCAGATTGAGAGAATGAATGATGGCACGTGGACGCAAGTCGAAATGCCGTTCGATCAGTTTGGCTATTTCGTCGTCAGAAATTTTTCCCGTGCCGAAAGTGTCGACCATCAGCGAAACCGGGCGCGCCACGCCAATGGCGTAGGCTACCTGTACTTCGCACCTGCTGGCGATACCGGCAGCAACGATGTTCTTGGCCACATACCGCCCGGCGTAAGCCGCCGAACGATCCACCTTGGACGGATCCTTGCCGGAAAAAGCGCCGCCGCCGTGATGCGCCGCACCACCATAGGTATCCACGATGATCTTGCGGCCGGTCAAGCCACAGTCACCCATCGGCCCGCCCACCACAAAACGTCCGGTAGGATTAACCAGATAACGCGTATCGCTGCTCAGCATGCTTTTGGGGATCACTGGTTTAATGATCTCCTCGATTACCGCTTCCGACAACTCTGCATGAGAAATGTCCGGATGATGCTGGGTGGATACCACCACGGTCTCGACCCGCTGCGGCCTGCCGTTCAGGTAGCTCACCGACACCTGCGACTTGGCGTCGGGACGCAGCCACGTCAGGCGTCCGTCTTTTCTCAGTTCCGCTTGCCGTTCCATCAAACGGTGAGCATAGTAAATCGGCATCGGCATCAATTGCGGCGTCTCATCGCAGGCATAGCCGAACATGAGCCCTTGATCGCCCGCACCCTGATCCATTTCCTGTTCTTTGGTACGGTTGACCCCCTGGGCGATGTCGGGTGACTGCTTGTTGAAAGCGGTCAGCACCGCGCAGGTAGTGGAATCAAAACCAATGTCGGAGCTGGTGTAACCGATGCGCTTGACGGTCTCGCGCGCGACCACATTGTAATCCACCGAAGCATGGGTGGTGATTTCACCCGACATCACAATCAGCCCGGTGCTGCACAGGGTTTCGCAGGCTACCCGCGCATTGGCATCCTGGGCCAGAATCGCGTCCAGGACTGAATCGGAAATTTGATCGGCCACCTTGTCGGGATGGCCTTCGGATACGGATTCGGAAGTAAAAAGATATGCGCTCATGTTTTCCAGCTAATTAGGGTTTGAAAAAGCCTCGTAGGATAGCAGATTATGCCTCTTGCAAGAAGCCTCCCCACTTCCCACTTCCCACTTACTACTTACTACTTACTACTTACTACTTACAACCTTCCATCTTGTAGATGAAATAACCATCCTTGTTAATTGCGTCGACAACATTAGGAGGTGCGCTCTGACTGTGACAGAAACTGCATTCCCTGCTCGTGACGGTAGCATCCTCTTCGCCGATCGAGGTCAGCCACTGTTTGGCATACTCGACCGCTTTCGGATCGTCTTTCACTGCAGTGAAGACATCAAAGTGCATGGTGTGGCCATCCTTGGCTTTGACATAAGTGTCATAAACGTGCATTTGCATAATTATTCCTCTATAAATTAAGGTCTTGGGAAACTGAAGCGGACTCTGCCTCAGTGGCTCAATTGATTCGCCGCATAGGCTACCACGGCGCTGGTAAAAGTGGAATGCGGTTTCTTTCGAGTGCACATAGCAAGATTGATGCAGTCCTGCTTTATGTCACAATACTGTAATATTAATAGTCCATTATATTAATGTTGCCATGTGGCGGCCATCTGATCAAACAAATGGAGGATGTAATGTTGCGATCGCACAATCTTAAAGTACTGGGCATGTTCACCGTATTGGCTGCGTTAACTGGCGCCGCCGGTATTGCGAGTGCGCAATCGGTTGTCAAAATTGACGGTTCCAGCACCGTTTATCCTATCACCGAAGCGGTAGCAGAGGACTACCAGATAGCCAAAAAAGGTGCGGTCAAGGTGACGGTCGGCATCTCCGGTACGGGTGGCGGCTTCAAGAAATTCTGCCGTGGCGAGATCGATATCGCCAACGCTTCCCGCCCTATTCAGCGAAAGGAAATGGAAGAGTGCAAGAAAGCCGGTGTGCAATATGTTGAAATGCCGGTGGCGTACGATGCGTTGACCGTGGCGATAAATCCGAGGAACACCTGGAGCAAAACCATGACCGTCGCGGAATTGAAGAAAATCTGGGAACCGTCCGCCCAAGGCAAAATCACCAAATGGAATCAGATAAACCCGGCCTGGCCTGATGAAACCTTCAAGCTCTACGGTGCGGGTGCGGATTCCGGCACTTTTGACTATTTTACTGAAGCCATCGTTGGCAAGGCCAAATCGAGTCGTGGCGACTTCACCGCTTCCGAAGACGACAACGTCCTGGTACAAGGGGTAGCGAGCGACAAGAACGGATTGGGTTTCTTCGGTTTTGCCTATTACATCGAAAATCAGAAAAAAGTCACCGCAGTTGCGATAGATAGCGGTAAGGGCGGCGTTATCCCGTCTGCCGAAACAGTAGAGGATGCAAGTTACCAGCCTTTGGCCCGGCCCATTTTTATCTATGTGAACATCAAGTCAGCGGAAAAACCCGAGGTCAAGGAGTTTGTTACGTTCTATATGAAGAATGCGCTTACCCTGGTGAAAGAAGTCCAGTATTTCCCGTTACCGCCAAGTGCCTACACCGCCATCATGCAGAACTTCACCAACAAGAGGCTGGGAACGGTATTTGGTGGCATATCGGCAGTGGGCCTCTCGATCAGCGAACTGCTCAAGCGCGAAGCCCGGCTGGAATTCGAACATAATTGATGGTCGAATTCATCCTGTATCGTCTTTGTTGAAGTGTTACCTGAATAATCCCACCGTGGGGTGCGCGCCGCAGGCCGCACCCCATCTTAATTTCTGTCTGCTCCCCGCTCGATTCGCATTCACTCTCTTCTCTGCAGCGTAGTCTTTTCTGACTAGCTTTGACTTGTTCTTGGTAGATTCGTAGACCATTCCAACTAGCCACTTATTTTAATTGTCATAGAACTGTCATAAAGTCGTAACAGGGATGTCATAACTCATCGGTACCATCCCCTCAGTTTCATTAATCATAACTCTGAGGGGGAAATATGAAGTTATCCAGAATTACGGTGGCAGTGATTGCTGTGCTGGGCGCAGGCTTGGGTGCTGGCATGGCATCCAGCGCTTTTGCCCTTGATCTTTACATGGACAAGAAAACCAAGCAGCTCTATGCAGAACCTGGACCCGGCCGCGAGCGCCTCGGTTCTTTCAAGAAAGTCGACGATGCTCCCGCAGAATCCGCAGCAAAAACAGTCACGGCTGAATCACCCCCGGTTCCTAGAGACAGGTCAGCGGCGATGAGAGAGAAGATGGCAGGTGCCCGTCTTCTCAACGATGTCGCGGTGCTGCAGGAGCATGTCAAGGAAATCGAGAAAGTTCACATGAAATTCGATGACCGTGGTTTGCATTTTGAAACCAAGGACGGCAACTTTTCAATGTCGTGGAATGGACGGTTACAAGCCGCTTCACAGTACAACTTCATCAATGAAGTTGACCCCAACACCCCTTATCTTGTTGGCTCAACCTCTACTGCGAGCTTACCCAATGAGTTGAACAGCGGCATGAATATCCGCCGGGCACGTCTAGGTGCCGAGGGTACCTTCATGAAGATCTTTGATTACAAGTTTGAATACGACTTTAGCCGCGGCAATGGCTCGGTGGGATCCGGAATTACCGATGCGTTCGTGCGGATGAACCAGACCAACGCCTTGTCATATAAGCTCGGCTCCTTCAAGGAACCGTTCAGTCTGGAAGAAGCCGCCAGTAACCGCTACCTCACCTTTATTGAACGTCACATGTCGGTCAACGCGTTCGTCGACAACCCCAACACCTACAAAACCGGTATCGGTGCTAACTACGCGATTCCGCGCTGGCAGACCGGGTGGGCCTTCATGACAGAACCAATTGGCGCCTGGTCGGCCGCCTCTACCTCGGTTAATGCGAACGGCAACCAGAGCCGCAACAATGGTTCGGGCGACAGCGGCTGGGAAGCCATCGGCCGTATATCCGGCAGGCCGTGGATGCAAGACGAGACCCACTTCGTTCATGTCGGTGCTTCCGCAGGGCATACCGATGTCAATAACCAGTACAAGTCTGATGGAACCTTTCAAGGTGCGGGGGGCACGGGCGGCGGGGGCGGGATGGCTTTTTTTGCTTTCCCCGGAACCAACGTGGACCGCACCAATATGCTGAATACCGGAAACTTGACTCATGGAAATGTAGGGGCTGCGAATCAGGTCAGGATAGACAGCTATGACCGGATGGCAGCAGAACTCTGGTTGAATCACGGCCCGTGGTCAGCTCAAGGTGAATACCTGCGCACCAATCTCAATGGCTTGGGGTATACCGGCGAACATCTGACCGGCGCCTACGGATTTCTTAGTTACTTCCTGACCGGCGAATCCAAGGCTTACCACGTCAGAAACGGCGCGGCGAATCGGATAAGGCCCAGACAACCCTTCCAATGGAGCAAGAATGGCGGCTGGGGAGCATGGGAGGTCGCCGCCGGTTATGACTACATCGACATGAACAGTGGGATCGTCAAGGGCGGCAGTGCCAAGATGGCCAGAATAGGTCTTAACTGGTACCCCCATTCGAACGTCAAATGGCAGGCCAACATTCAGCATGTATTGGATGTGAATACAGCAGGAACTCCGCGCAATGAGACTTCAACAACGGGCAGCCCTAACACTGGATTCTCAGGTGGTGCTGGCGCACGTACCAACGGCTTTCACAATGCCGATCTGACTGTATTCATGACACAGCTTCAGGTCGATTTTTAAAGCAGTACAAACAACATACAACTGAGCGCACCACCCGAAGGCTCCGGATGATCTCCGGAGCCTTCGTCACGAGTGAGGCCTCCTGTTTACCGGAGCCAGAATTCTTGCTGTCTGGCTGTCAGGCCATCTGTGCTGCCTGGTAAGGAACCTCTCTCCCTCCCCACTCCATATCCTCATTCAGCACACCACGCCAAGCAACCCACCCGCAATTCGCTGCCCGGCTTTTCCATTCCTGGCGGGCAAATATTCGCAATCCATTCCGCACAACATACTGGCAATCAGATTCCTGTCTGCTATAAATAGAAAGCGTTCGACTTGCTCAAAGAGGCTGTGCCATGTGCCAACTCGGCAAATCTGTATCTACCGCGGCATTAGCAGGAATGATGTTTGTTTCGTCTGCCGTCATGGCGCAACGGGTAATCATTCCCACGCCGATGCCGGCCGGCGTTATCAACCCGATCGTAGTAATGCCCGACCCGTATTTTTAAAGGAGAAAATCATGTACACCGGAATGCAACGAATTGGCACGATGATGAGTACGCTACTCTTGATCCTCTTCCTGGGCACAGTTGCCCATGCTGCCGATCCCAAGACTACGAAACAGCAGTATCCGGTCGAAAAGATGGAACTGCAGATCTCCAAGGATGGGAAAACTATCGTTGATCAGAATGGACGGGAGGTTGCCCGGTTTGTTAAAGACATGCAGGTACGGCCGGTGGAAGGGGCAACCCAAAGCTTGCCGGGATGCCAAGTCTGCACAGATGAATGCATCATCTACGAGGGGGAGCGATGCGTGAAGAAAATCCGTTCCTGCACGTGGGACTTCGACTGCAAGCGATAATAGCCGCGCGGCATTAAAACGCGATCAGCATCAGTATCTCAGGCCTCGGCGCATTCTGCCGAGGCCTCCGGGTTTCATGACAATCGGTTGACTTTCATGGTCGAAACCTTACAATCTTCACAGTCCTGCCCAGCGCTTGCTGATTGCAGTCCGTCGTGCCCCAAGAAATTTCTCACCGAAACTCCATGTACCGTATCGCCGCTTTTGCTCTCGCTGTCATCTCCGTCGTTCCATTTGCGTGGGCGCTCGATGTGAAGAGTCCCGGTCCGGACTGGACTGAAGCCAACCGCACTGCTGAGTTGGTCATCTTCACCAAAGACGTGACGGAGGGCCGCAGGATCATGGCAGTCGCCGAAGTAGATGCCCCGCCGGAAATTGTCTTCAATGTCGTCAGTGACTTCGACAACTACCGGGATTTCATGCCTTATGTGGAAGAATCACGAGTGCTCAGCCGAACGAGCGACAGCGAGCTCCTGTCGTACCAGCGCATCGCCCCGCCTTTCGTAAGCGAGCGCGACTACCCGCTTAAATTCACGCTGACGCGCGGTACGCCCGCGAACGGTGGTGTGTTCAAGACCGAGTGGAGCGCAGTCCCCAAAACCCTGCCCAAGATCAAAGGCATCGTGCGCATCGCGCTCAACGACGGCTCCTGGCTGATGGAACCGCTTGATGGCGGCAAGCGCACGCGTCTCACCTACACGTTGCTCACCCACCCGGGTGGCCTGATTCCAAACTTTGTCGCGAACCTGTCGAACACGGTTGTAATCCCGAAACTGTTCGCGGCCGTGAAAAAACGCGCCGCTGAGAAAAAGGGTGCGGCGAAGTAGCACTCTGGTAATTCGCCTGACATCCAATAACAGGCACGGATCAAAACATGTCCAGCAAGGTCTACTACAACAGCGCATGCCCCGTCTGCAATGCAGGCATCAAGGATCAGCGCCAGCGCATGGAAGCCTGTGGCGTCAAGGATATCGAGTGGGTTGATGTGCACGCCCACCCTGAGGCAGCAGCGGAAGTGGGCGCTTCATTGGAGCAGGTGCGGGAACGGTTGCACGTCAAAGACCCGGATGGGCGGATCAATGTCGGTGCCGACGCATTCGCCTACCTCTGGTCACAAACGCGCAGCCAGCACTGGCTCGCAAAGCTGCTGCAGTTGCCCGTGCTCAGTCAGCTAATGCAATTGGCGTACAACCTTTTTGCCCGCCTGCTTTATCGCTGGAACCGCGCCAAGAAACACTGGTGATGTCGCCACGGATCAGGTAATCCACCAAACCGCATGTGGTCACGGTAGTCGTACCCGTGTTAAATCATTTTCCAACCAACGCTTTCCCCCGCCCGCAGCGGAATCAGCGCTTCTCCGGCGAATTCCAGTTGTGCGGGAACATTCCAGCTTTGCTTCACCAGCGTAATGGTGTCCTGGTTACGCGGCAGTCGGTAGAAATCCGCGCCGTGGAAACTGGCAAAGGCCTCCAGTTTGTCCAGCGCACCGGCCTGCTCGAAAGCTTCCGCATACAGTTCAATCGCGGCGTGCGCGCTGTAGATACCAGCGCAACCACAGGCAGCTTCCTTGCTGGCTTTTGAATGCGGTGCACTGTCGGTGCCAAGGAAAAATTTCGGGTTGCCGCTGATGGCGGCTGCGACCAGCGCGCGCCGATGGCTTTCGCGCTTGAGCACCGGCAGGCAGTAATGGTGCGGACGGATGCCGCCTTGAAACAGCGCATTGCGATTGAGCAGCAAGTGGTGAGCGGTAATGGTGGCAGCGATATTGCCCGCTGCGCCCGCAACAAACTCCACTGCCTCTCGGGTGGTGATGTGTTCGAACACCACCCGCAACTGCGGGAAACGCTGGGTGATAGGAGCCAGCACCTGCTCGATGAAAACCTTTTCGCGATCGAATACGTCCACTGTGGGATCAGTCGCCTCGCCATGCACCAGCAACGGCATGCCTGCCTGCTGCATCGCAGCGAGCGCGGCGTAACAGCGGGCTATGCCGGTGACGCCCAAGTCGGAATGGGTGGTGGCACCGGCCGGATAATATTTCACGCCGTGGATCGCGCCGCTTGCCTTGGCTGCGATGATCTCCGCAGGCGCGGTATGATCGGTCAGGTACAGCGTCATCAGCGGCTCGAAGCGCATCCCCGGCGGCAGCGCAGCAAGAATACGGGCGCGATATGCCAGCGCCATGGCGGTTGTCACCACTGGCGGCCTGAGGTTGGGCATGACGATGGCGCGGGCGAAACGCTGCGCGCTATGCGGCAGCACCGCCTGCATTTGCGCGCCATCGCGCAGATGCAGGTGCCAGTCGTCGGGGCGGGTGAGAGTCAGCGTCGTCAAGATCAGGTGTGCCGTAATCGTTCGCGAATCCGGATTGTACCCCAGCAGCCTGTCTGACTATAGGCCCGGAATGGGATACACCTGACGGATCGCAATTTGTTCATTTGACCGGGCAATGCAAAAATACCATGCGATTCCTCGATTAATTTGGCAGAATGTACCCCATTGCTGCAATTGTTTTTTTATGAGGGAGAGATCACGATGAAATACCAGAGCTTTCAGGAGTTCGGCGCTTACATAGCCGAACGCAATCCAGGCCAGCCGGAATATCTGCAGGCAGTTGCCGAAGTCATGGAGAGTCTCTGGCCTTTCATCACCAGCCACCCGCGTTATGCCGAGCACGGTTTGCTGGATCGCCTGATCGAACCGGAACGCATCATCATGTTCCGGGTATCCTGGGTGGATGACCATGGTGAGGTGAAAGTCAATCGCGGTTACCGTATCCAGCACAACTCCTCCATCGGCCCCTACAAAGGCGGCACCCGTTTTCACCCCTCGGTCAATCTCTCCATCCTCAAATTTCTGGCTTTCGAACAAACCCTCAAAAATTCCCTGACCACCCTGCCGATGGGCGGCGGCAAAGGCGGCGCCGACTTCGACCCCAAGGGGCGCAGCCCTGGAGAAGTGATGCGTTTCTGCCAGACTTACATGTGCGAATTGTTTCGCCATGTCGGCTCCGACACTGACGTGCCCGCCGGTGACATCGGCGTAGGCGGGCGCGAAGTGGGCTTCATGGCCGGCATGATGAAGAAACTGTCCAACCGGGCCGATGCAGTCTTCACCGGCAAAGGCTTGAGTTTCGGCGGCTCGCTGATTCGCCCGGAAGCCACCGGCTACGGCACGGTCTATTTCGCCGAGGAAATGCTCAAGCACACGGGCCGCTCCTTCGATGGTCTGCGCGTTTCCGTCTCTGGCTCCGGCAATGTCGCGCAGTACGCAGTGGAAAAAGCGATGGCACTGGGCGCCAAGGTGCTGACGGTTTCCGACTCCAGCGGTACGGTAGTTGACGAAGCGGGTTTCACCGCCGAGAAACTGGCCGTGTTGATGGAAGTGAAAAATCATTTGCGCGGCCGCGTCAGCGACTATGCTGAACGCATGAAAGTCAGTTTCATTCCCGGTGTGCGGCCATGGCATGTGCCGGTGGACGTGGCGCTGCCGTGCGCGACCCAGAACGAGCTGGATGAAAAAGATGCGGCCACCCTGATCAAGAATGGCGTGATCTGCGTGGCCGAGGGAGCCAATATGCCTTCCACCGCAGAAGCCGTGAAACTGTTCGAGCACAGCAAGGTGCTGTTCGCTCCGGGCAAAGCCAGCAACGCGGGCGGGGTGGCCACTTCCGGTCTGGAGATGAGCCAGAACGCGATGCGCCTCTCCTGGCCGCGGGAAGAAGTGGATGCCCGTCTGCTGGAAATCATGAAAGCCATCCACAACTCCTGCCTGCAATACGGCCAGCGCAAGGACGGCAGCATCAGTTATGTTGACGGCGCCAACGTGGCCGGCTTCGTCAAAGTGGCGGATGCGATGCTGGGACAGGGCGTGATCTGAACATTATCCTGGCAACCTCCCGTTCGCTCTGAGCCTGTCGAAGGGAGCCAGTCGAAGGGTTCACCACGAATGGATTTAATCTGTGCTTCCCTCGCCAGACTCCCGCCGTCCCGAGGAGTAATTCCAATTTTTACTAGCGTATAGAGCAGGTGTGATTTCTATGCCCATGGTATTCCTGGCACTGTATTCGTGTGGGCAATGCGCTGGCATCCAGTAGCCGTTTACTGAGCATAATTCGCAGATCAGATTAGGCTCCAAGGTCGTACAAGATATTTCCCCAGCATTCGACACTGTCAACCACGAGAGTGCAAATGGCCGCAAAAGAGGCAAAAGCGCGCATCAAGCTCAACAAGTTGCTTGAAGAAGCAGGTTGGCGCTTCTTCGATGTCGGCAAAGACAAGGCCAACATCGTGCTTGAGCCCAAGGTCAAGCTGACCAAAGCCGCGATTGATGCGCTGGGCGAGAACTTCGAGTCCACTTCCAACGGTTTCATCGATTTCCTGCTGCTTGATGAAGCAGGCTTTCCGCTCTTGGTGCTTGAAGCAAAAGCCGAAGACAAGAATCCGCTAATTGGTAAAGAGCAGGCACGCAAGTACGCCAAATCGCAAAACTGCCGCTTCATTATTCTTTCCAATGGCAACCTGCACTACTTCTGGGATCTGGAGCAAGGCAACCCACACATCATCACGCGCTTCCCGACACCGGAATCCATCAAAGGCTACCACCGTTTTCAGCCCAGTCCGAATAAGCTCATTACCGAATCGGTGGGTAAAGACTATATTGCGCTCACCCAAATGCCCGGCTACGCCAGCGAAGCAGGGTGGAAGGACGAAGCCGAGCGAGAGACCTTCATCCAGAAAAACCGCCTGCGTTTTCTGCGCGATTACCAGAAACGCGCCGTGCAGGCGATACAAGATGCCGTTGCCGAAGGGCATGGCCGCTTTCTGTTTGAAATGGCCACCGGCACCGGCAAGACGCTCACCGCTGCAGCTGTTATCAAGCTGTTTCTGCGCACCGGCAATGCTCGCCGCGTGTTGTTCCTGGTCGACCGCCTGGAACTTGAAGACCAAGCTAACAAAGCCTTCGTCGCCCACTTGAAAAACGACTACACCTCGGTAATCTACAAGGAGCGTCGTGACGAATGGCGCAAGGCTGAGATTGTTGTCACCACGGTGCAATCGTTGTTGTTCAACGACAAATACAAACGCCTGTTTTCGCCCACCGATTTTGATTTGGTGATTTCCGACGAGGCGCACCGTTCCATCGGCGGCAATGCCCGCGCCGTATTCGAGTATTTCGTCGGCTACAAGCTGGGCCTCACCGCCACGCCACGCGATTACCTCAAGAAATTCGACGCCAGCAAACCCTCTACCCGCGATCCACGCGAACAGGAACGGCGACTCCTGCTCGATACCTATCGCACCTTCGGCTGCGAGGGCGGCCACCCCACCTTCCGCTACTCGCTGCTGGATGGCGTGCGCGAAGGCTTCCTCATCAATCCCGTGGTGGTGGATGCGCGCACCGACATCACCACCCAACTGCTTTCCGACAAGGGTTATGCCGTTGCCGCACCCAACCCGGAAGGTGAAGCCGCTGAAGAAACCTTTTTCCAAAAAGATTTCGAAAAAAAGTTTTTCTCGGAAGCCACCAACCGGTTATTTTGCGAAACGTTCCTGAAAAATACCTTACGCGACCCGGTGAGTGGTGAGATCGGTAAGTCCATTATCTTTGCAGTCAGTCAGAACCACACTGCCAAACTTACGCAAATTCTCAATGAGCAGGCCCATGTGCTTTTTCCCGGTAAGTACCAGTCTGATTTCGCCGTGCAGGTCACCTCGCTGATCCCCGATGCTCAGCAATACACCATCAACTTCACCAACAACAACCTGCTCGGCTCAGCAAATTTCCTCGACGGCTACAAGACCAGCAAGGCGCGGGTTTGCGTCACGGTGGGCATGATGACCACTGGCTACGACTGCCCGGACATTCTCAACCTTGGCCTGATGCGCCCGATTTTCTCGCCCTCCGATTTTGTCCAGATCAAGGGTCGCGGCACGCGCAAGCACGATTTTCTGGAACAGCTTTTCGACAAGACGCTGAAAGAGCAGATCGGCAAACAGGATAAGACCCGATACAAACTCTTCGACTTCTTCGCCAACTGCGAATACTTCGAGGAGAAATTCAATTACGACGAAGTGCTGAAACTGCCGCGTCCCGGTGCTGGCGGAGAAGTGCCGGAACCTCCGCCGCCTCTGGAGCAATATACCTACACCGGTGCGGATGTGGTCAAACTGTTTGCCGAGCAAGTGGTCGGCGCACAAGGCATGAAAATCGACCGCATGTTCTTCGAAGGTTTCGAGAACACCGTCAAGGCCGACCCCGTGTTGCAGCAGCAAGTGGAAAACGAACAGTGGGATCAGGCCATTGACTACGTCACTACCCATTTGTTCGACAAACCTGCCGAGTTCTACAACTTGGACAAACTACGCCGTGCCGCCGGGGTGGATCGCCGCCTGACTCTGCGCGAGATTCTGGAAAAGATTTTCGGCTTGATTCCCTACTTCAAGGCCAAGGACGAATTGCTCGATGACGAATTCCAGAAATTCTTGCTCGATGCCTCGACCGATGACATCGAAAAGCAGGCCGGCAAGATCGTTGCCATGAAATACTTCTTCAAAGCTTACGCCACCGATGGCCGCCTGCGTGACATCATCGACAAGAAACACTTCACCGGCCTCAATGTCAATCCCGCCTTCAGCATGGCTGATTTCAAGGCTGTACCCAAAGAATGGCGCGACAAAATCCCAGAGTACGTGAAAGACTACGTGCCCATCAACCAATTCATGTAAGGAAACACCGCACTTCATGCTTGATACCGACACCAAACGCCGTATTGATTCCTGCCGCGACATCCTTGTCGGCAAGGTGCCTGACCCGAAATCGCAGGTCGAACAAATCACTATCGCCCTGATTTACAAATTCATGGATGACATGGACGCCGAGGCCGAAGAACTGGGCGGCAAGCGCAGCTTCTTTGCGGGCGATTACGACAAATACGGCTGGGCCAAGCTCATGCGCTCCGGCCTGGGCGGCCACGAAATGTTGAACCTCTATGCCGAGGCCATCGCCAAGATGCCGGAAAATCCCGGCATTCCCGCGCTGTTTCGCGACATATTCAAGAATGCCTACCTGCCCTATCGCGACCCGGAAACCCTGCGCAGTTTCCTGAAGGAGATCGACGGCTTCACCTACGACCATTCCGAACGACTTGGCGACGCCTTCGAATACCTTCTTTCCGTGCTCGGCAGCCAGGGCGATGCCGGGCAATTCCGCACCCCGCGTCATATCATCGACTTCATGGTCGAAATCATCGACCCGAAGAAAAATGAAAGCATCCTCGATCCAGCCTGCGGCACGGCGGGCTTTCTCATCTCCTCCTACAAGCATATTCTCAAGCACAACACCACGGGCTATAAAGCGCAGCAAGACCGCGAGGCTTATGATGAAAAGGGCGTGCCCCTCGAAAGCCTCATCCTCGACAGCCCCCTGCACTACAAGGGCGACCTGCTTACACCCGACGACAGAAAGCGCCTCGCCGCCAATATCCACGGCTACGACATCTCGCCGGACATGGTGCGCTTGTCGCTGGTCAACCTGTATCTGCACGGTTTCACCGACCCACACATCGTCGAATACGACACGCTGACCAGCGAAGAGAAGTGGAACGAAACGGCGGATGTGATTCTCGCCAACCCGCCGTTCATGTCGCCGAAAGGCGGCATTAAGCCGCACAAACGTTTCAGCGTACAGGCTACCCGCTCCGAAGTGCTGTTCGTCGATTACATGGCCGAGCACCTCAGCCCGCAAGGCCGCGCCGCCATCATCGTGCCGGAAGGCATTATTTTTCAGAGCGGCAGCGCTTACAAGCAACTGCGCGAAATGCTGGTGAAGAATTCGCTGGTGGCGGTGGTGTCGCTGCCTGCTGGCGTGTTTAACCCGTATAGCGGCGTCAAGACTTCTATCTTGATTCTGGACAAGCGGCTGGCGAAAAAAACGGACGATGTGCTGTTTGTCAAAATCGAGAATGATGGCTACAACCTCGGTGCACAACGGCGAGCGATGGCGGGTAGCGGCCTGCCCGATGCAGTCGCCGCCTACCAGGCCTACCATCATTCCCGCGAAGGCGGAAATCCAGATGCCTTTGATCCAGCTCAATACACCAATGCACAAATAGTTAAGAAAACGCGGATTGGCGAAAGCGGAGAATGGGATTTGAGCGGAGAGCGGTATCGGGAGAGAGCTGTGGTGACGGCTTCTTTCCCTTTGGTTTTGCTCGGCGACGTATGCGATGTGAGCAAAGGTTCGCCGATCACCCGAGATCAAGTCATCGAAGGAAGCATCCCGGTTATTGCTGGGGGACAAAAGCCTTCTTGTTTTCACAACGCATCAAATCGAACCGGTGAAACTATCACAGTCAGCGCATCAGGTGCCTATGCCGGATTTGTCGCATATTTTGAAGAACCGATATTTGCTTCCGATTGCTCAACCATAAAACCCAACGATCAGCGGCTGCTTACCAAGTTTTTGTTTCACCTACTCAAGACAAAGCAAAGCGACATCTATGCACTTCAAGTTGGGATGGGACAACCTCACGTTTATTCGAAAGATTTGGCAAAACTCCCAATCCCCCTGCCGCCGCTGGAGACACAGAAGGAGATCGTGGCGGAGATCGAGGGGTATCAGAAGATCGTCGACGGCGCCCGCGCCGTCCTCGATCACTACCACCCACACATCCCCATCCACCCCGACTGGCCGATGGCGGCTCTTGGTGAGGTTTCTGAAGTAACTTCAAGCAAACGAATACTTGCCGAGGAATACGTTCCGTCTGGCACACCGTTCTATCGCACGAAAGAGATTGTTGAGTTGAGCAATGGAAAGGACATCAGCCTTGAACTGTTTATTTCACAGGAGCGATTTGATTCGATCAAAGCACGTTTCGGAGCACCAACAAAAGGCGACCTGCTAATCTCGGCAGTCGGAACGATTGGCGTCTCTTGGGTAGTCGCTGATAACCGCGAGTTCTATTTCAAAGACGGGAACCTTTTGTGGCTCAAAAATCTATCGAACGTCAATCCCTACTTTCTCAAGCACTGTCTCGACTCCACATTCGCAGAAGGAATCGACCACATTGTGTTTGGGGCTGCCTACAAGGCGTTGACGATTGAGAAGTTGAAGGAATTCAAAATCCCCCTCCCGCCCCTCGCCACGCAGCAAGCCATCGTCGCTGAAATCGAAGCCGAGCAAGCTTTGGTCAATGCGAACAAGCAACTGATCGAACGATTTGAGGCTAAAATCAAAACCACTATCAATCACGTCTGGGGCGAGTCCACCCCTGCACTTCTCGGAGAAACTGCATGATCCGACAATTGGAAGTCAAAGGTCTGCGCGCCTTGCGCTACGTCTCAGTCGATTTTGAGCCATTCCTGGTGATGGTGGGGCCGAATGCCTGCGGTAAAAGTACGCTGTTCGATGCCTTGCTGCTGGTGCGCGACATTCTTGCCAGCGGACTGGATGCTGCAGTGTTTGGCAATGCCCGCATGAATATCGCGCCCCGCGCAGTTGATCCGCTGGATTTGACCTGGCTGCGCCAAGGAGGGGGGGTGGAAATCGCAGTGACCTTGGAGTTGCCTAGCGAGATTGTCGAGAAACTGGAGCAGCGTTACCACTATGCGCGTTACGAGTTGGGTATCCATACCGATGGACGGTTGGGTTTTGACCATGAAACCCTGTGGCTATGCAACGAGATCAAGCTGCGCGAGACTCATCAGCAGATGCTGTTTCCGTGCCCGGAAACCGGGCCGGAGCATATCGTTTTGCCACAGAACAAGAAGAGTCCGCCGGGCTGGCGCAAAGTGGTCAGCAAAGTGGTTGAAAGTGGAAATGACTATTTCCGTTCAGAAACGTCGGAATGGAACAACCTGTTTCGCCTTGGACCAACCAAAAGCGCACTGGCCAACCTGCCGGAAGATGAACAGAAATTCCCGGCAGCAACTTGGGCAAAGCGAGTATTGATGGAGGGTATCCACCGCTTGATGCTCAATGCGGAAAAAATGCGCATGCCTTCGCCTGCAGGCTCACCTTCCGATTTCCTGCCGGATGGCTCGAACTTACCATGGGTGGTGCATGCGCTCGAAAAAGAAGGCGAGAGGAAAGGAGACTGGGTGGCCCATCTGGCGACTACGCTGGATGATCTGGAAGATATCCAGACCTGCGAAAAACCTGAGGATCGCTCCCGTTATATCCAGTTAAAGTACAAGAGCGGCTTGGTTGCGCCCTCTTGGGTGCTTTCCGACGGAACGCTGCGTTTGCTTGCCCTAACATTGCTGGCTTATGCGCCGACAACACCGAGCGTGGTGCTGATCGAAGAACCCGAAAACGGCATACACCCCAAGGCGATGGAAACAGTGATGCAGTCGCTGTCCTCTGTTTACGACGCGCAGGTGCTGTGCGCCACGCATTCTCCCGTTGTGCTTAGCCTGTTGCGATCAAAGCAGATTCTTTGCTTTGGCAAGACCGATGAAGGCGCTGTGGATATTGTTCGAGGCAACGATCATCCGCGCTTGCGCGAATGGCAATCTGCCCTGAACCTTGGTGAGTTGTTCGCAACAGGAGTACTGGGGTGAGGGATTGCCTGTTTCTAGTGGCGGACAAGAACATGGAGGGAATGCTCAAGGGATTTTTCTTGCGCGATGCTTTCCATCAGGCCATGGGGTGTGGTCATTTTGATTTTGACTCACGTCAAGACATGGTGGTCGCCCACGGGCAGAATGATCCCGGACTTTACACTAGAGCAAATGAATTCTTGCAGCCTTATGCCAGCACACACAGACACGCAGTAGTCATTGTTGATGTCGAATGGGATGGATCGCCGGGTAAGGACACTATTTCGCAACGCCTGAATAAACACCTGACCAGTGCAGGCTGGTCAGATGATTGCGGGTGTGCGGTAGTCATCGCCCCGGAATTGGAAAACTGGGTGTGGCAGGATAGTCCCCATGTTTGCTCGGCCTTGGGTTTTGACGGCACATTCGCCGCGCTTCGCACCGCTCTGGAAAACCAAGGTTTCTGGCAACAAAACGAGGCAAAACCTGATCGCCCCAAAGAGGCTGTCGAATGGTCGCTTCGTCAGTCCAGAAAGGGAATGTCATCCGCGATTTATCAGCAATTGGCGATGCGGGTAACCGCGCGAGGTTGTACCGATGCAGCTTTCCACGCCTTGCGAAACGCGCTTCTTCGATGGTTTCCACCAGACTCATGAACATCAAGTATCTCGAAATCCAACGTGCTATCGTTGCCGAAATTGGGGTCGAGTAAAGCATGGACGACGCGCTGGCGATCCGCGATTACTTACCCAACTCATTCAAAAACCAGAACGATGCGGATTACATCGCATTTTTGTGGGAGACGTTCGAGAGCAACTACGAAAGTGGCAAATACCAGTTCGCCATGCTGGCGTGCCACATGCTTTACATGAGCTTCGTGTATTTTTCGGTGTGGCAGATCAAGCTGAGCCACCCGGCAGATTTCGCCAACGCAGTCATTTTCCAGCAAAAGGAAAAGGAACTGCTGGCCGCATCTTCACCCTTCACCTTCAGCGAGGTGCAGGAGCGCAGCATTTTCAGGTTTCTTCGCTTGGTCGGCTGTGAGCAGCAGCATATCGGGCAGTTTCAAAAGCTGGTGGATGAACGCAACGAAATCGCGCATTCCAATGGCCATATCTTTTTCGCCGACCAGACAACGGCAGACCGAAAAATTGGTGAAATACTGATTCAGATGGCTGCGATCCAAACCCACATGCGGCTGGCTATCCATGACTGCCTGCGCCGTTTTCTGCTGGAAAGCCACAACCCGGAGGAGCGGGAATATTACGACGATGCCGATCAGATTCAGGAAGTGCTGATCCACGCCAATTATTTTTCGCAGAAGGACATCGAAGATTGCTTGGTCTTCGACATTGCCAGCCTGTCAGGGCAAGCAGAGTTCCCAGCTATCAAGGTGTTGTTTGAGGAATTCCGGTTCAATCACTCACAGCATGAGGATTGAGCTGCTAAATCGCCGCTGCGGATTCCTTCAATAAGTCATCAAAGCCGTTCGGCACATCTCCGCGCCGCAACATGCGCTTGAAGACTTCGTACACATCGGTCTTAGCCCCTGCTTTGCGCAAAGTGCTTTCGTCATTCAGCCAGGCATAGACAATGCGTTTATCTTTGCTGGCGAATTTGAAGAACAGGCGATAGCGCGGTGGAAGACGATGTTTTACTCGCCGCCAATCTTTGTAGCTATCGCCGAGCGTGCCGCCTAGCCAGAAGTCGCGGTGCTCGGGGTCACGCGGCACTTCGGTGCGCACGTTATCAATGACGGCTTTGAGCAGCTTGGCTTTTTTGTGATGGTGAAATCCAGTCGGGTCTTTTTGTGCTAAGACGGTAACTTCGGCTTCAAGTTGGTTGAGGATTTGCCCAAACAAGCGGAAATAAAACAGGTTCCAGCCGTTGCTGACCATCAGACTTTCACGTTGATCAACAGTTGGGCAAGGCGGTCAAGTTGCGCTTCATCGGCAGGCACAATCAGTCCGGGATGCGCATCAATTTGTGCATCCATGAATGATAGGAAAGAGGCGATCACACCGTTTTCCTCATCCGGCCAATTGAGCGCTTTGTGATCCAGCGAAATAACGGGGTTGGTATAGCCGGGGTCAATGTGAGCATTGTAGCTAATGGCCGGATTGGTACTCAATCCGCCAAAGACCAGAAAGGGAACCACGGCAACACCCGGCCACATTGATACCGACTTTCCGACGTATTCATTTGCATCGCGTGACATATGCAGGCGGTTCATTTTCATCCATTGCAAGGCGGATGGTGTGGATGTTTTTGCCTGTGAGAGGTTCATTTGTATTTCTCCAGTAGTTCGCCGTCAATTTGCCGGAAAAACCAGTCATGCGTGGTGTCGTGTGCTTCTTTCAACCAAGCTTTAATTTCTTCCGGTTGCCGCGGCGCATCGGTACCGCGCGACAACACTTGCGTTTCCCAAATCAAGGCATTCTGTTCGTTCTTGTGCCCTTGATTATATGACACCTGAAAAATGCCCTTGGGTTGCAGCATCGGATACGCAAGCGACAACCCTACGCCAAGGTTAGCATCATCAATCCGTCCGCCAGTAAACAATGCTTGCGGCAAGTTTACAGAAACCTTGAGTCCTTGCAAAAAATCCAGCGCCGAACTGCCCAGCAGGTTGTCGGCATCAATATAGCGCAATGTCACTTCAAAAATGCGCAGTTGCTCATTCGCATTTGGGTAAATATGGAAAAGTGTGTCAACAACGGCAGCACATCGTGGAAGGAAAGCATCCCAATCGTAGCTCTCGGTGTCGTTGACCGTCAGTATGCCCGGGCCAATTTGCACCAGTGGCCATTGGTCGGAAGCAACACG
Organism: Nitrosovibrio sp. Nv4; assembly: GCA_945860135.1. GTDB lineage: Bacteria > Pseudomonadota > Gammaproteobacteria > Burkholderiales > Nitrosomonadaceae > VFJL01. The sequence continues at coordinate 196,269 of CAMAPK010000001.1, forward strand.
AAAGCGATGGTGCGGCGCGTACGGTGCAAAACCCTCCGGCACTTCGGCTGTCGGCAAGCGTTCCCAATGCGGATAATTATCTTTGATCGCCGAATACAGCTGGCCAATCAGCATCTGGTAGTAAGGATCAACCGCCATGCCGGGCGGGCCATCCAAACCCCAGCGAAGCTCGAATATGGCTTCCACCAACGGTTTGTTGGTTAAATTCTTTATCGTATTCAGGTCAGTTTTCATGGCTGCGGCTAATTATAGCCCAAACAATTTCTTGAATACGGTATGTTTAACCTCCTGCCAAGTACGCGGCAGGTCGTCGTTGTTTTCGAGCGCAGTGAAAATCTCCCGCACAAGCTCATTAGCTATAGCCTTCGCGCTGAGCATCTTTTTCAGCAGTTCGTGGCCGTGCCAGATGTCGAGATCGAAATCCTTGGCAAGTTTGTGCATGCCAAGATCGTCGGTCACGACGATGGCAGGCCGGACTTGACCGAAAGCCAGAATAAAACAATCTGTCGGTGAAGGTGGCGAACGGCCTTGGGTGGTGTAGCCAAGCGGGTCGGCCAGTACATACGCGCGTAGCACGCTGGCGGCAGCTTCAATTTGCGTCCGCTCTTTCTTGTTGAGGCGCACTTGCCTGGCCATCCGCTCAGCATTCAAGTCTGTATCCGAGAACCAGGGATAGAGGAATTGGAGTCGAGGGCTTTTGAAGACTTCGTCTTCGACTTGTTTCAATACGGTAAGAACGTATTGTTTCTGCCCGAATTCAACCCCCAGTAAAGGGCGGATGCGCTTGGCCAGCCTCAAATAGGCGTTGGTATCAAGCAGCACCAGGGTCAACAGCGAAGTTCCTCATGGAGCGCCAAGGCATCCTGCAATGGGGTATCCAGCACTTGCTGGACATAAGACGCGCCAGTGCCGTTATCGTGAATCATGCGTTTCAGCGCATGGAAAAAGCCGGTCTGAAAGGTTTTTTCACAGGCGGCAATATAACGCTGGGGCGAAGGTGGCATCGGGTCAAACATGGCTTCGCTGATCAACGGGCCGCGAAGGCTGTTGCGCAGCATGTGGATGCTCTTCTCTTCGATAGGCAGCGTCATCAATTTGCTCGCTTTGGCATACCGTTGAACCTGTTGAAACACGGTATTCAGCGAAATCGTGTGTGCATCTGCCTGTTTCAGCAGTGCCTCAATTGCGCTGTTGGAATTTGGTTGCTGGATAGCGGCGCGATAAGCCTGTTCGGCGCAGGCCTTGGGATACAGTAGCGCGCCAGCGAAAGCATCGGCAAAATCCTCGCCCTCGTTTTTTCCTGAAAGTTCTGGGGTGAGTACATGAGCCAGCTCGTGCGCCATCCAGAACTTGAAGTCTTCCAGCCGGGTATCGAGGTTGAGGTAAATGAAAGTAACGTCTTCCTGCGGCAAGCGGATATGCAGCGCATTTTCATGATTGCCCTTGGCACCCCAAAGTACCGGCACCAGAATGGCACCGCATTCCTTGAATTCGCCGATCAGGTGTTCGTAGCCTAGCACGGCCTGTTCGCCTATACCCAATCGGCTGCGGGTTTGCGCAGCAGCGATTTGAAGTTTGTCGTAATCAGTCGATGGGGATGTGATCAGCGTGCGCAATGCCTGCAACTCAGGCAGATACGCGACCAGCGGCTTGAGCAACATGCCCATGCCTTCCGCCTTGGCGATGTGCGCATCGGTTGTTTTGGCGTTTGCCTTCTTGCGGTAAGCAATAACAGGACGGCCTGAAGCACTCGTTTGCACAAGTTGGTCGAATGTTAACCCGAGAGTGGTTGCGAGCCTGAGAAGTGATGCCGGACGGGGGAAATCTTTCCCCTTTAACCAGTTGGTGACCGCTTGGGACGAAATCCCAACCGTATCCGCCAACTGTTTCTGTGTAATTCCGCGTTCTGCGAGAACACCCTGAATCGCTACAGAGTTCAGTAGTTTTTCCATAAGGCAGCGATTATATCCATTGCAAACAAAAAATCAAGTTTAATCAAGTTTTGCATTCGTTGATTCCAAAACAATGGAACATCTCATTTCACGAAATAAGCTTGAGTGCCATCGCTGATTTCACCACTTCTCCACTTCGGACTAGGTCGATTGCCTACCGTACCCACACCGTTTTCACGTTAACGAATTCGCGAATGCCGTGGTAGGACAATTCCCGGCCGAAACCGGATGATTTGATGCCGCCGAAAGGCAGGCGCGGATCGGATTTGACCATGCCATTGATAAAGCTGCTGCCGGCATGGATCTGCCGCGCGATTTTCTCCGCACGTTCCGAATCGCGGCTCCAGATGCTGGAACCGAGGCCGAAGCGGCTGTCGTTGGCAATATGCACGGCTTCCTCCTCATCTGCGGCGCGGATCACGGCGGCCACCGGGCCGAACAGTTCTTCGTGATAGGCGCGGGTTTTTGCCGTTACCCGGTCGAGTATCGATGGCGGATAAAACGCACCCTCGCCCGCAGTGGGCTTGCAGCCGAGTATCGCCTGCGCGCCTTGCGCAATCGAGTCGGTCACCTGCTGATGCAGCTCTTCCCGCAAATCAAGCCGCGCCAGCGGGCCGAGTCGGGTGAATTCACTCAGCGGGTCGCCCATTTTCAGCTCGGTGGTTTTTTCCACGAACAGGAACATAAACTCGTCGGCGATTGCCGCGACCGGAATGATGCGCTTGGCAGCGATGCACGACTGGCCGCAGTTCTGAAAGCGCGATTTCACCGCATTGGTGGCAGCCAGTTCCAGATCAGCATCTTTCAGCACGATGAATGCATCCGATCCACCCAGCTCCAGCACACATTTCTTCAGGTGCTGGCCGGCGTGCGCCGCGACTGCGCGCCCGGCGGCTTCGGAGCCGGTGAGCGTCACCGCATGCACATGGTGGCTGGCGATGGCTTCGGCCACATCGGCGGCTTCGATCATGAGTGTGGTGAAAAGATAGAGCGGAAAGCCCGCATCGCGAAACAACTGCTCCAGAGCCAGCGCGCATTGCGGCACATTGGAGGAGTGCTTCAACACGCAGCCGTTGCCTGCCATCAGCGCAGGCGCGGAAAAACGGATCACCTGCAGGAACGGAAAATTCCACGGCATCACGCCCAGTACGACGCCGAGGGGTTCATACGACACATAGCTTTTGCCGGCATCGGTCTGGATCGTCTCGTCCTGCAGGAAATGCTGGGCATGCACCGCGTAGTAATCGCAGATAAGTGCGCATTTCTCCACTTCAGCGCACGCCTCGCGCAGCGGCTTGCCCATCTCGGTCGCCATCAGTTTGCCGTATTCCGCCACGCGCTCGTGCAGCAGCGTGGCGGCGCGGCTCATCTGCGCCGTGCGCTCGGCGAAAGTAGTCTGCGCCCAGATTTGCTGGGCGTTGTCGACTTGCTCCAGCGTAGCGGCGAGATGGTGGCTGTCCCAACTGGTGTAGGTTTTAACGATCTTGTTGGTCGCGGGGTTCAGGCTGATATAAGGCATGATGTGCTATTCTTCAAAAGAGATGTCAAAGGGAACAAGGGAACAGCAATTGATTGGGGTTGCTTGCCGTCCAGGTTCCCGTTTCACTTATTCAATATAGCAGGCTATGAAAAAGTTTTTACCCGGCCTCTTGCTCCTGGTTCTCACTGGCACATCCGCAGCCAGCCAGGATGACGATTTCATTGCCGCACGCCAGGCATTCCAGGCAGGAAATTCCGCTCGCCTGGAAACTTACGCCCGGCGTCTGCAGAGCCACGTGCTGGAACCGTATGCAGCCTATTACCAGTTGAGCCTGCAACTGGAAAATATAGACGCCAATGCGGTCAAAAAATTCCTTGCTCATAACCAGGGCAGTTTCCTTGCCGACCGGCTGCAAGGCGAGTGGCTGAAAACCCTGGGCAAGAAACAGCAGTGGGAGCTGTTCACTGCGGAATACCCGGCTCTGGTCAACAAGGATGCCGAGCTCGTTTGCTATTCCCTGCAGCAACGCCTCGCTGCCAGCGACACCACGGCGCTGACCGAAGCCCGGCCGCTGTGGTTTAGCACTCACGATCTGCCGAAAAACTGTACTCCGCTGTTTGAAGCGCTCACTGTCGCTGGATTGCTTACTGCAGAAGATGTGTGGACGCGGCTGCGCCTGACTCTCGAGGCGGGCAACGTAAGTGTGGCGAAGCATATCAACCGCTATCTGCCGAGTGATCAGGCGCTCAATGAACGCAAACTGGATGAGGCCACCAGCAATCCGCTACGCTACCTGGATAAACAGCGGCACGAGATCAAGACCCGCGCCGACCGCGAAGTCGCCTTGTACGCGCTGCTGCGTCTGCTGCGCAGCGGCCCGGATCAGGCTTCTGCCTACTGGCCCAAGGTGCGCGAACGCTTCGACCCGGCGGAACAGTCCTATTTCCTCGGACACCTGGCAAGTCAGGCAGCGCGCCGGCTTGATCCGCGTGCGCTGGGCTGGTTCAAGCAGGCAGCCGCCATCCACCCCTCCGTCCCACTCTCTGACACCCAGCTTGCCTGGCAAACCCGCGCTGCGCTGCGGGCCGGCGACTGGAAGACAGTGCTCAGAAGCATCGAAACCATGTCTGCTGCGGAACAACAGGCAGGCGTATGGCGTTACTGGAAAGCGCGCGCGCTCAAAACCAAAGGCAGAATTACAGAAGCCAATGCGCTCCTTGCCCCGCTGAGTAGCGAACATAATTTTTACGGCCAACTGGCGGAAGAAGAGATGGGGGTAGTGATCGGCATCCCGGACGAACCCTATAAAGCCGGGGCGCAGGAAATCGCTGCGATGCAGCAGTTACCCGGCATTCGGCGGGCACTGGCGCTGTATCGCCTGAATCTGCGGCTCGAGGGCGCGCGTGAATGGAACTGGAGCATCCGCGGCTTCGATGACCGGCGCCTGCTGGCGGCGGCTGAAGTAGCGCGACGCAGTGGGGTCTATGACCGCGCCATCAGCACCGCCGACCGTACCGTGCAACTGCATGATTTCGGTCTGCGCTTCCTCACCCCTCACCGCGAAGCGCTGCAAAGTCACCTGCAGCAGCAGCAACTGGACGAAGCCTGGGTGTACGGCCTCATCCGCCAGGAAAGCCGTTTCATTACCGATGCCAAATCCAGTGCCGGGGCGACGGGCCTGATGCAATTGATGCCGGCCACCGCAAAATGGGTGGCAAAAAAAATGAGCATAAAAAATTACCATCATGCCCTCGCCAATGAGGTTAATACCAATCTGGCATTGGGCACTTACTACCTCAAGCATGTGCTGAATACGCTCGACAACCAGCCGCTGCTGGCTTCGGCGGCCTACAACGCCGGCCCTGGGCGCGCACGGCAATGGCGCGATACCAGTCCGCTGGAAGGTGCGATTTATGCCGAAACCATCCCTTTCAGCGAAACCCGCGACTACGTGAAGAAAGTTCTGAGCAACTCGATGTATTACGCCAGCACCCTCGGCCATCGGCTGCAGACCCTGCGACAACGCCTCGGCACCGTCGCACCCAAGTCGGTCACCAACAAATTGTCAGAAGAGGAAAAATGAGCACCATAAAAATCAATAACGTCTGCATTATCGGCGGCAGCGGTTTTGTCGGCAGGCATATCGCCCACTGGCTGACCGCAGAGGAAATCTCCGTGCGCGTCCCCACCCGCCATTACGAGCATGCGCGGCAGTTGCTGGTGCTGCCGACGGCGAGTGTGGTAGAAACCAATGTCCACGACGATGCCGCACTCGACCGCTTGCTGACCGGGATGGATGCAGTCATCAATCTGGTGGGCATACTGCATGGTGATTTTGCTGCTGCGCATGTGGAGTTGCCGCGCAAGATCGTGGCAGCATGCCAGCGCAACGGTGTCACACGGCTGGTGCATATGAGCGCCCTCAACGCCGATAGCGGCGGCCCCAGCACTTATCTGCGCTCCAAGGGCGAAGGTGAAAAAAGCGTGCTGGCGGCAGATTTGCAGACGACTGTTTTCAGGCCGTCGGTCATTTTCGGCCCGGGAGATTCCTTTCTCAATCTGTTTGCCCGGCTGGCGCAGCGCCTGCCGCTGATGCCGCTGGCATCCCCCAACGCGAAATTCCAGCCGGTGTTCGTGGAAAATGTGGCGCAGGCGTTTGTGGCCAGCCTTTCCAACCCGGCCACTTTCGGCCAGGGTTACGACTTGTGCGGGCCCAAAGTCTACAGCTTGCGGCAACTGGTAGAATATGTGGCGCAGATTACCGGCCATGACCTCCGCATCATCGGTCTGAATGACAGCCTGTCCTATCTGCAGGCACTACTGATGGAATGGCTGCCGGGTAAGCTCATCACCCGCGACAATTATCGTTCGATGCAAGTGGACAGCGTGTGTGATTGCGCGGGCAGCAGCAACCTCGCAGCGGTATTCGGCATCCGCCCGACTCCGCTGGAAGAAGCGGCGCCGCTCTATCTGGCGCACCAGCTGCCGCGCGAGCGGTATAATCGTTTCCGCGATCGGGCAGGACGATAGAAACAACCATGCAATGAAAACCTATTTAGTGGGCGGTTCAGTTCGCGACGAACTGCTGAGCCTGCCGGTCAAAGACCATGATTATGTCGTCGTCGGCTCTACCCCGGAGGAGATGGCACGGCTCGGCTACCGCCCGGTAGGCAAAGACTTTCCGGTATTCCTCCACCCCCAAAGTCATGAGCAATACGCGCTGGCGCGCACCGAACGCAAGATTTCCCGCGGCTACAAAGGCTTTGAAGTTTATGCCGCGCCGGAAGTCACGCTGCAGGAAGATCTGGCGCGGCGCGACCTCACCATCAATGCCATTGCCAAGGATCAGGACGGCAACATCATCGATCCATTTAACGGCGTGGCTGACCTCGAAGCAGGCCTGCTGCGCCACGTCAGTCCGGCATTCAGTGAAGACCCGGTGCGGGTGCTGCGCACGGCGCGGTTTGCCGCACGTTTCGGTTTTCGCATTGCGCCGGAAACACTCGCACTGATGAACGACATGGTGCACAACGGCGAAGTGGATGCGCTGGTGCCGGAACGGGTGTGGCAGGAATTTGCGCGCGGCCTGATGGAGCACAAACCGTCGCGCATGTTTTACGCGCTGCGCGAATGCGGCGCGCTCACCCGCATCATGCCGGAAGTGGATGCCTTGTTCGGCGTGCCACAGCCGGCGCAGCATCACCCGGAAATCGATACCGGCTTGCACAGCATGCTGGTGATCGACTATGCCGCCTCGCAGAATTATTCCCTGCCGGTGCGCTTCGCCGCGCTCACGCATGACCTCGGCAAAGGCACCACCCCGCCGCAGGAATGGCCGCGGCATATCGGCCACGAAGCCCGCAGCGTGCAACTGGTCAGAGATCTCAGCGAACGCATCCGCACCCCCAACGACGAACGCGATCTGGCATTGCTGGCGGCGCGCTATCACGGCGATGTGCACCGGGCGGCGGAACTGCGCCCCACCACCATCGCCGATATGCTGCAGGCGGTGGATGCCTATCGTAAACCGGAGCGCTTCGAGAAATTCCTGCAGGCTTGCGCGTGCGACTTTCATGGCCGCCCCGGCTACGCCGACAAGCCCTACCCCCAGGCGGAGCGGTTACGCGCAGCATTCGACGCAGCCCGCAGCGTCGATGCCGGAGCCATTGCCGCCGAACTGGCCAGCACCATTGCCGACCCCACCTCCCTGCCGCCTGCCATCAACGCCCGAGTGCGCGAAACCCGCATCGCCGAAATCAAAGCCCGGCTGCTGTGAACGCTTACAGTGTCTTAAAGAACCGCCGCATAACTCAGCGGTCATTCTGGTGTTTGCAAACGCAGATAGAGCAAGCCTCCTCTTCTGTCTGCCAATGAAAAAAACTTCCTTCCTGCTGCTCATGTGGTCAATGCTATTCATGCCGATGGCGCTTGCAGAACCACGGCCGGATGAGGATATTGAGGTTAAGGTGCAGATCGCGGGGGAGAATGTGATTGTTGATCTGACCTTTGTTGTTCCGGCCACCCGACAGGAGGTCTGGGCTGTACTGACCGATTTTGGACACATGGCTGATTTTGTCTCCAACCTGAAGGAGAGCAAGGTGCTGAGCATTTCTGGAAACACGCTGAAGATTTTCCAGCGCGGCTTTGCATCGTATGGCCCGATCAGTTTCCCGTTTGAGTCAACACGGGAAATACGGTTGCTCCCCTTCGATAAAATCAAGTCGCACATGATCAGCGGCAACATGCGCAAGATGGAAGGCACAACGCGGCTGGTCGATGAAGGTGGACAAACCCGGATCATCTACCATACCGATACCATCCAGGAGGTCTGGGTGCCGCCATTGGCGGGAAATATTTTTATCGAGCATGAAGTTCGAGAGCAATTCAAGGAAATGCGGAATGAAATAATCAAGAGAAAACAGGCGTCCACTTCTTCACTGCCAGCCCGAAGCTCTACACATTGAATTTGGTGATGCTTTCCTGCTGAACTGGACCACCGCCCAACAAGATAAAAACTGATAGCATGAGGGCCTACTCGTTGAAAGACGAAAAACCGAGAGAGCCTCATTTTGAGTAATCAGCAGTGATAAAAACAAATAATCCGTCCCCACAAGACTTTTCCACTCTCCCTCCCGATAGCGTATTGAACGCGCTGGAAAGCGTGGGCTTCCGCAGCGATGGCCGCCTGCTGGCGCTCAACAGCTACGAGAACCGCGTTTATCAGATCGGCTTGGAAGAAGGCGCGCCGCTGGTGGCGAAATTCTATCGTCCTGGGCGCTGGACGGATGCTGCCATACTCGAAGAACACGCCTTCGTGCAGGAACTGGTCGAGCGCGAAATTCCGGTTGTGCCCGCACTGGTGCTGGAGGGGAAAACGCTGCACAGTTTCGAGGGATTCCGCTTCGCTGTTTTTCCCAAGCACGGTGGCCGCGCGCCCGAACTGGAAGGCCGCTCCACGCTGGAATGGATGGGCCGCTTCCTCGGGCGCATCCACGCTGTCGGCGCGCTCAAGCCGTTTCGCGAACGCCCCACGCTGGATATCGCCAGCTTCGGCGAGCGGCCGCGCGATTATCTGCTGGCGCATGAATTCATTCCGGCTGATCTCGATGCGGCTTATCGCAGCGCGGTGGATCAGGCGCTGGACGGCGTGCGCCACTGCTTTGCGCGGGCAGGGGAAGTGCGCGCCTTGCGCCTGCACGGCGACTGCCACGTGGGCAACGTGCTATGGACGGAGCAAGGTCCGCACTTCGTGGATTTTGACGACAGCCGCATGGGGCCGGCGGTGCAGGATTTGTGGATGCTGTTGTCAGGCGACCGCCCCGACATGGTACGGCAGTTGACCGACGTGCTGGCCGGGTATGAGGATTTTTGCGATTTCGACGAACGCGAATTGCATCTGATCGAGGCGCTGCGCACCCTGCGCCTGATCCATTATGCGGCATGGCTCGCACAGCGCTGGGATGACCCCGCCTTCAAGCAGGCATTCCCGTGGTTCAACACCCAACGCTATTGGCAGGATCGCATCCTCGAATTGCGCGAACAGATCGCGTTGATGGATGAGCCGCCGTTGTGGCAGGCGTGACTCGCCGACTCTGCACAGACAAGCTCAACTTCCGTTCGCCCTGAGCCTGTCGAAGGGAGAACGGCCTCTAAATTTCTATCCGGCTGCAACAATATGAACAAACAGATCATTCTTTGCCCTTGCAGGGGCGGCAACAAGGAATATGCCGAATGCTGCGGTCGCTATCTGGACGGCGGCGAAACCGCACCCACTGCAGAAACATTGATGCGTTCGCGCTACACCGCCTACACGCTCGGGCGCGAAGATTACCTGCTGGCAACCTGGCATGCCAACACGCGTCCGACCGCACTGGAACTGGTAAACGAACCGAGCAAAAAATGGCTGGGACTGGAAGTGCAGCGCCATGAACAGCCGCAGCCGGATCATGCGGTTGTGGAATTTGTGGCGCGCTACAAGGTGGGGGGACGCGCACATCGCCTGCATGAAATCAGCCGCTTCTTGCGCGAGTCGGGGCGGTGGCTGTATGTGGATGGCGACATATCGCCTGAGGCAAAGTAACTAGCGTGCCATAGCCGCGCGATAAAGCTGCCGCGCCTCTTCTTCCTTGAGCGTATCGTTGATTTCACGCATGACGCCGTTCATGTCGACCGGCTTCTCGACACGCTCGAAGCACCCGGTCAGAACACTCTCCGGACGCAGCTGGCTGCTCTGGTAGAGCGACCATATCTCCATGCCATAGTCGGTGGTCAGCAACTCGGGTGCAAAGCGGCCAAAGTAAGTGGCCAGATTCTCGACATCCCGCAGCAGCATTTTGCTGGCCTGATTGTTGGCAGCCGCGTCGATGGCCTGGGGCAGGTCGATGATGACGGGCCCTTCGCTGTCAACCAGCACGTTGTATTCGGACAGATCGCCGTGCACGATCCCGGCGCAAAGCATGCGCACCACCTGCGTGATCAAGATGTGGTGGTATTCGCGCGCCAGCTCGGCAGTGAGCAATAGATCGTTGAGCCGCGGCGCGGCATTGCCCTCGCTGTCGGTCACCAGTTCCATCAGCAGCACGCCCTCATGAAAGTTATACGGCTTAGGCACGCGCACACCTGCAGCGGCGAGCCGGTACAAAGCCGCCACTTCGGCATTTTGCCAAGCCTCTTCCTGCGCTTTGCGTCCATAGCTGGTGCCTTTTTCCATGGCGCGCGCACGACGGCTGTTTTTCACTTTGCGGCCTTCGGTGTAATCCACGCTCTGGCGGAAACTGCGCTTGTTGGCCTCTTTGTAAACTTTCGCGCAACGCACTTCTTCTCCGCAGCGCACCACGAAGACCGTGGCCTCTTTGCCACTCATCAACTGCCGGATGACCTCATCGACCAGGCCATCCTGGATCAGTGGTTCAATTCTTTTTGGGGGTTTCATTGGTGTCGCACTGCGCTCATGTTTCTCCGTTCATCCTGAAAACAACCAATACCACGGAACACACGGAATATACAGGAAAAAGCAGGGCTTAAACTGTATCCGTCAATACTCTTTTCAACATCTGATTAGTTATTCGGTACACGGATGGATACGCTTCTGAACGAATCAAATGGAGCGCTTATCGCCTGACTTTACTAGAATTTACATATAGCACATGTACGAGAAGAGTCTCATGGCTCAACTATTCAGTGTGTAGCGGGGTTGCGCATGGAAGATTGGGGAAATCCCCCCTAGCCCCCCTTTTTCAAAGGGGGAGACAACGGGTGCGACTCCCACAGCCTCGACCTTAATCCCCCCCTTTGAAAAAGGGGGCTGAGGGTAGCGTCGCTGGCGCCTGGTCCGACGCACCTATTGTTCTCCCCCTTTGAAAAAGAGAAGCTGTGGGAGCCGTACCCGTTGTCTCCCTCTTTGAAAGAGGGGAGATTAAGGGTGTCGTCACTGGTGCATGGTCCGGCTCACTCATTATTCTCCCCCTTTGAAAAAGGGAGGCTGAGGGGGACGCACCCGCTGTCTCCCCCTTTGAAAAGGCGAGGTTGAGGGAGCCGCACCCGTTGCCTCCCTCTTTGAAAGAGGGGGAATTAAGGGTGTCGTCACTGGTGCATGGTCCGGCTCACTCATTATTCTCCCCCTTTGAAAAAGAGAGGCTGAGGGAGCCGTACCCGTTGTCTCCCCCTTTGAAAAAGAGAAGCTGTGGGAGCCGCACCAGTTGTCTCCCCCTTTGAAAAAGAGAAGCTGTGGGGGCCGCACCCGTTGCCTCCCTCTTTGAAAGAGGGGGGATTAAGGGTGTCGTCACTGGTGCATGGTCCGGCTCACTCATTATTCTCCCCCTTTGAAAAAGAGAGGCTGAGGGAGCCGTACCCGTTGTCTCCCCCTTTGAAAAAGGGGGATTAAGGGGGATTAAGGGGGATTTCTGGATTTGGAGATTTATTTATGGAACGCTACCACTCAAAACTTAAAGGACTCTCCCGCACGCTCAGAACCAACCTGACCGATGCAGAGCAAGTACTGTGGCAGCACATTCGCCGCAAGCAAATACAGGGCGTGCAGTTCTATCGTCAAAAACCATTGCTCGCATTCATTGTGGATTTTTATTGTCCGGCTGCAAAACTGGTGATCGAACTCGATGGCAGTCAACACTATGATGAAGAACACCAGAATAAAGACCAAGCGCGCGATGACACGCTGGCTGAATTGGGTTTGCAAGTACTGCGCTTTGATAATCGGCAAGTGTTGCTGGAGATGGATGCGGTGCTGGCTGTGATTGATGCAACAGTGAAGAAACGGGTGGTCGTTGAGAAAAACAGGGAGTAGTTTCGGCACCCGCGCGCTGACTGCCATTTGCCACAGAATCCGGCGTACAGTTTTTTGCGTGCCAATAGTGCCGTCGCATTTAGCGCTTGTGTCAGCGTTTTCGGAGTGGATCCAACAGGGATGCCAGTCCATTGTGATCCAGCTCTTGCATCAACGCCAGGAGATTGCCGATCTCGCCGGGAGGAAACCCTTTGCGAGCAAACCAGTTAAGGTATCTCCCCGGCAAATCGGCTATCAGATGGCCTTTGTATTTGCCGTAAGGCATGACTCGGGTAACCAGTAGCTGCAAGTCTTCCGGATTCATCGCTGCCAGGTGTCTTCGATTTTGGGAACATCATTTTATGCGAACAATGCAGTTCCTCACAATTGGCGTGGGGAGATTTTAGTGGCGGCGGGCTGAGGAACATCTCGCGACAGCGATCCCGCTGGCGCACCCCGGCGCCATCACGGTTCTGATAATCTTCACTGCGACGCCCACTTCGCCGTCGCGCGACTCGATGCGCACAATCTCTCCGTCGCACATGAGCATCAGTTTGCCGCGCGAGTCATTGAGTCTGATCGTTGGGTTGATTTTGCTTCCGGGTGCGTAAGACGCATCCGCCAAATCCGCTGCGATATACATCCCCGACGGACTGATATCGCGTGTAATTCCCACTGTACCTCCCAGCTTCACGGAATACGCAGCGAGCAGCCGCTCTTCTTTCCTGAAATTTTTCATTGATGCGCCCATGAACTGTTTATGAATTTATATCTCGCGTCGCCTTGCATGCGAGCGCTGACCCTATGACTCAGGCGTCATATACTAGACTTTGCGCTGAAAACGGTCATGGAACAGATCTATTGAATTGAACAGGCCCACATAGCATGTTACTGCTATGCGGATTGCGGTTCGTTGCATCCGGATTCGCTCTGGATCATGGCTAAGCCAGCTCAATCCCTTCGTACGCCAGTTCAAGAGTTTCAATCGCCACATCGCCTCCCGCTTTACCGCTGAGGGCCGGTCCCACCCATTTAATGGGATAGGCATTGGAGAATTTCCAGCGCAGCTTCACACTGAGACCATCGATGTCATATACAGCGATGCTGCCATGCGCGCGCCGAACCTTTCCTTTAATAACGTCGTTGTGCCAGTTGTACAGCTCGCGCGAGTTGGTAAGCCCTTTTTTAAGAACGATACTTGCGCGCTTTGTTTGACCGGGCATCTTGTGCGCGGCCGTATTCTTCTCTTTCCCGTGACGCTCGGTCAGGTCCGCCGGGTCCGCTTGCAGCTCATGCGGCGGCAGGATCTCGTCCGCTGCCGTGGCCAAACGCATGGCGCCTTCGCGGTGCAAATCATCTGATCCATCCCGGGGAGGCAGGTCGCCCTCTTCCACCAAGCCACTGCACTCGCTAAAACTTGCCCGCCCGATGCCATCGATCTCGACCAGAAAATTGAAACTGCGATAAGGATCTTTTCTCTCTGCCACGGTTACCTCCGCTTATTTGATGACGGCTGACCCGCCTTGCCAAATGCCGATGCGCACATACAATGCAGCCTTCCCGGTTTCACTGAAAAATGTGACATCATGCTGCTGTTGTGTCGAGAGCAGGCCTCAGGATCCGGGCTGAATTGGCTCGCCGGTTCGGACTCGAACAAGATAACAGTTTACCTAAGGTGCCTGAATATTTTTAGCCATGATGCCATTGATGTATTGTGGCTATAATTGACCGGAACCATTTATAGCCCCCCGTAATGGAATGGACGCCCACTTTCTAAAACGGCATCTGAGTGCCAAAGTAGTGGTGGCATTACTACCACTAAAATAGAAAGGAGCGTCCGACATGAAGATTACGACAATTGGCATTGATTTGGCAAAGGCAGTATTTCAGATTCACGG
>CAMAPK010000002.1 GCA_945860135.1 Nitrosovibrio sp. Nv4
CATAGGTATTGCGCAGAACCTTGTTGCGCTCGACCGCCAGCGCACCGGCTGCGGTCTGGCTCGAATATCTTAGTTCAGGTTGCATCATGCCTCCTTGGTTGATGAACTGTACAGTGCATAAGACTACGCATATTGGCAGAAAGTTGCAATCTAAATAAAGGACACGGGCGGCTTGCTGGCAAAGCCAGTCGCAAAAAGGTATTATTCCGGGCTGATTTCAGGGAAGCGTGGCCGAGCGGTTTCAGCAGTCTTGGCGCACGCGGAAGCTTGCGCTAGCGAGGCTCATGCACGCAGTGCGTTATGCCGGAGCTAAAACTGCCGTAGAAGGAGTTGGGGTCGAAGAGCGACAAGAAGGGAAGCGTGGCCGAGCGGTTTAAGGCAGCAGTCTTGAAAACTGCCGTAGGGGCAACTCTACCGTGAGTTCGAATCTCACCGCTTCCGCCAACTTATTGAATATAAGAATTATTCAAGAGCGATGTCGAACGCGCTCTTACAGCGTCACGCTTTCAGAATGGTGCGGCAATTGCAGATAACGCTGGGTCTGCATCTCGGACAAGCGGCTGATGGTGCGGGAGAATTCGCCGGACGACACCCCCTTGGCATAGATCTCATCCGGCGTGGCCGCCGCTGAAGCCACCAGTCTGACATTGTTGTCGTAAAGCACATCGATCAACCAGGTGAAGCGCCGTGCTGCGTCGGCATGCTCTGCGGTCATGCGCGGGATATGCGACAAAAACACCGTGGGGAAGCGGTGGGCGATATCCAGATAATCTTCCTGCGCGTGTGCCCCGCCGCACAACTCCCCGAACTCGAACCACACCACGTTGTGCGCGATCCTTTTCACCGGGATCAGACGGCCACGTACTTCGACATGCGGTTCATCGCGCCGCGTCCCGGCGGATATCCGTTCGAACCATTCATCCAGACGCTGCTCGTTCACGGCTTCGCCATCAGCATCATCAGCCACCAGAAACAGCGGCTCACGGGTCGTTGTTCGCAGGCGGTAATCATTGCCGTTATCCATATGCAGCACCTTCAATTCGCGCTTGAGCAACTCGATGACCGGCAGGAAGTTTTGTCGCTGCAAGCCGTTTGGATACAAACCATCGGGTGGATAGTTGGAGGTGGTGATCAGCACCACGCCGCGCTCGAACAGCGCCTCTATCAGCCGCCCCAGTATCATTGCATCGGCGATGTCATCGACGTGGAACTCGTCCAGGCACAGCAAACGGGTGGATAGTGCGATCCTGCCGGACAGGGCGAGCAGCGGATCATTTTCCCCGGTCAGCGATTTCATCCCGTGATGAACCTCAGCCATGAAATTGTGGAAGTGGATGCGGCGTTTGCGGCGATACGGCAGGCAGGCGTAAAACGCATCCATCAGAAAAGTCTTGCCGCGTCCGACCCCACCCCAGAGATACAGACCCTTGGGCACCTCCGGGCTGAGCAGACTGCGGCCCAGAAACCGATTGCGCCTGGATTTGAACTCGACCAACTGATGCCACAACCCATCCAGTTCATCAATCGCAGCAGCCTGTGCGGCATCAGGCACGAAGCCCGGCAATGCGCGGATGCCTTGGTACCAGGCTTTGGGACTCATGCTGCCGTCAGAGGGGGGAAGGGTGGGTTGAGACATGGCTTATTCCGGCTGATTTACAGTGCAATTCCCGTGAGAGTTCTTCGCGCTGATGCCGCAATTATGCCGCGTTTCCAGCCAAATCACATGGCTGGAAATGGAATGCCGCAAGATATGGAAAATCCGAAACTCGAGCAAGCCTCTGAATTACATGTCAGATAGCCCCAGAAGCAGAGTTACGCGGCCATGTTCAAGCGGGCAATCAGTGCTTTTCGATTCGGCTAAAATGCGCCAAGCCGATTAAGTCTTTTCGCGGCATAATTAACAATCTTTCATTAAGCAGACGAATTCGCCCGTCGGTACGGGCCATAACCCCAACAGCATGCCCTACATCCTCGCCCTCGATGCCGGCACCACCAGTGTGCGCGCCATCATCTTCGATCACGCCGGTCAGATCCGTGCTGTCGCACAGCAGGAAATACGCCAGATTTTTCCCCAGCCCGGCTGGGTCGAACATGATCCGCAGGAGATCTGGCAGACGCAAATAACGGTAGCCATTGAAGCGCTGGCGCGCGCGCAAATTTTGCCGCGCGACATCGCAGCGGTCGGCATCGCCAATCAGCGCGAGACCAGCATCGTGTGGGAGCGAGAAACCGGCAAGCCGGTATACAACGCTATCGTCTGGCAGGATCGGCGCACTGCGGGGAGGTGCGACCAGTTGCGCGAGGCGGGTCACGAGGGCGCGATCCAGCAACTTACCGGACTGGTTCTCGACCCGTATTTTTCCGCGAGCAAGATCGCCTGGATACTCGACCACGTCCCCGGTGCGCGCGCGCAGGCGGAAGCAGGCAAGCTCATCTGCGGCACGGTGGAAACCTGGCTCATCTGGAAGCTGACCGGCGGCAGGGTGCATGTCACCGAGCCGAGCAACGCGTCGCGCACTATGCTGTTCAACCTGCACACCGGTGCGTGGGACTCGGAACTGCTGAAACTTTTCTCGATTCCACAGAGTATGCTGCCGCAAGTGCGTTGTTCCAGCGAAGTGTACGGCGAAATCAGCGCTGTGCCCGCGCTCGCGGCTATGGTTCTGGCAGGTGCGGCCGGCGATCAGCAGGCGGCGCTGTTCGGGCAGATGTGCGTACAGCCTGGGCTGGCGAAGAACACCTACGGCACCGGTTGTTTCCTGCTGCAGAACATCGGAAGTAAACCAGTCGCATCCAAGCAGCGCTTGCTCACCACGGCGACGTGCAAAATCGGCAGCAAGCAGGAATATGCGCTGGAAGGCAGCGCCTTCATCGGCGGCGCGCTCATGCAGTGGCTGCGCGACGGTCTGCATCTGGTGCGTTCGGCGCAGGAGGTGGATGCGCTCGCCGCCTCGGTGCCGGACAGCGGCGGCATCATTCTGGTGCCGGCTTTCACCGGACTGGGCGCGCCACATTGGGACCCTTATGCGCGCGGCATGATCATTGGCCTCACGCGCGACACCAGCGCCGCGCATATCGCGCGTGCCGCACTCGAAGGTGTGGCATTCCAGGTGGCGGATCTGATCGATGCGATGCACGCGGACACCGGCCAGCCGCTCACGCAATTGCGCGTCGATGGCGGCGCCTCGCGCAGCGAACCGCTGCTGCAATTCCAGGCGGATCTGCTCGGTGTGCCGGTGGTGCGCCCGGCCGTGGTCGAGACGACCGCGCTGGGAGCGGCCTATCTGGCGGGACTTGCAGTCGGTTTCTGGCCAGATACCGATTCGATCGCCACGCACTGGCAGGTGGAGAAGATTTTCGAACCAGCGATGCCGCGCGCCCGTGTGGCCGAACTGCGTGGGCGCTGGAACGAAGCACTGGGCCGTGTCAAAAACTGGGAGCCAAAGACCCAGACAAACGATGCCACTGCTGTTGTCACCCCTCCATGAAGCGACTGCTCGTCTGTTTATTGGCTGTGCTGGTGCTGAGTGGTGGTGTGGCGCAGGCAATGGTGCATGCGAATCTCGCTGAGCAGAGCCTGGCCCAGCACGATCCCGAAGCCTTGATGTGGCGCCAGTTGCTTGCGACGCAGGGAAATGTGCGCGTGCAATATCACCTGGGGGTGATCTATGCCAATGGGCAGGGCGTGCCGCAGGATTATTACGAAGCCTTGAGGTGGTTTCGCATGGCAGCAGCACAAGGAAATACGTTGGCGCAATATAATCTGGGGGTGATGTACGCCAATGGGCAGGGCGTGCCACGAGATTATGCGGCGGCCGCGCAATGGTTTCATCTGGCTGCGGCAAAAAGGAATGCGCGGGCGCAATATAGTCTGGGGGTGATGTATGCCAATGGGCAAGGAGTAACGCAAAATTTTGAAGAAGCTGTGAAATGGCAACTGCTGGCAGCAACGCAGGGGGTTGCGCGTGCGCAATTCAATCTCGGCGTGTTGTACAACAATGGCCAGGGTGTGCCGCAAAGCTATCAGGAAGCAATGAAATGGTATTCGCTGGCGGCGGCGCAGGGGTTCGCACGCGCCCAGTTCAACCTTGGTCAGATGCATGAAGAAGGCCGCGGCGTGCCGCAGGATTATCTGGCAGCGGCGAAATGGTTTCGCCTGGCGGCAGTGCAGGGATATGCCGAGGCCCAGAACAATCTGGGGCGACTCTACGCCGAAGGCCGCGGCGTAACCCAGGACTATGTTCGTGCCTGCGTGTGGTTCAATCTGGCGGCAACGAAAGGGGTCAGTGCAGCACAGAGGAATCGGGATGAGGCAGCCAAGAGAATGACGCCTCCGCAAATTGCCGAAGCGC
This sequence comes from Nitrosovibrio sp. Nv4, assembly GCA_945860135.1. Taxonomy (GTDB): domain Bacteria; phylum Pseudomonadota; class Gammaproteobacteria; order Burkholderiales; family Nitrosomonadaceae; genus VFJL01. The sequence goes on from CAMAPK010000002.1 coordinate 4,353, forward strand.
AAAGAATGGCGAGAAATTGTGAGCTGCGCGATTACAAGAACTGTGATGAGCGGGATACAGTGACAGAGCCAGGATCAGTTACACCGCAGCAACGATCAAATTAACCGGCTGGCACGGCTTGGCCGCACCAGCCGGGCTGAATCAGGGGGGGCAGGTGCTACTCACCCTCGCCAACAGGTTCACCCGATGTCCCCAGGAACCCGCGTCCTGCCGCAAAATAAATGTTAATCGGCTTCTCGTTACGCAGCACGTCGAGGACGCTCTGGAACATGGCGGATGGGAGGTGCATCTTGATAATCCCGCCGTCATTCGCATCGGCTTCAAAGAACATACCTGGATCATTGAATCGAACCCAAGCCAGGGTTTTGCCCGCTGCATCACTCAGTTGAATTTGAGCGCGGTTGGTTTGATAACCCTCCGGACTGCCATAAAATAAAATACTGTAACTTGCAACTGCAGACATGTGCCTTCTCCTTGATGAGGTTATGGTGGCGGCAATGACAACTTTCGTTCCGGCGCGCCGCCGGTTACGTCGGAACCTGACTGGGTTTCAGAATCGACTCATTGAGGCTTCGGCCGATTCTCCGTGATTTTCATCATCTGCCTGGTAAAGTCATCCTGGGGCAGTTGCTTCAACAGCGTTTCTACGGCTTTTGCTGCGGCTTCTGCGGCGGGCGCTGTATTAGCCGGCAACCGCTTCATTGCCACGCTTTCGCGCAAAGCGATGAGCCACCAGATTCCGCACCAATGAAATGTCGGTGGGAACAGAGTGGCGCAGACCTCGTCACCGCAATTGGCACGGACGGCGACCAAATGCGAGATGTGATTGCCTAAGGTAGTGGGGGTAGTTGCTCCTGCCGGGGCGGGTGACCAGGTGGCGCACACCATGTAACAGCCAGGCGGAATCTCGATCTCAAGATGGCCGCACTTGGTCGGCAGATTCGTGTACACCCGCCCACACCACTTGAGCAGTTCGCCATCGCAATGCAGCACGTGGACGTACCATTGATGCTCGTTATCGATCTTGCAGGGCTCACCTACTTTAGTGACCCAGACGTTAAGTTTCGCTGTACTCATTTTATTTTCTCCTTAGCCAAGATATGGTTGCTTGCTCTCCATTACCCGAACCAATCGCCGCAACCACATAAGCGACCGGCCCAAACTTTTCGGCTGAGCGGGTGCCAAAAGGCGTAACCCTTGTGGTAAGCCACTCGAGTGCAAAGTGACGCCACTAAGCAGTTAATAGACCTTGCTTTGCTGCCCAGCAAGGCTTTTTCATAAGGAATTTTCTAAAATTAGTTTTTGTTGCACGCCCGAGGCGGCAATCAAATTTCCGGCCGAAATGGCTTGGTTGAATTTGTAGCAAGGTAGTGAAGTGTTGCGCAGATGCTGCGGTTTCAATTTGCTCTTGAATGTTTGCTCACAGCCGATCGGTGGTGTTGCTCCCAATCAACACCCGTCAGCGGGTTGCCAAGCGTGTTGCTGTTATTCCTGCGTCGGTTCAATCAGGTCTGGCGAGTCATATTGTGGGCTGTCGATCTTGCGGCTGACCGGATAGGCTTCCATCAAACGTTCGGGATAAGGCCGCGCCATCGATTGAATCCTGATGATGTCGTTGAGACTGGGGTCGATCCAGGCGGCGTAATCTTCCGGCCGGATGATGACCGGCATGCGGTCATGGATCGCGGCCATCAGGGGATTGGCCTCGATGGTGAGGATGGTGAAGGTAACGATGCTCCCTGCAGGGCCATGCCAGGTTTCCAGCAGCCCCCCCAGTCCCATCGGTTCAGCATCACGCAGCCTGATCAGATAGGGCTGTCTCCCGTCGCGCGCCGCCCATTCATAAAATGCATCTGCCGGAACCAGCACACGACTCTCGCGATAGGCGTGGCGGAACATCGGGTTGATCGCCGCTGTTTCCGCCTTGGCATTGCTCGGTTGTTGCAGTTCTTCGGTGTCTTTAACCCAGGAGGGGATCAAACCCCAGCGGGCGAGGGTGAATACTCGATTGCCGGTATCGTCGATATACACCACCAGAACCGACTGGGCCGGGGCGATATTGAAACACGGCTCCCGATCAGGGGCATTGGCGGTGGCAAAATGCTCCTTGAGACTGGCAGGTGATGCATATAAGGCGAACCGTTCGCACATGGTTATCTTTTGCTCAATTATGCAACCGGAACCTTCGAACAAGTCTGGCTACTCCAGACAGGACTTGTTCCGAGATTTCCCGGTTAGAAGCTGATGAACTTCGCATCCGGTCGCGACACCTGCTGATGCAGGTCGCTCATGCCGCCAAATAATGTGTTCGGCACCAGCATGTCTTCCCTGATGCCACGCACCTCGGCGCAGGGTTTGCACACGAGGACTTTGGCGTTGGGACTGGAAAATATTTCCGCAAATTTCGCAGGCGCTGCCGCAACTCATCAGCTTCCTGAAATCCCGTTCAGTGTTGCTGCTGGCGGAAAAAGTGGAAAGCCTGGAACAGGCCCAGCATTGCATGGCGCTCGGTTTCGATCTGTTCCAGGGCTACCATTTTGCGCGTCCCCAGATTATTTCCGGGAAGCGTGCCGATACTTCGCAGTTGGGGTTGCTGCGGCTGCTGGGGTTGGTCATGAGTGATGCCGAGACCGCCGACATCGAGCAGGAATTGAAGCACTATCCGACCCTGACTTTTAATTTGGTACGCATGGTGAATTCGGCCGCCAGCGGCCTGCCGCATAAAATCGGCTCACTGAAACAGGTGATCGTGGTACTCGGCAGAAAGCAGCTGCAAAGATGGGTGCAACTGCTGCTGTATACGGCGGGCAGAACCGATTCACAGATGATGAATGCGCTGATGCAGACAGCAGCCACCCGTGGCAAGCTGATGGAATTGCTTGCCACAGCAGAACGCCCCCATGATAAGCAATATCACGAGCGTGCTTTCATGACCGGCATCCTGTCGCTGCTCGATACCCTGCTGGGCATGCCGCTGCCGGAAATCATCGCCCAGATCAGTCTGGCGGATGAAGTAAAACTGGCTTTGCTGTCGCGGCGGGGAAATCTGGGCCGCCTGCTGCTGCTGCTGGAAAAAAAGGAGAGTAACGACATTGAAGCCGTTTCTGCGATGCTGGCGGAAATGGGTTTCATGGGCATGAGCGAGTTGATCACTGCGGAGCTGGATGCGGTACGCTGGTCCAATGGACTCAATGAAGCCCGTCACTGATTAAGGAGGCGCACAACAATTCTCCGGCAAGCTGTAACCGCGCCCGCATGGAACCTATTTAGAGATCCCCTTGTCGATTTCAGATCTTTTGGTAGGATCGCCTTCAGGCGCGAAAGATTCCTGCATCGTCCCTGAAGGGACTCCTACAACCGCAAAGATTCCTGCACCGCCCCATCGTCTTCCTACGCCTGCAAAGACCCCGGTATCGCCCTCTCAAGGGATTCCACTCCTCATTCCAGTCTCATCTTTTCGCACAGGAACACCTGCAGGCGCAAGAGGTGTCTGCATAATCAAGTCACCGATCAAGCGGTAATTTGAAATATTTTCTAAAGTTTTGTTTTTTACTGCCGATAGCTGTCGGCAAGCCGGTTTTTCGCCTGCGGCCATATGTGGCTATTGATGACCATGGCGAAAGCAAAATGCGAGAGCGCAATGACGAAGCCACAAAATACTGAGATGCAGACCTGCCTTGATCCTGCCAACCAGGAGATGAGGATATTCTGCAATTCCCAGTTGGATGATTATTTTGCGGGAGTCAAAGGCGAGTTGAGCCAGGTGGAAAGACTGGTGGGTGATGCGGTCGGCGACTTGGTCGCCAGCTTCAAGTACATCAGTAAACTGGCCCATTCCCAGCAGGAGATCTCGCTGTCGATTGCACAAACGGCGGCAGGTGCAGGGGGAAGCGGAAATGGTGAATCGGTGGAACATTTGTTGGAACGGCAGAAGGAGATCATCGATCAGATCGGGCAGGAAGTGGACACAGCAGTGACTTCCATGCAGTTCGGCGATCTGGCGACCCAGTTGCTGAACCATACCATGATCCGCATTGAGGCCCTTGGCACGGCGCTGCAGCGGGTGGATGCACAGGATGTGACGGCAGGTGGCGACACGGTTTACAAGCCGCACCGGTTTCACGAAGGAGTTGCCAAGGCAGTGACGGCAGCCAATGCGGTTACCCGGGAAAAACCGGTGGGACAGCAAGGCATGAGCGCGGGCGATATCGATTTATTCTAAACCAGCGGGGCGTAATGCCTCGATAAAATAAAAGTGACTGAGGAGTAACGAGTATGGCAAAGACGATTCTCGCAGTGGATGATTCCGCTTCTATCCGCGCAATGGTGTCCTTTACGTTGAAGGGTGCCGGCTATGTGGTGGTTGAGGCGGGGGATGGCCAGGATGCGCTCGACAAGGCCAAAAGCAATAATGATGTCCACCTGATCCTGACCGATCTCAACATGCCGCGCATGGATGGTTTGACCCTGATCAAATCATTACGCAGCCTGCCGCGTTACCGGACCGCACCGATCTTGATGCTCACCACCGAATCGAGCGATGTGATGAAAGCCCAGGGCCGCGCCGCAGGGGCTACCGGCTGGATGGTCAAGCCATTCGATCCGAAGAGACTGCTGGAAGTGATCAAAAAAGTTCTTGGTTGAATGGAGAGTTTCAGACCTCCTTCTCCCCTTTGACTATGGTGAGATTGCGCTGAATTTGAGTAGTTGAAATTGGCGGGTATTTTCACCTCTATTCCGTGATTCATTTGCGCACCGTGCAGACATACTGACATTCATAAAATTTTAAAGCGAGGCAGTGCGTGACTACAGACATGACCCAGTTTTACCAGGTGTTCTTCGAGGAAGCTGCAGAACTCCTGGCGGAAATGGAAACCCGTCTGTTGGGGCTGGACCTCAATGCGCCCAGCATAGAAGACTTGAATGCCATTTTCCGTACCGCTCATTCGATCAAGGGCGGCGCCGGAACTTTTGGCTTTTCCGACATGACCGATCTGACGCATGTGCTGGAGTCGTTGCTGGACCGGCTGCGCAAGGGCGAGCTGGCAGTCCGCAGCGAGATGATAGATATATTTCTCAGCGCTGGCGACATCCTGAAAGATCAGCTTGCGGGTCATCGCGGTGACGGCAAAGCAGATCCGGCCGCTGCTGCTGCAGCGTGCATAGAGCTGAAACGGCTCGCTGCCGGAGATGCGCCTGCTGCAACAGTTGCCGCACCTGCTGCACCTGCTGCAGCACCTGCGTCCGTGGCAGCACAGCCTGCCGTTTCCCCAGATAAAATTTACCGTATCGAGTTCCCGAACGAGGGCATCAGCGCCCAGGTCATGGGCAATCTGCTTACCAACCTCGGGCAGATGGGCGCCCTGCAGAATTTGAGCCAGCCAGCGGAAACCGGCAACAAAAAAAACAGCAAGAAGGCCAGCAAAGGAGCGGCGCAGCCGTGTGTGCTGAAACTTGCCACCGCTGCCAGCGAAGAAGACATCTGGGAAGTATTGGCTTTCATGGTGGATGTCAGCAACCTGAAAATCGAGACAGAAGCTCCCGCCAGTGAAGCAGCAGCAACATCTGTTGCCAATGAGCCGCAACTAGAAAGCACAGCTTCCGAGGATGCCGGTTATGGCTTTTTCCAGGGGGCGCCAGCCGCCCCGGCTGCCCCGGCTGCAAACCCGGGTGCTGCGCCGGCGGACGCTGCAGCGACGGAGGTGGCAGCCAAATCTCCCGGTAGACGTTTAAGCGATGATCCTAATGTCGAGGTGACCCGGTCAGGACGCCGCCCCGACGACAAGCTGGTAGTCAGTGCTGCCAGTGAAACCTCTTCGATCCGTGTGAGTATTGAGAAGGTCGATCAACTGATCAATCTGGTGGGCGAACTGGTGATCACCCAGGCCATGCTCGCTCAGACCGCGTCGCAGGTGGACCCGGTGATCTACGAAAAACTGCTCGACGGCATGAGCACGCTGGAGCGCAATACCCGGGACATGCAGGAATCGGTGATGTCGATCCGCATGATGCCGATCAGTTTCGTTTTCAGCCGTTATCCGCGAGTGGTGCGGGATCTGGCGGCCAAACTCAACAAGCAGGTGGAACTGAAGACTGTCGGTGAAAGCACCGAGCTGGACCGGGGGCTGATCGAGAAGATCGCCGACCCGTTGACGCATCTGGTACGCAACAGTCTTGATCATGGCATCGAATTGCCGGAGAAGCGCGTGGCAGCCGGCAAGCCGGCCAAGGGCACCATCACCCTGCAGGCTTCTCACCAGGGCGGCAACATCGTCATCGAAGTCATCGACGATGGCGGCGGGTTGAACCGGGACAAGATTCTGGCCAAAGCAAAAGAGCGCGGGCTGCCGGTGAAAGAGGACATCTCCGACTCCGACGTCTGGCTGTTGATATTCGAAGCCGGTTTCTCCACTGCCGATGTTGTTACCGATGTTTCCGGCCGCGGCGTCGGCATGGACGTGGTCAAGCGCAACATCCAGGGCATGGGCGGACAGGTGGAAATCGATTCGGCACTCGGGGTCGGTACCCGCATTTCGGTGCGCCTGCCCTTGACGCTCGCCATTCTTGACGGGCTGTCGGTTTCGGTCGGCAACGAAATGTTCATCCTGCCGCTGGGTTATATCATCGAGTCGCTGCAACCAGCCGAGGAGGATGTCAAGACAGTGAGTGGACGCGGGCGCGTGGTGCAGGTACGGGGCGAGTACCTGCCGGTGGTCGCGCTGCACGAAATATTCAATCTGCGGCCCAAGGTGACCGAGGTTCACCAAGGGATAGTCGTTATTCTTGAATCCGAGGGGCGCAAGACAGCACTGTTTGTTGACGCGCTGGTAGGGCAGCACCAAGTGGTGATCAAGAGCCTCGAGAGCAACTATCGCAGGGTGCAAGGCATTTCGGGAGCCACCATCATGGGTGATGGCAGGGTGGCATTGATCATCGATGCGGCCGGAATGATCGCGGCAGCACAGAACAAGTCAGCGCAGACGGTTTAACGGTGTCGTTGTCATTTGATCAATCTGCAGAGAATTTGAAATGAAAAGATACCTGTGCAATGTATGCGGCTATATCTATGACGAAACGGTGGGCGATCCGGAGCACGGCATCCCGGCCGGTACCCGCTGGGAAGATATTCCCTATGACTGGGTATGTCCGGACTGTGCCGTGGTCAAGGCCGATTTTGAAATGGTGGAAGTTTAGTGATCTGGCACAAATTAAAATTATATTCCGTTCGGCCTGAGCCTGTCGAAGGCCATGAAATCATTCATATTTCGACAAGCTCAATACGAACGGTTTCATACTCAATTCGTGTTGAATCACTAACATCTGCATCAGATCGATTGTAACAACGATTATTAATACAAGGAGCATGAAAAATGGCGACAACAGTAGCTGCTGAATCAGCCGACACGGCTGCCGGCCACATGGCTAACGAATTTCTCACTTTCCGTTTGGGAAAAGAGGAATACGGCATCGAGATTCTGAAGGTGCAGGAAATACGTGGCTACGATGCGGTCACCCACATTGCCAATGCGCCAGAATTCATCAAGGGCGTGGTCAATCTGCGCGGCATCATCGTGCCCATCGTCGACATGCGCATCAAATTCCAGCTCGAAAAGGCGGATTACGATCAATTTACCGTAGTGATCATTCTGAACGTAACCGGGCGTGTGGTCGGCATCGTGGTGGATGCAGTTTCGGACGTGATCAACCTGGGGGCTGAGCAGATGCGGCCGGCGCCTGAGTTCGGCGCCACCATCAACGCAGAATATATCATGGGCCTAGGCACGGTAGGTGAACGCATGTTAATCCTGATGGACATCGAGAAACTTATGAGCAGCAGCGACATGGGGCTGATCGAGCAGATCGCACATTGATCGAATACTAATTATCCGGACAATCGAAGGAGATCCAAATGTTTAACAATCTGACCATCAAAGCGCGCCTCATCATCATTCTTTCCGCTCTGTCGGTTTTGCTGGTGGGTATCGGTCTGGCCGGCTTGTTCGGCATGAGCAAGAGCAACGAAGGCTTGCGTACGGTCTATGTCGACCGCACCATTGCGCTCGGGCAGGTATCGGATGTCGATACCACAGTATCGGGCATCCGCGCCGCACTTAACAATGCGTTGCTGTTCCCGAGTGATGACAACATCAACCGGCGGCTCAGGGAGATTGAGGCAGACACGGCGAAAGCGCAAAAGATCTGGGCCAGCTACCAGGAAAGCTATTTTCCGCCGGAAGAAAGAGTATTGTCCGATAAGTTTCTTGCAGCCTGGACCAATTTCACTAAACAAGGGTTCGAGCCGGTCATCAACCATTTGCGCAACAGAAACATAGAGGAAGGGAAGAGGGTCGTGCAGACCCAATTCGGCACGCTGGCTCCTGCGTTCATGGAAGCATTGGGAGGGTTGACCCAAATCCAGTTGGATATCGCCAAAACCGAATACGACCAGGCAGTGAGCCGCTACGAAACCATTCGCGCTGTCGCCATCGGCGCCATCGTGTTCGGCATCCTGTTTGCAGCTTTTGCGGGATTCCTGCTGGTGCGCGGGATCGGCCGTTCGCTCACGCAGGCAATGGGCGTGGCGGAGGCGATTGCAGGCGGACGCCTAGACAGCAAGATCGAGCTGGTGGGGCGCGACGAAGTGACGGAGTTGTTGCGCTCGATGCAGAAAATGATCGAAGTGCTGAAGGGATTTTATGCAGCCCAGCTCGAAATGAAGAAGCAGCACGATGCTGGATTGATCAGCTACCGGATCACGGCCGACAGGTTCTCGGGCAGCTATGGCGAAATGGCGGCGATGACCAACGATCTGGTCGGCGCGCATATTGCAGTGAAGATGAAGATCGTGGAAGTGGTTACGCGCTATGCGCAGGGCGATCTGTCGGTGGACATGGATCGGCTGCCGGGCGAGAAAGCCAGGATTACTGAAGCAATGGATAAGGTCAAGGTGAGCTTGCAGGCAATCAACGCTGAAATCAAGGGGTTGGTGGATGCAGCGCTGGTGGGTAACTTTGCCAAACGCGGTGATGTGGCGCGCTATCAGTATGAATTCAAGGTCATGGTCGACGGGTTGAACCAGTTGATGCAGACCAGCGAAACGGGACTGAACGAAGTGGTGCGGGTGCTGGGCGCGTTGGCGCAAGGCGACCTGACGGAGAAGATCACCAACGAATACCACGGCACCTTCGGCCAACTGAAGGATGATTCCAACCAGACGGTTGCGCAATTGACCCAGATTGTGACGCAGATCAAGGAAGCGACCGAGTCGATCCACACGGCATCAAGCGAGATTGCGCAGGGCAACACCGATCTGTCGCAACGTACCGAAGAACAGGCATCAAGCCTGGAGGAAACCGCTTCCAGCATGGAAGAGCTGACCTCGACGGTGAAACAGAATGCGGAGAACTCAAGACAGGCCAACCAGCTCGCCATCGGCGCCAGCGAAATCGCGGTCAAGGGCGGCAACGTGGTCAGCCAGGTCGTTACCACCATGTCCTCGATCAACGACAGTTCGAAGAAGATCGTCGACATCATCAGCGTGATCGACGGCATCGCATTCCAGACCAACATCCTGGCGCTGAACGCCGCAGTGGAAGCGGCGCGCGCAGGCGAACAGGGCCGCGGTTTCGCGGTGGTTGCAACCGAAGTGCGCAATCTGGCACAGCGCAGTGCGGCAGCCGCCAAGGAGATCAAGGAACTGATCAGCGATTCGGTGGAGAAAGTCGGCTCGGGTACCAAGCTGGTGGATGAGGCCGGCAAGACGATGGAGGAAATCGTCACTGCGGTGAAACGCGTGACCGACATCATGTCCGAAATCACCGCCGCATCGCAGGAGCAGAGCGCGGGCATTGAGCAGGTCAACCAGGCGATCACACAGATGGACGAGGTCACGCAGCAGAACGCGGCACTGGTGGAGCAAGCCGCTGCCGCCGCCGAATCGATGCAGGAACAGGCGGAGAATCTGGCGCGGGCGGTGGCGACGTTCCGTCTGGAACGGACAGCGCCGGGCATGACTGGTGCAGCGCATGCGGCGGAACGGCGCACTCCCAGTCGTGCGACCAACGTCGGCCGTTTGCCTGCGGGCAAGACCCCAGGCAAGAGCAAGAGTGTGGCGCGTCCCGCATCCGCCAAACCGGCAGGGGATGCCAGCACAAAGACCGGCACTGACGACGAGTGGTCCGAATTTTAACGTGTGCAATAAGTGGGGCATGTCAGTAACTGAGCAATGACTGAATTGAAATTCAAGGTGTCGGTTTTGTAGCGGAATTTGTTAATAACGAACCAATGAAAGGATAGAAAAATGCGTATAAATATGCCGGTAACCAACGTTGAGAAGGAAATGAAGGACGGCCAGTTTCTCGTTTCCAAGACCGACACCAAGGGCTTGATTCGCTACTGCAATCAGGCTTTCATCGACATGAGTGGTTACGACGAGAAGGAGTTGATCGGCTCGCCGCACAACATTGTCAGGCATCCGGACATGCCGCCGGCGGCGTTCGAAGACTTCTGGGCAACCTTGAAACAGGACCGGCCCTGGAGCGGAATGGTCAAGAACCGCAGCAAGGACGGCGCATTCTACTGGGTTTATGCCAATGCCACCCCGATCAGGGAAAGCGGTCAGGTTACCGGCTACATGTCGGTGCGCAGCAAGCCAAACCGGGAGCAGATCCGGGCAGCGGATGAGCTCTATCGCGACATGCGCGAAGGCAAGGCAAAATTCCGCGTGGTGGCAGGGAGTCTGGTCGCAGCAGGTCTGCTGGGCAGACTGAAGCACAAGCTGAAGAGCATCAGCGTGCGCGGACGAATTTTCAGCATCATCGGCTCCCTCTCGGTCGCCCTGGTTGGAGTAAGCGCCTTGGGAATTATCGGCATGCAGCAGGCCAACGAAGGGCTGCGTACGGTCTATGTCGATCGCACCATTGCGCTCGGGCAAATATCGGATGTCGACACCACAGTAGCGAGCATTCGCACCGGGCTTAACAATGCATTGTTGTTCCCCAGCGATGACAACATCAACCGGCGGCTGAGGGAAGTTGAGGAGGATGCGGCGAAAGCGCAAAAGATCTGGGCCGAGTATCAGGCCAGTTATTTCACCCCGGAAGAAAGAGCATTGTCCGACAAGTTTCTTGCGGCGTGGACTGGTTTCACCAAAGAAGGGTTCGAGCCGGTAATGAATCATTTGCGCAGCCGCAACATAGACGAAGCAAAAAGAGTCGTGCAGACCCGATTTGGCACACTGGCTCCCGCGTTTCTGGAAGCGCTCGGAGGATTGACTCAAATCCAGTTGGATGTCGCCAAGAGCGAATATGACCTGGCAGTTGCGCGCTACGAGCGCAGCCAGACCGTAATGATCGCTGCTACGGTTTTATGTGTGTTGCTGGCCGGTTTGATCGGCATGCTGCTGCTGCGCGCCATCGTGCGGCCGGTCAAGTCGGTGATGGATGATCTGGCGAAAATGTCCGAGGGGAATTACACCAGTCAGATCAATATTACCAATAACGACGAGATCGGCGCCCTCACCGAATCGGTCAAGTCCATGCAGATCCGGTCTGGTGCGGACCTGGCCGAGACCCAACGCGTGGCTGCCGAAAGTCTGCGCATCAAGAACGCCCTGGATCAGGCAACTGCGGCATTGATGATCGCGGATCCCAGCGGCACGATCATTTATACCAATCAGGCGATACAGAAGATGATGAGCCTGGGTGAGGCAGCGTTGCGCAAGGATTTGCCGGGCTTCAATGCCAATGAAGTACTGGGAGCGAAATTTGATATTTTCAACCAGAAGATTCAATTCGCAGGGTTGACGCAGCCGCAACAGACTGCAACCAAAATCGGCGGGCGCTCGTATGTGCTGACAGTGGTGCCGGTGATCAACCCGGAGGGTACGCGGTTGGGTACCGCAGTGGAATGGCAGGATCGCACCGCCGAAGTGGCCGTCGAGGAGGAAGTGGCAGACATCGTGGCTGCAGCCAGCGACGGCGATTTCAGCAAGAAGCTGTCGCTGGAAGGCAAGGATGGTTTCTTCAAGCAACTGGCCGAGGGCATCAACGGCTTGATGGATACCAGCTCGGTCGGTCTGAACGAGGTGGTGCGGGTGCTGGGCGCACTGGCGCAAGGCGACCTGACCGAGAAGATCACCAACGAATACCACGGCACCTTCGGCCAACTGAAGGATGATTCCAACCAGACAGTCGCGCAGTTGACCGAGATCGTGACGCAGATCAAGGAGGCGACCGATCTGATCAATACGGCAGCGAGCGAAATTGCACGCGGCAACAGCGATCTGTCGCAGCGTACCGAACAGCAGGCATCAAGCCTGGAGGAAACCGCCTCCAGCATGGAAGAGCTGACCTCGACGGTGAAACAGAATGCGGAGAATGCGAAACAAGCCAATCAACTGGCGGCATCGGCTTCCGAGGTGGCAGTCAAGGGCGGCAACGTGGTGGGTCAGGTAGTCACCACCATGTCCTCGATCAATGCCAGTTCGAAGAAGATTGTCGACATCATCAGCGTGATCGACGGTATCGCGTTCCAGACCAACATCCTGGCGTTGAATGCCGCAGTGGAAGCGGCGCGCGCAGGCGAACAGGGCCGCGGTTTCGCGGTGGTTGCAACCGAAGTGCGCAATCTGGCGCAGCGCAGTGCGGCCGCCGCCAAGGAGATCAAGGAACTGATCAGCGATTCGGTGGAGAAAGTCGGCTCGGGTACCAAGCTGGTGGATGAGGCCGGCAAGACGATGGAGGAAATCGTCAGTTCCGTGAAACGCGTGACCGACATCATGGCCGAAATCACCGCTGCATCGCAGGAGCAGAGTACGGGCATCGAGCAGGTCAACCAGGCGATCACCTCGATGGACGAAGGTGTGCAGCAGAACGCGGCACTGGTGGAACAGGCGACTGCAGCAGCGGAATCGATGGAAGAACAGGCGCAGAACCTGGCGACTGCCGTGGCCATATTCAAGTTGAGCGGTGGCATGAGCAGTCGGCCTGCAAGGGTTGTGCAGTTACCTTCCCCCCAACCTGCGAGGAAGGTGGCCGCAGCTCCCGCAGCCAAAGCCAAGCCGGCACTGCGGAACAAGGTGGCGGCGGCTGGTGGTGATGAAGACTGGGCAGAATTCTAGGCCCGGCCGCGCAGATTTACGGAAAAGTAATAATGGCCCGGTAGGAGCGGCTTCAGCCGCGATTGCAACAGGTGCGGAAGAGATCATTTTCGCGGCTGAAGTCGCTCCCTGCTGGATAGTGAACCCGTGATGGGATGTAGCAGCCCCTCACAGGATGAACGATAAATTGAAGGGCCGCACTATCGTCATTTTCATGGCGAAGCCATTTCTACCGGATGATGAGGTTGGGATGCGGATGTAGGAGCCCCTTTAGGGGCGATTAACCTCGTGTGTGTAAATTCGTCGAGCCTGAACACGCTACATTAGCAATCACTTTGATTGACAAACGGAATGCTCATAACGAGCTTTTGAGGGAACACCATGGCCGAAGAAATACTGCGATCAGGAGGTGAGTCGCGCGAATTCGAGTTTTCCACAGCAGATTTTGAACGCATCCGCAAGCTGATTTATGAGCGCGCCGGCATCTCCCTCAACACCAGCAAGCAGGATATGGTCTACAGCCGCCTTGCCCGGCGATTGCGGGCCAACGGTCTGACTCGTTTCAAGGATTATCTGGGGCTGCTGGAGCACAATGATGCCGATGAATGGGAAGAATTTACCAATTCGCTGACGACCAATCTGACTTCGTTCTTCCGTGAGGAGCACCATTTTCCGCTACTTGCTGCACACGTTAAAACGCGCAAGCACGGGCAGCCAATTCAGCTTTGGTGCAGCGCCACTTCCACCGGCGAGGAACCGTATTCCATGGCAATAACCATGATGGAAACATTTGGCACACTCACGCCGCCGGTGCAGATTCTGGCGACTGATCTGGATACCAACGTGCTGGCCAAGGCGCAACAGGGGGTATACCCCATGGAGCGGCTGGAAAAGATGTCCAGCGACAGGATCAAGCGTTTTTTCCTCAAGGGCACCGGCAACCATGCAGGCATGGCCAGGGTGCGCAAGGAACTGCGCGATATGATCACTTTCCGGCAGCTCAACCTGCTGGATGCATCCTGGCCGATACGCGGGCCGTTTGACGCCATATTCTGCCGCAATGTAATGATCTATTTCGACAAACCCACCCAGTACCAGATCCTGCAGAAATTCGTGCCGCTGCTTGCGCATGACGGTCTGATGTTTGCCGGTCATTCCGAGAGTTTCCACCACGCTGCGGATCTGTTCAAGCTGCGCAGCAAGACAGTTTACGAACTCGCTCAGAAACAACGGGCGCAACATGGCTAACGGCTACGAAGAACAGCTTGCGCCGAATGTTTATTTCGATCCGCACTTCAAACTGGAAGCGGCAAAGATACTGCCGGGAGAATACTACGCTACCGGGCGCGACATGTTGCTGGTTACCGTGCTTGGTTCCTGCGTTGCTGCGTGCATCCGCGATCACCAGAGCGGCATCGGCGGCATGAATCACTTCATGTTACCGGACAGCGCTGCCGACGATAACAGCCCGATGGGCACCTCGGCTCGCTACGGCACCTATGCGATGGAAATTCTGATCAACCAGTTGCTGCAGTTGGGCGCGCGCCGGGCGAATCTGGAAGCTAAGGTATTTGGCGGCGGCAATGTGCTAAAGGGCCTTACCGTGGCTAATGTAGGTCAGCGCAATGCGGACTTCGTGCTGGAATTCCTGGCTACAGAGAAAATCCGGCTGGTGGCGCAGGATCTGATCGATATCTATCCACGCAAGGTCTATTACTTTCCGAATAGCGGCAAAGTAATGGTGAGAAAGCTGCGTAACCTCCACAACACCACCATTTTTGCTCGCGAGAAGGATTACGGTGCTCGCCTGCAGAAATCCGATGTTGGAGGCGATGTGGAATTGTTTGGTTAAATCAGCCGATGTCAGGGAACCTCTGGACAAGATAGGAGCGCCATGAAAAAAATCCGAGTTCTGATCGTGGATGACTCCGCATTGATCCGGAAGATCCTCACGGAAATCATCAATTCCCAGCGTGACATGGAAGCGATCGGCGCCGCCCCCGATCCATTGGTAGCCAGGGAAATGATCCGCGAGCTCAATCCCGACGTGCTGACCCTGGATGTGGAGATGCCCAAAATGGACGGGCTCGATTTCCTGGAAAGACTGATGCGGTTGCGGCCGATGCCGGTGGTGATGGTTTCCACTCTAACCGAAAGAGGCTCGGAGATCACGTTCCGGGCGCTCGAACTCGGGGCGGTGGATTTCGTCGCCAAGCCCAAGATAGACATTGCCTCCGGCATGCAGGAATACAGCAACGAAATTGCCGACAAGGTCCGTGCGGCAATGGCCGCAAAAATCAAGCAACATGTACCGCTTGCGGTTGCTCCGAAAAACAGCGCTGATGTCGTCTTGCCTGCAGTAGCAAATCGGGTTGCTTCTACCGAGAAACTGATCATCGTTGGCGCATCCACTGGCGGCACCGAAGCCATCAAGGATTTCATGGTTCAGTTGCCACCGGATTGTCCGGGCATTCTTATTGCCCAGCACATGCCGGAAGCGTTCACCAAGTCATTTGCCGACCGCCTCGACCGGCTTTGCAAAATCACTGTAGTCGAAGCGAAAGGTGGTGAGCGGGTGTTACCCGGACATGCATTCCTCGCACCTGGGCATTCGCATCTGCTGCTCAAGCGCAGCGGTGCGAATTATGTGACGGAACTGAACCAGGGAGATCTGGTGAACCGTCACCGCCCGTCGGTGGACGTATTGTTCCGCTCGGCTGCCAACTATGCGGGGAAGAATGCGATCGGCGTGATTCTCACCGGCATGGGCAAGGACGGCGCGGCCGGAATGCTGGAAATGCACCAGGCGGGGTCATACAATTTTGCTCAGGATGAGGCTACCTGCGTGGTGTTTGGCATGCCGAAGGAGGCAATTCTGCAGGGCGGGGTGGATGAGATCGTACCGCTGCCTGACATGGCAAGACAAGTATTGTTGAGAGTTTCCAGCATGGGCAAGCACAGCCACCGGGTTTAGCGAAGTGTTGGCAGCCGCTTTCCGGTTGTCGCAAGCAAAATACGCATAGTCTCTGGCCTGTTGTGCCATATTACGATGAATTCAGCCGGCATCTTGCCGTGTCCGCCTGCTATAATCTTATTGTTTAATTGTATATAGTGGCACGCGAAACGAGCGCACGGGTTCGGCTGATATCGCGGCTGGAAATGGCAGCTTCCGGATTTGATGGGGGTTTGTGTTTCCAATCGTGGTGCCCAGAAGAGGACTCGAACCTCCACAGTGTTGCCACCGCTAGGACCTGAACCTAGTGCGTCTACCAATTCCGCCATCTGGGCAATGCCTGTCCCCTGTTCAGGGTACAGGGCAGAGGCGCAATTCTATAGGAAATCATTGCTTTGTCAATCAAGAAACAACCCAAACTGCGCGATCTGGATCCTCATCTTGAACGTGAGAAGGAGCGCTACGGCCATCCATTGCCAAGCCGGGAATTCATGCTGCAGGTTCTGAAAGAGCAGGGTGTGCCTGTTACCGAGACTGCATTGCAGAGCCTGCTCGGGATCAACGCAGAAGAACACGAAATTTTCAGCCGCCGGCTCGCTGCAATGGTGCGTGAAGGTCAGATCATGCGGAATCGCAAGGGCGATATCTGCGTGGTGGAGAAACTCGATCTGATCAAGGGCAGGGTGCAGGGCCATGCCGATGGCTTCGGTTTTCTGATTCCCGACGATGACAGCCCTGATCTATTCCTGGGCCCCAAGGAAATGCACAAGGTGCTGCACGGTGATCGCGTGATGCTGCGCGAAACCGGTGTGGATCGGCGCGGACGCAGGGAAGGAACCATTGTGGAAGTGCTGGAGCGCGGTATCACGCAACTGGTGGGGCGATTGCATGCCGATCACGGCATTCTGTTCGTGGAAGCGGAGAACCGGCGCATCAGCCAGGATATTCTGGTGCCCAAAGAGGAATCAATGAACGCCAAGGCAGGGCAGGTAGTGATGGTGGAGATCATCCAGCAGCCCAGCAAAAATGCCCAACCCATCGGCCGCATTATCGAGATTCTGGGCGATTACTCTGCGCCCGGAATGGAAATTGAAATTGCGCTGCGCAAGTATGACCTGCCTTACGAATTCCCGCCTGAAGTGGAAAAACTTTCGGCCAAATTTCCTGCCACAGTGCTGGCAAGTGACTTGAGCGGAAGGAAGGATCTGCGTCATTTGTCGCTGGTGACGATAGACGGTGAGACGGCGCGCGATTTTGACGATGCGGTGTACTGCGAACGTGACGGCAACGGCTACAAATTATACGTCGCCATCGCCGATGTCAGTCACTATGTGCGCCCCGGTGACGCGCTCGATCGGGAAGCATTCAATCGCGGCAACTCGGTGTATTTTCCACGGCGCGCAATTCCCATGCTGCCGGAAGTGCTGTCTAACGGATTGTGCTCGCTCAATCCGCAGGTGGATCGCCTGTGCATGGTATGCGAAATGAATCTTGATGCCGAGGGCGATTTTCTCGCTTACCAGTTTTATCCGGCAGTGATGCATTCCCACGCGCGCTTCACTTACACTAAAGTGGCGGCGATGCTGGAGCATCCTCAAGGTGAGGAGGCGCAGCAGCACGCACAGCTCCTGCCGCATATGCAGTTGCTCTACAAATTGTTCAAGGTGTTGCTGCAAGCGCGGGAGAAGCGCGGCGCGATTGACTTCGAGACGATTGAAACCCAGATGATTTTCAACGAGCAGGGCAAAATCGAGCGCATCCTGCCGGTGAAGCGCAATGATGCGCATCGTCTGATCGAGGAGTGCATGCTGGCGGCCAACGTGTGCGCATCGGATTTTCTGCAGCAGCACAAACAGCCCACGCTTTACCGTATCCACGAAGGTCCCACGCCGGAGAAACTGATTGCCCTGCGCGATTTTCTCAAGGAGTTCGGCCTGCAACTCAGTGGCGGGGATGAGCCCCATGCCAAGGATTATGCCCGGACGCTGGCCGAAATCAAGGACCGGCCCGATGCGCAACTGCTGCAAACCGTGATGCTGCGGTCCTTGCGGCAGGCAGTCTACAGTCCGGACAACGTCGGTCATTTCGGGCTGGCCTACGAATCCTATACGCACTTTACTTCACCCATCCGGCGCTACCCCGATCTGCTGGTGCACCGCGCGATCAAGGCAGTGCTGAACGGCGCCAACTATTCTCCCGGCGACTGGCATGAATTGGGCATGCATTGTTCACAGATGGAACGCCGTGCTGATGAAGCCAGCCGCGATGTGGAATCATGGCTCAAGTGTTTTTACATGCAGGACAGGATTGGCGAATGTTTCGATGGTGTCATCAGCAGTGTCACCGGTTTCGGCCTGTTCGTGGCGCTGGATGGTATCTACGTGGAAGGGCTGGTGCACATTTCCGAGCTGCCCAGCGATTATTTTCATTTTGACGCCGCCAAGCATATGCTGCTGGGTGAACGCAGCGGCAAACGCTACCGTCTCGGCGATCGGCTGCGGATCAAGATCGTGCGGGTCGATCTGGAAACCAGCAAGATCGATTTCGTGCTGGCCGGGAAGGGCGAATAGAGTCGCAGGGCAGACACAAACTCCGTTCTTGCTTTGCCAACGCTTGCCATATAAATGTCCAATATCCGTCTTATATTCGGTTTCCACGCCGTCACCAGCCGCTTGCGGCAGAATCCTGACAGCATCAAGGAGGTTTTTCTCGACGCTGCTCGCCGCGACCAGCGCGCACGCGATCTGGCGAAAATGGCCGAGACCCAGGGCGTTCGTCTGATCCTGTGCGACAGTGCCCGACTTGCCAGCATGGCAGGCGGTGCCTGCCATCAAGGGGTGGCAGCGAACATAGACGCCAGCCGCAGTCATGTGGACATCGAAGACGTGCTTGACACCCTCGCTGAGCCGGCGCTGCTGCTGGTGCTTGATGGGATTCAGGACCCGCATAATCTGGGGGCATGTCTGCGGGTGGCGGATGCCTTCGGCGTGCATGCGGTGATCGCGCCGAAAGACCGTGCTGTGGGACTCAACGCCACGGTACACAAAGTGGCGAGCGGGGCTGCCGATACTGTGCCGTATGTTGCCGTCACCAACCTGGCGCGCACCTTGCGGGAACTGAAACAGCATGGCGTGTGGATCATAGGCACTGCAGCCGATGCGGACAGCAGTCTTGGTTCCGTCAAGCTGGACGGTCCGATCGCCTGGGTGTTGGGTGCGGAAGGAGAAGGCATGCGGCGGCTCACCCGTGAGATCTGTGATCAATTGGTCGCCATTCCCATGCTGGGCAGCGTCGAAAGTTTGAATGTCTCGGTCAGCGCGGGCATTTGCCTGTTCGAGACTCGCCGCCAGAGACAGGATAAAGTTTCTGAATGATAGTCAGCCTGGCGCGCAAGTGCGTTTGATATTTTTTCGTTAATTCAGTAGAATACCGGCCTCTTAGCCTGAATGTCTCACGCCTCGGGGCATGAACATCCGGGTCCAACCCTTGCCTCACTGTGTCCGCATCACGGGAGGCTTTACCCTTAAGGAAACCGCATGCGACATTACGAAATAGTTTTTATGGTTCATCCCGATCAGAGCGAGCAGGTGCCCGCGATGATTGAACGTTACCGCAGCATAGTGACTGCCAAGAATGGCCAGGTTCATCGTCTCGAAGACTGGGGCCGTCGCCAGCTCACCTATCTGATTCAGAAGGTTCACAAGGCGCATTATGTGCTGATGAACATCGAGTGCGACCAGGAAACCCTGGACGAACTGGATCATGCTTTCAAATTCAACGACGCAATCCTGCGTCATCTGACCATCAGAATGGACGGCCCGGTGACTGCGCCTTCACCCATGATGCGCGAAGAAAGAGCGGCGACTATTTCACCGGCAATGGAGGAAGCTAGAGAAACCAGTATTGCCTAATATCAAGCCGGATCAGCTAATTGGATTGTAACCAGACGGTAATTTGCGGCAGAATCGCTGAAATGGGCAAGCTGCGTTATACCCCTACAGGAGTGGCAGTGGCCGAGTTCAAAATCAGCCACATCTCCCGGCAAATGGAAGCAGGCCTGCCGCGCCAGGTGGAATGTGAAATTCTTGCGATGGCGCTGGCGCAGACAGCAAAAACTGTTTCAGGCATGGAGCTTGGCGCCGCAGTGAAGCTGACCGGATTCCTGGCAAAAAAAAGCCGCATGAGTATGCAACTGGTGTTGCATGTGAATAACGTAGATATCATTTAATCGGTAAATAGGAAAAAATCATGGCTCGTTTTATCTCAAGACGTAAAGACAGCAAGGACAAGGATAAAGACAAGAAAGCGAAACCCCTGTTCAAGCGCAAGAAATTCTGCCGTTTCACCGCAGAAGGCATCAAGACTGTGGATTACAAGGACATTGAGATATTGAAAGATTTCATCAATGAAAACGGCAGGATCATTCCCGCCCGTATTACCGGTACCCGATCCCATTACCAGCGTCAGTTGGGTGTTGCCATCGAGCGCGCGCGTTTCCTTGCGCTGCTGCCTTACACCGACTTGCACTGAGGAGTGACAGCATGCAAATCATACTGATGGAAAAAGTTGTCAATCTTGGCCAGATGGGTGATGTGGTCAAGGTGAAAAACGGTTATGCGCGTAATTTTCTGATCCCGCAAGGCAAGGCAAAGCGAGTGACCGAGGCTGCCGTGGCTGAATTCGAGGCGAAACGTGCCGAACTAGAAAAGGCTCAGGCGGAAATCCTGGCTGCTGCCCAGGCGCGTGCAGCCAAGCTGGAAGGGCTGATGGTGCAGATCAGCCAGAAAGCCGGAATGGACGGCAAGCTGTTTGGTTCAGTCACCAATGTGGATATTGTGGATGCGCTCAAGGCGCAGGGCTTCGAGGTCGAGAAAGCCATGATCCGCATGCCGGAGGGGCCATTGAAGCAGGTGGGTGACCATCCGCTGACTGTTGCTCTGCACAGTGATGTACTGGCGCAGATCACGGTATCGGTATTGGGTGAAACCGCATCCTGAGCACGTTTTTAGCCGGGTAAGGAAAAAGGGCTGATTCCAGCCCTTTTTTATTTTTTCTGTAGCTGCTGATGGTAGAATCATTTCGTCCTCTATTTGTCTCTCTGTGCACATTCCATGGTCCAAATTCTCTCCACTGTCAGCAACGATCAGCCGCTCGAATCCTACAAGACGCCACCGCATTCGGTGGAAGCCGAGCAATCGGTATTGGGCGGGTTGATGCTGGACAATCATGCATGGGACAAGGTGGCCGATGTCATCACCGAGGATGATTTCTACCGGCAGGACCACCGCCTCATTTATCGCCACATCTGCAAGCTGGTCGAGCACAACAAACCGGCAGACGTAGTAACTGTGGCCGAGTCACTGGAAACTTCAGCAGAGCTGCAAAGCGTCGGCGGGCTGGCCTATGTCGGCGCAATCGCACAGAACACGCCATCCGCAGCCAACATCCGCCGCTACGCGGAAATCGTGCGGGAACGCTCAGTCATGCGCAAGCTTGCCCGGATCGGATCGGAGATCAGCGACGCGGCATACAGCCCGGCAGGGCGTTCCGCCGCAAATCTGCTGGATGAAGCTGAAGCCAAGGTATTCGACATTGCCGAGGCGGGTGCGCGCGGAAAACAAGGCTTTACCGGTATCCAGCCGCTGTTGAAGCAAGTGGTGGAGCGTATCGAGACACTCTACAATCAAGATAATCCCAACGATGTTACCGGCATTGCTAGCGGATTTCACGATCTCGACCAGAAGACCTCTGGTTTTCAGCCAGGTGATCTGGTTATCGTCGCCGGCAGGCCATCTATGGGAAAGACCGCGTTCGCACTCAATATTGCTGAGCATGTGGCGCTGGTGCTGGAAAAGCCAGTGGCGGTGTTCAGCATGGAAATGGGGGGAACGCAGTTGGCAATGCGGATGTTGGGTTCGGTGGGCAGACTGGATCAACACAAGGTGCGCACCGGCCGCCTGCAGGATGAAGACTGGTCCAAGCTTACCCATGCACTGGGCAAGCTGAACGATGCGCCTCTGTTCATTGACGAAAGCGCGGCATTGAATTCCCTGGAACTGCGGGCGCGAGCGCGGCGACTTCACCGTCTGCACGGTGGACTCGGCCTGATCGTGGTGGACTATTTGCAACTGATGTCCTCCAGCAGTCAGGGTGAAAACCGTGCCACCGAAATTTCGGAAATTTCACGTTCGCTGAAAGCGCTGGCTAAAGAACTGCAAGTACCGGTGGTTGCGCTGTCGCAATTGAACCGCAGTCTGGAGCAGCGTCCGAACCCGCACAAGCGCCCGGTGATGTCGGATTTGCGCGAGTCGGGCGCCATCGAACAGGATGCGGACTTGATTCTGTTCATCTATCGTGACGAAGTCTACAATCCCGAAACGCAAGACAAGGGGATTGCCGAGATCATCATCGGTAAGCAGCGGAACGGACCCATCGGCAAAATTGATCTTACCTTCCTCGGCGAATACACCCGATTCGAGAGTCATGCAAGATCCGGGCATTATTAAGCAGCCGAATGTTACATAAGTTCGCGTGACGATATTGCAAGTAACTCTCTACAATACTTCCGCCGCATAATCCGCCAGTCTGGAACGCTCCCCGCGCTGCAGCGTCATATGTCCGCTGTGGTTCCATCCCTGGAAACGGTCCACCACGTAGGTCAATCCTGAGCTGCCCTCGGTCAGATAAGGGGTATCTATTTGCGCGATGTTGCCCAGACATACCACTTTGGTGGCGGGACCGGCGCGGGTGATGAGTGTTTTCATCTGCTTGGGGGTGAGATTTTGCGCTTCATCGATGATCAGGAACTTGTTGATGAAGGTGCGTCCACGCATGAAGTTGAGCGATTTTATCTTGATGCGTGAACGCATCAGATCACGGGTAGCGGCGCGTCCCCATTCACCAGCCCCGTCGTCGGTTTTGTTGAGCACATCCAGATTGTCTTCCAGCGCACCCATCCACGGCGTCATCTTTTCTTCTTCGGTGCCGGGCAGAAAACCGATATCCTCACCTACCGGCACGGTGACGCGGGTCATGATAATTTCCGAATAAATCTTGTGTTCGAGCGTCTGCATCAGACCCGCAGCTAATGTCAGCAGAGTCTTGCCGGTACCGGCCTGCCCCAGCAGCGTGACAAAATCCACTTCCGGGTCCATCAGCAGATTGAGCGCGAAATTCTGCTCACGGTTGCGCGCGCTGATACCCCATACGTTATTTTTCGGTTGGGTAAAATCCGTGACGCTTTGCAGGATTGCAGTCTTGCCGCTGAGTTCCTTGACCTGAGCATGGAATGGCTGGTGATGCTCCACATAAACAAACTGGTTGATCTGGAAATTTGCGCACAGCGGCCCATGCAGACGATAGAAAGTGTGGCCGGATTGCTGCCATGATTCCATCTCCTTGCCGTACTGGTCCCGGAAATCTGCCGGCAGTTCCTGGACGCCGGAAAACAGCAGATCGGTGTCTTCCAGCACTTTGTCATTAAAATAATCTTCCGCCGCCAGGCCCAGCGCCCGTGCTTTGATGCGCATGTTGATGTCTTTTGAAACCAGCGCCACCTCGCGTCGCGGGTAGGCCTCATGCAGGAATTTCACTACCCCTATGATCTGGTTATCCGCTTTGCCACTCGCCAGCCGCGCGGGCAGTTCACCGTCGATTGCTTGGGTCTGGAGGAACAGTCTGCCGGTTGCATCCCCGCTGCCGTGCGCTTCCAGAGAAATGCCATCGTCAATAGCGGTGACCGCACTGCTGACGATTTCGTCCAGAAAACGGCTGCTCTGGCGCGCATTGCGTGCCACTTCCGACATGCCTTTCTTGTTGTTGTCGAGCTCTTCCAGAGTAACCATGGGAATATAGACGTCATGCTCCTGGAAGCGGAACAGACTGGTGGGGTCATGCATCAGTACATTGCTGTCGAGCACGAACAACTTGAGGTTGGTACGCAAACGAGTGACCACCTTAGCGGGGGAGACTGGTTTTCTGGGGTTCATGGTGATCTTTCTTATGTGGCCAAGGTTCTTACGAACTCCAATACCTCCTGCACATGGCCTGGAATCTTGACCCCACGCCATTCCCGCTGCAATACTCCACGGCTGTCGAACACGAAAGTACTGCGTTCTATGCCACGCACCTGCTTGCCGTACATGTTTTTCATCTTGATGACGCCGAACAGCTTGCAGACGGTTTCATCGGCATCGCTCAGCAGTTCAAACGGGAAATCCATCTTGATCTTGAAGCTCTCATGCGACTTGATGCTGTCGCGCGAAATGCCGGCGACGTCGCAGCCAAGCTGAATGAAATCGGCATAAGCATCGCGGAACTGCTGACCTTCGGTGGTGCAGCCGGGCGTGTTGTCCTTCGGATAAAAATAGACCACCAGACTCTTGCCAGCAGTTGCGGCGGATAAGCGGAATGTCTTGCCGCTGGTTGCGGGCAGTTCGAAATCGGGGACAGGCTGATTCAACATCGGGAGAGTTTCATCTTTAGAATTTTTGCGCTAACCATGTTAACAAAAAAATGGCGCAATGCAAGCGGGTGTCTAAGGCGGGCAATCCCTTTTTTTGCGGACTGCGTCCGCCCAGCAATTGGGCGTTTCGAACAAGCGTACCTGCTCCAGACTGAGGTGGTTGCCGTAATGATCCTGATAGGCGGCATCAAGTATCTGAAATGCGGTAAGCGCCAGGTTCTCTGCGGTAGGCGGCGCATCCAGCACCACTGTTTTGTGATTTTCAAGGGATTGTAAAAACTGTAATACCGGCAGATCTCCCGAGTACACCAGGAAAGCGTGATCCCATTCATCTACCAGTGCGGTTTTGGCAATGCGCTTTACTTCCGCATAATCCATTACCATGCCTTGCTCGGCAACGCCTTCGTCAGTGATAATGTCGCCGGATAAGGTGATTTCAATGGCGTAACGATGACCGTGCAGGTGGCGGCACTGACTGTTGTGGGAAGGGATGCGGTGGCCGGCGTCGAATTCCAGCCTGCGGGTGATTAACATTGACGGGATTGTAACATTGCAGCGTACTTCCAAACTATTGAATATCGTCGATCACAGTCGCGACAACGCGGGGATGACCTACATTTACCCGGTAGTGTCGCGCCGCGCCGGCGGCGTGTCGGTTGGGGTTAATCTTAATCCCAACAACGCCTGCAACTGGCGCTGTATTTATTGCCAAGTGCCGGAACTCAAACGTGGCGCGGCACCGGCGCTTGATCTGGACAGGCTGGCAGCAGAGTTGCGTACCTTTCTGCAAGAAATTCTGCATGGTAGCTTCATGCAGACACAGGTACCGGCGGAGGCAAGACGCATCAATGACATTGCTTTATCTGGTAATGGCGAACCCACCAGCGCCAGGGAATTTGAGCGCGTGATCGATCTGATCGGACAGGTAACGCGCGATTTTGATTTGCCCAGGGAGCTCAAACTGGTGCTGATCACCAATGGCAGTCTGATCGACCGGCATAATGTGCAGGCAGGATTGCGGCGGATGGCAGAGCTTAACGGCGAGGTCTGGTTCAAGCTGGACAGTGTCACACGTGCAGGCAGGCAGCGCATCAACAACACCCGCATGAGCTTGCAGCGGATGCGCGACAATTTGCGGCTGGCCGCGTCTCTGTGTCCTACCTGGCTGCAAACCTGCGTGTTTCAGGTCGATGGCATGCCGCCGGTCGAAGCGGAAACCAGCGCTTATCTGGAATTTGTTACAAAATTGCTGCGAGAGGACGTGCCGTTGCAAGGGGTACTGCTCTACGGGCTTGCACGCCCTTCGATGCAGCCGGAGGCACCACGGCTGACAAAAGTCAGCCAGGCATGGATGGAATCATTCGGTGCAGAGATCCAAGCCCTTGGCCTCAGCGTAAAACTCAGCCCATAACGCCTGCGCTCCATCTTGCTCGGCCGCTGCTGGAATTATTTCGACTTGGCGGCTTTCTTCAAGCTCTTATACAAATCAGGGTTCTCGGTTTTTAGTAGTCCGGCCACGATCAGATCATCTTTCCTGATTTTACTCAGATCAATCTGTTCAACGTGTACCAACCGGACAAGCTCTCTCACTGGCCGTGGCATGTTACGCCCGCTCTCATAGCGCGATCCGCCACTTTGGGTAACGCCGACCTTGCTCCAGAAATCATGCTGATTGAGGCCCAGCTTGCGGCGTATTTCACGCGGGTTGGATATTTCTTCAAAGAGTTTCATGATGCCTATCCTCTACAGTTATATTTATGGGACTATGATGACCGCAAGTCGGATTGAATATTCAAACCAATCCCTCCGATCCTGCACAATTATAAATCTAGTTGGTTTTTTTGCTCTGTGCAAGCAATAGAGACGATCTCTTTCAATTTATTAAAATTACTTTTTTATTATAATCGCATGTAGTATGAATTGAGTGTTCTTTGCGGGAATCGGGTAAAATTTGTGTCTTCTGATCATCCTTGACAGGGAATGTTGGCAAACGTGGCATTGATTGTTCAAAAATACGGCGGTACCTCGGTCGGCAGTCCTGAGCGCATTAAGAATGTTGCTCGCCGGATAGCAAAATTTCTATCCAAGGGTCACCGTCTGGTGGTGGTGGTGTCCGCCATGAGCGGAGAGACCAACCGCCTGATTGCGCTGGCCAAGGAGATACAGGCCCATCCCGATCCGCGCGAACTGGACGTCATGGTTTCGACCGGAGAACAGGTTTCCGTGGCGCTGCTGTCGATGGCGCTTATGGAATTGGGGATCAAAGCCAGAAGCTATACCGGGGCACAGGTGCGGATACTCACCGACAATGCTCACACCAAAGCACGCATACTGAAGATCGATGAAGACAGGCTGCGTGCTGACCTCGATGCCGGACACATTGTAGTGGTGGCCGGATTTCAGGGGGTGGATGAAGCCGGCAGCATCACTACGCTGGGTCGGGGCGGATCGGACACAACCGCAGTGGCGCTGGCGGCGGCGCTGAAAGCCGATGAATGCCAGATTTATACCGACGTGGACGGCGTTTATACTACCGATCCGCGCATCGTGCCAGAAGCGCGGCGACTGAAGACTATCACTTTCGAGGAAATGCTAGAAATGGCAAGCCTTGGTTCCAAGGTGCTGCAAATCCGCTCGGTTGAATTCGCCGGTAAATACAAGGTCAGATTACGGGTGCTGTCCAGTTTTGAGGAGGAAGGCGAGGGTACCCTGATTACTTTCGAGGAAGATAAAGACATGGAACAAGCCATCATTTCAGGTATTGCATTCAACCGTGACGAAGCCAAGATCACCGTGCTGGGTGTGCCCGACCGTCCCGGCATTGCCTATCAGATTCTGGGTCCGGTAGCCGATGCCAATATCGACGTAGATATGATTATCCAGAACGTTGGACATGACGGGTTGACAGATTTTTCATTCACCGTGCCACGCAATGAGTTTGTCAGAACGGTAGATATCCTGAAGAGCCAGGTGCAGCCTCATATCGGCGCCCGCGACGTGATCGGCGGCGACCGGATAGCCAAGGTATCGATAGTGGGCGTGGGGATGCGCTCGCATGTCGGCATCGCCAGCAAGATGTTCCGCATCCTGGCGGAAGAAGGCATCAACATCCAGATGATTTCCACCTCTGAAATAAAGATCTCGGTGGTGGTGGACGAGAAATATATGGAACTGGCAGTGCGGGTGCTGCACAAGGCTTTTGACCTGAATCAGGCATCCTGAAATCCTGTTGCAGGACGCTGAGAGGTTTGACCGGGAGGTTGTTAACCGCTATCCTACCGCCTCTTCTGTGGAGAGATGATCGGGTGGTTACGGCAATAGCGTTGTGCACGGTGCGCTCTTTGAGCGCCGCAGACCGCTCGACCGTGAATTTCAGAGAAGTAGGCCGAGCAGTCACGGCCGTAAATTTCGGAGAGATGGCCGAGTGGTCGAAGGCGCTCCCCTGCTAAGGGAGTATAGGCTCAAAAGGCTTATCGAGGGTTCGAATCCCTCTCTCTCCGCCAGTCTGATATAATTTTGCCAAGCAATTGATGTCGAGCAAACGTTGGTCAACTAGTTTTCAGCGCCCGTAGCTCAGTTGGATAGAGTACTTGGCTACGAACCAAGGGGTCGGCGATTCGAATTCGTCCGGGCGCACCATTAAATCAAGGGGTTAGGCTAAAAAGTCTAACCCCTTGTTCTTTTCCTGCAGCAAAAAATATATTACTTCCCGAGATCTCTACTGGCAGGCTGGTTCGTAGTGAGCCATGCGAATGTTTCAGAAAAATTCAATTATATCGTGATTAAAATGTTAAAAAAGTGTGAACTTTTTGTGAAATCATGAGTCTTATTTATGGTACCAATTTCCATAGTCGACGTAAAATTCTTTAAATAACATCTTGTTAGGAACATATTTCATGAAAACTATTCCCTTTGGCTACGTTTTAATCGTACCTGTGATTTTTGCTTTTCTGTGGGCGATCCCCGTCTTTACGTCGAGTGAATTCAATTTGGGCTGGGCTGTTATAGAATTCTGCGTCTTGATGGGAACTTATATAATGTACGTCCACCCCGGTCTTTTCAGTTTCATACCTCATCGCGACAGAAAAATTACTTATCGGACAGGGGCGTAGCGCTTGATTCTTTAGCTGAGTCACATGTTCTGCCTTTCGCTACATACACTAGGAGAAGACAGGGATGAAAAAAAATCTTTCTGGAAACGTGCTTAGACTTCTTATCATTTTGATAGGATCATCATTGACCGCTTTAACCTATGCCAGGGATGAGAAAGTGGTGATGTACCAAGCTGCTGAGACCGAATTGAAAAATATTCAAAAACAGTTGATGGGGAAACTGAACGCCAAGGATAAGGAAAATTTAAGAAAATCCCAGCGGCAATGGAATATGTTTAGAAGTATCGATTGTACCTATGAGGGGGCAGATACCTTTGGCTGTCTTGCTTTGAGAACCAAAGAACGAACGCAACATCTCAAAGAGCGACTGGAAAACGAGCCGCTGCAATAAAGTGGGTGATGGGGGGTGTCATTCGGTGGTGAAATTCACACTAAAATTACCACTTCCCGGATTCATTTCTCCGGACGTGCCACAAAATAAAGGAGTCAGGCTGAAAGCCTGACTCCTTGTTTTTTATGATTCATGCTGCTTGGATGAGTTTTGTGCGTAGCGGATTACACTGCGCATGGTGACTTTCAATTGCTCCGGTTTGTAAGGCTTGAGGATATAACCGCAGGCCCCGAGGGAGATTGCCCGCATGACCGTGCTGCGATCAGCCCGGCTGGTTACCATGACAGCTTTGATGCCCGGATGGTCCGCATGTATTCTGGCGAGCGCATCGATTCCGCTCAAGGTCGGCATTTCCACATCCAGACAGATTATGTCCGGTTGATGCTGCGCCGCCATGTCAATTGCCTGCTGCCCATCGGTGGCTTCAGCCACTACTTCTGCCCCCATTCCTTCCAGAATAGCTTTTAGAAGCTCGCGCATGGTACTGCTGTCGTCGGCCAGTACGATGCGCAGGCCCGTGCAGAGATCGGTAGGCTGTATATCGATGTCGCGTAATAACTGGCATGCCTGGTTGATTCGTGCCAGTTCCTCGATTACCTGAGTCTGGCTGAAAGGTTTGCCCAGAAAACCCGCCACCCCCATTGCCGCAGTCGTGCTTTGAATCGACAGATCGGAAGACATGATGATTACCGTAGTTTCAGAGTCCAGGTCTTTCAGGAAATGCGGGATATCGGCGCCCGGCATGGCGTAATCAAGGCAGATGATATCCGGCTTGAGGCGCTTCACCATCGGCAGGAAATTGCCCCAACCAGTGGCCTCGCCGGCAATCTCATAACCTTGTTGACGCAGCAGATCACGCAGTATCGAGCGTGTGGCGGCATGTTCATCCCCGACCAGAACCGTTGTGTGGGCAGCGTGCCGGGAATGGTTATTTTTTACTGCACTGCCGCTCTTAGCTGCATGTGGGCTATCAATTAATGCTGTACCAGTATTCAAGATGGCCTCCTTGACATGTGCTGCAGCGACTCCGTCGCTGTGCGTGGTGCTGAATGCAGCCGATCCGTTCGCATATTCATCCGGAATAAAGCTGTTCAGGAATCAGTTGCGCGTGTTCTCACGGCGTGACCGTTTTTGCTGTCTGGGCGTTTCGGGAAATGGATAGACGGTTCTGCACATGGACGAACATTCATGAGGCAGTCCCGCTACCTTAGTTTCCCGTAGGCCGGTGACTTTGCGTCCTTACCTTTCAGTAAGTTTGCCGAGTAATTGCAGGCTAACCGACTTTTCTGCTTTAGTCAACCTGACCCTGATGAGACATAACGGCGTGAAATGTATTCACTTTAGAAATTCAGACCGGATCTCGGGTAGTGAAACAGGAGAGCAAGGTGTGACCTACTTCTAATGGCTGCATTATGGGATAATTTCGCATTTCTCCAGAATCTTGCAAGATGCAGACCCTCTACGACAAACTCTGGCAAAGCCATGTGGTGCACGAAGAATCCGATAAGTCGGACGGGATGGCGCTGCTTTACATCGACCGCCATCTGGTGCATGAAGTTACCAGTCCACAGGCGTTTGAAGGACTGAGGCTGGCTGGACGCAAGCCTTGGCGTCTGGACTCAATTCTTGCGGTAGCCGACCACAATGTGCCCACCACTGAGCGCAGCCACGGTATCAGCGACCCGATATCGCGTCTGCAAGTGGAGACTCTCGACCAGAATTGCGCAGACTTGGGTATCACCGAATTCAAAATGAACGATCTGCGCCAAGGGATCGTTCACGTAATCGGTCCGGAGCAGGGCGCCACACTGCCCGGTATGACGGTAGTGTGCGGAGATTCGCACACCAGCACGCATGGTGCATTCGCCTGTCTCGCTTTCGGTATTGGCACCTCGGAAGTGGAGCATGCGCTTGCGACCCAATGCCTGCTGCTAAAAAAAGCCAAGGCGATGCAGGTTCTGGTCGAAGGCCAGCTCGGCTATGGCGTCACTGCCAAGGACATTGCACTTGCCGTTATCGGTAAGATCGGTACCGCAGGTGGTACCGGCTATGCCATTGAATTTGCCGGCAGTGCCGTCCGCGCACTTTCCATGGAAGCACGCATGACACTGTGCAATATGGCGATTGAGGCAGGGGCGCGCGCTGGCATGATAGCGGTGGACGATATCACCATCGATTACATTAAGGGACGCCCTTTTGCACCAAAAGGCGAATTATGGGAGAAAGCGGTCGCTTATTGGCGCACTCTCAAAAGTGACGAGGGGGTAACCTTCGAGCAGGTGATAAGGCTGGATGCGACGCAAATCAAACCGCAGATAACCTGGGGAACTTCACCCGAGATGGTGACAACGGTTGACGGCAGAGTGCCCGATCCCGCGCAGATTGCCGATGCAGTGAAGCGTCATGACATGGAGCGTGCGCTCAAATACATGGGACTGGCTCCCAATACGCCGATCAGTGAAATTCGTCTGGATAAGATATTCATTGGTTCCTGCACCAACTCGCGTATTGAAGACTTGCGGGCGGCGGCAGAAGTGGTGAAGGGCAGGCATATTGCCGCGAACATCAAGCTTGCCATGGTGGTGCCGGGTTCCGGTCTGGTAAAGCATCAAGCGGAGCAGGAAGGGCTTGACAGGATATTCCGTGATGCCGGTTTTGAATGGCGTGAACCGGGCTGTTCCATGTGTCTGGCGATGAATGATGACCGGCTGGCGCCGGGGGAGCGCTGCGCTTCTACGTCCAACCGCAATTTTGAGGGCAGGCAGGGACCGGGCGGACGCACTCACCTAGTGAGTCCGGTGATGGCGGCTGCAGCAGCAGTGGCGGGACATTTTGTGGATGTGCGGGAAATATATTAAACTGCGAAAAGGCGTTTTTATTTATTTTTTAATAAAGAGGGTGTTATGAAAACATTGCCTGTAATGATCTTGTTGATTGCCACTTTTTGTTTGTCCGCATGCAATACCTTTCAGGGCTTTGGTAAAGACCTGCAAAGGAGTGGCGAGGCGATTGAGAGAACGGCAAAATAACCCCCGACTAGCGAGTGGAAAAATTTCATTCCTGCAAGGGGCTGGTGGCGCCGCTGGACCGCGCTAACATCGATACCGATGCCATTATCCCCAAGCAGTTTCTAAAATCCATCAAACGTTCCGGCTTCGGTCAGAATCTGTTTGACGAGTGGCGTTATCTGGATCACGGCGAGCCGGGGATGGACGTGACCCAACGCAGGCTCAACCCAGATTTTATCCTTAATCAGCCGCGTTATCGTGGTGCGCAGATATTACTTGCGCGCGCAAATTTCGGTTGTGGCTCGAGCCGGGAGCATGCGCCCTGGGCTTTGCAGGATTATGGTTTCCGGGCGATCATCGCCCCCAGTTTCGCCGACATCTTTTTCAGCAATTGCTTCAAGATTGGCCTGTTGCCCATCGTGCTTGATACAAACATTGTTGATCGGATATTCCACGAAGTAAACTCAACTGAAGGTTATTGCCTGACAGTAAATCTGGAGAAGCAGACGGTGACTACGCCCAGTGGCGAAATCTGTACCTTCGATGTCGACCCGTTCCGCAAGCATTGCCTGCTGAACGGCCTGGATGAAATCGGTTTGACGTTGCAGTACGCGGATAAGATCAAGGCATTCGAGGAAAAGCGGCGTACGGAACAGCCGTGGTTGTTTGCATAAAAATTATTTTACTGCGGCTCAGAAAAAGGTTTTATGAAAATTGCAGTTCTAGCCGGTGACGGTATCGGTCCTGAAATCATCGCCCAGGCGGTGCAGGTGCTGGAAGCGCTGAGAAGTGACGGGTTGAAATTTGAATTGGAACCGGGTTTACTGGGCGGATGCGCGGTAGATGCGACCGGGGAACCATTTCCGGAGGTGACGCACAAGCTGGTTGCCGCCGCCGATGCCGTACTGCTGGGTGCCGTGGGCGGTCCGCAGTATGACACGCTGCCGCGCGCGCAGCGCCCAGAACGGGGCTTGCTTGCTATCCGCAAGGCTCTAAACCTGTTCGCCAATTTGCGGCCAGCGGTGCTTTATCCAGAGCTTGCCAACGCTTCGACACTGAAACCCGAAGTGGTCGCGGGACTGGATATTCTGATTGTGCGCGAGTTGACCGGCGATATTTACTTCGGCGAGCCGCGTGGCATCGAGCAGCGCGATGGTCAGCGCGTCGGTTTCAACACCATGATTTATAGCGAAGCGGAGATACGCAGAATTGCACACGTTGCTTTCCGGGCGGCGCGCAAGCGCAGTCGCAGATTGTGCTCGGTGGACAAAATGAATGTGCTTGAATGTACGCAACTATGGCGCGAAGTAGTGGTCGAAACAGCGGCGGAATACCCCGACGTGGAGCTTACGCACATGCTGGTGGATAATGCGGCGATGCAGTTGGTACGCAATCCCAGACAGTTCGACGTGATGGTGACGGGCAACATGTTCGGCGATATTCTGTCGGATGAAGCATCAATGCTGACCGGTTCCATCGGTATGCTGCCATCGGCATCGCTGGATGACAAGAACAAAGGACTGTATGAGCCGATCCACGGCTCAGCTCCGGATATTGCCGGCAAGGATGTGGCCAATCCGCTGGCAACGATATTGTCGGTGGCGATGATGCTGCGCTATACATTCGATCAGGAACCTGCGGCGGCACGCATTGAGAAGGCAGTAAAAAAAGTGCTGGCGCAAGGTTATCGCACCGGCGATATTTATGAATCAGGGATGAAAAAAGTCGGCACCGCTGGAATGGGCAACGCGGTATTGGCGAATTTATAGATAGAAGAGAGATGATCAAATGAAACGAGTGGGATTTGTTGGCTGGCGCGGCATGGTGGGTTCAGTGCTGATGCAGCGCATGCGGGAGGAAAATGATTTTGCGCTGGTGGAACCGGTGTTTTTCACCACTTCGCAAAAGGGCGGTCAGGGTCCGGATATCGGCAGAGAAACGCCGCCGCTCAGGGATGCATACAATATCGACGAACTCAAGGCGATGGATATCATCATTTCCTGCCAGGGGGGCGACTATACCACTGCAGTATTTGACAAGCTGCGTCAGGCAGGCTGGCAAGGCTACTGGATTGATGCAGCCTCGACATTGCGCATGAGTAAAAATGCCGTAATCATACTCGATCCGATCAATCTGCCGGTCATCGAACAGGCGCTGCATGATGGCGGGAAAGATTTCATCGGCGGTAATTGCACCGTGAGCCTGATGTTGATGGCGATGGGTGGGTTGTTCGAAGAAGACCTGGTGGAATGGATGAGCGCCATGACTTATCAGGCGGCTTCTGGTGCGGGTGCGCAAAACATGCGTGAATTGCTGCAGCAGATGGGTGAGGCCCATCGAGTAGCGAAGACCATGCTGGATGACCCGGCTGCAAGCATACTCGACATTGACCGGGAAGTGGCGGGAACGCTGCGCGACGAGAAATTCCCTACGGCGAATTTTGGTGTGCCGCTGGCAGGCAGTCTGATTCCGTGGATAGACCGCGATCTTGGCAACGGCCAGACCCGTGAGGAATGGAAAGGCCAGTCCGAGACCAACAAAATCCTGGGACGCAGTGATCAGGCAATCCCGGTGGACGGTATTTGCGTTCGAGTCGGTGCCATGCGCTGCCATAGCCAGGCATTGACCATCAAATTGAAAAAGGATGTTCCGCTGGACGAGATTGAAGACATTCTCGCGGCAGCTAACAGTTGGGTGCGGGTTGTTCCCAATGATCGCGAGAGTACTCTGAAGGAGCTGACGCCAGCCGCAGTTACAGGAACACTCGATATACCGGTGGGGCGGTTGCGCAAACTTGCCATGGGCAAGGAGTATTTGTCCGCATTCACGGTAGGGGATCAGTTGCTATGGGGCGCAGCAGAACCATTGCGCAGGATGCTGAGAATTCTGGTGCAGGCCTGACTTTTATACCCTCATTGAAGAGGTCTGAGTAATCACAGCATACTGCAATGGCTCTTTGGATAACTGGCCATTACGCGGTTAGCCTGCAGTTTTCTATAAAAACCTCATGTCACAATCAAGAATTTCAGTTAAGAAATAACCGAATTGATACGAAGCATCAGAGGTAAGCTCAGCTTGCTTCGATAACTACATGATGTTAGTCTATTTATTCTTTCAAAAAACCAGAGTGCGCCGCTGTGTGCAAATCGATTTTTAAACTAGGGTTGTTCCTGATCATGTTGATGTCGCCGTGGGCTGTCCATGCGGCGGGACTGGGAAAGCTGACGGTTAATTCTGCTCTGGGACAGCCGTTCAAAGCAGAGATTGATCTGGTCGCGGTAAAAAAAGAGGAGATCCCTTCCTTAGCGGCACGTCTTGCCTCACGCGATGCTTTTCGTAAGGCAGATGTCGATTATGCGCCATTCCTGTCTACGTTCACAGTCAGCGTCGAAGCCCGCTCCGACGGCCAGCCCTACATCAGAATTATCTCCTCGCAACCCGTTGTTGAACCGTTCCTGAGCATGCTGATCGAATTGAACTGGGCATCGGGGAGATTGCTGCGTGAATATACCGTACTGCTGGATCTGCCAGAAACTGACAGACCTCAGCCGGTAGCGCCGGTCA
The DNA here is from genome assembly GCA_945860135.1 of Nitrosovibrio sp. Nv4. Lineage (GTDB taxonomy): Bacteria > Pseudomonadota > Gammaproteobacteria > Burkholderiales > Nitrosomonadaceae > VFJL01. The sequence goes on from CAMAPK010000002.1 coordinate 39,944, forward strand.
TCCAGGCTGCGCCGGTAATTCAAAACGTGCCCGCGGTCCAGATTGCACCCACTGAGCCACCTGTCGTCGAAACTGAACCGGTCATGCTGGAAAAACCGGATGCCCCGATTAAAGATTTCATCAGTGACAAGAAGCCAGCGATACCGGAACCAGCCCCGATTGGCAGAACTGGTGGCACTACCTATGGTCCGATAAGGAGCGGCGATACTCTAAGCAGGATCGCCCGGCAGGTTGCCCCCGATGGGGTAAATCTCAATCAGATGCTGGTTGCGTTGCATCGTGCCAACCGTGATGCCTTCTCCGGCAATAATATAAATCGGCTTAAGGCGGGGCCAATTCTGCGAGTGCCGGACAGCGATGAAATTGCCAAAATTTCTTCGACAGAAGCGGCCATAGAAGTAAAAGCGCAAATAGCTGACTGGAATGCTTACCGGCAGAAGTTGGCTGCGGCTACCGGTGCAACTCCAGCGATTGGGGCACCAAAGCAAACGGCCAGCGGCAAGATCACCACCATTGTTGAGGACAATTCCGCCGCAGCCAGAGAGCCATCCAAAGAAGTGCTGAAACTTTCCAAAGGCGAAGTGCTGAGCGGGGCAGATGGCAAGGGAGTAAACGCATCGCAGGATCGCATTCGCGCAATGGAAGAGGATGCTATTGCCAGGAATAAGGCGTTAACCGAAGCCAACGAGCGAATTGCGCTGCTGGAAAAGAACATCAAGGAAATGCAGCAGCTTCTGGAATTGAAATCCGCCACCATGGTGGAAGCACAAAAACGGGCAGAAGGCCTCAAGCCGGATGTTGCTACCCAGTCTTCAGCCCCGACGGCCTCACCCCAGCCTGCTCCGGTGCCTGCCGTGTCAGCTGAATCGGAAGACGTAAGCGCAGCACCCGCAGAATCGGATGCACCTGCAGTAGCAGCAACCAAACCTGCCGAGCCAGCCAAGCCTGCGGTGGATCCCGCCGTTACACCGGTTGCGCCGCCGTCTGTTCCAGTGGAATCCTCGCTGATGGATGACCTCATGCAGAACATCGAATATGTGGGGGGTGTGCTTGCGCTTCTGCTGACCGGGATACTTGGTGCATCCATGATGCGTCGAAAAAAAGAAATTCCAGCGGGCGGTTCCGATGTGATTGCAATGCCGTCCATGACAGAAACTCAACTGCACGACGAAGCGTTGCCCGTAGTGGCGGCGCCTGTGCCTGCAGCCGTGCCGGAAGCAGTTATAAGTACCGGAGATGTCGATCCAGTCGCCGAAGCGGAAATTTATCTGGATTATGGGCGCGATACTCAAGCCGAGAAAACTCTCACGGAGGCCCTGGTAAAGGATCCGAATCGTCCGGAAATATTGGCCAAATTGCTTGAAGTGTATGTTCAACGCAAGGACAAGGTCGCATTCGAAGCCACCGCCCGGACACTGAAAGCCGTAGCACCTTCAAGCCCACTGTGGGAGAGGGCTGCCGGATTGGGAGCCGGGATCGATCCTGGGAACCCTTTGTACGGCGACGCGGTCGCGACAAATACTAGTGCGACCAAGGATGAGGTACCTGCACCTATTTCCGATTCACCGCAGAATGTAACCGAAGCGGAAATGATTTCTGCCATGGATTTTGACATGGATGACACCACTTCCACGCCAGCAAACCAATCAGCGGCATGGAAGCAGACGGCTGAGCCTGATTCTGGAATGGGATTTGATGCAGAGTATGGCAGCGATGATCACAAAGTTTCTGTGATCGACACCCAATCTACTGCGGCTGCTGCATCAACAATGCCGACGGAGAAGGGCCTGGAAAAAGCCATGCCGGCTGATCTTGATGCTCCTGCGACGAATACTGCTGTGGAAACTCCACCGGCTGAAGACACGGGATTGGCTTTCAGCATTGATTTTCCCGCTACACCTGAGCCCGAGTCCGAACCGGCTGCAGTGTCAGCGCTGGATTTCGCTCCCCTGCCCGAGTCTGATCTGGTTGATATTGATTTAAACCTGGGCGAACCACTACCTAACTTATCAGCCGATACCAAACCTGAGGAAAGTGCCCACTGGCATGAGATTGCTACCAAGATTGATTTGGCCAGAGCCTATCAGGAAATGGGCGACAATGATGGTGCCAGAGAAATTCTCGAGGAAGTAATGCGCGAAGGCGATGCCCAGCAACAAGAGAGTGCGCAGACAATGCTGGCGAGTCTGTAGGATTTGCAGCCCCCAATCTGGTATTAATCAAAGATTAATTAGAAATTCCTGCGGTGCTATTCCACGGGATTCCATATGTTCAGCATCTCTACTTTCCCTGCAGTTCCATCCATGCACCCGGCCGCTCCGATCCAGCTCTGGATCGTTTCGACACTGACAGCACTGACTCTGTGAGAATCGCGCTGGCACTGGAGTACGATGGTAACGGTTTCTGTGGCTGGCAAAGCCAGCCTTCGGGCAGATCGGTACAGGATGCACTGGAAAAGGCATTGTCGAAAATCGCCGGTAGCGATGTCCGGGTGGTCACGGCGGGACGCACTGATACCGGCGTGCATGCCTTGTATCAGGTGGTGCATTTCGACTCGCAGGCACAGCGGCCTGCAAGTGCCTGGGTACGTGGCGTCAACGCGCTGTTGCCTGACAGTATGGCGGTGCTGTGGGCATCTGAAGTTCCCGATGACTTCCATGCCCGCTACAGCGCCAGCGAACGCTGTTATCTTTACCTGCTGCTGAATCATCCAGTACGCCCCGGGCTTCATCATGGCAAAGTCGGCTGGTTCCATCAGCCCCTTGATCTGGAACGGATGCGAGTTGCCGCACATATGTTGGTGGGTGAGCACGATTTCAGTGCCTTCCGTGCAGCCGAATGCCAGGCCAAGTCCCCGGTGCGCAATCTGACCAAATTGGAAATTACGCAGCAAGGCGACATCATTGCGTTTGAACTGCGTGCCAATGCGTTTCTGCATCACATGGTGCGCAATATTGTGGGTTGCCTGGTTTATGTGGGCAAAGGCAAATATCAGCCTGAATGGATGCAAACTTTGCTGGAAGGTTGTGATCGCACTCATGCTGCACCGACTTTTCCCGCTGCCGGGTTATACTTGGCGGGGATTGCTTATGATCCAAAATGGGGTATGCCGGGATTCACAGAGCCGCTCATCACAGGCCTGCTGCCACGGATTCAGTCGCGCCAGGGAAAAACTTAATTACGAATAACAGCAAGCTTGTTCTTCAATCGTGTTCAACAGATTCATTTTGACTTATGCTCACCCGAATAAAAATCTGCGGCATTACCCGCATTGAAGATGCGCTGGCGGCAGCACATCTGGGTACAGATGCCATCGGTCTTGTGTTCTGGCCGCAAAGCGCACGTTCCATCACGCCTGCCAAGGCGCGTGAAATTGTAGCTGCGCTGCCGCCATTCATCAGTTCGGTAGGTGTATATGTTGATCCGGAAGCGGAATGGGTAGAAGAAACCGTCGCTGTCGCTGGCTTGAGCCTGTTGCAATTTCACGGTGATGAATCTCCGGAGTTCTGCAGCCAATTTTCACTGCCATATATTAAGGCCGTGCGAGTCAGAGCCGGGGTAGATTTGCTACAATACGCAACTCGTTATTCCAGTGCCAGGGGACTGCTGCTGGATAGCTATGTCGAAGGTACGCCGGGTGGAACTGGGGACGTGTTTAACTGGAACTTGATTCCGCAGCGCATGCCGTTGCCGCTGATTCTTTCCGGCGGCCTTCATCCCGGCAACGTGATGGCGGCGATCAAACAGGTGCAACCTTGGGCGGTGGACGTGTCGAGCGGGGTGGAAGTCGCCAGGGGTATCAAGGATGCGGAGAAAATTGCCACTTTCATGCAAGGAGTTCGAAATAGTGAAAGTTTATGATCTTCCTGACAAGCGCGGCCATTTTGGCCCTTATGGCGGGATATTTGTAGCTGAAACACTGATCGCCGCGCTGGAGGAATTGCGCAGCCAGTATGAGCACTACCGCAGTGATGCCGATTTTCAGGCGGAATTTGCCTATGAGTTGAAACATTACGTGGGACGACCCAGCCCCATTTATCATGCAAAGAGATGGTCGGCACTTCTGGGGGGGGCGCAGATTCTGCTGAAGCGGGAAGATCTGAACCACACTGGCGCACACAAAATCAACAACACCATCGGTCAGGCATTGCTGGCCAAACGTATGGGCAAGCCGCGCGTGATTGCCGAAACCGGGGCGGGCCAGCATGGCGTTGCCAGTGCCACGGTAGCCGCGCGCTACGGGATGGAATGCGTGGTCTACATGGGTTCCGAGGATGTAAAGCGCCAGGCTACCAATGTTTACCGCATGAAGCTGCTGGGTGCGACGGTGGTGCCAGTCGAGTCCGGTTCCCGGACACTGAAAGACGCGCTTAATGAAGCCATGCGCGACTGGGTCACCAACGTTGAGAATACTTTCTATATCATCGGCACAGTGGCGGGTCCACATCCCTATCCAATGATGGTGCGTGATTTCCAAGCCATCATCGGGCGCGAAGCCAAGGTGCAGATGCAGGAAGAATATGGACGCCAGCCGGATGCGCTGATCGCCTGCGTCGGTGGCGGATCAAATGCCATTGGCCTGTTCTACCCTTACATAGACGACGGCAATGTACGCATGATAGGTGTGGAAGCGGCAGGTCATGGCATCGAAAGTGGGCAGCACGCTGCCACCCTGATGACAGGAAGGCCTGGTGTGCTGCATGGCAATCGCACCTACCTGATTCAGGATGAGGACGGCCAGATCGTCGAAACCCATTCCATTTCCGCTGGCCTCGACTACCCCGGTGTTGGTCCGGAACATTCCTGGCTCAAGGACAGCAACCGCGCCGAATACGTGGGGATAACCGATGCTGAAGCGCTGGCGGCGTTTCATACCCTGTGTCGTTATGAGGGCATCATGCCGGCGCTGGAATCAAGTCACGCGCTGGCTTACGCTGCCAAGCTCGCGCCTACGCTCGACAAGGACAAGTTGCTGCTGGTGAATCTCTCCGGGCGCGGTGACAAGGACATGGCCACCGTGGCCCAAGCCTCCGGCATCACATTCTGACCAAACCCGAGATATTCATGTCCCGTATTGCAACAGTATTTGCCAGCCTGCGCCAGCAAAACAAGAAAGCCCTGATCCCTTTCATCACCGCCGGTGATCCGGATCCGACCATGACGGTTCCATTGATGCATGAACTGGTGCAAGCGGGCGCCGACATCATCGAGCTGGGGGTGCCATTTTCTGACCCGATGGCGGATGGGCCAACCATACAACGTTCCTCCGAGAGAGCGTTGAAGCATCACGTGGGCTTGAAAGATGTATTGGCCATGGTGGCGGAATTCAGAACAAGCGATATGGGCACGCCCGTGGTGTTGATGGGTTATGCCAATCCGGTGGAAGCGATGGGCTACGCGAAGTTTGCCGCCAAGGCAAAAGAATGCGGCGTAGACGGAGTGCTGACGGTGGATTATCCACCGGAAGAATGTGCGGAATGGGTGGAACATCTCAGGCAGCAGAAACTGGATGCAATTTTCTTGTTGTCGCCCACCACGCCACAGGCCCGCATTGAGCAAGTGGCAGAAATGGCGCAGGGGTATGTGTACTACGTTTCGCTGAAAGGCGTGACCGGCGCATCACACCTTGATCTGGGCGAAGTAGCCAGAAAGCTGGATCAACTGCGGTCGCATATTTCCATCCCCATCGGTGTCGGTTTCGGTATTCGCGATGGCGCGACGGCCAAGGCGGTGGCCAGATTGGCGGATGCGGTGGTGGTGGGTAGCCGCATCATCGAGGAAATCGAGAAGTCACCCAAAACAAAAGTGCTGGCAAGTGTGGGTCGTTTGGTAAAAGACCTGCGTAGCGCGATTGATGAAGTCAGCAGCAAACATTAAAGGTTGAATGCAGACTTATGAGCTGGTTCCAGAAACTTCTCCCTCCGAAAATCAAGCGCAAGGAAAGCGGCGATAAAAAAATCGTTCCCGAAGGACTGTGGAGCAAATGCGCTTCCTGCGAAGCGGTGCTGTATTACTCCGATCTGGGAAATAATCTCAACGTCTGTCCCAAGTGTAATCATCACAACCGCATTTCTGCCAGAGTACGCCTCGATTTGTTGCTGGACGCCGAGGGGCGTTACGAGATCGGCGCAGAAGTGCAGTCATTGGACCCACTCAAATTCAAAGACAGCAAACGTTACAGTGATCGCTTATCGCAGGCGAAAATAGATACTGATGAAGACGACGCACTGGTGGTAATGCAGGGCAGCGTCAAGACGGTTCCTGTAGTAGTGGCGGCGTTCGAGTTTGGTTTCATGGGTGGCTCGATGGGTTCGGTGGTGGGCGAGCGTTTTGCACGCGGCGTGCAGGTATGCGTTGAACAGCATCTGCCGTTTATATGTTTTACCGCCAGTGGCGGGGCACGCATGCAGGAGGGGCTGTTATCGCTGATGCAAATGGCCAAGACATCGGCGGCACTGACCCAATTAAGCCAGGAAAAGATCCCTTTCATCTCGGTGCTTACCGATCCCACCATGGGCGGCGTATCGGCCAGCTTCGCCTTTATCGGCGACGTGGTAATCGCTGAACCGGGAGCGTTGATCGGTTTTGCCGGGCCGCGCGTGATCGAGCAGACAGTGCGGCAAACCCTGCCGGAAGGCTTCCAGCGCGCCGAGTTCCTGCTGGAACATGGGGCGATCGACATGATCGTGGACCGTAGGCAGATGCGTGACAAGCTCGCTAATCTGTGCACGTTGCTGATGCGGGTGCCCGCTCCCACATCCTGATTCAATCCGTATCGTGGCATTCATTGCCAGAACCGCACGTGACGGCAAATGATTGAATCCAATTCAAAACCCGAGACTCTGTCCGATTGGTTGAGCCATCTCGAGCACCTCCACCCGGTAACCATCGAGATGGGACTGGAGCGTGTCGGCCAGGTCAGGACCGTGCTGGGCCTTGTGCCAGTTTTCCCCATCGTCACTGTTGGCGGGACCAATGGCAAGGGTTCGACTTGCGCCATGCTGGAAGCGATCCTGAGTCGTGCCGGATATCGCGTCGCTTGCTACACCTCACCACATTTGCTGCGTTATAACGAGCGAGTACGGATAAACCAGCGGGAAGCAAGCGACGCTGATTTATGCAAGGTTTTTGCAGAGGTCGAATCAGCGCGGGTAGTCAGTGGCATTTCCCTGACTTATTTCGAGTTCGGAACCTTGGCGGCAATGCAGTCGTTCAGCCAAGCCGGAGTGGACGTCGCGATTCTGGAAGTGGGACTGGGCGGACGGCTGGATGCGGTCAATATCTTTGCTGCCGATTGCGCAGTACTGACCAGCGTTGACCTCGATCATATGGATTATCTCGGCGACACACGAGAAGAAATCGGGTTCGAGAAAGCGGGAATTTTCAGGAATGGCAGGGCTGCAATCTGTTCGGAGACTAATGTTCCTGCTGCCGTCCGCCGGCAGGCAGAGGCAGTTGGCGCAAATTTCATGCATATCGGCGAGCAGTTCGGTTACTTGACTGGTGCAACCTCATGGGATTACTGGGGAGTAGGGGGCAAGCGCCATTCGCTCCCTTATCCTGCCTTGCGTGGCAGCTATCAATTGCGTAATGCCAGCGCCTGCCTCGCTGCGCTGGATACGCTCAAGGACAGCTTGCCGGTCACCATGGGTGCCATACGCCAGGGCTTGCTGGAAGTTGCATTGCCGGGACGGTTCCAGGTGTTGCCGGGCCAGCCGCTGACAGTGCTGGATGTGGCGCATAACCCGGCTGCAGCGCAGGCTTTGGCCGTCAATCTCGACAATATGGGTCGTTACCCCAGGACTTATGCGGTATTTGCCATGCTCGGGGATAAGGATATGGCCGGGGTGGTGCGGGCACTTATGCCCGTAGTGGATGTGTGGTTGGCGGCAGGTATCGACGCACCACGCGGGGCTTCTGCTGAAGAATTGCGGCAGGTGCTGGAAAGCGTAAATATAGGAGGGGCGGGAGCAATAATTTGCACTTTTCCTGATATTGCCAAGGCTTATGCATATGCCTGTGAGCAAGCAGGCGAAAATGATAGAATCTGCGTGTTCGGCTCGTTCCATACTGTGAGCGAAGTACTGCGCTACCGAAATGCAGTTAGATCTAGATAGTGGTGAGTAGTGAGTAGTAAGTGGTGAGTAGTAAAATGGACAGGCTCAAATGGCAAGAACCGTCAGCGAAGAAGAAATTCAACTAAGGAAACGTGCCAGAAGACGCTTGGTCGGGGCGGTTGCACTGGTGATCGCTGCAGTTGTGATTTTGCCGATGGCGCTCGACAGCGAACCGAAGCAGGGAAGCCATGAGATCGACATCCACATTCCTGCAGAAAATTCAGCAGGCGAGTTTACCCCCAAGATTGTTCCCGAGATAGAGGCGCCAGCTATCGCTGTGGTTGAAGAGCCTGAACCTGTGGCGCGACAACAAGCAGAACAAACAGAGCAGGCAATGTTGCAGACGTTGCCGCAGTCGGCGCAAATTGCAGCAAAACCGGTAGAGAAACCGGTTGAACATAAGTCTGACAGCAAGACTGAATCCCGGACCGAAAAACCGGTCGCTGCCACGGGTGTTTTTGTGGTGCAATTGGGCGCATTTTCTGATCCGGCCAAGGCCAGGCAACAGCAACAGAGCCTTACCTCGAATGGCATCAATACTTATACGGAGAATCTTCACACCGCCAAGGGCGAAGTAATCCGTGTGCGTGTTGGTCCGTTCTCAGCGCGCGGGGAGGCGGAGGAAATGCGCGAGAAATTGAAGAAGCTGGGACTCGACGGTGTGGTGACCGCGCAATAATTCCATGACGGAATTGATGGCCAGGATACAACGAAGAAGTAATAGCAACGGTTGCGCAGGGCAAACTTGCCCTGGTAATTCTGCTGCTTGCAAATGACCATTTTTGATTATGCAGTTTTGGGCATATTGGCTGTATCGGTGCTGCTGAGCGTGATGCGTGGCGCGGTACGCGAGTTACTGTCGCTGGCGGGTTGGGTAGTCGCATTCATGGCGGCAAAATCGCTGGCGGCGAGTTTTGTACCGCTGCTGCCAGCGAGTATCGAGGACGAATCGATCCGCATGTCGGTGGCATTTGTGGCGATATTTCTAGCGACATTGTTGGCAATGAGCCTGGTCGCCATACTGGCCTCAGCTATGATAAAGACCGTGGGGCTGGGATTTGTTGACAGATTTTTGGGTTCACTGTTCGGCCTTGTGCGTGGGCTACTGGTAGTGCTACTGATGGTACTGGCCGCGGGGCTGACTGCGCTACCGCGAGAACCATTCTGGCAGAAAGCCTTATTGAGTAAACCGCTTGAAACAGCGGTGACGATGATGATGCCCTGGCTGCCGCAGGATTTATCTGCGCGTATTCATTATGGGAAATAGGAATAACCCGATAAATGGCCAGGATGCAAGCTGTAGTGCAGGGCAAGATGCGAAGTAAATTTCTTTACATGTTTTTCATGCAGCATTAATCTGTACGCTCTTTCCGGGATGCAATCATGTGTGGAATTCTGGGTGTAGTCGCACAATCTCCTGCCAACCAGTTGCTGTATGACGGATTGCTGGTATTGCAGCACCGTGGCCAGGATGCCGCCGGCATAGTCACAGCGCAGGGCAACACTTTTCACATGCAAAAGGGCGGCGGCCTGGTACGGGATGTGTTCAGAACCCGTAATATGCGCGCATTAGCCGGCAATATGGGTATTGCCCATGTGCGCTATCCAACGGCGGGTTCTGCCGAGTCCACCGCTGAGGCGCAGCCATTTTATGTCAACTCGCCGTTTGGCATCGTGCTGGGGCACAATGGCAATCTCACCAATGCGGCACAGCTCAACCAGGAGTTGTTTCGCGAGGACTTGCGTCACGTCAATACCAATTCCGATTCCGAGGTGCTGCTCAACGTGCTGGCACATGAGCTGCAGAGAAGCACAAAAAATCATCAGCTCGATCCCGCCGCCATTTTTGCTGCAGTTGCTGGCGTCCACCAGCGCTGCCGCGGTGCCTATGCAGTCGTGGCGATGATCGCGGGTTATGGGTTACTGGCTTTTCGCGACCCCTACGGCATTCGTCCGCTAGTGTTCGGCTGTGCCGATACCGAGCAGGGGGTCGAGTATCTGGTGGCATCCGAGAGTGTGGCGCTCGATACCCTGGGGTTCAAACTGGTACGTGATATCGCACCGGGAGAAGCGGTTTTTATTGACGAGAGCGGCAATTTTTATAGCAAACAGTGCGCCGCTAATCCTACGCTTAATCCGTGCATTTTCGAGTACGTCTATCTGGCGCGCCCCGATTCGGTAATGGATGGTATTTCGGTATATGAGACGCGACTGAACATGGGCGAGAGTCTGGCCGACAAGATCACCAAAACCATGCGGCACCTGGATATTGATGTGGTGATTCCAATTCCGGACTCCAGCCGCCCCAGTGCCTTGCAGCTTGCCAACCGTCTGGGGCTGAACTTCCGCGAGGGTTTCGTCAAGAACCGTTATATCGGCCGCACCTTCATCATGCCGGGGCAGCAGCAACGGCGTAAATCGGTACGGCAGAAGCTCAATGCGATGAGTGTGGAATTCCGCGGCAAGAACGTGCTGCTGGTGGATGACTCCATTGTGCGTGGTACCACCAGCCGGGAAATTGTGCAAATGGCGCAGGAAGCCGGGGCGCATAAAGTGTATTTTGCTTCGGCTGCGCCACCAGTAAGATTTCCCAATGTTTACGGGATTGATATGCCGACACGCCAGGAATTGATTGCTACCGGTCGCGATGACGATGATATTTGCCGGGAGATCGGTGCGGATCACCTTATTTACCAGGATCTCGATTCCCTCAAGAAAGATGTGTGCCGGGTCAATCCAGCGATTACACGTTACGAGACTTCCTGTTTCGATGGCAATTACATTACCGGCGACGTTACGCCGGAATACCTGGCTATTGTCGAGGCGCAGCGCAATGGTGGTCTGGCATTGGCGCAAGCCAGATCCAGTACGCAGTTGGATCTGAATCTGGTGACTGCGGACTAGGAGATTTGACAAAAACATTTACCAAGCGTAATTTGCTGGTGTGCGCCGATTTGATATTCAGCTTGCGGGCGCGTTATAAATACGGCTAAAGCGTGGGAAACCCGTTTTGGCAAAGGCTGAACGGGTTTTTTATTTGGAGGGGATCTCCCATGTCTGACGATTTTGAACTGGAAACACTGGCGCTGCATACAGGCATACACCGCAGCCAATTCAACGAGCACTCCGAGGCTCTGTATCTTACCTCAAGCTATGTGTTCGATAGCGCTGCCCAAGCTGCCGCACGCTTTTCCGGCGCAGAGCCGGGAAACATATATTCGCGTTTCACCAACCCCACGGTCACCGCTTTTGAGGAGCGGCTTGCCGCACTGGAAGGAGCAGAGGCTTGTGTTGCCACTTCTTCCGGCATGTCGGCAATACTTTCCTGCGTAATGGGGCTGCTGTCCGCAGGCGATCACGTGATCGCCTCACGCAGTCTGTTTGGCGCCACGGTAAACCTGTTTAACAACATTCTAAAACGCTTCGGCGTCGAGACCACATTTGTTTCGGCCACCGATGTTGCGGCATGGCAGGCAGCAGTAAAAGCCAACACGAAACTCTTGTTCATAGAGACCCCATCAAATCCGCTCACTGAAATTTCCGACATCGCGGCGTTGGCTGCAGTTGCGAGAAAAGCCGGGGCATGGCTGGCAGTGGACAACTGCTTCTGTTCGCCGATACTGCAACGGCCGCTGGAGCTGGGCGCAGATCTGGTGATCCACTCTGCTACCAAGTATCTCGATGGTCAGGGCAGGGTGCTGGGTGGCGCAGTGCTGGGAAATCGGGAGCTGGTAATGGAGAAAGGCGTACATGGTTTTCTGCGTACCGCCGGTCCGACCCTAAGTGCATTCAATGCCTGGGTAATTCTGAAGGGAATGGAGACTCTCAAAATCCGGATGGAGGCCCATTCTGCCAATGCCCTGGAAATTGCCCACTGGCTGGAAAAGCAAGCTAATGTGGCGCGAGTTTATTATCCTGGCTTGGCATCGCATCCACAGTACCAGCTTGCCCGGCAGCAGCAGAAAACGGGTGGTGGCATCGTGTCGTTTGAGATGAAGGGTGGAAGAGAAGCCGCGTGGCAGGTGGTGGATGCCACTCGTTTAATTTCGATCACTGCCAATCTAGGGGATACCAAGAGTACGCTCACTCATCCTGCCACCACTACCCATGCCCGTATCACTCAGGAAGCGCGGGATGCGGCAGGCATCACCGAAGGCTTGTTGCGTATTGCGGTGGGGCTGGAAGCGGTACAAGACATCAAAGCGGATTTGGCAAGAGGGTTGCAGGGATTATAGAGATGCATTTGTTGGCGTGTGCACCTCACCGCAAACACGCCCACTCTGGTCCATTCAATTCAGCTATTCCGGCCTGTCTTAAACCACTTCCGCTTTCTCTATTACCACGTCTTCCACGGGTACGTTCTGGTGACCGCTGCGGTTGCCGGTTTTCACTTTTTTGATCATGTCCACTACGTCTTTACCTTCCACTACTTTGCCAAACACGCAGTAGCCGAAACCCTGCGAAGTGGATGAGGTGTAGTTGAGAAAGCCGTTATCGGCAATATTAATGAAGAATTGTGCCGATGCTGAGTGTGGATCGGAAGTCCGAGCCATGGCGATGGTGTAGGCTTCATTCTTGAGGCCGTTGGCAGCTTCGTTTTGAATTGGAGCCAAGGTTTGTTTCTGGTGCATGCCCGGTTCGAAACCGCCACCCTGGATCATGAAATCGTTAATCACCCGATGGAATATCGTATTGTCGTAATGCCCGCTGTTCACGTAGTCAAGGAAATTCTGGGCGGTAAGTGGCGCTTTCTCGCTATCGAGTTCGAGAGTGATGACGCCGTAATTGGTGTGTAGTTTGATCATGTCTTATCCTTATTTTGCGGGTTGTCCGGCTGCAGGAGCAGGTTCTGCGGTCGAGATGAGTCTGATTTCTTCGATTACTATGGCTTCTCTGGGCACATCACCAGAGCCGGTAGGTGTGGCAGCAATTTTGTTGACGATCTCCATACCCCCCGTAACTTTCCCGAATACGGTATAGCCGTAGCCCCGGTCAGTGGGCGCAGAATAATTGAGAAAGGCATTATCCGCCACGTTGATGAAGAACTGCGCCGATGCTGAGTGCGGATCGGAGGTGCGAGCCATCGCAATTGTCCCGATAGTATTCTTCAGGCCATTGGCCGCCTCATTTTCAATGGGCGGTCTGGTCGGTTTCTGCCTGAGCGCTTGGTCGAGTCCACCTCCCTGAATCATGAATCCCGGGATGACACGATGGAAAACTGTGGATTTATAGTGGCCTTCCTTCACATACTGCAGAAAATTCTCAACGGTCTTGGGTGCTCTGGCAGGATAGAGTTCCAGCAGGATATTGCCCAAATTGGTTTTTATTTCAACCTGCGGGCCGGCAGCGAATACCGTGATGCTGAATAGTAATGAAAGGGCGGTGACAAACAGCTTGACGATACGCATGATGATTCCTATAGAAAGCGGAGAGGTTATTGGCCGGGGAGCAATTACGCCGCGCCTTCATAAATGATTTTCCAGCGCCCATTTTTTTCTTTCATCCAGTATTGGCGTTTTTTCATTTTGTTGGAAAGATTGCTGCTGGAATAGTCCTGGTCGAAGCTGACTACTATCAGATCGTCTCTGCCCGGATAAAGAAGCATGCCGACATTACTGATATCGACTTTGATCCAGCTCTTGGCGACATTTACCTGGCGTTTGTGCTGCGCCCATTTTGCCAGATCCTGTCCGCCACTGGAGAAATCACGGCCATAGTGCGCGAGATAGTTATCTGCATTCCTGCTCTCCCAGTCACGCCGCCAGTTTTCCAGATGCGGGGCAAGTTCGTTGCGCTGCGCAATCACCTCATCAGGACTTGCCCATTCCACTTTGTCGCTGATGAGGACAGGCGTTATGCCAACTTGCAGGGTTGTCGCTACGGCATCCAGATCCTGGTTGGCCAGCACTACGCAACCATCGCTGGCGCGGGGCGGACGGCTGTAGGTGTCGGAGGGAGTGCCGTGCAGCCAGATGCCATAACCGCTGCGCCCGTGCCGTTTGTCCCATTCATTGGGGTAATTAATGGGGAATGCGCCGCTACCGTAAAAATCAGTGAGTTTTGCCCGTGGCAGGTTGGCAGTAATGAAATATACGCCGAGGGGAGTTTTCTGGTCGCCTTCTTTCAGTTTCTGCGAGCCATTTTTGCCGCTACTGATGTAGTAATCGGCGAGGTAGTGGGCCTTGCCCTGAACATTCTGATAGATATAAAGCCGCGATTTGCCCGTGTCGGTAACCACAGCATATTTCTGATCTGAACTCATCTGCAGCAGATACTTCGGTACCATGTCACGCGGAACTGGCTCCTGATGGCGTTGTATTCTTACCCGCGCTTCCGCACGCAGATCGGCAATGCGTTCTGGCGATGATCCGGCAGCGTCACCCATATTACTGATAGGGCGGGAGCGTGCCAGAAGCAGATCACCCCGAATGAGATGGGCGAGCCGGAAATTCGGGTTGGTTTTGAGCAGGTGTTCAATTCCGTTCAAGGCAGAATCTATGCGACGGTCGCTGATTTCATGCAGGCTCTTGATCAGCATGCTTTCCGGACCGGCAATAGCCAGTTCTGGCAAAGTCGATATGTCACGCGCCATGGTACCCGTAGCGGCGAAGTAGAGTGCCCCTGCCATGACGGCGGCAATCAGGCGGCCGCGTCTAACGTAAAAGTTATATGGCTTCATTGTCCAACTTGTTCTTGCTGAATGCTCCATTTCTCCCCGGTCTTGACTAGCACTAGTGTTTTGATGGTATGGTTTTTGAGCGTATCAGAGTGATATGACTGTTTAAAAGTCACCTTGGCATGGGTGGCATCGGTAATAGTCACTTTGGGATTGGTGATCGACACTTGGATTGATTTTGGTTTTTCAATGCGCTCCTGACGATTCTTTTCCCAAGCCGCGCGTGATAGGCCACCCGGAGTTTGGAAATCATTCGCATAGAAGCCGAGATAACCTGCTACATTTCTAGTAGACCATGCTTTGGCCCAGTCGTTCACAGCTTTGATAATTTCTTCGGGAGCAGCTGGAGCAGTGGCTGTTTCCGCTGCCGGCTTTTCGATCATGGCGGGCTTTTCTGGTGCTGGCTTCTCTGCGGTTCTTTCGGCGACTTTTTCCGGAATTCTTACCGGTGGAGTGCTTGCCGATTTGGCGGCGGCGATTTTGACGCCTTTGGATCCATCGGTGAACAGATCCTTGATCAGCGCCAGCTTGGTTTGTGCGGCGGCGTTACTCTTGTCCAACTGCAACGCTTTATCATAGGCCTGGCTTGCCATTTTTGCGTAGATGTCGCCCAGGTTTTCGTGAGCGGTAGAGTAGCTGGGGTGTGTGCGTATTGCCTGCTCCAGTGCATCTTTGGCTTTTTCATACTGGCCCTGACTGGCGTAGAGCACCGCGAGATTATTGTACGGTTCAGGCAGGTTGGGATGATCTGCCGCCAGGGAAGAAAATATCCGGATGGCATCAGCAATTTTATTCTGCTCGGTGAGTATCAGCCCCTTCTGGAAACGCATTTGCGCATCTTTTGGCTTGCTGGCAAGGTAGGCATCCGCTCGCTGCAGTGCCTGGGAGAGATTGCCCTGCCGGTACAATTTAACAACTTCTTGGCTTTCATCGGCATACGCAAGTGGACTCACCACCAGTAACAGAGCGGCGGCACAAGCTGCAACGGGTGCGAGAACCTGGTGAAAGGCTGGTATTTTCATTGTGCTATACTTCTCCGGTTTTTGTTAGGTTATTCCAGAATATTCAACATTCTACCAAGAAGCCTGCCCAGTTAACAATCTCGTTGAATGCTCAAGATCTATAATTCCCTCGCCAGGGCAAAACAAAGCTTTGTTCCGCTGATCCCGGGCAAGGTTGGTATTTATGTCTGTGGCATGACAGTATATGACTATTGTCATCTGGGGCACGCGCGCGTGATGGTGGTGTTCGACATGGTGGTGCGCTGGCTGCAGACGAGTGGTTTCGCTGTGACCTACGTGCGCAATATTACCGATATCGACGACAAAATAATCAGACGTGCGCAGGAAAACAACGAATCCATAGAGATATTGACCAACCGCTTCATCCGGGCAATGGATGAAGATGCTGCCGCACTTGGTGTGGTACCGCCGGCGCACGAGCCACGTGCCACCTGCTACGTGGCAAACATGGTTGCCATGATCCGCACCCTGGTGGATAAGGACATTGCCTACCCCGCGAGTAACGGCGACGTTTACTATGCCGTGCATAAATTTCCTGGTTATGGAAAGCTTTCCGGAAAATCGCTCGACGATTTGCGTGCCGGGGAGCGGGTCATCATTGACCCGCACAAGAAAGATCCACTGGATTTTGTACTATGGAAGGCAGCCAAACCCGGTGAGCCGCAATGGGACTCGCCCTGGGGGAAGGGGCGCCCCGGTTGGCACATTGAGTGCTCCGCGATGAGCGAACATTATCTCGGCGAGCACTTCGACATACATGGCGGTGGACAGGACTTGCAGTTCCCGCATCACGAAAATGAGATAGCGCAAAGTGAGGGCGCACACGACCATTCTTTCGTCAATTACTGGATGCATAACGGTTTCGTGCGGGTCGATGATGAAAAAATGTCCAAGTCGCTGGGCAATTTCTTCACGGTGCGCGAGGTGCTTGCCCGCTACCAGCCGGAAGTAGTGCGGTTTTTCATCCTGCGCGCGCATTATCGCAGTCCGCTGAACTATTCCGACCAGCATCTGGAAGATGCCAGACACGCGCTCGCTCGACTCTACATTGCATTAAAGGGAGGCGTGGCTCCTGTTGCCACAATCGACTGGAACGAACCCCATGCCCAGCGCTTCATGGAAGCGATGAATGATGATTTCAACACCCCGGAAGCGGTCGCTGTACTGTTTGATCTCGCCAATGAGGCCAATAGGACCGGGTCACTAGCGGATATGGCATTACTTAAAGCGCTGGGTGGTTTGCTGGGTCTGCTGCAACGGGATCCGCAACAGCATCTGCAGGATGAAGCGATCGTGGGAGATGCCACATTCACGCCGGAATGTATCGAACAAATGATACAGCAGCGCCTTGCTGCGCGTACTGCCAGGAATTTTACCGAAGCAGACCGTATTCGCAAGGAGCTATCCGATGCCGGCATCCTGCTGGAAGATGGTCCACAGGGCACTACCTGGCGGCGCAAGTAGATTTACTTGCAAAAGAGTTCACGCGGCCCAGAGCGGATAAGTTGTAGCCGGGGCTTACTTTATCCCAACGGCAACTCGCCGCTGCTGATCCCGATCCCGCCAATTTCCTTTACTGCCTTTACAAAATGCGCGTCTTCATGCAGCTTTGCCATTGAATCAGGGTGGGGCCGTCCACGCATGCGGGCGAGACGTACCAGACTGATGGCTGGGATGTCCCATTGCAACCCTGCGAGTAATTCATCTGCTGCTTGTGGATTGTTGCACGCCAGCGCCATATCGCAGCCGGCACTGAGAGCAGCCTGTGCCCGTTGCACAATATTCCCCGCGACCGCCGCACCTTCCATGCTCAAGTCATCACTGAAGATGCAGCCATCAAAACCCAGTTCGCCACGCAGGATTTCTTTCAGCCAAATCCTGGAGAAACCTGCAGGATGCGTATCTACACTGGGGTAAATGACATGTGCCGGCATGATGCCGGCGAGACCGAAGTCGATCATCTGCCGGAATGGGATTAAATCGTCCATTGCGATATCGGCGTAAGTGCGTTTATCCACCGGTATTTCAATGTGAGAATCTGCCTCAATATAGCCGTGGCCAGGAAAATGTTTGCCGACCGCCGTCATGCCGCCAGCCTTCAATCCCAGCATCAGACTGTGAGCCAGTTCAGCAATCGCCTGCGGCTTGCGGTGGAAAGCACGGTCGCCAATGACGCAACTCTGCCCGTGATCCACATCGAGCACCGGCGTAAAGCTCAGATCCACACCGCATGCACGCAACTCTGCTGCCAGCACATAGCCTGCCTGCTGTGTCAGATGTCGTGCCTGAGCGGGGCGCTCATCCCAGATCCTGCCCAGTTCGCGCATTGCAGGCAGGCGCGTGAAATTCTCGCGGAAACGCTGCACTCTGCCACCTTCATGATCCACCGCGATCAGTAGTGGCGGGCTACGCAGCGAGTGAATTTCAGTGGTCAGTTCAGTCAGTTGTCTGAGGGATGAATAGTTGCGGCTGAATAGAATCACGCCACCGGTCAGCGGATGCTGCAGCCTTTTTCTATTAAAGGCAGTAAGTTGCGTGCCTTCGATATCGAGCATAATGGGCCCGAGCGACATGATTATTTTTCCAGAATAACGAAAGCGCAGGCAAGATTCAGCTCATCACTGATGGAAAGATGATGGCTGGTGATGCCTTCATTTCTCACCAAGGCACTCAGTTCGGGGTGAAATTCAAAACATGGCTTGCCGCGTTGATCATGGGTTACGCCGATGTGGCTCAGACTCACAGGGTAGCGAAGGCCGGTACCGATGGCTTTGGAAAGCGCCTCCTTGGCGGCAAAGCGTTTGGCCAGAAACATCGCCGGCTGACCGCTAACGAGATATTCTGGCCACTCGTTCTCCGTCAGCAGGCGTTTGGCGAAGCGCTCGCCATACTTCTCCAGCAGTCGCGCAATGCGCGAGGGTTCGACCAGATCGGTGCCGATGCCGTAAATCATTTGCGCGCTGCCAGCAGCAATGCTTTCATTTCCCGTACTGCCCGTTCAAAACCGATGAATAAGGCATGTGCCACGATCGCATGGCCGATATTCAATTCGGATATGTCTGGCAGTGCCGCGATAGGCTGGACATTATGATAATGCAGTCCATGCCCCGCGTTGACTTTTAATCCCTGATCGATGCCGGCAGTGACTGCGGCACGGATCCGCTCCAGTTCGCTTTGTTGTTCGTTTGCGCTGCGGGCGTCAGCATAGTGGCCAGTGTGGATTTCGATCACGGGTGCGCCGGCCCTTGCCGCCGCATCAATCTGCGCGTGATCCGCGTCGATGAACAGCGAGACACGGATACCTGCTTTCGCCAGTCTGTCACAAGCGCATTTCACCTGCTCGAAATGACGTACCACATCAAGGCCGCCTTCAGTAGTCAGCTCCTCACGTCGTTCCGGCACCAGACAGACATCTTCAGGTTTGATGCGCAGTGCAAAAGCTATCATTTCGTCAGTCACCGCACTTTCCAGGTTCATGCGGGTTTTAAGCAGGCCGCGCAGAACTTCTACATCCTGATCCTGGATATGACGGCGATCTTCACGCAGGTGCAGAGTAATTGCATCGGCCCCGGCAGATTCCGCAATCAGCGCCGCTTCCACCGGGCTGGGATAAGTCGTGCCGCGTGCTTGCCGCAAGGTGGCGACGTGATCAATGTTGACGCCCAGTTCGATCATAGCTGTTGTAAATCCTTGAGCAATTGCCGTGTGTGCAGCGGCTGGTCACCAAGATAATGATTGAGAATGTAACGCATCAATGCTTTGCTCTGTTGCCGGGTGACGACATCGGAATAATCATCCAGCTCCATGTCCAGTAAGGTTTTGCCACGCAGTTGCAGGCCGTAGCTATTAGCGCTCGTTTCCAGCGCTACCGGTCCACGCTCGATTTCATAGCGATATTCTTTATCCGGGTTCATCGGCTCGCCCGATGCAACGTCATGATTGAGTGTCAGGGCGTAACCTAGTTCCTGCAGCATGCGTTGCTCGAAGTGCCGCAATACCGGAGTGTAATCTTTCTGAATGCTCAATGCTGCCAGCGTTTGCTGGTAATACAGGAACAATTGCTCATGCGGATCGTCACGGTGCAGCAACCGTACCAGCAGTTCATTCAAGTAAAACCCACAGATCAGGCTCATTCCCTGCAAGAATGGCTGCCCCCCCTGCCACTCAACTTTGTGCAGAGTGCGTAGTTCCGATTTCCCTGCCCAGGAAAGCTGCAATGGCTGAAATGCCCGCAATGATCCCCTGAGCGCCGATCTGGGACGCCTTGCACCCTTCGCTACCAGCGGCACCCGCCCGAAATTCTGGGTGAAGGTCTCTACCACGAGACTGGTTTCCAGGTAAGGGTAGGTGTGCAGCACGAAAGCTGGCTGAGCTTCTTGCCGGTGTTTTTCCACTATCATGAGTTTCGTCTAAAGTTGGTCTATAGCACTTACTCTTCAGGGATTATCCATAGCCCAAGCTTTTCAGCATTTGTGCATCATCAGCCCAACCCGTTTTCACCTTCACCCAAATCTCGAGATATACCTTGCCACCAAAAACTTTTTCCATGTCTTTACGCGCCTGGGTAGCGATTACCTTGAGTTTTTCACCATCTTTACCAATGATGATCGCCTTATGGCCAGCTTTGTCCACGATGATACAAGCATGAATTTTCCGCAGCTCACCTTCGGTCGTGAATTTGTCTATGGTGATGCTGGCAGAGTAGGGGATTTCTTCCCCTGTCAGGCGAAACAGTTTTTCACGTATCAATTCCGCAGCGATGAATCGTTCGCTACGATCAGTGGCTTCATCCGGGTCGAACAATGGCTGGTTTTCCGGCAGATATGGCCGGATTGTGCTTAGCAGTTCCGGTAGCTGCATTCCGTCCTGTGCGCTTACTGGCACCATTGCCGCAAAGGCAAACTCCTTGGCCATTTTCTCCAGGAACGGAAGCAGTCGTGATTTGTCGGTCAATTGATCTATTTTGTTAATGACAAGGATCACTGGTCTGTCAGTTGGCAACAGCTTTAACACCAGTCGGTCGCGTTCATCAAAGTGGAGCGCTTCAATCACGAATATCACCACGTCCACATCCCGCATGCTTTGGGTGACGGTACGGTTCATCAGGCTGTTCAATCGGTTCGTGTGGCGGGTCTGGAAACCGGGCGTATCGACAAAAATAAACTGGGACTGCTCGTCGGTTAGAATGCCGTTGATACGGTGGCGGGTAGTCTGCGCTTTTTTCGAGGTGATGCTGACTTTCTGTCCGACCAGATTGTTAAGCAGTGTGGATTTGCCGACGTTGGGGCGACCAATGATGGCGATATAGCCGGTGCGATAGTTTGTCATTTTGTGAAATGTTCGGTGGAGAACGCAAAGCCTGTCAGCAGAAGAGCTGGGGATCTATGCTTTTGGTATTCTTTAACCACGTGCTTGCGCCTGCTCATATGCTTGCTTTGCTGCTCCCTGTTCGGCACTGCGGCGACTGGCGCCTTCGCCAATTGTACGAATATCCAGTTTGCTAATGATGCATTCCACCAGGAATTGCTGCTGATGGGCTTCACCGCTGGTGGCGACAACGGAGTATTGTGGCAGCCCCAGCTTGCGACTTTGCAGGTATTCCTGCAGCAGGGTCTTGGGATCCTTATCAAGGGTCTGTGGATTCAGCTGCAGCAGCAGCGGCATAAAAAGAGTGGCCACAACTTTCTCTGCCTGTGCAAATCCCCCGTCCAGATAAACCGCACCCAGCACCGCCTCCAGTGTATCCGCGAGAATTGAAGGGCGGCGATGCCCGCCACTTTTAAGCTCTCCTTCACCCAGCTTTATCTGTTCCCCCAAATCAAGCGTTTGCGCCACCTCAAACAGTGCCTGTTGATTGACCAGGCTGGCCCGAAATCGAGACAGTTCACCTTCGGGAAGATTGGGAAAATGCCGAAAGATCAATCCGGCAATCGCGCAATTGAGAACACTATCGCCGAGAAATTCAAGCCGTTCATTGTGCGGGGAGCTATGGCTGCGGTGAGTTAATGCCTGGCGCAACAATTCCGTCTGATTGAATGTGTAGTTTATTTTCCGGCAGAGTGTGGCGCTGTCCATTTTCCAATAAGTCCAAATACTATTTGTGCCCTGGCACGCAGGCTACTCGATGGATAGCCCGATTCGTTTGAAGTCACTGAAGTTCCACCAGATCATGAATGCCTTGCCAACGATATTGCGTTCTGGGACGAATCCCCAATAGCGACTGTCGCTGCTGCTGTCGCGATTATCGCCCATCGTGAAATAATGCCCGGCGGGCACTGTGCAGGTAAATTCGGAATACTGATAGGTACAATTTTCCTGGAATGGGAATTGGCGTACTCCGGAAAGCTGCAAGCCAGGTACCTCTGGATTGATAATAATGTCATGACCACGTTCATTCAGGGATTCTATAAATCTCTGGTTGTATACATAGCTTAATCCCGACTCGATATAGGTGTATTCACCCACCGCTTCCATTTTTACCGGAGTGTCGTTCACGACCAACTGTTTATTGCGGTAAGTGATGGAGTCACCTGGCAGGCCGACTATGCGTTTGATGTAATCCATGGACGGGTTCTCCGGGTAACGGAATACCATCACTTCACCACGCTTGGGTTCGTTCACATCCATTACCTTGAGATTGATGACCGGCAGCCTGACACCGTAAGTGTATTTATTCACCAGAATAAAATCCCCCACCAGCAAAGTCGGAATCATTGAGCCGGACGGAATCTTGAAAGGCTCCACCAGAAAGGAACGCAGGCCGAATACGATCAGGATTACCGGAAAAAAACTTTTGGGATATTCTACCCACCACGGTTCGTGCGCATCCGGTGCACGTTTGCGGCGCAGCATGAAGTGATCAAGCAGCCAGATGCCACCGGTGACAACTAGTAGAATCAGCATGATGAGGGGAAAATTCATTCCGTATCCTTCAGGTGAATAATGTCCGGGATCTAATAAATAATGGAGGTATCTGTCGCCATATTAACTACCCGATATTCGCTGTACTATTTGTCGCCTGTCTGCAAAATCGCCAGAAATGCTTCCTGTGGAATTTCCACATTACCTACCTGCTTCATCCGTTTTTTCCCTGCTTTCTGCTTCTCCAGCAGTTTGCGTTTGCGACTGATGTCGCCACCGTAGCACTTGGCAAGTACATTTTTGCGCAGCGCCTTGATGCTTTCTCTGGCAATGATGTGCGCGCCGATGGCAGCCTGTACTGCGATATCGAACATTTGCCGCGGAATCAATTCACGCATTTTCTGCGCCAGCGCCCGCCCGCGGTACTGGCTGTTAGTACGGTGCACGATCAGCGACAGCGCGTCCACTTTTTCACCATTAATAAGTATATCGAGCTTTACCAGATCGGAGGCACGAAATTCCTTGAACTCATAATCCAGCGAGGCATAGCCGCGACTGGTGGATTTGAGTTTATCAAAAAAATCCATGACGACTTCGTTGAGTGGCATTTCGTAAGTGAGCATCACCTGTCTGCCCAGGTATTGTATATTTTTCTGCAACCCGCGCTTGCTGATGCAGAGCGTGATGACCGAGCCGACATATTCCTGCGGAACCAGTATGGTAGCGGTAATGATTGGTTCACGAATTTCCTCTATCTTGGAAGGATCGGGCATTCTTGACGGGTTCTCAATTTCGGTCACGGTGCCATCGCGCATCACTATCTGATACACCACCGTCGGCGCAGTAGTGATGAGATCCATATCGTATTCCCGTTCCAGTCGTTCCTGCACGATGTCCAGATGCAACAGGCCGAGAAAGCCGCAACGGAAACCAAATCCCAGCGCCTGGGATGTTTCTGGCTCGTAGTGTAGTGAGGAGTCATTGAGTTTCAATTTCTCCAGCGCGTCACGCAAGGCATCGTACTGGTTGGACTCAATCGGGTAGAGTCCGGCAAAAACCTGCGGTTTGATTTCTTTGAAGCCAAGCAGCGGCTGAATGGCAGCGCGATCTGCCAGAGTTACGGTATCACCCACCTTGGCGGATTTCAGTTCCTTGATGCCGGAAATAATGAAGCCAACTTCGCCTGCGCTTAACGATTCTCGTGGCTGGGATTTGGGTGTGAACACGCCGACCTGCTCGCACAGGTGAACGGTTTTACTGGCCATGAGCAGGATTTTATCTTTTGGTTTGAGCATTCCATCTACCACTCGCACCAGCATCACCACCCCGACATAATTATCAAACCATGAGTCGATGATAAGCGCCTTGAGCGGAGCAGCAGGATCTCCCTTCGGTGCGGGAATACGGGTAATCACTGCTTCCAGAATATCCTGTACGCCTTCGCCAGTTTTGGCGCTGGCACGCAGTGCATCTTGCGCATCTATACCGATAATGTCTTCTATCTCTGCAATCACGCGCTCCGGTTCGGCTGCGGGCAGATCAATTTTGTTTAGTACCGGCACCACTTCCACGCCTTGCTCGATGGCAGTGTAGCAATTGGCCACGGTCTGAGCTTCCACGCCTTGCGAGGCGTCTACTACCAGCAAGGCGCCTTCACAAGCTGCCAGAGAGCGCGACACTTCGTAAGAGAAATCGACGTGGCCGGGAGTATCGATCAGA
Source organism: Nitrosovibrio sp. Nv4 (assembly GCA_945860135.1). Classification (GTDB taxonomy): domain Bacteria; phylum Pseudomonadota; class Gammaproteobacteria; order Burkholderiales; family Nitrosomonadaceae; genus VFJL01. Next base: position 64,339 of record CAMAPK010000002.1, read on the forward strand.
TTCAGTAAATAGGTATTGCCATCGCGCGCTGTATATTTCAGCGCAGCAGTCTGTGCCTTGATGGTAATGCCGCGTTCCCGTTCCAGATCCATCGAATCCAGTACTTGCGCCCCCATTTCCCGCTCTGACAGGCCGCCGCATAGCTGAATAATACGATCCGCCAGAGTGGATTTGCCGTGATCGATGTGGGCGATAATGGAAAAATTACGGATGTGTTGCATCAGGGTTCAGAAGCCGGTAATCAGGAAAGTGTTGATCGAGAGTTGCATCAGGGAAACTAAAAAAGGGCACCTGCTGTGCCCTTTTGAAAGTTTCTGGCTTGATCCCGCAAGTATCGCCAAAATTCAGCTATGGTGTTTACTCAAGAAGTGCGCATTCTAGCGAATTCTGGAGAAATAAGCATCTAGCGCGATAGGGTCAAGATGGTAATGGCAGATTTCTTCCCCGTTTGCTGCCAGTACTGGAACTCGCTCGCCGTAACGTGCCACCAGTTCAGCATTGCTGTCTATATCCACCACTTCGAGCCGAAAGAGAAGCCGTGCCTGCAATTCATCCAGCCTGGCAACCATGTCCTGGCACAGATGACAGTGTTCGCGGCCATACACAATCAGAACGACAGGCCCCGGCATGGCCGGCTTACTTGTTGTCATTGTCATTGAGCTTCATGGTAATGAAGGTGGCGGTACCTCCACGCCGTACCAGCAACGCAATGTTGCGCCCTTTCTCGACTTTTCCGAGTAGCTGGTTGAATTGTTCAACAGTTTTCACGCCCTGATTATTGATGCTGAGAATCACATCGCCTGGGCGCATACCGGCACGGCTGGCAATACCCGGCTGCATGTCTTCCACCAACAGACCATTGTCTATTTCCAATTGTTTTTTCTGCTCAGCGTTAAGTTCGTTGAGCGCAAGCCCGATGCGATTGAATGTTTCGGGTGCTTTACTGCCCCGTTTACCACCGCGACTGGCAGCTTTCTCATCTGCTGGAATTTCGTCCACCGTCACGGTCATTTCCCTGGTGGAACCGTTGCGCCATACCTGTACCGGCACCTTGGACCCTGGTTTGGTGGCACCTACAATGCGTGGCAAGTCACTGGAGGTGGTTATGGTTTTGCCATCGAATTTCAGGATCACATCCCTTGCTTCTATCCCTGCTTTCTCTGCCGGGCCGTCTTTCTGCACCGCGGCCACCAGCGCGCCGCCGGGTTTGGCCAAGCCGAACGATTCGGCCAGTTCTTTGGTCATCTCCTGAATCATCACACCGATCCTGCCACGACTTATCTTGCCATTGGCGATTAACTGATTGGAGATTTCGGTGGCCACATCGATGGGGATGGCAAATGACAATCCCATGAAGCCGCCGGTGCGACTGTATATCTGCGAATTGATGCCGACTACTTCGCCCTTCATGTTAAACAAGGGCCCACCGGAATTTCCTGGATTGATGGCCACATCTGTCTGGATGAAGGGCACGAAATTTTCCTGCGTCAGTGAGCGCCCCTTGGCGCTGACGATACCGGCGGTCACGCTGTTATCAAATCCGAAGGGTGAACCAATTGCCACCACCCATTCGCCAACCTTGAGTTTGTTGGGGTCACCCTGGGTCACTTTAGGTAAACCAGTGGCTTCGATCTTGAGAAGAGCGATATCGGTCCTGCGGTCGGTACCGATTACCTTGGCGCGGAATTCGCGCTTATCGGTCAATTTTACAGTAATTTCATCAGCAGATTCAATTACATGTGTGTTGGTCAGGATGTAGCCATCGGTGCTGATGATAAACCCGGAGCCCAGTGATCTGGACTCGAACTCCCGTGGAGTGGTATTGGGCGGCATGTAGCGGCGGAAAAATTCAAAGAATGGATCATCCTCCGGAATATTCGGCATCCCCGGGAAAGTCCGGTTAGTGAGTGTACTTTGTGTCTGGACAGTGCTGATGTTTACTACCGCAGCGCCTTGTTTCTCAACCAGATCGGTGAAATCGGGCAATTCTCTGGTTTGCGCAGAGGCGACCGAAGACAGTCCGAACAATATCATCAGAATAAGTTTATGCATCATTTGACTTTGTAGTTGATTACCGAGTTGCCGATTTGCATTACCGTTGCTGGCGGGACTTCACCCACAGTTGTCACCATATTGTCTGCCACTGTGCGGATATAAATATTGATCGCACCGTAGCCAGAGGAGAGTCCTTGAACTGGCGGTGCGGAATTTTTCTCCACGGGTTCGATAAATACTGACACCGCAGCGAGGCCATCTGACAGCGCAATGTGGCCGACCGGTATTGATTTTCCGGAAAGAGTACGTTTCATCTCAATGACTTTCTTGAACCCTGCTGGAGGATTGCTGATCTGCCAGCCGAGTTTGCCGCTTCCCATCGTGGAAGATACCAAATTGGTGATGCGCCACTCGCCGGTTTTCGCAGAATATTTTGATTTCAACATTTCCCTGTCTATTTCGCCACCAATCTTTAGCTGGGTAAAAACAAACTGCTCAACCACACGCCCCTTATCCATTACCGCAGCTTTAAGCAGCAGGCCAGTGTGGGCATCTACCCACAGTTTATGGCCATAGCGCATGTCATCCTTGGGTTCTAGCATAATTACCTGGCATTCATAATCGCTGATGCGCTCCGATTCGCCTTTGCTGACAATGTAACTATCATGGAGGCTGCTCAGTGGTTCAGGCAGAAGTGCGGGGAAAACTTTTCGCAGCCAGCGTTTCTCGGTCACAATGGTTTTACTCTCCGGCAAATAACACCGCATCTCATCATTGTTGCGGATGATCTCGCGCGGCGAGCCGTCCAGCACCTCGATTTTTTCATGCTCGCCTTCCTGATCCAGCATGTGAATGATGCGGGATGTCTCAATATGGTTGCCGGAAGAATAGATGAAGGTACCGATATAGTTATGCTGACGGGGGGCAGCAGCTATTTTTTGCAGCAAGTTTAATACTTCTACAGAAGGATCAGATGAACTCTGCGCGAATATGGGCTGTACAACGCCGGATAGCAGCAAAAAAGCAGCCAGTGCAGCCCTTGTCATCTGGCGGGGTTTCCCCGCGATTCTGCAACTGCGCGCATATAGGGTGTTACGCCACCATGTATCGCCGTAGTAGACGAAAACTCTCGGTGTGCCAGCAGGTAGTCATTAATCTGGGCAGGAGCTGAGGCTTGGGCTGAGACGGGGACAGAAATAACGACGGGGGTTGTTTGTACAGCTGGCTGAAGAACTGGTTTGTTGCTGGCAAGATTTTCTTGCGGCCGATCCATGTTCTGCAGGCTCATCCAGCCAACTACGACTACTGCCGCTACCGAGGCTGCTGCTGAGAGAGCAAATATTTTAAATTTATGTTCCATCGGCGACTGTGGTGCGAGTACGGTTGGTTCTGCAGCCAGCCTTGTGTTGACGCGCTGGGTGATGTCGATAGATGCCGTCGATTGTCGCAAGGCATCACCAATCAAATGGTAAGTTGCCCACTCATCGCGTAATTCGTCTGTTTTTTTGAGTTGCGTGATCATGCCAGCGACATCTTCAGAGTCCAGTTCGCCATCCATCAACGCCGATATTTTACTTTTCATGCTACCACCTCTTGTCTTTACCGGTCCCCAGCATGGGCCGTAGTTTCTCTGCTATCGTTTCACGAGCGCGAAATATTCGCGATCGCACTGTGCCGATGGGGCAGTTCATGATGCTGGCAATTTCTTCATAACTCAGTCCCTCGATTTCTCTCAGGGTAATTGCCGTGCGTAATTCTTCAGGCAATTCCTGTAAAGTCTGGTTCACCGTTTCGGCGATCTGCTTACTCATCAGCTCGCTTTCAGGCGTGTTCATTTCTCGTAACTGACTGCCTTCCTCGAAGTTCTCAGCGTCCTCGCTATCGAAGCCGTTGCTGGTAGTGGTGGGTGCCCGCCGCCCTTGAGTTACCAGGAAATTCTTTGCGGTATTAATGCCAATCCGGTACAGCCAGGTATAAAACGCACTCTCGCCCCGGAACGACGGTAATGCCCGGTAAGCTTTGATGAAAGCTTCCTGGGTGACATCTTCTACTTCGGCGGCATCGCGGATAAACTGCGACAGCAACCGGGCCAGTTTGCGTTGGTACTTGATCACCAGTAGATCGAAGGCTTGTTTGTCCCCACGCTGTACGCGTTCTACCAGTTGCTGATCAATTTCCCGGTCACCCATGCTGCCGTTCCCTGAATATTATGGTTTGCACTTGTGAATACCGCTGCTTCATGAAGCAGCGGATCAAGTATACCCGCTCAAGGGTTGATCCGGGAACTGCACGCGGTTTAACACGCATAGCCTGAACCAAGAGACAACGGATACCTTGGATTAGTTCACTCGATAAAGTGGGTATTCTAAAAAATCAGGCTGGGAATACCAAGTCTGTTATGATTTTCGCTTGATGGTGAATGTAATTAACCAGGAGCAGAATGGCTCAGCTTGATTTTGACACACTTATTATTGGCAGCGGTCTTGCTGGCCTTACGCTCGCACTTAACTTAGCACAAACCAAAAAAGTTTGTCTTGTCACCAAACGAGCTTTGCTTGACAGCGCCAGCGGCTGGGCGCAAGGCGGCATTGCCGCAGCGCTATCACAGGAAGATTCCCCCGATGCGCATATCCGCGACACCCTTGCCGCAGGTGCAGGATTGTGTGATGAGGCGGTTACCCGCTACGTGGCGGAAAACGGCCCGCGAGCCATTCAATGGTTGATCACTCAGGGAGTCCCCTTCACCCGCGATCTGAACAACGCAACCGGTTACCATCTAACGCGGGAAGGCGGTCATAGCGTGCGCCGGGTGATACACGCAGCCGATACCACTGGGCAGGCGATACAGTTGACGCTGAGCGAAAAGGCCCGTATCCACCCGAATATTACCGTGCTTGAACGTCATATCGCGATTGATCTCATCACTGGCGTGAAACTGGGTCACCCTGACAAAAGTGACAATCGCTGCTATGGCGCTTATGTGCTGGACAGCACCGCGGGCAGGGTCGATACCATCGCCGCGCACAGTACGGTGCTGGCGACTGGCGGCGCTGGCAAAGTCTATCTCTACACCACCAATCCCGACACGGCTACCGGTGATGGTATCGCCATGGGTTGGCGCGCGGGTTGCCGCATCGCCAATATGGAGTTTATCCAGTTTCACCCTACTTGCCTTTACCATCCCCACGCCAAATCGTTTCTGATTTCCGAGGCAGTACGTGGTGAAGGCGGTTTGCTGAAACTCCCGGATGGCGCGCGTTTCATGCCTTGGCACGATGAGCGCGCGGAGCTTGCGCCACGCGATATTGTCGCCCGCGCCATCGATTTTGAAATGAAAAAACGTGGCCTGGATTGCGTTTATCTGGATATTTCCCACAAGCCTGCAAATTTTCTGCAGGAACATTTCCCCAATATTTACGCCCGCTGCCTGGACCTGGGTATCGATATAACCAAACAGCCAATTCCGGTAGTGCCCGCAGCCCATTACACCTGTGGCGGTGTCGTCACCGACTGGAACGGCAAGACTGATCTGGACAGCCTCTATGCCATCGGCGAGACCGCCCACACCGGGCTGCATGGTGCCAACCGTCTGGCGAGCAATTCGCTGCTGGAATGTCTGGTATTTGGGCAGGCAGCAGCCACAGACATCCTGCGGCTACCATCCATGCCCGCTGTACAACTGCCGCAGTGGGATGAAAGCCGTGTTACCGATGCCGATGAGGAGATCGTTATCTCGCATAACTGGGATGAATTGCGGCGTTTCATGTGGGACTATGTAGGCATAGTTCGCACCAACAAACGCCTGCAACGTGCTCAGCATCGCATCAAGCTGCTGCACGAAGAAATCAGCGAGTATTATGCCAATTTCCGTGTGACCAGTGATCTGCTGGAACTGCGTAACCTGGTGGATAGCGCCGATCTGATCGTACAAAGTGCCATGCTGCGCCACGAGAGCCGCGGTCTGCACTTTAGCCGGGATTATCCCGCTCTCCTGCCGCAAGCGCGGAATACGGTATTGAAACGCTGATACTTCAAGCCGGATCTCTCCACTTCCAGCGTAACAGTACCCGCAACTGCCTAAACTGCTCGGCATCTATGCTGTCTGCCAGAATCACTACGCTGCGGGTAAAGAATTTGCCAGACAGCTTAAAATTTAGCACTGTCAGATAAGGCGCAACAAAGCTGCTGCCTTGCAACGTGCAGATAATGCGCTCACCGTGCTGCGTTTCAAGCGTGCAAGCCATTTCTTCCGACAGCTCAAGAGCTACTACCGATCGCGGTGAGCGCAGTAATGCATAAGATCGCAAATAGAAAAACAGGCTGGTAGCGAGTAGGGCGGTACCCAGCAGTTTGACTGCTAGCGGCAATGCCAGCGGCCACAACATGCCAATAGCAGCGAAATGGGCGCAACCCAGTATCATGGCAAGGTGCATGGAGGGTTCGAGACGGGCGGTGAGCAAAGGGATAGCCATGCTAATTATCTTACTCCCTTGATTGATCGTATAATTAACTTTCCTTACTGGCCATGTACTCTCCCGTATGAATTCTACTTGGCAGGCCTACCTGCAAGCCCACAACGCGGTTTTTCAAGACGACTGCGTTACCCACTATGGCAATGCCGCTGCCGAACTCAAATGTACTCGTTCGGGTACGGTGCTGGTCGATCTCTCGCATTTTCGTCTGATCCATTTTTCCGGTGAGGATGCACAAGCTTTCCTGCAGGGGCAATTGAGTTGTGACGTCAGAAAAGTAGACTCATGCACTTCCCAGTATGGCAGTTATTGCACTCCCAAGGGCCGGATGCTGGCAAGCTTTCTGCTGTGGCATGATGGTGGCGGCTACACCATGCAATTGCCATCAGCACTGCAGGTGGCCATTCGCAAGCGTCTTGCCATGTTCGTATTGCGCGCCAAGGTCGAGTTGACCGACAACAGCGACACACTGGTGCGCATGGGAGTAGCGGGAAGTCGTGCTGCAGCGCTGCTGGCAGAGATTATGGGTACAGTTCCCGCAGCGCATCTGGGCGTGATTCATGGTGAGCAGGGCAGCGCTATTCGTCTTGGGCAGGATCGTTTTGAACTGGTCGCCTTACCGGAGCAGGCGCCTGTGCTATGGCAGCGTTTAAGCAAAGAGGCCATGCCGGTGGGGGCGTCCTGCTGGAACTGGCTGGAAATTAAAGCAGGCATTCCTGTCATCACACCTGCGACGCAGGAACAATTCGTCCCGCAAATGACGAATCTGCAAGCCATTGGCGGAGTGAGTTTTCAGAAAGGCTGTTATCCAGGGCAGGAAATTGTTGCACGCACCCAGTATCTGGGCAAGATCAAGCGTCGCATGTATCTGGCCAATATCCAGTCGGTCAAGCCTGTTGCAGCCGGGGACGAATTGTTCAGCGCTGATATGGCAGAGCAATCCAGCGGTATGGTGGTCAACGCAGCGCCCTCGCCTGATGGCGGCTTCGATGTGCTGGTGGTGATACAGACAAGCAGTGTCGAAGCCAGTAAAATTCACTGGCAGGCGCTGGATGGTCCCACGCTGGAGATTATGCCGTTACCCTATTCGCTCTGAGGCAGTGCGAGGATTCAGGGGGATAGATCGGCAAAGAATCGCTCCACTTCGGCCAGATCACGCGTGCGCTTCATTGGCGGCAGGCTTTGCCAGATTTTCTTGCCGTAGGACTTGGTGATGAGGCGTGGGTCACAGATCATCAATACCCCGCGATCGGTTTCGTCGCGGATCAATCGCCCCGCGCCTTGTTTCAAGTTAATGACTGCACGCGGCAGTTGATATTCCATGAAAGCATTGCGGCCCTCCTTATTGATTTTCTCGATGCGTGCCGACAGTACCGGGTCATCGGGTGGTGCGAATGGCAGTTTGTCGATCACCACCAGCGACAATGCTTCGCCGCGCACATCCACTCCTTCCCAGAAAGATTGGCTACCAATCAGTACCGCATTGCCCAGTTTGCGGAAACGCTCCAGCATATCGGAACGCGAACTCTGCCCTTGCAGCAATAGGGGATAATCAAGTTGTTCGCGCTCGAATGCTTCCAGCAGTAATTCATGAACTCGCCGTGTTGCCCGCAGACTGGTGCACAAGAAGAAAGCACGGCCACAACTGGCCTTCAACACGGGCAATGCGGCTTTCACCATTTCCTCGGTATATTCGCGACTGCCGGGTTCGGGCAAGCCGAGTGGTACGTAGAGCAGAGCCTGATTAGCGAAATCAAACGGGCTGTCCCAGCAGGCAGACTGTGCCGTAGCCAGACCCATTTCATCGTTGTAATGCGAGAAATCACCTTTCACCGCCAATGTTGCAGAAGTGAATATCCATGCGCGCGGCGAGGCGCTCAATTGTTTGTTGAATATCTCCGCAATGGACAATGGCGTGGCATTGAGCTGCAGCGCGTGGCTGAATACTTCCAGCCAGCGCACGAATCCTTCGGCCTCCGCCTGATCGCGCCAGTGCCTTATGCGGACAGCAATTTCGCATGCTCGCTGCCAGCAGTTTTCCAGTCCTTCAGAACGCTCTGCCTGACTCTCCAGCATCGCCGCCAGCGCATCAAGTTTCTCCAGCAGCTCATCCAGCGCACTGCCAAACTTTGGATTCTTCAATACCGCAGCCAGCGGCAGGCGGGTATTCTCGCCTTCGATGGTCAGACGTAAATCTCGCGCCGCTTTCTCCATCGCCGCAATGGCATCAGGCAATGCAGTAAAATCCCTGGCACCCAGCAGTGCTTCGGTCTCAGTATCGCGTGCAAGTTCCAGCAATTGGCTGGTGCTCACTGACTCGCCAAAAAACAGGCTGGCGGTTTCCGGTAACTGATGGGCTTCGTCAAAAATCACCGTATTGCAGGCGGGTAACAGCTCCGACAGGCCTTCGTCGCGCAGCATCACATCAGCAAAAAACAAGTGATGATTGACCACCACCACATCCGCTGCCAGCGCCTGTTTGCGGGCTTCCATCACGAAGCAATCCTTGTAGTTGGGGCAATTTGAACCGAGGCAATTTTCGCGCGTGGAAGTTACCTGCTGCCAGACCGCGGCGTTTTCCGGTACTTCACTCAGGCTACTTTTATCGCCACTTTTGCTGACGCCCGCGTAGCGCTCAACCAATTTCAGATACCTCACTTCGTCGCGACTGGCAAAGCTGGTACGTCCATCCTGCAGGGTGCGCTCCAGATGATAGTGGCATACATAATTGGCGCGCCCCTTCAGTAATGCCACCGTGACTGGTGCCTTGAGTGCGGCGCGCACGGTGGGGATATCGCGGGTGAAAAGCTGGTCCTGCAGTGTCTTGGTGCCGGTGGAAATGATTACCTTGCCACCCGCCAGTAATGCCGGCACCAGATAAGCGAAGGTCTTGCCGGTGCCAGTACCCGCTTCTGCCACCAGAATGCGGTTGCCAGCGATGGTGTCGGCTATCGCCTGTGCCATTGCGAGTTGTTGTGCGCGCGCACGATAACCCGGCACGGCTTGTGCCAGTGTGCCGCTGCTGGAGAAAAAAGAGTCGAGATCGGGCATGGAGAAAGTTACCGGCTACGGTGCCAGTAAACCCTTCTCTGGCTGGGTGGCATCGTATGTCGATATAATTCGTGGGTCCGGCAGGATCAGCCGTTTGGCTTTGTCTGCGTAATCCAACCGGCTGAGCATGTCTTTGATGACATTGAGCCGTGCCAACTGCTTGTCATCGGCATGCACAATCGTCCAGGGAGCAGCGAGGCTGTGGGTATGTGCCAGCATTTCGTCGCGCGCCAAGCTGTACTGTTTCCATTTTTTGAGTGCATGGCTATCAAGTGCGCTGATTTTCCATTGCGTGAGCGGATCTGACTTGCGCTTATCCAAGCGTCTCTTCTGCTCGGTTTTACTGATGTCGAGGTAGTACTTGAAGAGCTTGATACCGGAGTGAACCAGCATACGCTCGAACTCTGGCACCGAGTTGATGAATTCCTTGTATTCGACTTCGGTGCAAAACCCCATTACCCGCTCGACACCTGCGCGGTTGTACCAGCTGCGGTTGAACAGCACCAGCTCCTGCGCTATGGGCAGATACGGGACATAACGCTGAAAATACCACGAACTGCGATCCCGGTCAGAAGGCTTGCCGAGGGCCACAACCCGTGTTTCACGCGGACTTAAATGTTGAACAATGCGCTTGATCGTGCCGTCTTTGCCAGAGGCATCGCGGCCTTCAAAGATAACCAGAATTTTTTCATTGCACTTTATGAAATGCCGCTGCAGCTTGACCAGCTCAATCTGAAGCTTGTGCAGATTATTCTCGTAGACTTCACGGGATATGGCAGAGGGGGGTTTACACAAATTTCTTACACTGATTTTCCCGCGCATGGCTGAGTACCTATTCAGAGATTCTAGACAGACAGCGGCATCAACAGTGCAGATTCTACCAACACATCGACGCCTGCTGCGGGTGCTATTGCTTGTGCCGGAATGTTTTTCCCGTTACGCCACTCAGCCACTGCTTTACGTTTGGATTTGCCAGCAATTAGAAATATTACCTGCCGTGCGCGACTCAAGCGCATGGCACTCAGCGATACGCGTTGAGGCGGCGGTTTGGGTGCATCGAGTACTGCCAGCGTATCCGGTGCATCGGGTGCGCTACCCCACTCATGCTCGGGAAACAGGCTTGCAGTATGGCCATCCTCACCCAGCCCCAGCAGTACCAGATCGAATATGCCGACAGTGCGCAGCGTTTCGGCATATACGCGCGCTGCCTGGCTTGCCCCAAGTTCACCCGGGATTATGTGCAACTGGACTGCGGGTATTGCTACGTGATCGAGCCAGGCTTCTGCAGCCATGCGCGAGTTTCTGTTGGCATCGGTGGGCGGCAGGCAGCGCTCATCGCTGAAGTAAACATGCCATGCGGACCAATCGCTGTGTGCGGTGCGCAATTGTCGATAGATCTCACGTGGCGTTTCTCCGCCGGAGATCACCAGATGAAACTGTCCGTGTTGCTGGATTGCCAGCGTCGCGCTGTCGAGGATTGCATTCAGTGCCGCGTGGTGCAGTGCCGACAGATCGGCGACTGCATGCCAGCGGCACTGTGCGGGAATAGTGGGGTTGGTCACTTCGGCGTGTGCTACGCAGTCATCCATGCACCATCTGCGGAAAATATCAGTGCCTCAGTCTCAGCTAGCTCAGTTATCCGACGGATAATGAACTTGAGCTGGCTTCAGAAGCGCACGACATACTGGACATAAATGAGATCCGGTGAGACATTGCCTCTACCGCCGGAAGGGGTCGTCGTATGCTTAATAAAGTCGCCAGCCCACAGCTTGGAATAGCCGAGCAGGACATCCTGATGGCGGTTGACGTGAATATTAAAACGCAGATCCAGTTCATCGCCCACATCCCTGCCTGCCTGCCCGGTGGCATCCCGCCGATAGGCTACGCCGCCAGCGTTGTAAAGAGCATCGTGTGAATTCGCCAGAAAGAACCTATGATACTGGGCAATGAATGTGAACCAGGGCTGCGGATGAAGCGTAAACTGGGCGTTGAAGTCGTGGATATTCTGCCGGCCTACCCGATCCAGAAAGCCCAGGTAATAGTGTCCGAACGGAAAAAGCTGGTTAAAGGTATTATTTTGTCCGTCATTCGCATTCTTATCGCCAGATGCGTAGTCGTAGCGTAGCCATAATTGTGGATTCATGGGCAACTTGAACTGATAGCCCAGACCATAAGCCACTGCGCCGGCAGAAATATCGGTGGGGACAGGATTCAGATTGTTGGCTGACCGGCCAAACTGGTACATCGCTTCCAACTCATACAGGAACTGGTTGTGGTTGCCGGCATAGCGGCTACCCACGGTATGTACAAGAGTATTTCCCGTATTCAAAGTACCGATGACCGTGGGTGAAACAGTAGAGTTATTATTGTCCAGACTCAGGAAGTAGAGGTCAGAAAAATGGCCTCGTTGGGGCTTGTAAGTCGCCCATAAACCGTAAAAATTCCGATTTGTATCCCAGTTATCAAAGCTTGATGGTCCTGCTGCAATTACATTCATCGGTCGTACCCAGAACGCATCCAGATCCAGTTTCGGCGTGTGCCAAAAGGTTTTGACACCTTGGAAGGTGCGCCGGGTATTGGCCCAATCAAGGGTAGAGATCAATCTCTGTGAGCCATACAGCAACTCCTGGCGGCCAACGCGAACATAGGCTGGCCCATCCTTAACGTCCGCTAGCTTGATGTCCGCAAACAGGTTCAGCATGTCGGTATGATTTGCATCAATGGCAAGCGGAGTCTTGTCTTGGGAGAAGCTGCGGGCGTCTATCCCCTCGGCAAAGAGCCGAATCTTGTCCCGATACCACAGATCAGCGTGGAGTCGAGTCCGTATCAGGTTGTAAGTGTTGTCCCCCGGTTCAAGTCGGCTCCCAGACTCGCGCATATTTCGGAACCAGAAGCTGCCGCCAAAAGACAGGAGCCAGTCATTGCCCATATGGATGCGCTTGACGGGGTCAAAGATATCTTTTTCATAGCCCGGCTTTTCCATATAACGGAAATCCACGTCAAATGAAGAGACGGGGAGAAGGCCAAAGGGGGCATACGGGGCGACGGGCGGAGCTTTACGTTCATTGCCGGTGAGCAAGTCCCACAGGGAATAGTAGCCAGCTCCGGAGGGGGGTACGATGAATGATCCTGGGCGCGGCATGGGCGTCACCGGCGGAACTTTGGACCAATCAACTTTGCTTTCAGCCGCCGGGGCTGCTGCAGCGTCTTTGGGGGGGGCGGTTGGATTTGCCAGAACCTGAAAAGTCAAACCCAGGATTCCCGCACCCAGACAGAATTTCGGTAGCCAGCCATGCGCCCTTGTCGTGTGACACTCTAAGGGTTTCACACTGATCATGGTTGAAGAGGGCGGGTTCATGGCTAAGGTTCCAATGGAGTCGTCAGGTAGTTATGTTGCACGGCAGATTGAATATAAACAGGACAAGCAGGTATGTAAATACAAAATTAAATTGGCAGAACAATAACGACTGAGCAGAGACATGTCAACCGGATTTCAACAGCGCATCTATCCCTGCTTGGGCGATTTGCGCATCCTGATTGGAACGCACACCGCTAACGCCGATTGCGCCGATGAACTGGCCATCCACCACGATGGGCAGGCCTCCTTCGATCGGCAGGGTTCCGGGCAGGGCAAGATAGCGCATGCGCCCCTCCGCAACATGTTCCTCCCATACTTTGGTAGGACGGCGGAAGGCGATGGCAGCGCGGGCTTTCTGCATTGCCACTTCGATACTGCCAAACTGGGTGTCATCCAAGCGTAGCAGATGGAGCAGGTGGGCGCCATCATCGACGATCGCAATCACCACCGGCCAGTCGTTGTGCCTGGCTTCCGCTTCGGCGGCAGCGGCGATTTTCTTTGCATCATCCAGCGTGAGAGTAATCTTGCTGTTCATCCGAAATATCCGGGAGACAAGTTAGTAATTGAGCAAATTCAATTTCCGCCAGCAACGAAGCACGCCAGAGTTTCTCGGCGTGCTTCGCGGAATGACACAGATTACAGCAGTGGTACGATCAGCAACGCAGTAATATTCATGATCTTGATCAGCGGATTGACCGCAGGTCCGGCGGTATCCTTGTAGGGATCGCCCACGGTGTCACCGGTTACGGCGGCCTTGTGTGCTTCCGAACCCTTACCGCCGAAATGGCCGTCTTCAATGTATTTCTTGGCATTATCCCAAGCGCCGCCACCGGCAGTCATGGAAATGGCGACGAAAATACCGGTAATGATGGCACCGATCAGCACCCCACCCAAAGCCACCGGGCCAAGCAGCAGACCCACGAGTACCGGTACCGCCACCGGCAGCAACGAAGGAACGACCATTTCCTTGATGGCGGCTTTGGTCACCATGTCTACTGCCTTGGAATAATCCGGCTTGGCCGTGCCTGCCATGATGCCCGGGATTTCCTTGAACTGGCGGCGCACTTCCACCACCACCGAACTGGCCGCACGACCGACAGCTTCCATCGCCATCGCTCCGAACAGGTAGGGCACCATGCCACCGATAAACAGGCCGATAATCACCATGTGATCGGACAAATCAAAGACTACTAGCTTGCCGCCGCTGGAGAGGGCATGCGTGTAATCGGCGAACAGCACCAATGCAGCCAAGCCGGCTGAACCAATGGCGTAACCTTTGGTTACCGCTTTGGTGGTATTGCCCACGGCATCCAGAGGATCGGTGATGTCGCGGATCTCTTTTGGCAAGCCAGCCATTTGTGCAATACCACCGGCGTTATCGGTGATCGGGCCATAAGCGTCCAGCGCCACGATGATGCCGGCCATGGACAGCATCGAAGTCGCGGCAATGGCAATGCCATACAGCCCTGCCAGTTCATGGGAACACCAGATCGAAAGACATACGACCAGCACCGGGGCAGCGGTCGATTTCATGGAAACACCGAGACCGGCAATCACGTTGGTGCCGTGACCGGTACTGGATGCTTCCGCAATATGCTGCACTGGCCCATATTCGGTGGAGGTATAGTACTCGGTGATCCATACCATCGCGGCGGTCAGCGCCAGGCCGACCAGTCCAGCAAGGTACAAATTCATCGCCGAGATATTCTTGCCGTCAATTACGATACCGTCGCCCAACATCGTGGTGGTAATCGGATAGTAGACGATTGCTGCCAATATGCCGGCGACTGCCAGGCCGCGGTAAAGCGCATTCATGACCTTGCCATCCTCACGCGCTTTGACAAAGGCGCAACCGATGATGGAGGCGATGATAGAAAATCCACCCAGTACCAGTGGATAGATCACTGCGCTTGCACTCACAACTGGGTCTGTAATCAATAATCCGCCCAGCAGCATGGTGGCGATGATGGTCACAGCATAGGTTTCAAACAGGTCGGCTGCCATACCGGCACAGTCGCCCACGTTATCGCCCACGTTGTCAGCGATAACCGCCGGGTTGCGCGGATCATCCTCAGGAATTCCGGCCTCGACTTTACCGACCAGGTCAGCACCGACGTCGGCGCCTTTGGTAAAGATACCGCCACCCAGACGAGCAAAAATGGAAATCAGCGAACTGCCAAAGGCCAAGCCTACCAGCGCATGGGTCGCATCCGCTGCAGTGGCGCCCAGACCGACAGTAAGAAAAGCGTAGTAGCCCGCCACGCCCAGAAGACCTAGGCCAACTACCAGCATGCCGGTGATCGCGCCACCCTTGAAGGCGACATTGAGCGCAGCGTTAAGGCCGTCTCTGGCAGCTTCTGCGGTACGCACATTGGCACGCACCGACACGTTCATGCCGATATAACCGGCAAGACCTGACAGAACTGCACCGAGAGCAAAACCAACAGCAGTTTGCCAGCCCAAGGCGACAAAAATAGCCACCAGCAGAATCACGCCGACGATGCTGATGGTGGTGTATTGCCTATTCAGGTAAGCGGAAGCGCCTTCTTGAATCGCAGTGGCGATCTCGCGCATGCGTTCGTTGCCATCTGACAAACTCAGAATCCATTTAATCGAAAGCGCTCCATACAGAAGCGCGGCCATCGCGCAACTGATTGCGATGATTAGACCAGTACCCATTAAAATCTCCAGTTAAAGTCAGACCGTCTGAGAATGCATGCAGAATTTCGGCCCAATAACTCCGCATAACAGCTTGTGCGTAAATCAAAACAAACCTGATAAGACTCAAATCTTGAAATCACCCAATTTTTTCTTAACTGCCACGTTCTTCAGCCGCACGTAATTAGGCAGACCATCCTTGTAAGGCGGATAGTCTTCACCCTTGATGAGCGGAGTCAGATATTCACGGCATTTGTCAGTAATGCCAAAACCATCCTTGGTGATAAAGTTGCCAGGCATCATTTTTTCCACATTGGCGACTTTGGACAGTTGCGCCATGCCGACTTTCCACTTGTAAGGTTTATTGGACAGGCGCTCTATCGTAGGCATCACCGAGTTATGGCCCTTAACGGCGAACTCCACGGCAGCCTTGCCCATCGCATAAGCCTGTTCAACGTCGGTTTTGGACGCGATGTGGCGTGCAGCGCGCTGCAGATAGTCTGCTACACCCCAGTGATATTTGAGTCCCAAGCCATCCTTGATGATGTTTGCCACTACCGGTGCAACGCCACCTAATTGGGCATGGCCGAAAGCGTCGCGCAGTCCCTGGTCGGAGAGAAAGTTGCCATCTGCGCCTTTCACGCCTTCCGACACCACCACTGAGCAGTAGCCGAATTTCTTGACGTAGCTGTCCACCTTGGCGAGAAATTTTGCCTTATCGAAGGCGATTTCCGGAAACAGGATGACAATGGGAATTTCACAGTCCTTGCTCGATGCCAGTCCGCCTGCTGCTGCAATCCATCCGGCATGGCGCCCCATCACTTCCAGCACGAATACCTTGGTCGAGGTTTTCGACATGCTGGCTACGTCAAAGCTCGCTTCGCGTGTTGATACGGCGATGTATTTCGCCACCGAACCAAAACCGGGGCAGCAATCGGTAATCGGCAGATCATTATCCACAGTCTTGGGAACATGAATGGCCTGGATCGGATAACCCAGCGTGTCGGCCAGTTGCGATACTTTCAGGCAGGTATCGGCGGAATCGCCGCCGCCGTTATAAAAGAAATAACCGATGTTATGTGCCTTGAATACCTCGATCAGACGTTCATATTCGCGCCGGTTCTGCTCAAGGCTTTTCAATTTGTAGCGGCAGGAGCCGAATGCGCCGGAGGGTGTGTGACGCAGCGCTCTGATCGCCGCAATGGAATCCTTGCCGGTATCGATCAGGTCTTCGGTCAGGGCGCCGATAATGCCGTTACGGCCAGCATAAATTTTGCCGATTTTGCCCTTCTGTTTGCGCGCCGCTTCAATCAAACCAGCGGCAGATGCATTAATGACTGCGGTGACTCCGCCGGATTGGGCATAAAAAGCATTTTTTGCAACCATAATGTTTTCTCCTGATTTATCCAAATCTTTGGCAGTCTTGCCAGCACAAACGCCAGCATTGTATTGATCCATTTCCGAATCGAAATCCGGTTACGAAAAATCTGCGCGCAACCCTGATTGCAGTTACTGCAGCGACGCGAAAATGCTATCGCGAATGTTTTCAACCGATCCGACGCCGGCAATTTTCACGTATCTGGGGGCGCTCTCTCCGCCGTTAGCCGCCCATTTCGAGTAGTATTCTATCAATGGTTCAGTCTGGGCGTGATAGATTTCAAGCCGTTTTCTTACGGTTTCTTCCTTGTCGTCATCGCGCTGTACCAGGGGTTCCCCGGTCACATCATCCTGGTTTTCCGTCTTAGGCGGATTGAATAGCACATGATAAATGCGGCCTGATGCCGTATGGTTCCGGCGGCCCGACATACGCTTGATGATTTCTTCGTCAGCCACGTCAATTTCAATCACGTAGTCGATCGGTACACCCGTGGCTTTCATCGCATCAGCCTGGGGAATGGTGCGGGGAAAACCGTCAAACAGGAATCCCTTGGCGCAATCTGCTTGTGCAATGCGTTCTTTCACCAGATTGATGATAATGTCGTCGGGAACCAATCCCCCCGCGTCCATGATTTTCTTGGCCGCAATGCCCAGTTCGGTGCCAGCCTTGACTGCAGCGCGCAGCATGTCACCGGTGGAAATCTGCGGGATGCCGAAATGTTCTTTGATGAAATTGGCTTGTGTACCCTTTCCCACACCGGGACCGCCTAATAAGATGATGCGTATGATTCTTCTCCCTTTTCTAAATAAAACTCCCCGCGGGAATGGCAGGGAGTGGGTGTTCGTTTCAGCGACGCCCGGAATTATATCGCAAACAGGCTGAATTCTCGAGCTTTTTACTGCTTGTATAATGGGCATCTGCTTTCTCGCAATAAACACGGTCCAATCAATCGACAGGGGCAAACGATGAAACAGCTATTGCGCTTTATGGGTTCAGCAGTGATGGCCGTCATGCTGTCACTGGGTATCATGCCATTGGCAAGAGCACACCAGCCCGGTGCCCATGTGCATGGCCTGGCTACTCTGGAAGTTGTGGTCGATGGTGCAGCAGTGCAGATCAATCTGGATAGTCCACTGGACAATCTGCTGGGGTTCGAACGCGCGCCGCGCAACGAGAAAGAGCGCCAGTCGGTCAGAGCGATGGCAGCGAAACTCCATCAAGCCGACACTCTGTTTGTCTTTACCCCCGCAGCGCAATGCCGACTGGAGTCGGCCGAACTGGAATCGGCGGTACTTGCCCCCGGCTTGCTGGCATCTGCCGTGGATTCTGGCAAGGGCAGTGACACAGCCAGAGCCGATGCATCTGATGCACATGCAGAGCTGGCAGCGACCTGGCATTTCCAATGTACGGTGCCACAGGCTTTGCAGGGAATCGAGGTGCGCTTGTTCCAGCAGTTTTCCGGCCTCAAACGGATTGATGCCGCTGTAGTTGGGCCCAAAGGTCAGTCAAGCGCAAAGCTCTCACCCAAGTCCACCCGGCTGAAGTGGTAAGATTCTGGCATGCGCCAGCTTGTGATCGACATTCAGAACCTGATTTTCCAATGGCCCGGCAGACAAGGCTTTCGGCTTTCGATTCCGAAGTTTCAGGTGGAACGTGGCGAGCGCGTTTTTTTGCAGGGCGCGAGCGGTAGCGGCAAGAGCACGCTGTTGAGCCTGCTGGGTGGCGTACTGGTGCCGCAGCAAGGGCAATTGCAGGTGCTCGATACCGACCTGACGGCGCTGTCGTCGAGCACGCGCGACCGCTTCCGCGTTGACCATGTGGGCTTGTTGTTCCAGCAATTCAATCTGGTGCCTTATTTATCGGTACGCGAGAATGTGCTGTTGCCCTGCCGCTTCTCGCAGCGCAGGCGCGAGCGGGCACTGGAAGCGGCCGATACACTTGAACAATCCGCCGACCGGCTGCTCGGTCAACTGGGGCTGGATCTGGCTTTGGCGCAGCAACCGGTAACGGCATTGTCGGTCGGGCAGCAACAGCGTGTGGCAGCGGCACGCGCCCTGATGGGGCATCCCGAGCTGATCATTGCCGATGAGCCGACCTCGGCACTGGATGCAGACCGGCAGGCGGAGTTTCTCGATGTGCTGCTGGGACGTTGCAATGATGAGGATGTCACCCTGATCTTCGTCAGCCATGACCAGCGTCTGGCGCAGCACTTCAACCGCAGCATCAACCTGCATGAATTATGCGCAGTCACCGCGGAGGCGGCATGAGGCCGCTGCTGTTCCTCGCCTTCGCCAGCGCCTGGAACCGGCGCGCCACGCTGGGGTTGATGGCGGTCAGCATCGCACTTTCCGTCATGCTGCTGCTGGGGGTCGAGCAGTTGCGCACCCAGGCACGCGAGAGTTTTTCACAATCCATCTCGGGAACCGATCTGGTCATAGGTGCGCGCACCAGTCCGATCCAGCTCATGCTTTATGCCGTATTTCGCCTGGGGGATGCAACCCATAACATTCGCTGGTCAAGTTTTCAGATGATGGCGCAGCATCCGGCCGTGGCATGGGCGGTGCCGATTTCATTGGGAGACTCGCATCGCGGCTTTGCCGTGGTCGGCACCACAACTGATTATTTCGAGCATTTCAGGTATGCCGATCGCCGCTTGCTGGCGTTTGCTTCCGGCAAACCGTTTGCCGATATTTTTGACGCAGTGGTGGGCGCGGATGTGGCCGAGCAGCTTGGCTACCAACTGGGTGACAGCATTGTTCTCAATCATGGCGCAGGCGGCATCGGCTTGGCCGAGCATGCCGACAAACCATTCAAGGTGAGCGGCATTCTCAAGCGCACCGGCCTGGCGGTAGATCGCAGCGTCCACATCAGCCTGGAGGCGATCGAAGCGATTCATCTCGATTGGCAGGGCGGGGCGCCGATGCCAGGGTTATCGATCCCGGCCGAATACGTGCGCAAGTTTGATTTGGCTCCCAAGGAAATTACCGCAGCTTTTATCGGGCTGAAAAGCCGGGCAGGGGTGTTCCAGATGCAGCGCCATATCAACCAGTACAAGGCCGAGCCGCTGCTGGCAGTTCTGCCCGGAGTGGCACTGGATGAGCTCTGGTCCATCGTCAGCATCGTCGAAAAATCGCTGCTGGCGATTTCCGCGCTGGTGGTGGCAGTCGGTCTCAGCGGCCTGGTGGCCGTGGTGCTGGCCGGACTCGGTGAACGCCGACGTGAACTCGCGGTTCTGCGTTCGGTAGGCGCCGGTCCGCGCGTGGTGTTCCTGCTGCTGGCGATTGAAGGATTGATGGTGGTGGTGGCAGGTTCGCTGCTCGGCTTGCTGGGTCTGATCGCACTCGGCGTGGTTGTCACGCCGATGCTGGAAACACACTTGGGGATTTCTCTGGCAACATGGACATTATCCGCCGAAGCCTGGCAACTGCTGCTGCTGGTGATGGCAACGGGTTTCCTGGTCAGCCTGATACCGGGCTATCGCGCTTACCGCATGTCCCTGGCCGATGGCTTGACGCCGAGATTATGAAAAACATGACCATCCCTTCATGCCTCAAGCAAACGCTGCTGCTGGCCGGTTTGTTGATTTTTACCGCCCCGGTAACAGTTGCGCGCGACTACAGTGTGGGCGAGCGGCTGCCGTCTGCTCCTGCGAAGAGCGCTGACAAAACAACGCCTGCAGCAACTCCCCCAGCAACCCCGGCAATCACTTACAAAGAAATGACCTGGGACAATCTGATGCCCAAGAACTGGGATCCAATGGCTCCGTTAAAAGGGTTGAAGCTCGACAATCTCAGGGACGGTGATCCGCGCGCGATCGAGGCGCTGGAGAAAATACGCGAGGCCTGGAATAACGCGCCGATTGAGCCTGCCCTGAATGGCGCGCGCATTCGTCTGCCGGGGTTCGTGATTCCTCTGGAGAAAGTGGGCGACAAAGTCAGCGAGTTTCTGCTCGTGCCTTATTTTGGCGCCTGCATCCATACGCCGCCGCCGCCATCCAACCAGATCATTCATGTGACCGCATCGAAGCCCATCAGCGGCATGCGCACGATGGACGCCATGTGGGTCAGCGGCGTCATGCATGCCGGCAAGATCGATACTGAAATGGGGCAGGCCGGTTACCAGTTGAAAGCCGAAGTGGTGGTACCTTATAAATGACTTCAATGAGCAAGCAGGCGTTGCGAACGCTTGAGGTGGTTATTTCCGGTTTTTACCAATGCCAGTTTGGTGCCAGGAGCCGTCGTTACACGGCGTAAATTTTGTCAATCTGAGCGGCAGGTCTGCGCTTGTAAGCGACCTATCAACCGATAGCATCACACTTCAGCGATGAGTGTCTCAGCCGTTGCCCTGCGGGAACTCCAGAGTTACCAGCAGTCCGCTAGGGATTCTGTTTGCCGCGACAATGGTCCCACCGTGTGTATCCATGACTCTCCGGGAAATCGCCAATCCGAGTCCATAGCCGTCTGACGAATTTGAAGGGGAAATGCGAACGAAGGGTTCGAAGATCTGATTCAGCGAATCCTCGGGCACACCCGGACCACAATCGGAAACGGTGACGCGTACCAAACCACTCCTCACCGACGTGGAAATCACTACGGCAGTGTCCGACGGAGCAAAGCGAATAGCATTCCGCACAACATTTTCGATCGCTCGATGTATGAATTCGTGACTGCCATTCATAACGATTGAATCTGGTCCATTGACAACAATTGAACATTGTTTTTTGTCCGCCACCAACCGTGTATCTTCGACAATTTCTCCGATGATCTCGCCTAAATCCAATGCGCTTCCTTGATTCCCCGCTACACCAGCGTCGAGTCTTGCCAGTGTCAACAGTTCTCCCAACAAGGTATCCATCCTGACCGTGTCTCGCTGAATTCGCTCCACAAATTCCGCGGTGCGGTCCGGTTGCTGCTGCATCAAGTTGGCCGCCGCTTGCAAACGTGCCAAGGGCGATCGTAGCTCGTGCGAGACATCGTGCAACAGTCGGTACTGTGTATCGATCAACCTCTCTAAGCGGCTAACCATGTGATCGAAGTACTTGGCCAGATCGACAAGTTCGTCGTTGCGACTGCCCATTGATACCCCGATGCGGGTCGCCAATTGTCCTTCTGCCACTGACTCCAGAGCCGTTCGAAGAATACGGATCGGCCGTGCAAAATACCAGGCGAGAAGCCACGCAAAGAGGAGGCTAACCAAAGCGCCCGCGATGATAGGAATCAACGGAGGCGGAAGATGCTGGGGCGGTTCGCCGAATGGTGGCGGCCACCTCGGTTCGCCCTCCATCAAATTCGGGGGATGCGGCGGCCCTTCGAACGCAAATGGTACCCCGGGTCTTCCGTTAGGATGCATCGACCAGATCGCTAGACCAACACCCGCCGCCGTAGCGAATTGTGCCAGCCAAAAAATTAGAAAGAATTTCCAGAATAAGCGTCCCATTATTCGATAACCAGTTGGTAACCCTTGCGGGTCACGGTTTGAATTAACGAGCGGCCGTCGGCAAGTGTCCCAAGCTTTTGGCGAATGTTGCTCATATGGACGTCAATGCTACGATCGAAGCGGGTCAAGGGTCTTCCGAGTCCTTCAAACGAAAGCTCTGCTTTGGATACAGGCAATCCGGCTTTGCGAACCAGCAACTCCACGAGGCTGAATTCAGTACTCGTGAGATCAATGGGCACACCGGCACGCTCGACACGCCGCTGCGACGGCAAAATCGTAAGGCTACCTGCGGTCATTGCGGTACCAGATGGAACTCTATTTGATCCAGTGCGTTTAAGAATGGCGCGGATTCGCGCAGCTAACTCACGTGGAGTGCATGGCTTCGACACGTAGTCGTCAGCCCCTAGCTCTAATCCGATGATCCGGTCAATATCATCGCTACGGGCCGTAAGCATAATGACCGGAATCGTGCTTGTGGCCCGAATTTGCCTGAGTGTCTCAAGCCCGCCGCTGCCGGGCAACATGATATCGAGGACGACAATATCCGCTGTGCCGGAAAGTGCGAGCTTCAGGCCAGATGCCCCATCAGGAGCAGTGACCAGGCCGAACCCATCTTCCTGAAGATAGTCCCGGACCAATTCCACAAGCTCAACATCGTCGTCCACCAAGAGCACCGTGCTAGTCATTTCTCTTCCATTCAGTTAGCCGTGTGGAATCTTAGATCAAGCTCCGTCGACTCAAGCACTTCTTTACCAAGATTTACCTGTCTCTTAACAGCATTTTACGCAGACGGCCCCCTATGATTTTGATCATGCTCGATCCGTCAATCCCGGTGGTCGGTAAATTTAGGAACCAGCCATGAAACTTACCCGAGTGTCTCTGAGCAAACGACTTGCAATCGCTGCGGTGACAATAATCCTACCCCTTTTAATAATGGTTTGGCTGTCTACTTTCGAGTAACGGGGTTAGCACTGCGTACCTGAGCTGGAATTTCTGAGGCACTTATCCGGTGTTGGTTGGGTAAAAGGCATCCGGCGGCGGCAATTATTGCCAACAGATCCCCGGCAGGGCGGCCGCCAAATGCCATCATCTTGATTTGCCAAAGAATTAACACAGATTTATATACAAACAATTTTGCCGGTTTAGGCTTGTCTCGATTTCGGCAGAAGATATTTGTCGTTTCGCGGCGATTCAAAGGCTCGTCGGCGGCGGTTTCTTAACTGGCTTTTACACGGCTTTACATCGGATACCGCAATTCTCAAGGGGTTCAGGCCTATAACTTGCGTAGGTAACGACATGTGCAATTCCGCACATGCTGATTCACCATTCATGAAAGGAGCACATTATGAGCAGCAACATTAGCAGTATCGGGGGCAACAACACTATGACGATGCAGAGCATGCGTGACATGAAGCGCCCCGACCCGACTCAGATGGCCGACCAGTTGTTTTCGAAGCTCGACACTTCCGGACAGGGCTATCTAACAAAAGTGGACCTGCAATCGGCCCTCGACAATGTCTCATCCTCCTCAACCAATTCGTTATCGAGAACGTCTTCGAGCGCTGATCAGCTCTTCTCGAAGCTCGATACTAACGGCGATGGCAAAGTTACAAAGCAGGAGTTCTCCGACACGCTCAAGAAGGTTGCCGATCAACTCGACAACCAGTTCATGAGTATGCGAATGAACGGCGGTATGCAGGAAGGGGGGATGGGCAGCGGCATGCGCGGCATGATGATGGAGGGTACGCCGCCTCCGAGCGCCGATAACGGGGGCATGACGAAAGACCAACTGACAAGTTTGGTGAACAACATCGGTTCGTCTGATAGCACCGCATCTTCCAAGATATCCGATCTTCTCAAGAATTTCGACAAATCCGATACGAACGGTGATGGTAAAGTAAACATGCAGGAAGCGATGACTTACAATCAGGCGAATTCATCCAGTGGCTCTTCCTCCACCTCTTCAATGAGCAATTCTTCCTCGGCGAATTCAACCAGCGATGTTGAGAAGAAGTTGCTGCAACAGATTGCTCAATTGATGCAGGCCTACGGCATCGGTAATGACCAGTCTAGTCAATCCGGCATAAGCAGCTTGCTTTCGACGATTTCCGTTTCTGCGTGAGCAATCTGAATTACCGATGGGGCATCAATGCCCCATCGGTGGTGCCCATACGAATAAGCCTCGCTGCCCGGCAATCCCAGAGTGCCAGTCGTTCATTCTTTACAGGGTTTTACACGAAATCGAATTCAGAGTACGGGCTGTCTGCCGATAACAATACTAAGAACCCAAAGTTTCAGGGTCGCTAACCAACCTAAGGAGATTAGTATGTCTATGTCAATCAACGCCGCCGGAAGTGGCAACGTGCAAGGATTTGACCCATCTAAAATGGCTTCCAATATAGCCTCAAAAATGATGCGTGATCTTGACCCCAGTAATTCCGGTAGCGTAACCAAAGATAAGTTTGTCTCGGCGTTGACTGCCAAAGGGGTATCTTCAGCCGACGCCACCAAGATGTACGATTCCATCGATACAAAAAGCACCGGCAGCATCACAAAATCCGATATTGAGTCAGCGATCAAGAGTGGCAGTCTCAAACCCCCATCTGGCGGTCCTTCTGGAGGATCTGAGCGACCGCATGGACCTGGCGGTGCTGGAGCTCCCGGTGGATCAGGTGGTTCGACAGGCGCTAGCCAGGCAGGTTCAAGCACATCTTCCAAGAACTACGAAGCCGCAGATACAAATCACGACGGAACGGTATCGTCTGAAGAAGCGGTGCTCTATACCTTGAAGCACCCTTCCGACGAATCATCTGCAAGCAAGCCGGCAACGAATGTACTTGGTAAAACCATCGATACGAAAGTGTGAAATAGATCGAAGGACTTGTGTACCAGGTCATCGTCGACTCGACGTTCTGGATTTGAGGCCCTATGGGCGCGGCTTGATGACCGCAATCGCACCAGAAGAGGCCCGAACGTATTCGACTAACTTATGACCGCTGGGAGTCAATTGTGTTGAAAAACTCTCTTTTATTTCGAGCGTGGCGTTGGGTTAAGAATTGACTTCGAGGATTTTTAGCAGATTTCTCTGATCAATTTGGATGCGGACTGGAAGTTTGTCACCCATCTCGCCCTTAAGCGGGTATCAACTCTCCCTCCTGTGCTATCGGAGCCAACCATTTCGCCATTCGTCGTAAATTCTGTGCTGTTGCTGCCAATAGAAACTCATCCTGTGCACCACTGAGTCCGCGTAATCGCAATCGATCAAGTTTCAGGATGCGTTTCATGTGCGCAAACAGCATCTCCACTTTCTTTCTGTCCTTGCATGATTGTTGGTAGGCAGCAGTCTTGGCGATGTTGCGTGCCACGTCACGTGCACTTTCATGAATGCTGCGGACGATCTTGCGAAATGGGGTGTTCGGACAGCAGCGATCTTTCATCAGACAGCCTGCGCAGGCTGGCTGACTTGAGCGATAGATGATCGTGTCGGCTTTCGTAATGTACGAGCGGGGGTTCTTGAGTGGGCGCCAATTGCTGCGCAGCGCATGGCCCTCAGGACATCGATATTCGTTGGCCTTTGCATTCCATTGGAAATCGCTACGCGAAAGGGTCCCGTCATCACGCTCCGTCTTATCCCAAACGGGCACATGGGGTGCAATCCCTTTGTCATTGACCATCCAGTCCAGCATGGACGCAGTGCCATAGGCCGTATCTCCCACCAAGCGCTCAGGTTTCATGTCGAACCGATCTTCCACGCGGTCAACCATGGTCTTGGTCGAATTCACTTCGTCCGTACGGTAGGCTGGAGTGGCTTCTGCATCAACGATGATGCCGGCCTTTAGATCGATCAGATAGTTGGTCGAGTACGCGTAGAAAGCCGGGCCTCCTGGCGCACCAGTCAAGCGTGCTGCCGGGTCAGTCGGTGAGATTGATTTGGGTAAGGTGCCGGTAGGATTGTTTTCATCCAAGGCGATCAGATACTCGCGTACTGCACGCGGTGAGGTTACCGGGTTGCCCCAGT
This sequence comes from Nitrosovibrio sp. Nv4, assembly GCA_945860135.1. Lineage (GTDB taxonomy): Bacteria > Pseudomonadota > Gammaproteobacteria > Burkholderiales > Nitrosomonadaceae > VFJL01. The sequence continues at coordinate 90,705 of CAMAPK010000002.1, forward strand.
CGATAAATTCATCGCCGGACATGCTGCGCAGACGGTTTGCATCAGCTTTGACAATACTGGCATCCACTGCAAACCCTTCGCCACCTACCAACCCCTCGAACATGCAGCGACGTAGAACCGTTTCAAACAGATGCCGGAATGCATCGCTATCGCGGAACCTGCCATGACGGTTCTTGGAGAAACTGGAGTGATCCGGTACAGCATCTTCCAGACCGAGTCGGCAGAACCAGCGATAGGCCAAGTTTAGATGTACTTCTTCACACAGACGACGTTCTGAGCGGATGCCAAAACTGTAACCGATGATCAGCATCCGGATCATCAGTTCCGGGGCAATGGAGGGTCTGCCGGTATGGCTGTAGAACTCGGCCAGATGTTGGCGCAGGTCACTCAGGTCAAGGAAACGATCAATGCCGCGGAGAAGGTGATTCTGGGGAACGTGTTCTTCAAGGTCAAAAGAGTAGAAAAGGCGCTTTTGCTTATCCGTCTGAAACCCAATCATATCAAGGCTCCCAGCTCAATTAGACATGCAAAATTATAACATTCTCAGCATCAAAATTCGACAGGGGTTTTCAACAGAATTAGTCGGGAACAGACCATCGCGACTTAAAGAGTTGCTCAACCTAGTTTCTGCAACTGTTCCTGCAATTTTTCCAGCGTCGCAGCGAAATTGGCGAGGCGCTCTTTTTCCTGCTGCACTACCTTGGCCGGGGCGCGTTCGACGAAACTGGGGTTGGCGAGTTTGATTTTAGCCTTGGTGGTTTCACCTTCGATGCGGGCAATTTCTTTGGACAGACGCTCACGTTCAGCGACTACATCCACTTCGATTTTCAGCATCAATCTGAATTCGCCAGCGATCGCTACCGGCGCATCGGCATCGGGCAGTTTGTCCTGCATGATTTCCACCCCGGATAACTTGGCCAGAGCCACCAGATAGGGAGAGAAGTCAGTCAGTATCTGCTGGTCTCCCGCCACCAGCAGCGGGACTCTTGCCGCCGGCGACAGGTTCATTTCGCTGCGCAGGGTACGGCAGGCATTGATTATTTCCTTGAGTGCGGCGATACGCTGGCTGGCATTCTCGTCAATGCGCGTCGCATCGGCCTGGGGGTAGGGTTGGAGCATGATGCTTGTGAAGAATTAAAGGGGTCAGGTTCAGATTAAATTGTTGGCGAAATTAAAGAGGTCGGGTTCGGATTGAATTCGCACTCCGCAGGCGGACCCCAGAGGCAGCTTCACATTTGTTTCAGTGCGATTAAGCCCCAGCAATTGCTATGCCATCATGCAATTGCCTTGCCCCGTGTGCCGGCTGGTTTGGTAGAAGCGGCGCGAACTTTTGCTGCCGGTTTTTGAGCGATGTGATCGAGCAAGACAGGCGGACGGTTGGGGAAGCGTGCGACCAGATCGAGTTCACCGCCCATTGCCTGGATATAGCGGCGCAGGGTGGAGAGCAGCAAGTCGCTGCGGTGTTCAATGCGTGAAATGGTGTCCTGTCCTACCCCAAGGCTCGCGGCGAGATCTTGTTGGGTGTGCTCAACGGCCAGGCGCAAGTCCTTGAGCGTTGCCAGTTCACCTGCGCGCTGTTCCACTTTTGCACGACGCTTGGGCGGCAACGCAGCCAATACATCATTTAGATTTTTTGCCATGATTCTTCTCCTTTACCTGCTTTGAAATACTGGCCGCTTTGAGCGTAGCCAGATGTTCGTCAAATCTTGCGTCGGCACTGGTAATCAGATTCTTATAGAATCGTCGCTGATCTGCACCACCCTTGTCGCCGCTCACCAGCAGAATTGCTGTGCGTGCTGTATCGAATGCAAAAGCCACCCGCCATACCCCGCCTGCACAATCGAAACGCAGCTCTTTCATATTCGCGTGCTTCGAGCCTTTGAGCGTATCCACCGTTGGCCTGCCCAAGTGGGGGCCGAATTCCTGAAGGAGCCGGGCATGGGCGAGCAATTCATCCTGGAGCACACCTCCCATCGCCTGAAACTCGGTGTAAAAATCATCGTGAAAGAGCACGTTCCAGAACATGGACAGATTATGGACTTAAAGACATATTATTTCAAGGGGGTCGTGTACAAAAATCAGAAGAGGTGGATTCGGAATTCGCTTGTTCTGGATACAACCAAAGAACTGCTCAGCCCAGTTTCCGCAACTGTTCCTGCAGCTTCTCCAGCGTCGCAGCGAAATTGGCGAGGCGTTCTTTTTCCTGCTCCACCACCTTGGGCGGGGCGCGCTCGACGAAACTGGGGTTGGCAAGCTTGATTTCGGCCTTGGCCATTTCATTTCCGATGCGGGCAATTTCCTTGGACAGACGCTCACGTTCAGCGACCACATCCACTTCGATTTTCAGCATCAATCTGAATTCGCCAACGATCGCTACCGGCGCATCGGCATCGGGCAGCTTGTCCGGCATGATTTCCACCCCGGATAACTTGGCCAGCGCCGTCAGGTAGGGGGAGAAGTCGCTCAGCATCTGCTGATCTCCTGCTGCCAGCAGCGGGACTCTTGCCGCTGGCGACAGGTTCATTTCGCTGCGCAGGGTACGGCAGGCGTTGATTATTTCCTTAAGTGCGGCGATACGTTGGCTGGCATTTTCGTCAATGCGCGCCGCATCGGCCTGGGGGTAGGGCTGGAGCATGATGCTTGCGCCTTGCTTGCCCGCCAGCGGCGCGATTCTCTGCCAAAGTTCTTCGGTGATGAACGGAATGATGGGATGGGCCAGCCGCAGCGTGGTTTCCAGCACCCGTACCAGGGTGTGGCGGGTGGCGCGCTGCACGGCGTCGCTGCCGCCGGTTAGCTGTACCTTGGCAAGTTCCAGATACCAGTCGCAATATTCGTCCCAGACGAATTCATAGATTTCGCGTGCTGCGGTATCGAAGCGATAATCGTGAAATGCCTGTGCTACCGCACTTTCTGCTTGCTGCAAGCGACCGATGATCCAGCGGTCGGCATCGGAGAATTCCAGCGGCAGCGCATCAGTTGCACCCGCATCCAGAGCCGTGTCCTTGCCGTCGCAATTCATCAGCACGTAGCGTGTGGCATTCCACAGCTTGTTGCAGAAATTGCGGTAGCCTTCACAACGCTGCATATCGAATTTGATGTCGCGACCATGCGAGGCGAGGCTGGCGAAAGTGAAGCGCAATGCATCGGTGCCGAATGCGGGAATGCCTTCTGGGAAATGCTTGCGGGTGATTTTTTCGATCGACTCGGCTTGCGCGGGATTCATCAGCCCGGTGGTGCGCTTGGCAATCAGATCCGGCAGCGCGATGCCGTCGATGAGATCCAGCGGGTCCAGCACATTGCCTTTGGATTTGCTCATCTTATGGCCTTCCGAATCGCGGATCAGGCCGGTCACATAGACTTCGCGGAAAGGCACCTTGCCGGTGAAATGCAGCGACATCATCACCATGCGCGCCACCCAGAAGAAGATGATGTCGAAGCCCGTGACCAGCACCGACGTCGGCAGGAAAGTCTTGAGCTCCGGCGTTTCTTCCGGCCAGCCCAGAGTCGAGAACGGCCACAATGCGGAAGAAAACCAGGTATCGAGCACATCCTCGTCCTGCATGAGCTTGCGCTCACCGGCCTGCTGCTGCGCTTCTTCCAGACTGTGGGCAACGTAGATTCTGCCGCTCTCGTCATACCATGCCGGAATCCGGTGCCCCCACCATAATTGGCGCGAAATGCACCAGTCCTGGATATTTTCCAGCCACTGGTTATAAACGTGACTCCAGTTTTCCGGGACGAATTTTACCTCGCCGCTCGCCACCACTTCCAGTCCGCGTTTGGCCAGATCCTCCATCGCCACGTACCACTGATCAGTGAGCATTGGTTCGATCACTGCATGAGTTCGGTCACCGCGCGGCACCATCAGCTTGTGCGGCTTGATCTCAGCCAGCAGCTCCAGTGCGCCGAGGTCGGCGATGATTTTAGTGCGCGCCGCGAAGCGATCCATGCCTTGATACTCAACCGGTGCGTGGTCATTTATCTTCCCATCCAGTGTGAGAATATTGAGCGGAACCAGCTTGTGCCGCAGACCCATCTGGTAGTCGTTGAAATCGTGCGCCGGGGTGATTTTTACGCAGCCAGTGCCGAATTTCGGGTCCACATAGGTATCGGCGATGATCGGAATACTGTGCCAGGCCGCTGGGGTGCTGGCCGATAACGGCAGACGCACAGCGCGACCAATCAGGTGGCGGTAGCGCTGGTCATCCGGATGCACGGCAACCGCCATATCTCCCAGCATGGTCTCGGGACGGGTGGTGGCGACAACAAGATAGGTCAAGCCATTTTGCAGATCCGGTTCGGTCAGCGGATAACGGATATGCCAGAGAGAGCCGTCTTCTTCGGTCGATGCCACTTCCAGATCGGATACCGCAGTTTGCAGCACCGGGTCCCAGTTCACCAGTCGCTTGCCGCGGTAGATCGCGCCTTCGCGATAAAGCCGTACGAACACTTCGGTGACGGCGCGGGACAAACCTTCGTCCATGGTGAAACGCTCGCGTGACCAGTCGCAGGAAGTCCCTAGTCGCCGCATCTGGCGGGTGATGGTGGAGCCGGATTCCTCTTTCCACTGCCACACGCGGCTGAGAAATTCCTCGCGTCCCAGGTCACGACGATTGATGTTCTGCTGATCCAGTTGTCGCTCCACCACGATCTGGGTGGCGATGCCGGCGTGATCGGTTCCCGGTTGCCACAAGGTGTTGTCGCCGAGCATACGGTGGTAGCGCGAGAGTGCATCCATCAGCGTGTGCTGGAATGCGTGCCCCATATGCAGTGTGCCAGTAACGTTGGGCGGCGGCAGCATGATGCAGTAGGCAGACGCTGTGGCAGCAACCCCTTCAGCGGCGATGGGCTTGAAATAACCGGCGGAATCCCAGACGGAATACCAGTGGTTCTCAATAGGTTGAGGATCAAAACTTTTTGTGAGGTCCATGGAGATCGGGTTTGAATCCGCTGCTGCTGGAAAGCCGGTCATTATAGAGGAAGGAACGGGTACCGGCGTCACGGCTGGTTGAGATGCGCTCGGCAAGAAGTCTGCATCGGTGCCCGCATTGTAGTTTTCAGCGCGATTCGGATCGGGCGTCACCAGAGATCCTTGTAAATGACGTTCCAGCGCCTGAACCAGCGCTGCTTGTGCTGTGCTATCCAGATCTATCCCCGTTTCCTTCAGCGCAGCATCCACAATCTGTCGTAGCGGCGGTGTGGCTTCAGGTTGGGATGCTGTAGGGAGAAATACTACTTCCGTAAGGGTCGGGATGCCGTCGGTTACTGGAGGTATGATTTGCTCCAGGGTGGAGTCGAAGACCTGGGTGAGAACCGGAACAGATGCCACCTTGTCCTCCACTGCCGGCTCAGTCACTACCGCGGGCTTGCCCTGGTGTTTGCTCAGCAACGCATCAAGCTTGTCCAGAACTTCATCATGATCGGGTTCTGGTGAAATTTCGTTGTCGTCTGTCATGGCGGGGAAAAGTGATCGGAGGGCGGTGGATGCGACTGTTCGATGCTATGCGCCCCCAAGCTTGTGATGGCGAATTTCATATCCCCGGTCATGGTAAAAACGGTAGCGCCTGCGTGCCGCCTGCATGTCTTCCGGCGTGGTTCCAGTGATTTCGATCAAGCGCTGGAAACGGCTGAAGAAAGGCGGATATTCGATGTGCAGGTTGAGCAGCACATCATCGTGCGGGAGCTGCTCGGCCTGATGGCCTAATATCACCGGGGTTACGTCAGCCAGTTTGTCGTCAGTATGGCAGTGGGGAATGAAGCCGATGGGAGAGAATGTCCACAGCAGTTTGTCGAGGCGCTCGACGATAGTGCTATCAGGCGTATAGATCATCACTTTGCGACCTTGCTGCACCGCTTTGGCACTCAAACGGCAAGCGGTGTGCAGCTTGTCGTCGGTGTCGGAATAGAAGTCGATCTGGGTCATATTGACGTCATGAAGCTTCTTTCGCCTTTTTGACCGATTGCGCCGCGCGACTGATCAGAAACTGCGTCAGCAGCGGCACCGGCCGGCCGGTTGCACCCTTGTCCTTGCCGGATTTCCACGCAGTGCCGGCAATGTCCAGGTGTGCCCAACGATACTTTTTGGTGAAGCGTGACAGGAAACAGGCGGCAGTGATGGTCCCCGCAGCGCGTCCGCCGATGTTGGCCATATCGGCAAAATTGCTTTTCAGTTGCTCCTGGTACTCGTCCCACAGCGGCAGATGCCAGGCACGGTCTACGGCTTGCTCGGAGGCCCGCAGCAGCTCCTGCGCGAGGTCATCGTCATTGCTGAGCAGACCGGATGCCACATGTCCCAGCGCGATGACACAGGCGCCGGTGAGGGTAGCGATATCGATCACCGCTTCCGGCTCATAGCGTTCGGCATAAGTCAGCGCGTCGCACAGGATCAGCCGCCCTTCAGCATCAGTGTTGAGGATTTCGATGGTCTGCCCGGACATGCTGGTGACGACGTCACCAGGTTTGGTGGCGTTGCCGTCCGGCATGTTCTCAGTGGTGGGGATGATGCCAACCACGTTGATCGGCAGTTGCATTTGTGCAATCGCTGCGAGGGTGCCCAGCACGCTGGCAGCTCCGCACATGTCGTACTTCATTTCATCCATTTCCGCTGCGGGCTTCAAAGAAATGCCGCCGGTATCAAAGGTGACGCCTTTGCCCACCAGCACGATGGGTTTCTCCATTTTTTCCCGGCCACGGTATTCCAGCGCGATCAGTTTAGCAGGCTGACGGCTGCCGCGCGCGACCGACAGCAACGAGCCCATGCCCAGCTTTTCCATGTCCTTCTGCTCGAGAATGGTAGCCTTGAGCTTATAGGTCTTGGCCAGATCCACGGCCTGTTGCGCCAGATAGGTGGGAGTGCAGATGTTGGGTGGAAGGTTGCCCAGATCCTTGGCCAGATTCATGCCGTGGGCGATGGCGAGTCCTTGTTGCAGGGCTGCTTCACCGCTGGCAGACTCCGCCGGACTGGTCATGCCCAGCGTAACCTTGCGCAGATGCGGCTTGGCATCCCCAGGTTTACTTTTGAGGCGGTCGGAGCGATAGGTACTTTCCAGCGCCACAATCGCGGTCTGGGAAATTTTCCATGCAGCGTCGCGTTTTTTCAGCGGAATTTCAGCCAGATACAGGGTGGCATCCGCCGCGCCGGTTTCCTGCAGCGCCTTGAAAGCGGCACGCACTGCATCGCGATATTCCTTGTCATGAAATTCCCGTTCTTTGCCCAACCCCACCAGCAACACCCGCTCGCACAGGGCATGCGGCACATTGTGCAGCAGCAGGGTCGAACCTGCCTTACCCTCCATGTCGCCGTGGCGCAGAATGCCGCTGATATATCCCTTGGCGATTTTATCCATGGCTTCCGCCGCTTCGGTCAGTTTGCGCGGCTCGAACACACCCACTACCACACAGGCACTGCGCTGCTTCTCCGGGTTCCCACTTTTTATGCTAAATTTCACTTCTTGCTCCTTAAATCGTTGTGTTGCTATCAGACTGCTCAAGCCGGGTAACAACCGATTATCGCCGGACTGTTCGCACAAAGTCAAAGCAGACAAAAAATAATCCGATCGGCAGCAGCGCTTCCCTGGATATATCGAGGATATTGATCAGTGCCAGCATGACTACAACCAAAACTATTTTGAAAGCCAGGCCGGCAAATGATTACCAGGCGAAACTTGCCACACCGTTCGCGCTGCTCGGCATTCGCACCGAAGAAGACTGGTTGACCGATATCGAGTATCTGCCTCTCGATACCCCCCCGCTGGTACCGCAGAATCCGTTGGCCATGGAAGTCTGTCAGCAGTTGCAGGCATATCTGGCCGACCCCGGTTTCATTTTCGATCTGTCGCTGCACATCGGCGGCACCATTCACCAGCGCCGGGTATGGCAGACCATACGGACGATACCCTGTGGTGCCACCAGCAGTTATGCCGATATTGCCACACAACTGCATTCAGCTCCCCGCGCAGTGGGGCAAGCATGTGGCGCCAATCGGCTGCCGATCGTGATTCCCTGTCATCGCGTTATCGCCAAAAATGGTGGCTTGGGTGGATTCATGCATGCCAGCGACGGAGTTCCGCTTGCCATCAAACGCTGGCTGTTGCGCCATGAGTGCACCTGAGCCCAATGCGGGATTGCTGGATGAATTCTCTGATGCCTTGTGGCTGGAAGATGGCCTGTCGCGCAATACTCTGGAAAGCTATCGCAGCGATCTGCAAAAATTTGCCGAATGGCTGGAAAAGCAGAGTCGCAGCGACGGAGCGCTGCTGAACGCAACGCATACTGACCTGCTTGAGTTCCTCGCCTATAAAGTTTCGACCAGGGTCAAAGCCAGCACCACCAGCCGCGAGTTGTCGAGTCTGAAGCGGTTTTACCGCTTTCTGTTGCGCCAGGGGAAGATCCAGACTGATCCCAGTCTCAACATCGATACCCCGAAACTTCCGCGCAATCTGCCCAAGAGTCTGACCGAAGTGGAGGTGGAAGCTTTGCTTGCGGTGCCTGATGTGGAACGGCCATTGGGCTTGCGCGACCGCGCCATGCTGGAAGTACTCTACGCCAGTGGGTTGCGGGTATCGGAACTGGTTGCTCTGAAAGTTGCCCAGGTAAGTTCGAATATGGGCGTAGTACGCGTAATGGGCAAGGGCAGCAAGGAGCGACTGGCACCGCTGGGGGAAGAAGCACTGGATTGGATAAACCGCTATACCACGGAAGCCCGGCCTGCATTGTTGGGAGGGAAAATCAGTGATGCATTATTTGTTACCGCACGCGGTGCAGTCATGACGCGCCAGGCGTTCTGGCACCTGATCAAACGCCACGCGCGGTGCGCAGGTATCGACAAGCCGCTGTCGCCGCATACCTTACGCCACGCTTTTGCCACCCACTTGCTCAACCACGGCGCTGATTTGCGCGTGGTGCAGCTGCTGCTGGGTCATGCCGATATTTCTACCACCCAGATCTATACCCATGTGGCGCGCGAGCGACTGAAGCAGCTCCATGCCAGACATCATCCGCGGGGATAGCTAAGCCTGCTTTTCCAGCAGGAAATACATGGCCTCCCGGACGGCATCCTGAGCGGATTCATGATCTGGATTGAGCTTGAGTGCTTCGCTAAATGCGGTTGTGGCTTGCTTGAGATCGCCTGCTCCCATGTAGGCCAGGCCAAGGCTGTAGAAAGCTTCCGCATCCTGATTCGAGATACCGATCGCTTCCTTGTAGCAGTTGATGGCCACTTCATAGTTTTCGATTGAGTGACAGACCAAGCCGAGATTGATCCACGCCGGGTAGGACTCTGGGTTGAATGTCAGCGCCTTCTGGTAGGCAAAAGCGGCATTTACATTGTCGCCCGTGCTCTGCAGCGCCACGCCCAATCCATAGTAGGCAGGGGCGAACAGTCCATCGAGCTTGATCGCTTTCTTGAAATGCTCGCCAGCCTCGTCGAAACGGCTGCTCTGGATAAGCAGCATACCGATGTTGTTGTGTGCCTGCACCAGTCTTGGAGCGGCCAGCAGTGCCTTGCTGTAGTGTTCCAGCGCCTCATCGTTCTTGTCGAGCATGGCATAGGCGCGCGCCGCATTATAGTGACAAATCGCAACCCGCTTATCTCCTACAGTCCTGCAGTTGTTCAGAAGCTCCATCGCCTTGAGGAAGCAATTCAGCGCCTCCTGGGGGTTGCCTTGGTCGCAGAGCAGATTGCCCGCGCTGGTGAGCTCGGCAATCACATGTCTGGCGCCTTGACTGGCGAGTGCAACGGATTGGGCGCTATTGTTTTGTGTTTGCGGACGTTTGAGTCTGGGAGCGATGGCTTGAGCTAGCATTTTAGGAGATCCTGAGTAATTTAAAGGGATGGTGCGCAAGGGATTTCTCTGTGCGAGATATAGTAGCAACTGGGTGGAATATTTCGGGTTTCATGCTCGTTGTAAAGCATTTACCATGCCATGCTCCCTTTAAAGCTAGCGAACAAGAAAATGCGGCCTGAAATCTGTGCCATTTTCTGGTTTAAGCACAGCCATCGCTCGATACCCGGAAAGTCATGCGGCAATTCTTGCCGTATGCGGCAAAAATCAGCAACACAGCAATACCTTTTTGCTCTTGCAGGAATCAGGATCTGTAAAAACATTAGCATCACCACGATTATCGGCAACACTCCGGAGACCTTTAGTCCTCAGGAGGTGACTTTCCCAGCCCGATGGACGACGCAAGCGCGATCTTATCGATGGGCTGAATGAGAATAGGCCCACTAATTAGAGTGGCTCCCTAGGGGCATTTCTTGTGGATAGCGTACTGCCGGCCGTCCCAACGCCAGACTGGAAAGCAGTTTCCTGCTCCACTGATTTCGATGTCAGGGTAACCATTGTTCCTGGTTTTCAACAGGCTGTATTGACCGGGGAAACCAAATTGAGATTTCCACTGACCGCTGCGATTCTTGATGTACAGGTTCATGTAAATACCCGCCATTCCGCCCATGCAGTTACCATAGACTCTGGTAAACACCTCAGGTTGGCCGTCGCCATTCAGATCGTCCAACTCGGCGTCGAAATCGACAGACTCATTGCAGGTCTTCTCGAAGTATTTTCCTTTGGTTGCCTTGAGCTTGCCGGCTGTGGCTTCGGCGATGATTTTGGCATCCGCTGGATAAACAGGCGGTGCAGCAGTGGTGTTAGAGGCATGTGTAAGAGTCAGAGTGAATAGCGCGGCGTAAAGTCGATAGAGATGCATAGTGTCCTCCTCGTTGAAGTGAAAGCTAGTATGTTTTTTTGATAGAGCAGATTCGGTCGCGTTATGGAACTCAGCGGTGCAATATCGGCGGCACCGCAGTGCCAAGCGCATAATCAAGTAATTCCAAGTTCGTGGATTGCCATGTAGGCCAGCGGACCGGCGATGCATGTTGAATATGAGTGGATATCAATGCTGCGCGTGAATCCCGGCCCATCAGTGACCAGCGTGTGATATTCGCCTTCTTCACCGCACAGATCCAGACCGCTCTGTTCACGAATGCTGCGCAGTTCGGCAAGCGCCGATGCATCCAATTCCCGGCCAATCCAGCTCTTATCAAGCCAGCGTGTCTTGACACAGGAAAAACGCGCCTTGAAGCCCCTGTCCAGCAATTGTTGCAGCAAGATATTTTGATCGCGCCCCCACAAAGGTGTATGCACGCTCATCCCGACGGGACGGCTCCGCTCGCGTATCCAATTCGGGTTGCCGCTCACTGCCGCGAGGTCGCCGGTGATCACGCAGTCTATGCCCATTTCATCGCGCAGCCTACGCAAGCTGGTCTCGTAACTCTGCGCGAACGGTGCGCTGATAGGCAAAACGTGGTGCGGCAGCGCCAACGCCTGAGCCTGTATTTTGATGAAGCTCAGCGGATGTGCCAGAAAATCCGGTTCCGGTGGTGCGAATGTGACCAAGCAACGAACGCAGTAACCGTTCTGGCCAGCTTCATACAACGCCATCGCGGAATCTTTGCCACCCGTCCAGAGCATGGCTGCATTTTGCATGGGATCAGCCATATACCGGCTAGCGGGGCCACGTCGCCGATAAACTGAGCATTTCCTCGGCGAACTGCGCCTCCTTGTTTAGTGCCTTGAATGTTTCGCTGAGCATGAGCGTTGCCATCGGTGGGTTGCGGGGTCTCGATTGAGCGGTGTCAGATTTCCACCACAGCGGAGCGTGAGAATAACAGCGTGTAATGCTGCGCGTGGCGGCTGATCAGACGGGTGGAGTTCAGCCCCGCTGCTGTGGCCATCTCCCGCAGGGTGGAGAGGCACTCAGGGTAATCGTAATCATGCACATGCGTGCAGGCTTCCTCCAGTTGATCCGGCGGCACCTTGCTCCAATTCTCCCGCATGAGTTTCAGATAACCGTCCAGATAGCTTTCCCGGCTCTGGTTTTCCTCGCGCACTACATCCACCATGATCAACCAGCCATTTGCTGACAGACAGCGCCCGACCGCACGAAAAAAACGCGCTTTATCTTCGGGCTGCAGATGATGAATCGCAAAGCCGGTGAAGAGAGCATCCCAGGTTTGATCGGTTGACTCGACCGCCGCCAGCAGGTCCCCATGGGTCAAAATGATCTGACCGGACAATCCTGCCAGATAGCCGTGCGCTTCCGCCAGTGCAGTCTCGGACAAATCCACCCCTTGATAGATCGCAGGCGGCCAACGCTGCAGGCAAGGTGCCAGATAGCGTGCATTGCCGCAGCCCAGATCGAGCAGGCGATAGTGTCCCTGCTCAGTGCGCAGCCGCAGTAATTCTTCTACTCCGGCATAAATCTCCTGATGAGACATGTAATTGTGCTCCGTGATCAAGTCATACAGCGACCAGGAGTGGGTGAAGATGGCGGTGGAGTCGGCGGAGGTCATGAGCTATGGCAGAAGATACAATGTTAATGGGGGTGGAGAGGGCTAGTTTTCGTCATGCTTATTGTGGACTTCTTCCTTGGGGCGCTTGATCGCCGGCATGCCGCCAATGTAGCCAACGGCACCGCGCTGATCGATTCTGGCGCGGAAGGCATCAAAGCCCGGGATCTTGTGCTGATAACTACGCAGGTCTGCAGCGGCACCAGGATGCTGGACGTTGGACATGAGATAGGCAAAGCCATTCAGGTTGTCCACGGCTTGCAGGCCAGTCCACTCCGCACCGGCGCGATTAGTGGCGATACGCGTGACTTTCTTGTTGTCGACGTTGTATGCCCACAGGAAGTTGTTCAGGTGATTGCCGCTGTCTTCGCCAATGAACAGGGTGCGCATGGCATCGGAGTACTTGAGGTTGTCCGGGTTGGCCATTTTGTCGGTATCGCATTTGTCATAGTGGCCGTAAGCAGTTTGCGCGGCCGGTTTCCGGGCGCCCATGAGCAGAGCTTGCAGATCCGCAGCCACCCACTGGCTGCGGATCGGACTGCCGGATGTATCCACTTGACCGCCTTGCAGATCGGATTGGTAGACGATACCGCATTCCAGATCCATGGGATCGTCTGCAAGGTAGATATCATCCTGCGGACGTTCGCCGTTCCGACCATCCAGCATGCCTTTCTGCACGTAGGACATGGCGAGGTACAGTTTCTTGTCGGTTTTGTTGGAGGTTACACCTTCCATCCGGGTGAACTCGGTGGTTGCGCCCAAGTAAGCGGCGAAACGGCGGGTTTCCAGAAAAGCGGCAGCTTGTTCCATGCCGTCTCGAAGCTTCAGATATTCCAGAGCGGTGCTGCCGCCAGTGCCGGTGTAGGTGTAAACCGGTTTGAAGCCGGCATGGGCGGCTGGGTCAGCCCGGTATTCGGCGTTGCCGGCAACTGCAAAGATATCGGAAAACCTGATGCCGCCGGCTATCAGCGCGTCGATTTCGCTGTTGGCAGCGTGCCCGAGCTTGATCCACCGGATGTCGAACCGGCCGCCGCCGCTGGCATCATACTGCTGCAATTTGGCGGCATACAGGCTGCCGCTGGTCAGATCCGTGGGTTTGTCAGCAACAAACATGGTCAGCACCACATCATTGCCGTCATCGCCCTTGTAGGCAGTTCTGCTATCTGGCATGACATGCGCCAGCTCATTGGACAGACGGCCCATGGCATAATGCTTAATAACTTCGCTCTTCCCGCTCGAATTGACGCTAACTTCTGTTATCATCCCATATCTGTATGGATTGGCGCCGTCGGGCGAGATCTGTCCGGGAGTCATGCGGTACAGGTTCATGGCAGTTAACGGCTTGTTTTCAAACACGCGTGCGTCGGGCTCGTATTCCTCGCCACCGATATGCGTGTTCCATGGGGTCAGTTCACCGGCACAAGGAGTCCACAAGCCCTCCACACCGCTCATGTCGACGTTCTGCAAATCGAAAGCGGTCAGTCTGCCGGTGCGAGAATCTTGCTTGAGGGAAGCCAAATTCATCACCATGGGCAGAGCGCCGTACATATCGAGCATGGGTTTGCCAGGACCGGTATTGGCTGCTTCGGTGTCGTATTCCAGATGCGTTAGCAGGAAAATGTTGTCGCCCTGTTGCATGAGGGAATTGGCGTCGGGACTATGCGCATGGAACGGGCCTTGTGCCGTGGCGCCGGTTTCGCCGATCCGGGCGGTTTGCAATATGTTGCCGTTTTTATCGACGATGGCGCCAGCTTTCCAATTGCCAATCTGCTCGCCTGAACTGTACAGCACGTTGTAGGTCAGCGGGTAAGCGATTTTGCGCCCATCGGCATAGGTCACGATTGCGCTGGATTCGGTATAGGCCCTTTGCTGCTGCATGACGCTCAGCGGTGCCTTGGTTTCAGTGAATTCCACGCTCAGCACGGGCACATCTGCCATCACCCATGGGGCATACAGACTGAATAATGCGATACTGACAATCAATTTGCGCTGCATAAGGACAGAGAGAATCAGACTCGTATCATTGTTCAAAATCTCACCAGGGCAGTGCAACTGAGGATAATCCTTTTTCACGTAAAAACAAATCACGTGGCCATACTCATCTCGACTCTATACAGTAGCATTAGATTATCTGGGTTAAAATTTACTGATGAATATTAGAGCGGTTTCTTCAACAGCACCAAACCCGCATGAACTGGAGGGCGGGGACATTGATTTCATGCATGCGGCGCTTGATCTCGCGCAGCAGGCCCAGGATGCGGGAGAGGTGCCAGTGGGCGCGGTCGTGGTGAAGGACGGAGTGATTATCGGTCGTGGTTACAATCAGCCGATCTCGGCTGCCGACCCGACCGCCCATGCCGAAGTGATGGCGCTACGCGATGCTGCACGCCATCTTGGCAATTACCGCCTGACGGAGTGCGTGCTTTATGTGACGCTGGAGCCTTGCACCATGTGTGTCGGCGCGATTTTCCATGCACGCATTGCGCGGTTGGTCTACGGCGCAAAGGACCCCAAGACCGGTGCCTGCGGCAGCGTAATTGATTTGCCGGCGGAAACGCGGCTCAACCACCATTTGCAGATGGCTGGCGGTGTGCTGGCGGAAGAAACGGGAGAACTGCTGAAACAGTTTTTTGCGCAACGCCGCAAGGCGGCTCGAGCGACAGAGCAATGAAAATCGTCATTAGTATCCCGGAGCAAGTGCTGGATCTGCTGGATTGCAGCGGCAAGGTGATCCGGCATTACCCTATTTCCACCGCCAAGAACGGGGCAGGGCAGCAGCGTGGCAGTTTCTGCACCCCGCTGGGCAAACATGTCATCCGCGCCAAGATCGGTGCAGGCCAACCGCTCAATACGGTATTCATCAAGCGCCGCCCGACCGGTGAGATCTATACCCCCGAACTGGGTATGCGCTATCCGGAGCGCGATTGGATACTGACGCGGATATTGTGGCTTTCCGGCTGCGAGCGTGGCTTCAATCGCCTGGGGCAGGTGGATACCATGCGCCGTTACATTTATATCCATGGCAGCCCGGATAGCGCGGAAATGGGCAAACCGGGCTCGATCGGCTGCATCCGCATGCATAACTGCGATTTGCTGGAATTGTTCGACTTGGTGGAGGCCGGGACAGAAGTTGAAATAACAGGCTAGTCTTGATTGACCAGGACATTACGTAGAGATCTGGCAGGAGTGGTTTCAACCGCGAATGTGGTGAGGAACACGAGTCTACGGGCTAATCGCGACTGAAACCGCACCTACCACCCGTTCTGCTCTGACAACGGTGAGCTAATCAGCAGCAGTTGTTTTCTGTGGGAGAGAAATCGGGGTTATTCCGCGCCAAATTTGTTCTGACAAGCCTTTTCCAGTATCATATGCGACCATGACCAAGTATGTATTTGTGACTGGCGGCGTAGTCTCTTCCCTGGGGAAGGGTATCGCCGCCGCCTCCCTGGCAGCAATCCTCGAAACCCGCGGCATCAAAGTAACCATGCTCAAGCTGGATCCCTACATCAATGTGGATCCCGGCACCATGAGTCCATTCCAGCACGGCGAAGTATTTGTCACCGAAGACGGGGCGGAAACCGATCTCGACTTGGGGCATTACGAGCGTTTCATCAGCACCAAAATGAGCAAGCGCAACAACTTCACCACCGGCCAGATATACGAAAGCGTGATCAAGAAGGAACGGCGCGGTGATTATCTCGGCGGTACGGTGCAGGTAATTCCCCACATTACCGACGAAATCAAGCTGCATATCAAGGCTGGTGCAGGCGATGCGCAGGTCGCCATTGTCGAAATTGGCGGTACCGTGGGTGATATCGAGTCGCTGCCATTTCTGGAAGCAATCCGGCAGATGGCAGTGCAGCATCCCCGCAACGATACCTGTTTCATCCATCTCACGCTACTGCCCTACATCGGCTCGGCAGGGGAGTTGAAGACCAAACCGACTCAGCATTCAGTAAAGGAGTTACGCGAAATCGGTATTCAGCCGGACGTGTTGTTATGCCGCGCTGACCGCGAACTGCCGGCGGATGAGCGCCGCAAAATTGCGCTATTTACCAATGTGCGCGAAGAGGCGGTGATTTCGGCAGTGGACGCGGACAGTATTTACAAAATTCCGGGGCTGCTGCACGATCAAATGCTGGATGAAATCGTCTGTCATAAACTGGATATTCTCGCCAAGCCAGCGGATCTGAGCGTCTGGAAAAAACTGGTGGATGCGCTGGAACATCCGCAGCACTCGGTAAAAATCGCGCTGGTGGGAAAGTATGTGGATTTGACCGAATCTTACAAATCCCTGTCGGAAGCTTTGATCCATGCCGGCATTCATACCCGCAGCAAAATCCATATTCATTACATGGATTCGGAAAATATCGAGAAGCAGGGAACCGATTGCCTGCTCGGGATGGACGCGATCCTGGTTCCCGGTGGTTTCGGTAAACGCGGCGTGGAAGGCAAGATCATGGCCATCCGCTATGCGCGTGAAAACCGGATTCCTTATCTGGGCATCTGTCTCGGCTTGCAGTTGGCAGTGATCGAATACGCACGCGACAAGGCTGGCATGGAAGGTGCGCACAGCACCGAATTCAATCCGGATACGTCTTACCCCGTGATAGGTCTGATCACCGAATGGCGTACGCGCGATGGCCAGTTGGAAACCCGTGACGCCAAATCGAATCTCGGTGGCAGCATGCGCTTGGGCGGGCAGGAATGCGTGCTGAAAGAGGGGTCGCTGGTGCGAAAAATTTATGGTGCGGACAGAATCATTGAGCGCCATCGTCATCGTTACGAAGTCAATAATGAATACCTCCCCCGACTGGAACAGGTAGGACTGCGTGTAAGCGGATTATCGGCGGTGGAAACCCTGTGTGAGATGATTGAGCTGCCGCAGAACGAACATCCGTGGTTCGTTGCCTGCCAGTTTCATCCTGAATTCACTTCCACCCCCAGGGCGGGGCATCCGCTGTTCAAAGCGTTTGTCGAAGCCGCCATTGACTCCGCAGACAGGCGTACCGCATCAGTAACAGCAGATCCCGGCAAATTAGAAATTATCGCTTAACCGCCTGCTGCATAACACCTCACCATTTATACATAACTTAAATAACATCAGGGAAAAATAGCATGAGTGCAATCGTAGATGTCATCGCCCGCGAAATTATCGATTCCCGTGGCAATCCGACTGTAGAAGCGGATGTATTGCTCGAATCCGGCGTACTGGGCCGGGCGGCGGTACCTTCCGGTGCATCTGTCGGCACCAAGGAGGCTGTCGAATTGCGCGATGGTGACATGCAGCGCTATTTTGGCAAGGGCGTACTGAAAGCAGTGGAGAACGTCAATACCGAAATTGCCGAAGCCATCATGGGACTGGATTCGATGGAGCAGGGTTTCATTGATCAGACTCTGATTGATCTGGACGGCAGCGATAACAAATCAAGACTGGGCGCGAATGCGATTCTTGCGGTTTCGCTGGCAGTGGCAAAAGCCGCAGCAGAGGAATCCGGCCTGCCGTTATATCGTTATCTGGGTGGTGCAGGACCGATGTCCATGCCAGTACCGATGATGAATGTAATCAATGGCGGGGCGCACGCCAACAACAATCTTGATTTTCAGGAGTTCGTGATCATCCCGCTAGGGGCGCAGAGTTTCCGCGAAGCAGTGCGTTGCGGCGCTGAAATATTTCACACGCTGAAAAAATTGCTCGACAGCAAGGGCATGCCCACCTCAGTGGGTGACGAGGGTGGGTTTGCTCCTAATCTGGCGAATAATGAGGCGGCGTTGCAGCTAATTGTACAAGCCATCGAGCAGGCCGGTTATTTGCCAGGACCGGATGTTGCCATTGGCCTGGACTGTGCCAGCTCGGAATTTTTCCGTGACGGCAAATACCATTTGGCATCCGACGGCCTGAGCCTTACCTCGGCACAGTTCGTAGATTATCTCGCCACCTGGATAGATAAATACCCCATTCTCAGCATCGAAGATGGCATGAGCGAGCACGACTGGGATGGCTGGAAACTGCTCACCAGCAAACTTGGAAAATCGGTACAACTGGTGGGTGATGATGTATTCGTGACCAATGCCAGAATCCTGAAAGAAGGCATTGCGCAGGGTGTAGCCAATTCCATCCTGATCAAAGTCAACCAGATCGGTACTCTCAGCGAAACTTTTGCCGCCATTGAAACCGCCAAGCGCGCGGGTTATACCGCCGTGATTTCGCATCGTTCCGGCGAAACCGAAGATACCACCATCGCCGATATCGCCGTGGCCACCAATGTGCTGCAAATCAAGACTGGTTCGCTTTCGCGCTCGGATCGTCTGGCCAAATACAATCAGTTGCTGCGCATCGAGGAAGACCTGGGTGACGCCGCCAGCTATGCCGGACGAGGCGCCTACTACCAGTTGAAATAAAGCTCGGGGCTCCAGACAGGAGGGAGGAGTGGTGCGAGATTTATTTAGGCAGTGCTGCGTTGTAACGTAACGTGGTGGACAATCCACAAAGCAGGTGCAAATTGTGGGCTACATAGAGATGTCCAAATGAAGCTGCTGACGCTGGTGCTCGTTGCCTTGATTGCGTTGTTACAATACCCGCTATGGCTGGGCAAGGGCAGTTGGCTCAGCGTGTGGGAAGTCAATCAGCAAGTCATCGCACAGCATGAAACCAATCAGCAATGGAAAATCCGCAATGCTGCACTGGATGCGGAAGTACGCGACCTCAAGCAGGGTCACGATGCCATCGAAGAACGTGCCCGCAGCGAATTGGGCATGATCAAACAGGATGAGATCTTTTTTCAGGTAGTGGAAAGCAATGAAAATAATACCACCCAGCCGGACAAGAGTACGGCAGAGACTCCCTGAAACAGCCAGAAAATGAAGGATGAAGTGGAATGACGAAACCCGCAATACTGCGGGCTTTTTTCATGGATGTTACGCAGTTGTTACCAGTTCGACCTGCACCGACTCGTTTTTGTCAGCAAGCCAGATCTGTCCTTCCTGGATAGTGCAATTCAACTGCATGTTGCGTTGAGCCTGTCGGGCAATGGCCTGGCTGGTTTGTGGCGGCAGATTGATTATACTCAGATTCTTGATTCGCTCCAGCTTGCTGCGGCATTGATCCCACCATCGGTCAGCGACACGGCCACCATAGGTATAGATGAACACCTGTCTGGCGCGGCCACAGGCTTTGCGGATCAGTTTTTCATCGGGCAGACCCACATCAATCCAGAGATCAATCGCACCGGTCAAATCTTTCTGCCATAGATCGGGTTCATCATCGGTACTCAATCCATTGCCAAATGTCAGCGCTGCATGCGCATGCAGCGCGAAAGCCAGTAACCGCACCATCATGCGTTCATCGGTTTCCGAGGGATGGCGGGCAAGAGTCAACGCGTGGTTCTGGTAGTAGTTGCGGTCTATATCGGCTATTTGCAGCTCGGCTTTGAAAATAGTTGCTTTAAGTGCCATATGGCTGCCTGTTTGTTATTTATCAATACAATCAACATGTAAAGCTTCAATCCAAAAATCAAGAAGGAGGTTTGCAGGATATTTTCATGCTGCTTATTGCGACAATAACTGATTGAAAGAAATCATTATTATATGAATTTTCCAGATAATGATAATTTATTTTCATTTTACCCTTAAGGAAGTGCAACAGAGGCCGATAATCAATGTAGGCGGTCAGATTGCCCGCTATTTCTAAAACTGCAGGAGGTGTTCATGGCAATTGATTCCGTTTACTCCGTTTCCGCAACAGGATCTCCACCAGTTAACAGTACTCAGAGAAGCGCAGAAGACCGCACTGTGGAGAAGCCAGAGAGCAACAAAGACAAAAGCAGCAATACTGGCGCTTCATCCGAAGCGCATACCACCGCTCCCACGGTTAACACTGAGGGTCAGAAAACTGGTACCACTATCAGCACCAAGGCCTGAACCAGATAATATTCGCAACCAGGGGAGCAGCGCCCCTTTGGTTGTGTCTATTGGAGTAATTAGGCAATGAGTGTCTAGAACCTTGGTTGGACGGGTGAGCATTGGCCTGTAAAGGTGACTGCTCCGCCTCGCCTGCCTTCAGAAATATCAGTCACAATTCCCGATAATCTATCAATGCTGGTTTGGGTAACAGTAAACGAAGTGCCGCTTTTTACTTTCTCGGCGTCACAAATAATCATCTCATCTGACCAGTGGCAAGGTATGAAGCCGTGTAGCTTCCCACCAATAAAGGAAAAGGTCTGGGTCATCGATTCTTTATTCGGATCTCCATCTGACCCTGTATATACGCTCTCGCCAACACAAATTAGCTCAAGATCTTGCTGCCCATGGCACACCATGGGTACACAAGCAATTAACGCAATGATTAGTTTTCTCACGGGCTATTTTCGAGAGTAAATAAAATTAGGTGGTCCGGTCTTGCATGGCTCGATTTTATGGGGGGATGTATTTCCTTGGGAAATCTGCGAATTGTTGCCCGCATGTTTTATTACTGCCTGTAATCGTCAAGCTTGTCACATTCTCCCTTGAACCGGCCTTGCCGTGTGCATTTTACTAGAGTTTCTTACATGAAGATATTTCATGCTGATTTGAGTCACCTAGATCAGGTGACGACAGTTTGCCCGGACAGTTCATTGTATTTGTGTTGTACGTGGTGTTGTAAGCGCGGAGTTTGACGGATACGTGCTGGTCTGGAAAGATGGCAACTCCACCTTTCTTGTTCCTGCCCGGTATTCTCCTGTGGCTGAAGGAAATATGAGACAGACTGTCTCCGGAAAGAAGTCAGTCAGCGAATCCGTGCTGCACGGCGTAGCGCATCATGTCCTCAATATCCTGCAGACTCATCTTTTTCGTTAATGGTCATTATACCTGGCAGAAAATTGATTGACTTAATCGAAGAAATCGGCTAGCGTGCAGTAACTCGGCAAACTTATCGAAAGATAAGGGCGCAAAGTCACCGGCCTAAGGGAAACTAGGGTAGCGGGACTGCCTCATGGATATTCGTCCATGTGCAGAACTACTTATCCCTCCCTGAAACGCCCGGACATCGAGAATGGTCACGTCGTGAAAACACGTGCGCTCAATCCTTGAGCATCGGACAGAACGAAATGCGTCTTGACTTGCTCCATATAGAAGGCGGAATGATCACGGACCCATCAGATCGGGAGCAGAGTAGCTCTAGGCTTCCGTCGGAAGCCGGGAAATTCACTTGCGCTCAACTGACTGACACCTCTTCGCGCCCGATTGAGGAGCTGCTGCATGAACTTCAGGTGAAACAGATCAAACTGGAGATGCAGAACGAGACCCTGCGTCAATCCAAGATTGCCTTGGAGAAATTCCACGATCGCTATGTCGATTTCTACGAATTTGCCCCAGTCGGCTATCTCACCCTCACATCCGACGGTCTGATCTCGGAGATAAACTTCACCAGTGCCCAGCTCTTGGGAGTAGAGCGAGAGAAATCGCTGCACAAGCACTTCACTTCTTTCGTCATTGCTGAAGATCAGGATCGCTGGACCCAGCATTTCTTGAGCACGAAAACACATGACG
Source organism: Nitrosovibrio sp. Nv4 (assembly GCA_945860135.1). Lineage (GTDB taxonomy): Bacteria > Pseudomonadota > Gammaproteobacteria > Burkholderiales > Nitrosomonadaceae > VFJL01. The sequence continues at coordinate 112,579 of CAMAPK010000002.1, forward strand.
AGCAAAGCAATGTGGAGCTGGCGCTGCATCGTGGCGATGGCACGGTTTTTTATGCGCAGTTGCACTGCATGCACCAGAGAATTGATGTTGGCAATTCGGTGATTCGCATTGTCCTGAGCGACATCACTGAGCGCAAATTAGTGGAAGAGAAGCATCGTGAGCAGGAAGAGTTTTTTCGCATGATTACCGAGAATGTCGACGACTTTATCGCGGTCCTCGATTTGGAAGGACGGCGGCTTTATAACAATCCCTCATATGCCAGACTCTTTGGCGACACTGAGGCTTTGAAGGGCACGGATTCCTTTGTCGAGATTTATCCAGATGACCGGGAGCGTATCAAACAGGCATTCAAGGAAACTGTGCAATCCGGTACCGGTCGTCGGATGGAATTCCGGTTAGCGCTGGCGAATGGCGACATTCGCTATATGGAATCCAATAGCGGACTGATCAAAAACGGCCAGGACGAAGCGTCGTATGTGGTCGTCGTATCTCACGACATCACCGAACGCAAACAGACGGAGCAACGCATCGTGGAGATGGCGACCCATGATGTATTGACTGGTCTGCCCAATCGCACTTTATTCAGGGACCGCATCACGCAAGCTCTCGCTCATGACCGCCGCAGCCAGGAGCAGGCAGCGGTGCTGTTCATTGACCTGGATCATTTCAAGGTCATCAACGATTCGCTGGGACATGATATGGGCGATTCGCTGCTGAAGGAAGTGGCATTAAGGCTTACCACTACCGTACGCAATGAAGATACGGTAGCGCGCCAGGGCGGAGATGAGTTCATCGTGCTGCTACCTAATATCGCCGGTGCCTTTAATGCGGAAGCGGTGGCGCAGAAGATACTGGATGTATTGATCGAGCCTTTTCAGATCAATGGCAAGGAGCTGCACATTGGCGCCAGCATCGGCATTGCCCTGTTCCCGTCTGATGGGGATGACGTGGAGGCACTTCTGAGAAACAGCGACATCGCCATGTACCATGCCAAGGAGAGCGGACGTAATAGCTATCATTTCTTTGCGCCGGAGATGAACAAATTGACGTTGGAGCGGCACTTGTTGGGGATTGATTTGCGCCACGCATTGGAGCGCAATGAACTGCTGCTGCATTTTCAACCGGTGATCGACATGCCTGGCGGTAAATTGACCGGCATAGAGGTACTGCTGCGCTGGCAGCATCCAGAACAAGGGTTGATTCCTCCGTCCACCTTCATTCCGCTGGCTGAGGAGACCGGAATGATCGTGTCGATCGGCGAATGGGTACTGCGGCAATCATGTTTGCAGATAAAGGGGTGGCAGGGGCTAGGCTATGAAGTACCGAAACTGGCAATCAATATCTCGGCCAGGCAATTCCGGCACAAGATGCTGGTGGTGGATATTGCACGGATCCTGGCGGATACCGGGGTGGATGGGTGTTGCCTGACCCTGGAGATCACCGAGAGTATGCTGGTGGAGAATATCGAGAAAACGGCCGAGATGTTGCGGCAATTAAATACAATGGGACTAGAGATTTCAGTGGATGATTTTGGTACCGGCTACTCCAGTTTGAGTTATCTGAAGCGCTATCCGATCGACACGTTGAAAATTGACCGCTCGTTTGTACGCGATATTGCCACTGATCCAAATGATGTTGCCATTATCAAGGCCATCATTGCCATGGCCCGCAGTTTGAAGATAGAAGTGATCGCCGAAGGCGTGGAAACCGAGGAACAGCTTGTTTTTCTGAGTCGGCAGGGATGCAAGCGCTACCAGGGATATTATTTCAGCAAGCCGCTGTCAGCCGCGGAAATTGAATGCGATCTGTTGAAATGCCAGGCGATAGGCCCGCAAGCCATGACCTGTCAAAATAGCGGACCAGCACAACTGCTTTTGTTGTAATCTGAACTGAATACACGGTGTTGGCAATGCTGTGGCAGAAACAAAAACAGGTACTCCTGGAAGAGTGTTCAGATTTTTATTGAAATTATTCCAAATGGTACTCGTTAATACTTGCCAACACTCGTCAGTTTTATCAATTTTCTAAATCAAACGCTTGTTTTTCACTTAGACTGGAAGACCGGTGTACCCGAGAAGATGAGTCCGGTTACTGGAAAGAATTCACTTTCCTGTCCTGGTTCTGCTGTCCTCAAAGCAGTATCGTTCCCACACGGAGTCCGACAGAGACATATGAACCAAGTCACGATCGTGACCGGTGGCGCTGGTTTCATTGGCAGTCATCTGGTGGGGCAGTTGATCGAATCCGGTCAATCGGTTCGTGTGATTGAGCTTCCGGGGGTCAACGTGGAACATTTACCGGCAGAAGTCGAAGTGATTTTTGCTGATATTCGGGACCGCGACACGGTAGCCCAAGCTTTACGAGGGGGGCGATGGGTCTATCATCTGGCAGCCAATCCCAACCTGTGGGTTCGCGACCGTGGAGAATTCGACGCAGTGAATCACATCGGGACGGTCAATGTTCTGGAAGCCGCGATCGAGGCCGGAGCGGAACGGATCTTGCACACCAGCACCGAGAGCATATTGACCAGAGCGGGTGCGACTGAACTTATCAATGAATACATAGAGATTTCTGAGAGTGATGCGGTTGGCCCCTACTGTTTGTCCAAACTGCGGGCGGAAAACGTGGCCATGGAAAAAGCCCGGGCCGGATACCCGGTTGTTGTGGCCAACCCGACCATGCCAGTGGGGCCGGGAGATCGCAGGCTCTCTCCGCCGACACGCTTGATCCTGGATTTCTGTCAGGGCAGGCTACCTGCCATGATGGAATGTACCCTCAACATGATCGACGTGCGTGATGTGGCGACCGGTCTGATTCGCGTGCTGGAGCGTGGCCGTCCCGGCCGGCGTTATCTTTTGGGGGGAGAGAATCTCACACTTGAGGGGCTTCTGAGAATTCTGTCGGAGTTGACCGGCGTTCCCATACCTCGATGGAGAGTTCCTTACCCGGTTGGTTTGGCTGCCGCATATCTGAACGAATTCTGGGCTGATCATGTGAGCGGTCAACCCCCCGAGGCCACCGTGACCGGCGTCCGCCTGGCTCGCCGGCTCATGCATTTTGATCATTCCGACAGCCTCGCGGAATTGGGTCTCACCCCCCGCCCGATCCGAGAGTCAGCGGCCGATGCTGTGGAGTGGCTACGTCAGACGGGGCAGCTTCGCTTGGATCTCCCCTGATTTGTTAGACACTTTCTAGACTTCCTCCGCTGTTGACATTACGTTCAACAGGATGACGGGACGACGCGACCGGTGAGATTTCCCTATTCATATAGGGTATTCATGTATACATGACCACGTGTAGTAGAAAATTGAGCGAACACCAACCGTCAAAGGCATGAAATATGAGGCAGAAAATTGCATTGGTTACAGGGGCATCCAGTGGCATGGGAAAGGTCACGGCTGAGCTGCTTGCTGCCAATGGTTACTATGTATTTGCCATGGCGCGGCGCATGGAGCGACTGGAACAGATGCGTTGCGAGCAGATAGAGCCCGTTCGGCTGGATGTTACCGATACCGAGAGTGTTCGAGCGGCAGTAGATCATGTGATCGCAACCAAGGGTTGGATTGATGTGCTGGTAAACGGTGCCGGGTATGGCCAGTTGGGTGCGATCGAATGTGTCTCAATGGAGGCGGCCCATCAGCAATTTGAAGTCAACTTCTTCGGCTATGCACGCTTAATACAAGCAGTCCTGCCGCATATGCGGCGGCAGAAGTCTGGGCGCATCATCAACATCGCTTCAATCCTGGGGAAAATATCAATTCCGGGGTTTGGCTGGTACGCTGCTTCCAAGCATGCGGTGGAGGCCTTGTCCGAAGCCTTGCGCGGCGAAGTGATGGAGTTTGGGATCGATGTGGTAGTGATCGCCCCGGGGTTCATCAAGACGGAGTTTGGCGCCAGGCAGTCTGTATTACTTGAGGCCGTGGCGCACCCGCCAGCCTACCAGAAACTTCTCGACGGTGTTCATAGCTTTGTGGCGGGTGAACCCAAAGCACCTGGCCCGGAGATCATCGCCAGGGCGATACTCGACGCGGCTACAGCAGTGAATCCCCCAGTACGTCATGCATTGCCCATGGACTCCAAAATGGCCACTATGGGCAGGTGGCTGCTAGGCGGCCCCATTTTCTCCTGGGCGATCCGGAGCTTGATGAAAATCTAGTCTTGCGGTGGTTGCGGACCAAGAGGCATTTTGGAAAGCCGATCAAGTGATTGATTCCGCTGATGCAGCCAACCCCATCGCTCTTAATACTTTTGCCGGGGTCGGTGTTCGATGTAAATGGTAGATACTCTGTTCGCCGTCAACACTATTTTCTGATTTTCTGCATCATGCGGGAAGCGCATAAAATCGTGAATTATCGAACGGCTGGTTGTGGGCGAACATGCCATGAATCGCATGCAGCAATTTACGCATGACGGCGCACACCCCCTGCATCGGTGTTTTGCCGCTGGCAGTCAGATGTACGAAGAAACCTTTCACATGCGGATCATGCGCTTTGGCGCTCAAGGCGGGCATATACAGCGCTTGGCGGATATAGCGGTTGCCGGCCTTGGAGATGCGCGTGCGCTTGTCCACACTGCTTCCAGACTTGAAATGGCGCGGATCGAGTCCGGCAAACTTGACCCATTGCTTGTGAGTCAGCCCGGTTGGCAACAGCATCAACTCGCCCAGCAAGGCGATGGCACTGGTCTCACCGATGCCCTTGACCGTGAGCAGCAAGGCGAACGGGCGCGCTAACATGGGATACGCCTGGATGAATGTTTTGGCTTCCATCGCAAGGCGCTCAATGCGCTTCTCCAGCTGCGCGATGGACAGCTTCAAGTCATGCTGCACCGCCTTGGGCGTCTCTGGGCTGAAGCTGAGCGCGTGTTGCTGATTCTTGACCATTACCTTCTCTTTGGTCAGGGCGTTGATACGGCGCGAGAGGCTGCGCAGCGCTAGCGCCTCAGCGGCGGGTCGCGTCCAAGGCTGGTAAGGCATGCGCTCGGCGTACTGCGCCAGCGTGTCGGCATCCACTGCATCGGTCTTGCTGTTGCGCAGCAGCACCTTGGCGAAGTTATGCGCAGCCTTGGGATTGAGCACGATCAGCCGCACCCCGGCATCCGCCAGTGCCAGCGCTAAATCAAGGTAATACACGCCGGTGGCCTCCAGACACACGGTCACGCCCGGGAACTGGGACAGCCGCTTGACCAGGCGCAGCCGATCCGCCGGGGTATTGGCAAACTTCTGTGCCTTCATGGAGATGCCGTTTTTGCGTATCACCACCACCAGCTCTGCGGCACCCACATCAATGCCCGCAAAGACCGGTGTGGGGGTTCCTGTTGGTACGATCGTTTTAGTTGTCATGATGAATCCCGGAATGAGGTTGAGATACAATGATCACCGGTTCCCCGACCCTGCATAAGCGCCTACCATCCTTGCGAATACAGGCTCGAAGCCTGGGATACTCCGCGGTATTGGCGAATAGGGCGGGGAGCCAATCTACACACAAGCTCAGACGGTCAGTCTGTCTTCAGGAGCGCACGGCTTCCCCAGTGAACCAATGATCTTACTTGCACCTTCAACTAAAATCTGAACAATTCCGATCATACAAGAGATAGGTGCAGGGAGGCGCATCGAAGCCGGTGAGCAGCTTGTCCACCACCACCAGCAACTTCATGTTCGCCGGTTCCTTGGTGAACAGCTCTTTGGCCAACTCCTCGTAAGTTTCGGTCTTGGTCATACCCGGCTTGGCATCGACATCCTTCAGCAGCTCGTTGTAGGTGTTGTAGATGAACTGTTTGTCGGTCTCGGTGTTCGCGCCGGTTTCCTCCAGTGTCACGTCTCTGGCTAGCGGGTTGTAGGAAGTTACTACCGCGCACCTGCCCTTGAAGGGCGTCTTCTGAAACAGGATGAAATACTTGCATGCCTCGTAGATACTGGAAGCCACCAGAATAGCGTTGCCGCGTCCATCGCTGAGGCGACGACGTTTCTTGAAGTCAAAAATGATGTCCTGAATAACCTTTCGCATGCGTGATTCGGAACTCAGCACGTTCTGCATGGTGCCCCACTGACTTTTGAGTTCCTCCTTCTGCCAGTCATTCAAATCTTTGGTAACCACCGCGAACCACTCATCCACACTTTGTTGAGACGTCAGCCGCTGGTCAATGTCCCGCGCTTCATAAACCAAATCGAGTACCACTCCGTCTTCGACACCTTCGCTGAACTTGTAGGTGTGAATGTAACCGCCGAACACCTCCAGGCTGGTCTGTGCATCCTTCTTGAGCAGAGGAGTGCCGGTAAAGCCGATGAACACCGCATTAGGCATCATCGCCTTCATCACGCGGTAGCAGTTTGCCGCTCTGCGTGCGATGACATTCATCCACGAACACGAACACCTCACCCACTGTCGAGCTGGGCTGGGCTTCCAGTTCCTTGATGAAGGCATCAAAGTCGTCCACATCATTGCGGCCAAACTTGTGTACCAGCGAGCACAGCAAGCGCGGCTTGGCCTGACCGAGCTGGCTCATCAGATCGCGACCACTACGGGTGCGCTGAATGGCCTCACCCGCCTCGATGAAAACGCGCTCGATCTGTTTATCCAACTCGTCACGATCGGTGATGATCGCGACGCGGGCGTTGGGGTTGTTCTCCAGTATCCACTTGGCCAGCAGCACCATCACGATACTCTTGCCGCTGCCCTGGGTGTGCCAGATGATGCCGCCCTTCTTCTGCCACACCTGCGCCTGCGCAGCCTTGACGCCGAAATACTGGTGCGCGCGCGGCAGCTTTTTCACGCCACCGTCGAACAGCACGAAGTCGTGCATCAGCTCGATCAGCCGCTCCTTGCGGCACATCTTCAGCAAGTATTTGTCCAGCTTGAAGCGGCTGTTGTCCTGCTCGTCTTCCTTCCACTTGAGGAAATACTTCTCCGGCGTGCCAATGCTGCCATATTGCAGCCCCTCGGAATCATTGCCGGCGAACACGATCTGCACGGTGGAAAAGAACCACTCGTTGAACTCTTTCTGCTGATTGGAAAGCAACTGGCGGATGCCGTCGCCGATGGAGACGCGGCTGTTCTTCAGCTCCAGCACGCCCACGGCGATGCCATTGACATACAGCACCAGATCCGGCCGCCGCTCGTGGTTGCCGTGCAGCGTGACTTCCTCGGCGATGGCGAAGTCGTTCTGCTCCGGTTCCTGCCAGTTGATAAGATGCACGGTTTCCGTAACCTTGCCTGCCTCGACCTTCACCGGCACGCCGTAGCGCAGCAGATTGTAGACCGCCTGATTGTTGCTGTAGAGCGTGCGGTTGTGGTGGTCCGCCTCGGTGCGCAGCTTGTGCAGTGCCACGCCGATCTGTACCTGAGAATGGCGCTTGCTTAGCCACGCGGTGAGTAATTCTTCCTCGATATTGCTGTTGCCGTCGCGGTCAGTCCAGTCACCCAGATAGCGATATTTCAGTTCGTCGCGGAACAGGGCGATGACGCGATTCTGGGTGGTGCGTTCGGGCTGGCCGACAGGGTTCATTTCAACACTTCCCAGTGGCCGCCCTTTTGCGGGCCAACGTACCTCAATTTGCCCTCTTTCACCAGCTTGGTGCTGGCCCGTTCGACAGCGCTCGGCGATTTCTGAATTGCGGCGGCAACCTCGGCCAGCGTCATGGTCGGGTTGGCCACCAAGAGCCGCAGGATTTCCACCGGCGTTTTCACCGGCGTTTTCACCGGCGTTTTCACCGAAGTTTTCACCGAAGTTTTCACCGAAGTTTTTTCACCCGCGCTCAGCTCCGGAAACGGGAACTCCACCCAAAACCCCGCGCTATCGCAATCAAAGCGCGGCGCCGGGCTGCCATGTTCAAGACACGCGCTGCGAATCAGATCAATACCACGGCCCCAAGACTCAATCTTGCCGGCCAAAAACAAAGCCCGGGCAATGTCCGGGTTGGCGGGCTGCGACGGATGCTTGCCCATCAGCCGCGCCAGCGACCAATCCGCCGGCAATTGACCCGCGTTCCAGATGATCAGCTTGTGCGCATGGACGCTGATTTGAATCGGTATCAAAGCGCCATAGTCCTTGTGCGCAATGGCGTTGATCACAGCCTCGCGCAAGGCCGCCTCAGGCACCGGCAAGCGCTCCAGCCGCTGCGTGCCTTGGTACGAAAGGCCCGCGCGCAGGTACTTGGTCAACATCAGGTCCAGCGTTTTTTCCACCTGGGTGAACAGGTCGCCCTGAATCACGTCGTGGTAAAGAAGATCAGAGTCGGTGCGAAAAAACCCGATCTTCACACAGGCCCCGGTGGTGTACTTCTCGGGGTCGGCATGAAACAGCAGCGTGGCCGCCCGCTTGAGAAAGTTCCCCTCGGTCAAATGCAGTTTTTCAACCAGCACCGCATCGCTTTCAGCCAAAGCTTCAGCGCTCAAGCGACCGCTTTTCGCCGCCAGCTTGCGAAACAGCTCAATGGCACGCGCGTCCAAGTCTTGCATGGACACATGGGGCACCGGCACGCCATCCCAGTGCCGCCCCAGCTTGCCCAGCAAAAAGCGGTCAAGCGCCGCGCCCTTCAGTTGCTGCTTGGTGCTGCCGCTGCGAACATGGTATTCACCCTTGTAACTGATCGGGCTGGGGTATGGCTCCACCACGATTTCCAGCAGGTCCTTGCCGTTTTCGCTGCGTAGATTCACCGCCACCACCATGCCCAGGATATCCCGCACTTTGTTGGGAATATCTTCCAGCAACTTTCTCGCATTGGCGACGCCCACCACCTCGCCGCGGTCGTTCTTGCCGATCACCAGCGTGCCGCCCTCGGCATTGGCGAAACCGCAGATCCATTTCAGGTACTCGTCGCGCCACGAGGATTTCCATTCGATGTGCTGATGCTCTTTCATACCAGCCGTATCCTCCCGGTGAGCAGTTCCTGCATCATGCCCTGTTTTAGATCGCGGGCTTTGGCGAGCTTGGCTTCCAGCGCGGCGATCTCGGCATCCATGTCGGAGAGGATGGCAGCGATGGCAGTTTGTTCGGCCTCATCTTGCGGGCTCTTGAACTCAAAGCCGGCAAGGTTCTCCTTTTTGATGTAGGGGATTGATGATCCAATTTTTCCAAGGCCCAGCGAGTCAGCCAGATACGCACTCAGCTGCTGCCATAAGTAACCGACATGCGCGGAAAACTGCGACAAGACGTAGGTCCGTTGGTAAGCCTCGAACTTGCCCTTAAAGTAGTGGAGATTTCCAACTTCACCATTCCCGGCAATTAAGATCGCTTCCGCGTCGAACGAGTATGAATCACTGAAAGTATGAGACCTTGAACATGTGAAGAACGGGAACTGGCCTTCGGGATTCCCTTCGTTAACATCTTTCTTGCCGGTCGTGATTCGACAGACATCCCCCAACCGCTTCACTTCCCACTCCCCGCTGAAGCCCGGCAGGCGCTTCCTGCCGGTGAGCAGTTGCTGCATGGCGCCTTGTTTGAGCTGGCGTTTCTTGGCGAGGAGTTGATCCAAGGATTCGATCAGGGCATCCACATCGCTCAACGCCTCGGCGATGGCTTCTTGTTCGGCTTTGGTGGATGGCCAGATCACCTTGAATGCCGCCATATCTTTATTTGTGATTTGATTGATGGTCGCACCCATCACCTCATCGATTTGCCGTTTTTGTATACTGGATTGGAATTGAAAGAATAGGAACTTGGCTGAATCACTGCGAAGCACCGACATAAATGCGCCAAAGGCACTGCCAGCAGTCTTGTCATCGATCAGCGCACATTTCCCAATTAGTTGACGACTACCGTTCCGTACGCAAATCAAGATATCGTTCTTTCGCGTGATAGCTCGCGTGGGAACATCCATATCAACAAAAACGTTGTCATCAAACGCCAGTTTTCCGTTCTGAATATTCGAAGAACGCAAAACAAGAGTTCCGAAGTCGCGGACATCAAACGGGCTATAAGTCAGGCCGATTAGGCATTCACTAACTTGTCCCATCGGCACTACGTTCCAGTCTCGTGGTATAACTCCCAGATCGGTCTGCTTATAACCGGGACGCGCAAGATACTTCGCGCTCGGCTCCCTCACTTCCATGCGAACCCCATCTTCTCCAGGTGACGGCTCACCTTCGCTTCCAGGTCGGCCACATGGCTGACCATGCGCGGCAGCGGGGTTTCGTAGCGTTCGGCCAATTTTTCACCCGCCGGGTCAGAGCCTGGCTGATGCGGTCCATCTCGCCGTGAATATCCCTATCCAGCGCGGCGAGCCATTTGTCGTCCACCACCAGCGCCTTGATCTCGGGCTCGGTGAGCTTTGGATACTTGGCATAGGCTAGGGCGTCGAGCGCTGCCTCGGCTTCCTTGAGGCGCTTCTTGAGGTCGGTCTCCTCATTGTTGAGCTTGAGCCAGTCATTCAGCACGGCGGCTTCGTCTTTCATATCTTTATCGTTTTTTATTTCTTTCAAGCGCGCCGTGACATTGGCCTTGTTCACCTTGTCGAGTTCGGCAAACGCTCCCTCCTCACTGCCGTGTTCTTCCTCCAGCTCGGCAAGTTTGGCGCTGACAGTTTCGAGTTCCACGGCAAGTTGGTCGATAGCCGCCTGCTCTTTGGCGAAATAGCAGGCAACGATGAGGGCCTTGGGAATGAGGTCGCAGACCCAACCCTTGTCTACCTGTTTCCCCGGTTTGTCATCCTTGCCTTTCTTCGTTTCGATGACGCGATAGGTCTCGGCTTTCCAGCCGTCCACAGCGATCAGATAGCAGTCGTCCTGCATGGTCTGCGCCCAGTAGTCCATCAGGTGCTGATACACGTCGTATTTATCGATCAGCGGCTTGCCGGTGTAGTAGCTGAGCAGGCTCTCGGACATTTGCGCGATGAGGTCTTTCGGATGGAATCCGGGTTGCAGCGTTTTGAGTGCAACTGCGCTCTGCCCGCGCCAGGCAGCAAAGTGGGTATTCATGCCGGCGATGAAAGTGGTGAACTCCGGGTGCTGGTAGATGGCGGTCTTGATGGCGGCCTTGTCCACTGCAAGATCGAGGTAGCCGGGACGCGCATTGGTCGAGGTGGGTTTGAAGAGCGTGGCCCTCAGTTTCGGGCAGATGTCCCAGTACGACTTGAGCGCTTCAACATCCGCCACGGGAATGCCGCCTTTGAGATGGCCTTCGATGTCCTGCCGGTCTTCCGGCATTTGGCTATCGATGTAGCGCGGCAGGTTAAGGTTGAACTCGTTCTTCTCGATTTCCGCGAACGAAACCATGCGCGCATATTTAGGTTCGCTGTCGTCCTGACGCGCAAAGGCATCGACAATCTTGTGGATATCCATGGCGCGCAGGCGGTTCTTGGGACCATCCTTCATGAAACCCTGGCTGGCATCGATCATGAAGACACCCTTGCGGGCAGCCACGTCTTGTTTGTCGACGACGACGATGCAAGCTGGAATGCCGGTGCCATAAAACAGGTTGGCGGGCAGGCCGATGATGCCCTTGATGTAGCCCTTGCGCGCCAGCGCTTTGCGGATGTCGGCCTCGGCATTACCGCGGAACAGCACGCCGTGCGGCAGGATGCACGCACCCTTGCCGGTGCTCTTGAGCGAGCGGACGATGTGCAGCAGGTAGGCGTAGTCTCCTTGTTTATTGGGTGGCACACCGAAGTGCTGGAAGCGCTCGTAAGGGTCGTGCAGCGCGTCGAGGCCGGTGCTCCAGCGCTTGTCGGAAAACGGCGGATTGGCGACAACGTAGTCGAAGGTCTTGAGCGAATCATTTCCACCTTGGCCGTCCTTGAACTTGGGATCGGCCAGCGTATTGCCCTGCACGATGAGCGCAGTGGGGTTGTTGTGCAGGATCATGTTCATGCGGGCCAGTCCGCTGGTGGCGGCATCCTTCTCCTGCCCGTAAAGCGTGACCGCTGTGCCGGCCTCGTCGCTCACCTTCAGCAGCAGTGAGCCCGATCCGCAGGCTGGATCGTACACCGTGGTGGCGGCACTGGTCTTAGCATCGCGGATGCCGATGATTTGCGCGATGATGCGGCTGACCTCGGCAGGCGTATAGAACTGGCCTTTGCTCTTGCCGCTCTCGGTGGCGAAGTGCCGCATGAGATATTCGTAGGCATCGCCGATGATGTCATCGCCTTCGGCGCGGTTCCTGGAAAAATCGAGCGCAGGGTTCTCGAAAATCGCAATAAGGTTGGTGAGCTTTTCAACTTTCTCCTTCGCATCGCCGAGCTTGGTAGAGTCGTTGAAGTCCGGCATGTCGGACAATTTGTTGGCACTCGCCAGCGGCGCGATGATCTTCTTGTTGATCTGATCGCCGATGTCGCTCTTGCCCTTGAATGCGACCATGTCCTTGAAGCTCGCGCCTGCGGGAATGGTAATCGGGGCGTAAGGCTGGCCTGCGTATTTGTCGCTGACGTACTTGATGAACAGCAGCACCAGGACATAATCCTTGTACTGGCTGGCATCCATGCCGCCACGCAGTTCATCGCAACTGGACCAGAGGGAGCTATAGAGTTCGGATTTCTTGATGGCCATGTTGTCGCGTATGCCTCTGCTTTTGCATCATTGAAATTGTCCTGCGCATCGTAGCATATGCAATGCTGGTGGCCTTAAATTCCCCCTGGCACATGCAACAATTGACCCTGCCGTCCAGATTCTTATTGATAACTATTATCATTCGTATATAATCAAATCAGGGCTTGCGCCGTTGATTTCGTTGTTGATTCGCTCTGGAGTAAATGCAAATGCTGACACCTCGCTTTAGCCGTTATCTTGCCGCAACGCTGTGCTGCGCCGTGCTGCTCGCCGCCCCTGCCGCCCATGCGGAGCAGGTGGTGGTCTATACCGCGCGCATCGAGCAACTCATCAAGCCGATGTTCGATGTTTTCACCAAGGACACCGGCATTGCGGTGAAATTCGTCACCGACAATGAAGGCGCTCTGCTCGCGCGCCTCAAGGCGGAAGGCAAGAATACCCCGGCCGACATGCTGATCACGGTGGATGCGGGCAACCTGTGGGAAGCCGCGCGCGCAGGGCTGCTGCAGCCGGTGGAATCGAAGACGCTCGATGCGAATGTCCCGGCCCATCTGCGCGACCCTCAGAAACAGTGGTTCGGGCTGTCAGTGCGTGCTCGCACCGTGGTCTACAACACGCAGAAAGTGAAGCCCGGCGAGCTTTCCACTTACGAGGATCTGGCCGAGCCGAAGTGGAAAGGGCGGCTGTGCCTGCGCTCTTCCAAGAAGGTGTACAACCAGTCGCTGGTGGCGATGATGATCGCCGAGCACGGCGAAGCCAAAGCCGAGCAGATCGTGCGCGGCTGGGTCGCCAATCTCGCCACCGATCCGCTGTCCGACGATACCCGCGCGATGGAATTTGTCGCCGCCGGGAAATGCGACGTGACGCTGGTCAATACCTATTATTACGGGCGCCTGCTGGCAAAGAATCCCGCGTCGCCGCTGGCAATTTTCTGGCCCAATCAGGCCGGCAGCGGTGTGCATGTCAACGTTTCCGGCGCGGGTATCACCAAGCATGCCAAGAACGAAGCGGCGGCGATCAAACTGCTGGAATTCCTGTCGATGGAGAAAGCGCAACACCTGTACGCCGAGGTGAACATGGAATATCCGGTCAATCCCCGAATCAAGCCGGATGAAGTGGTCGCCGCGTGGGGCAGCTTCAAGCAGAACCCGATGAACGTGGCCACCGCCGGTGAATTGCAGGCAGCCGCGGTCAAGCTGATGGATCGGGCAGGCTACCGCTAAGGCAGCGAGAGTGAAGGATGAGACGCTCAGTGTTGCGGTGCAGAATGGAAATACGCTAAGCGGTTTTTCCCGCTTGCCCGCTTCGAGCCGGCGCCCCGCATCCGGCTGGCGCTTGATCCCGTTTCTGGTGGCCGCGCTGGTGCTGATTCCGATCGGCACCGTCCTGTCCTCGTTCTTCGCCCCCGCCAGCGATATCTGGCAACACCTGGTCGCAACCACCCTGCCCGGCCTGCTGCTCAATACTTTCTGGCTGGCGCTGGGCGTGGTCAGCGGCACTGCGCTGCTGGGCGTGAGTCTCGCCTGGCTCACCGCCGTGTGCGAATTTCCGGGGCGCAAATTCTTTTCCTGGGCGTTGCTGCTGCCGCTCGCGGTGCCCGCTTATGTCACCGCCTTCGTGATGCTGGGATTGTTCGATTTCACCGGCCCGCTGCAGACCGCATTGCGCTCGTGGCTAGGGCCGGACGCGTGGTTTCCGGAAGTGCGCGGACGGCTGGGCGTGATCACGGTGATGGTGCTGGCGTTTTATCCGTATGTCTATCTGCTCGCGCGCAATGCTTTTCTCACGCAGGGCAAGCGTTCGCTGGAAGCCGCGCAGTCGCTGGGCTACAACCGCATGCAGGGATTCTTCAAAGTGGCGCTGCCGATGGCGCGGCCATGGATCGCGGGCGGGGTGATGCTGGCGCTGATGGAAACACTGGCGGATTTCGGCACGGTGGCGGTGTTCAATTACGACACTTTCACCACGGCCATTTACAAGGCATGGTTCGGCATGTTCTCGCTGTCGGCCGCTTCGCAACTGGCTTCGCTGCTGCTGGTCATCGTCTTTGCCTTGATCGTGGTGGAGCAGCAGGTGCGGGCGCGCATGCGCTATGCCGAAAGCAAGCAGAGCGCGCGCGCTGCCCGCATCACGCTCAGCGGCTGGCACGCCGCAGCGGCAACCGCGCTGGCCCTGGGCACGTTGTTCTTCGCCTTCCTGCTGCCGGTCGGGCAACTGGGCATCTGGGCGGCGAGCAGTTTCGCGCAGGATTTTGATGCGCGCTATCTGGAGTTTCTGTGGCACTCGCTGCTGCTGTCCGCGCTGGCCGCGCTGCTGACCTGTACGGTGGCGCTGCTGCTGGTGTACGCGGCGCGACGCCATCCCGATGCAGCCACGCGCAATGCGGTGCGCATTGCCACCCTCGGCTACGCCCTGCCCGGCACGGTGCTGGCAGTGGGCATGTTCGTGCCGCTGGCCGGGCTGGACAACTGGCTCGCGGAAATGGCGCTGCAACTATTCCAGATCGAGACCGGACTGCTGATCCAGGGCACGCTTGCGATCATGCTGCTCGCCTACATGACGCGCTTTCTCGCGGTGAGCCACAGCCCGATCGACAGCGCCATGCAGCGCATCACCGGCAGCATCGACGAAGCCGCGATGAGCCTGGGGCTGAATGGCTGGGCGATGCTGCGGCAGGTGCATCTGCCGATCCTGAAAAGCGGCATCTTCACCGCCGCCACGCTGGTGTTCGTCGACGTGATGAAGGAAATGCCCATCACCCTGATGACCCGGCCGTTCGGTTGGGATACGCTGGCGGTACGAATTTACGAAATGACTGCGGAAGGCGCCTGGGAACAGGCCGCGCTGCCGGCGGTGGCGCTGGTGCTGGCGGGTTTGGTGCCGATCATTTTGTTCATGCGGCAAACGGAAAAATAATCCAAGGAAACGCTGATTAAAACCGTCCGCATTGAGCCCATCGATAAACTCAGGAGATCCCTGTCGAAATGCTGTTCATATAATCAGCATGTTGACAAAGGCTTCGACAAGCTCAGCCCGAACGGACTGAATAAATCAGCGTTTCCCTAATAATCCGGATTTCGTCACAATACTGCGAATCATTAGAGGCACCCTTGATGCAACCTTTGCTTGAACTGAAAAACATCCGGCAAGCCTACGGCCAGCAACTGGTGGTGAATGATTTGTCGCTGGCGCTGGAGAAAGGCCGGATCGGCTGCCTGCTGGGGCCGAGCGGCTGTGGCAAGACTTCGGTGCTGCGCTGCATTGCCGGGTTCGAGCCGGTATTGGCGGGCGAGATCCTGCTGAACGGCAACAAGGTGAGCGGCGGCGGTGTTTTCCTGCCACCGGAACAGCGCCACATCGGCATGGTGTTTCAGGATTACGCCTTGTTTCCGCATCTCACCGTCAGCGCCAACATCGGCTTCGGCCTGCACCGCCTGCCGCAAAGCGAACGGGCGCCGCGCGTGGCTGAATTGCTACAGACCGTGGGCCTGGCCGATGTGGCCAATAAATATCCGCACGAACTGTCCGGCGGCCAGCAGCAGCGCGTGGCGCTGGCGCGCGCACTGGCGCCACGACCCGATCTGCTGCTGCTGGATGAGCCTTTCTCCAATCTGGATGTGAGCCTGCGCGAACGCCTGAGCCTGGAAGTGCGCGACATCCTCAAGGGCCAGAATGCCACCGCCATATTGGTGACGCACGACCAGAATGAGGCTTTCGCCATTGCCGACGAGATCGGCATCATGCATCGCGGTGAGATTCAGCAATGGGACAGCGCCTACAATCTGTATCACCGTCCCGCCAATCGTTTCGTCGCGGATTTCATCGGCCAGGGCGTATTCCTGCCCGGCAGGGTGCTGGACCCGCAGCGGGTGGAAATCGAATTGGGAATTCTGACTGCGGACATTCCGCATCAGTGCGCGCCGAATGACCAGGTGTGCGGCAAGGGTTGCCAGGTGGACGTGCTGCTGCGCCCGGATGACATCGTGCACGATGATGCCAGCCCGCTACAGGCAGTGGTGCTGCACAAGGCTTTTCGCGGCGCCGATATCCTGTACACGCTAAGCCTGCCGAGCGGCGCCAGCGCGCTGTCGCTGGTTCCCAGCCACCACAATCACGCCATCGGCGAGAAAATCGGCATCCGCCTGGAAGCCGATCACGTGGTGGCATTCCCCAGTTCCTAGGTCACGGCCAACCTTAAAAGCCGCTGCCGGAATTTCTTGCGGCGCGAATTTCTTCGGCCAATTGCAGCACCGACATGGCGTAATAAGTGCTGCGGTTGTAGCGGGTGATGACATAGAAATTGTTGAAACCCAGCCAGTACTCCGGACCATCCTTGCCTTCCAGCACGAACAGTGCCGCCAGCCGGTCGTCGGCAAGGCCGCTTGCCTGCGCCTGCGGCGTGACCCCCAGTTGCCTCATTTGCGCCAGCGTGAGGCTGGGTTTGATGCCCGCCGCCAGCGCTTCCTGATAGCCTTCGCCGCTGATCTGCGCGCGCGCCACCACGGCCTGTCCCGCCTCCCAGCCGAACACCTTGAGGTAATTGGCAACGCTGCCGATCGCATCCGCCGGGCTGTGCAATAATTCCTTTTTGCCGTCGCCATCGAAATCGATGGCGTAACGCCGGTAGCTGCTGGGCATGAATTGCGGAATGCCGATCGCGCCCGCGTACGAGCCTCGGAGTTGCAATGCATCCGTGCCCTGCTCGCGCGTCAGCAACAGATACTGCTCCAGTTCGTCGCGAAAAAATTCGGCGCGGCGGGGGTAATCGAATGCGAGTGTGACCAGCGCATCGAGCACGCGATGCTTGCCGGTCTGCGCGCCATAGATGGTTTCCACCCCGATCACTGCTGCCACGATTTCCTCGGGAACGCCATATTCCTTGCGCGCCTGCTGCAGCGTCGCCGCATGGCTGTTCCAGAAAGCCACTCCGCCGCCAGTGCGGCGCGCATTGACAAACAACGGCCGGTATTCATGCCAGGGCCGCGCTGTAGCCGGCTGGGAAATCGCGCGGATGATGGCCGGTTGAAATTGCGCCTGCCTGAAGATGCGCGCCAGTCCGGCCTGCTCGAAGCCGTGCCGCTCGACCATCTCGCCGATGAACACATTCACTTCCGGACGCAGTGGTGCCGCCATGGGCGGAGCACTGCAGCCGAGCACAAACAAGCTGAACGTGGCCAGCAGCACCGGCCGGCAGTTCCAACCAATATTTTTACGGAACGGGCGCATGATTATCCGGATAAAAAAGTCTGAATGCATTCTAGCAAACTTCCGTGTGATCCACTCTCTGCATGCTGCGATTGCATGTACTATGATTGCATTGACCCTGCATTCTGTTGCGCGTAGAGTCAATCACAAGGACGGTCGGAAACTTCCATCCTTTCATTACAAGTGCATCCCATCCACCCACGCTGGAGGTTTACACCATGCCCAATTACCACGTCCTTACCACACAGCGCCTCACCGGAGCTGTACACATCTCCCGTCCTGCTCCACCCAAGTCCATCACGCTGGAATCACCGGCCCTCGAAGTGATGACCGATCTGCGCCAGATTTATGCCGCTGTAATCGAGCCGCAGGTGACCATGGAAGCGGCCAACGCATTCATGATATTGCGCGGCGTGCGTTCATTGCTGGTGCTGAATCAGGATCGCGCGCTCGGCGGCATCATCACCGCATCCGATATTCTCGGCGAAAAGCCGCTGCGCTTCATACGCGAGCGGGGGGTGAAGCACAATGAGATCCTGGTCGCGGACATCATGACCCCGCTGGAGCAGATGGAAGCGATTCCGATCGGCGCGGTAGAGCATGCCAAAGTCGGTCATGTGATCGCCAGCTTGCGCGAGAGCGGACGGCAGCACACGCTGGTGATAGAAAATAATGCTGACGGCAAGCCGGTGGTGTGCGGCATTTTTTCGTCGACGCAAATCGAAAAACAACTGGGGGCAGCCATTCCGTCCAGCGAAGTTGCCAAGACTTTTGCCGAAATCGAAGCGGCGGTGATCGCGCATTAACGCCGACGGCGCAGCAGCAGATACACCGCCGGAATCACGAACATCGACAGCAGCGGCGCGGTGATCATGCCGCCGATCATCGGCGCCGCGATCCGCTGCATCACCTCCGAACCGGTGCCCGAACCGAACATGATCGGCAGCAGCCCGCCAAGGATGACTGCGACCGTCATCGCCTTGGGCCGCACGCGCAGCACTGCACCTTCACGGATCGCATCGAGCAGATCGGTGTCGCTGTTCTTGCATGCGGCCAATCGCTTGTCCCAGGCATGCTTGAGATAGAACAGCATGATCACGCCGAATTCTGCCGCCACTCCCGCCAGCGCGATGAAGCCCACCGCGCCCGCAATCGACAGATTGTGCCCCAGCAGATACAGCAACCAGAAACCGCCGATCAATGCGAACGGCATTGCCGCCATGATCAGCAGGGATTCGTCGAAACGCTTGAAGACCAGATACAGCAGCAGCAGGATGATGAACAGCGTGAGCGGCACCACCAGCATCAGCTTGGCAGTGGCGCGTTCGAGGAATTCGAACTGCCCCGACCAGGAAATCGAATAACCCGGCGGGATGGTCACTTCCGCCGCCACCGCGCGTTGCATCTCCACCACCGCCGAGCGCAGATCGCGCCCGCGAATGTCTACGTACACCCAGCCCGACAGGCGCGAATTTTCCGACTTGAGCATGGTCGGGCCATCGACGATCACCAGTTCCGCCACATCGGCCAGCACGATCTGCGCGCCGCGTTCGGTCACCACCGGCAACTGCCGTAATTTTTCCAGCGAATCGCGCAGTTCGCGCGGATAACGCAGATTGATCGGATAACGCTCCAGGCCCTCGACGGTCTCACCGATGTTTTCGCCGCCGATCGCGGACGCCACCACCGATTGCACGTCGGCAATGTTCATGCCGAAGCGCGCCGCCGCATCTCGATTTATGTTCACGTCAATGTAGCGCCCGCCGGTCAGGCGGTCGGCCAGCGCGGAAGACACGCCCGGCACTTTCTTCACCGCATGTTCGATCGCGGCGGTGATGCGGTCGATCTCGGCCAGATTGGCGCCGGCCACTTTCACCCCCACCGGACTCTTGATGCCGGTGGCCAGCATGTCGATGCGGTTGCGGATCGGCGGTACCCAGACATTGGCAAGACCTGGCACTTTGACAATGCGATCCAGTTCCGCCACCAGCTTGTCCTGGGTCATGCCTGCCCGCCATTGCTCGCGCGGCTTGAACTGGATGGTGGTTTCGAACATCTCCAGCGGCGCGGGATCGGTGGCGGTTTCCGCCCGCCCGGCCTTGCCGAACACGCTCGCAACTTCGGGCACGGTCTTGATCAGCCGGTCAGTCTGCTGCAGCAGTTGTGCCACCTTGCCGGCGGACAGCCCCGGCAATGCCGACGGCATGTAGAGCAGATCACCTTCGTCAAGCGGCGGCATGAATTCGCCGCCCAGTTGCGTTATTGGCCAGGCAGTCGCGGCCAGAATCAGGGTGGCTGCGGCCAGCGTGGTTTTCGGAAAACGCAGCACGCGTTCGAGCAGCGGCCGGTACAGCCGGATCAGATGGCGCGTGAGTGGGTTGCTTTGTTCGGCGGGGATGCGCCCGCGTATCAGGTAACCCATCAGCACCGGGATCAGGGTGATCGACAATCCGGCCGCCGCCGCCATCGCATAGGTTTTGGTGTAGGCCAGCGGCGAGAACAGGCGGCCTTCCTGCGCTTCCAGCGTGAATACCGGCACGAACGACAGCGTGATGATCAGCAGACAGAAAAACAGGGTCGGTCCTACTTCGGCGGCGGCGTCGCCGATCACCGTCCAGCGTTGCGCAGCGCCGAGCGTCTCGCCGGGATGGGTGTGCTCCCACTCCTCCAGATGCTTGTGGGCGTTCTCGATCATCACCACGGCCGCGTCCACCATGGCGCCGATGGCGATGGCAATGCCGCCGAGCGACATGATGTTGGCATTGATGCCCTGGTAATGCATGACGATGAAAGCTGTGAGCACGCCCAGCGGCAGCGCAACGATGGCGACAAAAGCCGAACGCAGATGAAACAGGAACAGTACGCACACCAGCGCGACGACGATGAATTCCTCGATCAGTTTTTCCTTGAGGTTGTCCACCGCGCGCAGGATCAAGCCCGAGCGGTCGTAGGTCGGCACGATTTCCACGCCGGGTGGCAAACCGGATTGCAGCGCTTGTAGTTTGGCCTTGACTGCGTCGATAGTCTGCAGCGCGTTCTTGCCGTAGCGCATCACGATCACGCCGCCCGCGACTTCGCCTTCACCGTTGAGTTCGGTGATGCCGCGCCGCAGTTCGGGGCCGATCTGCACTCGCGCTACATCGCCCAGGCGCACGGAAACGCCGGCGTCGGTGACTTTCAGCGGAATGCGATGAAAATCATCGAGCGAGCGCAGATAACCCGAAGCACGCACCATGTATTCCGCCTCGCCCATTTCCAGCACCGAGCCGCCGGTCTCCTGGTTGGCGCGGCGCACGGCGGCGATGACTTGCGCATGGGTGATGTTGTAGGCCCGCAGCCGCGCCGGATCGAGCACGATCTGGTACTGCCGCACCATGCCGCCGACGCTGGCCACTTCGGAAACGTTGGGCACCGTCTTCAGTTCATAACGCAGAAACCAATCCTGCAGCGCACGCAGTTGCGCCAGATCCATCTTGCCGCTGCGATCGACCAGCGCGTACTCGAACACCCAGCCAACGCCGGTGGCATCAGGGCCAAGAGTGGTGCGGGCTTGCGGCGGCAGACGCGACTGCGCCTGGTTCAGATATTCCAGCACGCGCGAACGCGCCCAGTAGGGATCGGTGCCGTCTTCGAACAGCACATAGACGAAGGAATCGCCGAAAGCGGAAAAGCCGCGCACCGTTCTTGCTCCCGGCACCGACAGCATCGCCGTGGTGAGCGGGTAAGTCACCTGATTCTCGACGATCTGCGGCGCCTGGCCCGGATAAGTGGTGCGGATGATGACCTGCACATCGGACAGATCGGGCAATGCATCGAGCGGCGTTTTGCTCACCGACCATATGCCCCAGCCGCTGAGCAGCACTGCCGCGAGCAGCACCAGAAAGCGGTTGACGATCGACCAGCGGATGATGCCGGCGATCATTTCTGCTCCCCGCCTGCGGCAAGCGGCCTGACCGCTACCAGCTGCGGGCCTGCGCTGCCCATGACGAATGTAAATTGCACCCGGTCGCCCGCTTTGATCCCGCGCGGCAGGCCAGCCGTCGGCAGCCTGAAGTCCATGGTCATCGCGCCCCAATCCATTGAGGCGATCGGGCCATGCGACAGGGTCACCGTATCCTGATGGATGGCTTCAATGCGCGCGCTGCCGACATGCTGTTGCGTGGCATCAGCGGCTGGCGGCGGGGCGCCGCCCAGGCGGGTGGCGGTGGCGCTGAGGCTGGCTTCGGAATCGATCAGGAACTGGCCCGAGACCACCACTTTCTGCCCCGCTTGCAGCCCGCGCCGGATTTCGGTCTGGCCGTTGCTGTCGAGTCCGGTTTCCACATCGACCTGGTGGAATTTGCCGTCGGCCTCCGCGACCATCACCACGCTGCGCTTGCCAGTGCGGATCACCGCTTCGCTCGGAATCAGCAAGGCTTCGCGCCCGCCCGTGGCGGCAAACGTCATATTGACGAACATGCCGGGTGACAACGCACCGTTCTGATTGATCAGCTCCACCCTGGCCTTGATGGTGCGGGTGCCGGGATTCACTTCCGGCAGGATAGCCTGCACCCGGCCCTTGAACACCGTTTCCGGCACCGCCGGCAGCCGCGCCTCGACCATGCTGCCGACATGCACCGAACCGACTTGGCTTTCCGGCACTTCGGCGTTGGCCCACACGCTATCCAGTCCGTTCAGGCGAAACAGGGTCGTTCCCTGAAGCACGGTCATGCCTTCGCGTGCGCTCAATTCAGCGATCACGCCGCCCACCGGTGCGGTGAGCGTGATGCGCGGATGTATCCTGCCGCTGCTTTCGATCAGCCGCATCTGCTCTTCGCTCATGCCCGCCTGGCGCATGCGGCTGCGGGCGCCGTCGATCAACCCTTCCAGGTCGCTGCCCTGCATGCGGCGCACCGACAGATATTCCTCCTGCGCGGCCACCCAATCGGGCACGTACAGGTCGGCCAGCGCCTGGCCTTTGTGCACCCGGTCGAGCGTGGCGCGCACATGCAGCCGTTCGATATAGCCGGTGGCGCGCGCCTGCACCAGCACCTGTGCGCGTTCGTTGTAGGCGATCGCGCCGACTGCTTCGACCCGCGGGGCCAATGAGCCGCTGACCACTTCCGCGGTGCGGATGCCGAGGTTCTGCTGGATGCGCGGACTGACAGTCACCGTACCCTGGTCGGCATCGGCGCCTGCGTAGATCGGCACCAGCAGCATGTCCATGAATGGCGATTTACCCGGCGCATCGAATCGCTTGCCCGGCACCATCGGGTCCTGATAGAAGAGTATGGTCTTGCCGGTCAGCGGGTCCACGTCCCCCGCCTTGATGCCCTGCTGCATGTGGCGGCGGGTTGCCTCTTCACCGGCTGCGATGCTGTCCGCTGCTTTCTCCGCCGCAACTGCAGCAGGAGCGCTGCCGCCCATGGTCATGCCGCGCTTCATTCCCACAGAGTAAATACCGTAGCCGCCCGCCCCAAGCACGGCAACAGCCAGAACAAGCATGATAGGTTTGATTTTCATATGCTGCTCCGTGTCAGTGATCCAAGGAAGCGGAATGCTCTGCGGGGGTCTGGAAATTGAGCCGCGCCCACAAGCGTGCGGTTTCCAGTTCCAGCTTGAGCCGTTCCATGCGGGTGGTGATCTCGTTGCGGCGCGCATCGAGCACGGCAGCCAGCGTGCCAGTACCGCCGCGATAGCCGGTCAATGCCGCATGGGTGCGCTCGCGCGCCAGCGGAATCAGGGTTTCGTCATAACGGATGAAGCGCTCACGATTGCTTTGCCATTCCTGCAACATGGCACGCACTTCAGCGATATGCGCGCGTACTGCCTCCTCGCGCTGTGCGCGCACCCGCTCGACCACTGCGAGCCTGGCAGCCAGCTCTCGATCCTGCCGGTTCTTCTGATCCCATTGCAGCGGAATGGAGATGCCGACCGTCACCATGTCGCTGTAAATCGAGCCGCGCTGGTTGTATGCCATCGCAACGCTCCAGTCGGTTTTTTTATTGGCGCGCGCAACTTCGGCGTCGGCGCTGGCGACTTCTTCCTGCTTTGCCAGCACGGCCAATACCGGGTGATGATTGAGTTGAGTGTCGAAATCCGCTTCCTTGAGATGAGCAATCTCGGTTGCCGGTTTTTCTCCCAAGGGGGCTTCGGCCGCAGCACCGATCCAGCGTGCAAGCATGGTCTTGGCGATTGCAACCTGCCGATCAAGCTGCGCGATCTGGTCTTCAATCTGGGCAACCGCCGAGCGCGCAGTGAATACATCGACTTGCGCACCACGGCTGCTGCGATAAGCGGCTTCTGCCGCATTGATCTGCAGTTTGGCTTCGTCGCGCTGACGTATCAGCAATTCGCGGATTGCTTCCTGGTAGTAGCGTTCCAGCCACGCCAACGCCGTTTCGCGTTGCAGATTGGCCAGCGCCAAATCCCGGCCCACCTCGGCCCCCTCCGCTTCGCGTTCGAAACGTGCCGCACGCGCCTGACGTTTTTCCGGGCGCACGAATTCCTGCGCCACACCATATGAACGCATGGTCATGAAATCACGGCCGATGCTGAACTGATCCATGCCGCTGATCGGCAGATTATTGATGCCCAGTTGCAGAGTCGGGTCAGGCAGCCGCCCGGCGGCAACCGCCAGATTGCGCGCGGTATCGGCCGCCGCTTCCTGCGCAACCAGTTGCCGCGAGCGCTCCTGCGCAAGATGCAGGGCTTGATTGAAAGTTAGCGCATGTTCCGCATGAACCTGCTGTGCGCCGGCGCTCAACAGCAGCGCCAGGGCAATGCCGCCGACCAGGCTGCGCAGCTTCGAAGTTCTTCGCTGTGCGCAATGTAAATAACCGATAAACATGATCTCTCCCGATGACAAATGAAAACAAGCCAGTGAGTTGCCGGACATGCGCGCAAAAGCGCGCAGACACGGACGAACACGGCCAGTGTGCTGAGCAGCCGGTCAGGCTGTCGGCACAGGCAGCAGCGGGACGATCAAATACGGAAGCAGCAGTGCAGGATAGTGTGCGACGGAGAGGTCGCGGGAGGAGATGCTTCTAAAGCAGCCAGCGGCTGGATGCGGATCGCAGCTTCTGACAACAACGGTGTAGTGTAGAGCGTGGTGAGCAACACTGCCGGCGGAATGGGCATGGAAGCGCGATCCGCGCTTTGCTGTCCGTACTTGCAGTGCTCGGAACAAAGATTCTGCGTGGTGCGATCCGTCTGTAGCGCACGATCCATCTGTTCGCAGCTCAGGGTGACGCTGTTCGCCTGCTCACCCATAGCGGCGGCGGCAACGGACTGCCCCTGATTTCGATCAAACAGCGCGGCAGCGGAGATTCCCGGACAGGCATAGGCAGCCACGGCCAGCTGCGAAAACAGCAACATACCGGTCAACACCCGACAAACCTGTTGCTTGAAGGAACGACACATGATCATGCTTGCACCCATGCGAATTTCCAAAAACTCTATTCGGATCAGGCGTGAATGTCAAGGCGGCGGTGATTTGAAACAGCCCGCCATGCTGCGATAAGGTTTTAGTTTTGGCTGCGCTGGTTTATCATGCATGGTTATGGAACCACCGAACAAGCCCTCCGTGGAGCGCGTTAAAGGAATGTCGCCATGGCAGGGCTGAGCAAAGACACTCCCAAAGCTACTGAAATAAAACTGCAGCGGCAATCCAGGTTATTGCAAATCTCTTTTGCGGATGGCAAAACCTTCCGGATTCCGTGTGAATTTCTGCGGGTCTATTCGCCTTCGGCGGAAGTGCGTGGACACAGTCCCGGACAAGAAGTGCTGCAAACCGGCAAGAAAGACGTGAATATCGACCACATCGAGCCGGTGGGCAATTATGCGATTCAACTGAATTTTTCCGATGGCCACAATACCGGCCTGTATTCGTGGGATCTGCTCTACGACTACGGCCTGCATCAGGATGAAATGTGGCAACATTACCTGCAGCGGATGGAACAGGCAGGTGCGAGCCGTGAACCTTAAGGAACCACTGAATAAGCCCTCCGTGGAGCGCGTTGCTGGTAAAATCGGGATGATTGCAAGGCGCGCGACGCAGGTCGTAGCCGGTCTACGAGGCCAAGGAGCGCAACACAGCAAGCGCCAGATTTTGCCGCAACCCTACGGGACGGCGTGGGACTTATTCAGTGGTTCCTTAACTAAATATTCATGACTAAAACTACTCATTTCGGCTTCAATACCGTTCCCGAAACAGAAAAAGCCCGCAAGGTGGCGGGGGTGTTCGATTCGGTAGCCGAGCGCTACAACCTGATGAACGATCTCATGTCGGCAGGCATGCACCGCTGGTGGAAACGCTTCGCCGTGGAAGCCAGCGGAGTCAAAGCGGGTGGCCGGGTGCTCGACATTGCCGGCGGCACCGCTGATTTGAGCGCACGCTTCATCGAGCAGGTCGGCGCGAGTGGCGAAGTCTGGCTCACCGACATCAACAATTCCATGCTCACGATCGGCCGCGACCGGCTGCTGGATGAAGGCAGGGCCGCATCGGTGGCGCAGTGCGATGCGGAAAAACTGCCTTTTCCCGCTGATTATTTCGATTGCGTGAGCGTAGCTTTCGGTCTCAGGAACATGACCCACAAGGATGCGGCGCTGAAGGAAATGCTGCGGGTGCTGCGCCCCGGCGGCTGCGTGCTGGTGCTGGAATTTTCCAAGGTATGGAAACCGCTGCAGCCCGTTTATGACACCTACTCATTCAAGGTGCTGCCGGCAATGGGCAAGCTCATTGCCAAGGACGAGAACAGCTACCGCTATCTGGCCGAATCCATCCGCGTGCATCCGTCGCAGGAAGAATTGAAGCAGTTGATGCAGCAAGCCGGTTTCGAGCGGGTGGAGTATTTCAATCTGGCTGCCGGCGTGGTCGCGCTACACCGCGGTTACAAATTTTAGAGAATCCCGGAGACGATTCCAGGAGGCGGTCGCCACCTGCCCGTTGGCACCCGTGAGTATGGTCAGCGCCATCACGCGGTAGACCACACTGCGCGGAGCCTTCACATTGACGGCAGGATCAAGCAGCCCCGGCGCAGCCGCAACACGCTGCAGTGTTTCGCCGGCCAGCAGGATCGGCCACATGCATGCCAGCCGCTGGCGGATTTCAGAAGACGGAATCGCCATGGTGTAACTCCACCCCTGCTCCAGATGTTCCAGCGCCAGCGCGATGAGCCGATGCAACACCGGTCTGAATTTTTCCAGACTGTCCGCATGCAGCAGATCGGCAGGCTGCAGTCCGGCTTCCCGCAGCAGTGATTGCGGCACATAGCAGCGGCCGTGATGCAGGTCGCGTGCGATATCCTTGACGATGTTGGTGAGCTGCAAGCCCTTGCCGAAACGCACGCCGACGGCCGACATCTGCGCAATATCCCACTGTGCCATTGCCGGCCGATGCGCACATACCATCCGCGTCCAGAATTCTCCAACGCACCCCGCAACATAGTAAGTGTACTGGTCCAGCTCCTCCAGTGTGGCCAATGCCGTGAGATCTGCAGCCGATTCGCCGGGAAAGCGGGTCAGGTCCATTTCCATCCCTCTGGGCAGCACTTCCATCAACCACTGGATGCGTTCCCGATCGCCGGGAGAATACTGCTCGTACAATTTCAGGCAATCTCCCAGCCGCTGCAGCAGCACGTGCTCGGCGGAATCCTTCTGGTGAGGAAGAAGCGCGGCCTGAATTTCCCGGATGGCATCCCATTGAATCTCGCCGCCCTTGAACTGCGCCCGGAACTGATTCAGATACTCCAGCCGCCGGGAACGGCTGATCAGATCGGTATCGGCGATGGTGTCGGCTGCGCGCGCAAACAGATATGACAATCCCATCTGGTCACGCACGCCTGCCGGCAGCACGTTGAGCGTAAGATAAAACGAACGGGAGACCTGCTTGAGGATGCCGTGAAGAAGTTCGTGTGTGGCAGGATCAGTATTCAAGGATGGGAAATTCCACAGCCGCTTTTCAATCGGGACGGGCGAACATTACATCCTGCCGCTCTTGCTGGTCAAGAATTGTCGGATCGCTGGGCCTGCTGCCGTCTGGTAGAATATGCCTCCCATAAATCGCCACAAGCCGCGCCGATCGCGCCTGTACCCTTCACGCATAATAATCATGGAAATAGAATTCACTTTGAATGGTCAGACGGTACGCTGTCCGCAAGGGTTCACTGTTACTGGCGCCCTGTTCCATCTAGGCCGACGGAATGTACGAGTGACAGCGCGCACTGCTGCCCCGCGCTCGCTGTTCTGCGGCATCGGCGTTTGCTGCGATTGCCTGATGCAGATTGACGGACGGGAAAGTGTCCGCGCCTGCATGACACTAGTGCAACCTGGCATGCGCGTCGTTTCCGGGCAAGGAGCTGCGGCAGTTGTCGCGCACCAAATATGACCCCCCCTGCCATTGTGATCATCGGCGGCGGTCCCGCCGGCATGAGTGCTGCTGTTGCTGCTGCAACGCAAGGTCTCAGTTGCACCATCATCGATGAGGGTTTCGCTCTGGGCGGCCAGATCTACCGCAAACCGACCAACCCGGAACGCGCACCAGCACCGCATCCGCGCGGAGAGCAACTGCGCGCCGAAGTAGCGAAGCTCGCACAGCAGATCCAAGTACGCAACGGTGACAACGTCTGGGGCATCTTCGATGAACTGCGCGTTGCTGTCACCTCCCCTGACCAACACACTGAACTGCTCCAGCCACAGGCGCTCATTCTCGCCCCCGGTGCGCACGAACTGGTGCCGCCTTTCCCGGGCTGGACATTACCTGGGGTAATGACGCCGGGCGCAGCGCAGATACTCATAAAGACCATGGGGGTCGCTCCCGGCAAGCGGGTTCTGCTCGCCGGCACCGGCCCGTTCCTGCTCGCGGTAGCGTGTCAACTGGTCGATGCGGGGGTGCACGTGGTCGCGGTACTGGAAGCATCATCGCGTCCGGCCTGGCTCAGCCTGCCGCTGCATGGATTCCGCACCCCGGAAATCCTCGCCGAAGGACTCGCTTATCTCAGCAAGCTTGACCGCGCCCACGTCCCGGTGCGCTATGGCCGTATCGTCGTCGCGGCCCAAGGCGAGACTGAAC
Source organism: Nitrosovibrio sp. Nv4 (assembly GCA_945860135.1). Taxonomy (GTDB): domain Bacteria; phylum Pseudomonadota; class Gammaproteobacteria; order Burkholderiales; family Nitrosomonadaceae; genus VFJL01. Next base: position 141,313 of record CAMAPK010000002.1, read on the forward strand.
TCAATGCAGTCGAGCACGCCCCCGTCGATGCGGAATGGTTTCCCGACAACAACCGCATCGAAACCGAGCAAGTGGATACGCTGCTGGTGGGCTACGGTTTTGTGCCGCGCCTCCAGTTGGCACAAATGGCCGGATGCAATCTCGAATTGCGTCCCGACGTCGGCGGCTGGATTCCGATACGCGACCGCAATCTCGCGACCAGCGTTGCCGGTATTTTTGCTGCAGGCGACGGTGCCGGTGTTGCCGGTTCCCTGGTCGCAGCGCTCGAAGGACAGCTTGCGGGAATGGCTGCTGCCCGGTTTCTCGGCGCAATCGACGAGGCAACGTTTGCTGCCGCACGCGATTCGATCGAGCAAGAACTCGCCCGTCTGAAGCCTCTGCGACGCGCACTCGACAAAATCTCGGCGCTGCAGCCGGGCCTCATGTCGCTGGTGCGCGACGACACCATCGTTTGCCGCTGCGAAGAAGTGACCTGGCGCGAGGCACGCGAGGCCGTATGCGCCGGATCAACCACCTACCGCAGCCTCAAGATGACTTCACGCGCCGGCATGGGCGCCTGCCAGGGACGTTTCTGCTGGCCATTCCTGTCGCGTCTGGTCGCGGCCGAAGCAAAATGTTCGCTGGCGGATATCGGCCCGCCGAGCGCACGCCCCCCGCTGGGGCCGATCACACTTGGGGCGCTTGCCCCGGAACCACGGGACAAGTAACGGCCATGACCAATACTGCGGATGTGGTTGTCATTGGCGGCGGCGCGATCGGCGCGAGCGTCGCCTTTGCGCTGGCCCGGCGCGGCGCCTCGGTCACCCTGCTCGATGCCTCAACTCCCGGTCGCGCAACTTCCGCCTCGGCTGGCGGACTCTGGTCGCTGGGCGAATCGCTAGGCCTCGGCTGCGGCGTGATCCTGCACACCGCGCAACAGGGTGCCGGCGACGGACCGGCACCGTTGCCACGCACCCTCATGGATTTTCTGTGGGCAAGCAATCTGCGCTTCCCGTCGCTCGCGGCCGAACTGCGGACACTTTGCGGAATCGATATCGAAGCCGAAGCAGCAACCGGACTGTTGTATCTGGTCTATGACGAGGAACAGGAGCGCCATGCCAGCCGCATTATTGAATGGGCTGGCAGCGATCATGGAGCAGTAGAGAAATGGGCACCGCAACACATCCGCGACAGAGATCCGTTGATTACTCACGACCTGCGCAGTGCAATTCATTTCCCCGGCGACAATCAGGTGAATCCGATGCTGCTGACCGAGGCACTCAAGCGCGGAGCCTGCGCCAAGGGCGCGCGCTACCTTGCCGAGGCACGCGTGCGCGCATTGCGCTGCAGCAACGGACGCATTGTCGCGGTCGAATCGGACAAGGGCACCATTGCCTGCGGCGCAGTAGTCAATGCGGCCGGTGCCTGGGGTGCCCAGATTGCCCGGCTCGCCGGCATCGAAATCCCGATCCAGCCGGTGCGCGGACAAATCATCTGCACTGAGGCGCTGCGGCCGGGGACGCTGCGCTCGAACCTGAGCACGCGTGACTGCTATATCCTGCAGAAAGCACACGGCGAGGTCATCATCGGCAGCACCACGGAATACTGTGATTTCAATACCGAAGTCCGCTACGAGGACATGTGCAGCCTGGCAGCGGGCGCGATCCGCGCCGTACCCGCTTTGCGCAAAGTGACGCTCAAGCGCGCATGGGCGGGGCTGCGGCCCGGCACGCCCGATGAACTGCCGATCCTCGGAGCTGCTGCGGAACTGGAAAACTTCTTCCATGCCACCGGCGGCTTCCGCACCGGCATCGTGGCAGCGCCGCTCACCGGAGAAGTAGTGGCGGCAAGCGTGCTGGGACAGACGCCGGAATTCCCGATTGAACCATTCCTGGCAAGCCGGTTCCAAAGAATTTACGTTTGACTGGAACGCCAGCGCCGGGGATACTTCAGGCTATATAATTGATTTTTTGCCTTTCTTTTTGCTAGAAGACGAGAGGCACGGATTCATGCAAAGGAGAATTGAAGTGACTGTTTTACGGAAACACTTGCACATTCTGGCTATGCTGCTGGCCTTATGCTGTATTCCAGCAAGCACGTGGGCGCATTCGGGCGGAGATCATCCTCTCATCAACGCGGCCGGGCGGGGTGATCTTTCCCAGGTCAAGATGCTGCTCGCAGCCAAGGCTGATGTGAACGACGATGCGGGCCGTGGCATCACCGCACTGCTGGTGGCGTCGCAAAATGGCCACCGCGAGATAGTGCAAGCGCTGCTTGCCGCCAAGGCCAATGTAAACATCAAGACCCGCAATGGCGACACACCGCTGATTGCGGCGACGCAGAATGGGCACGAAGCGGTGGTGCAACTGCTCAAGCAGGCGGGCGCCAGGTAGCACGCGGTGGGAGCACCCCGTTTCCTGGGTGCCGCTGAACAAGATAGGCTGAATTCACTGCAGGCGTAATTTCGCCGCTGCTTCTGGTAAAATGATGCCATGGTGCGTCGGCTCAGCCCGATGCACTTCTGTTTTTATATTCAGCAGCGCTTTATGAGAGGAGTACATGCTTTGCATGAAATTCTGCAATATCTGAAACAACACGGTGAACGGCTCGACTCGGAGATCGCTAATGACACAGGCATCCCACTGGCGAAAGTGCGCCTTGATGTATCAAGCCTGACCGCGAGCGGCGAACTGATCATGTGTCACTCGATCCGGTTTGAGAAGGGCAAGAAAAGCGAGGGCATGCTCTATCGGGTGGCGGGATATATACCACCACTATCCCCCGGCAGAAAACCGAAAGCATAGCGGCAAGCCGGTAACAGGCTGTTCGCTCATGCCAGTTCCAGCATGGGCGATGCTAAAACACCCGTAGTGACGGTCTCCGCACTACGGGTGTTTCTACTTGGCCAACTGATTACTTGGTCTTGCTGTTTGCCAGTACGTATTCCGCCAGACGATCCGCCGGCTCGCCCGTGATATTTGGGAAGGCGGCCATGGACATGCTGCCTGTCTGCACTTTCTTGATAATGGCGTCTTTATTTGCCACCGCAGCGCTCAACAGCATCACGCTGCCATCGGTATTCGGCTTATGGCATTTGGTGCAGTTCAGGTTAAATATGTCTTCGCCGCTGGCAGTTGCCGCCGGCGTGTAATTATCAGTCTTGGTGCAGCCAACCAAGCCTACCACTGCAATGGCCGCTAATAACAAAGTTACTTGTTTCATTTTTACGCTCCAGTTCATTTCTCAAAAATACGAATTCGAAAGTTACTCTGCGACCCACCGAGGGCGAACATTACATCCTGCCGATCCTGATGGTCAAGAGTATTGTTATCATCAAATCGGCATTTCCGGATGGGAGCCCGGAAAGTTCGGTTATCCGGACGTTAACGAGGCTTTGATGGACTCTATCCAGGGCAAGCATCATGTCGGTCACGCAACATCGTACCAACTACGGTATTGGCTTCTCTGGCTGTTTTTCTGGACTGACCACCAGCACGTCGCATGCAGTCTCATAGAGAACATGCTTGGTAACAGAACCAAACAGCGCCTCGTCCAGTTCCGTTTCTCCGCGTTTACCGATGACGATCAAATCAGCATTGAGAGACCGGGCTTTGTCCTGAATCACGGCCGGCGGGTAGCCCTGTTCAATGCTGGAAGTCACGCGAGTATCGCCAGGCGCACAATCAGCGATAATTTCCTCCATGGCGCGATGGGCATCACCAAGCACCCTGGTACGGCAGAGCTCAACCGTTTCCTCACTTAAATCGGCCTGCCACCACATTTTATCCCCAAACGGCATTTCGGCTACGTGCAGCACTTGAATCGACACTTGCGGCGCAACTTTCAATGCCATATGCAGCGCCAGTCTGGAGGGTGGTGAAAAATCCACCGGTACCAGCACATGCCGATATTGATCCATCGGTTCCTGTTTCACGATCAGCAGCGGACATTGCCCCTTATGCAGTGTTTTGAACACGGTGGTGCCGAGAAAAAACTCCTGAACAAAGTTTTCACCCTGGTCGCCGAGTACGATCAGGTCGGCGTGATGAAATTCCGCATAGCGATTGATTTCAATGTGAGCCCTGCCTATCGTAACGTGATGCCTGACAATCATGCCACTCCTGGCCAGTGCTTCCGCCAACCTTTGCAACGTTGCATTAATCCGGTTGTATAGCATCTGCTCTGTTTCCAGAGGGGTATCGACCACCAAGTGCCTGAAAACTTCAAGCGGAAGAACTGGCAGCACATGTAATAAATGCAATTCCGCGCCATGCTCCACCGCCAGGCGTACGGCGCGTTGCACCGCCCGGTTGGCACGTGCCGAGAAATCCGTGGCGGCGATAATGCGTCGAATTTTTTCCATAGTCTATGTTCCCCACAACTCCATATTTATTGAAAACCAGCCTGCCTCCAGCAATGTTGCATCAATCCGCGATCCTTTTACAATCGTCCGGAGCAAACATTGAGATTAGCAGCAAACAACAACGCGCCAAATGCAGCATAGATATTAAAGATATTCGTATCGAACAGACTCGACATCATCGAAGCATAGGTAAATGATAGTTGGATTTCAATGAGCACTCAATCGCACCAAGACCTTGGTGGTAATTATCCTGTTCCCACAATAAATGCACAGGAACCCGGTTAGCGGCAGCGCAACTCCACTTCGTATGTGCTGAAGGAAATCTGGAGTGAAATATGGGCTATGCTGATAACAAGACGACGTACCAGGTGCAATACCCAATATATGCTGGCACGTGGTAAACGGCAGGGTTCTGGAACAACTGTGGCAAATAGTGCTAACCTGAAATAGTGAATTATGCCAAACCGCCGAGAAGCCGTTTATGCATGTTGGCAGTTACGAGATCATCGATCTACTCTCCGGTAGCGCCACCACCCATGCTGTTGCCAGAAGCCGGCTGTTGCCTTTCCCGCTACGACGATATCATTGCCCAAAAACCCGGATTGTCCACGTCCTCAATCGACTCGATGTTGCTGGCTACTTTCTTTGCCATTCCGGGTGATCGTGGATCTTGTTTTCCGTCCGCAAGGGCGCGCCGTACTGCGGATCACCTGGTGAACCTGGGCATGTTCCTGCTGTATGTTCTCAATACCTGGATACTGTTTGAGCATGAATATTGACCAACATTCCTGGCACACGCTGTCAGCGGATGAAGCCGCGCTTCAACTGGAAGTTAACACCCAGGCTGGTTTAACCGCTGCCGAAGCAGCCCGGCGGCTGTCACGTTTCGGTCCGAATGCGCTGCACGAAAAACGCCGCCGCCCGCCATGGCGCATGTTCCTCGACCAGTTCACCGATTTCATGATCCTGGTGCTGATGGCGGCGGCGATTATTTCCGGCGTGGTTGGCGATCTGGAAGATACCGTCGCCATCGTCGTCATTGTGATATTGAACGCCGTCATTGGCTTCGTGCAGGAGTACCGTGCGGAGCGCGCGATGGCCGCGCTCAAGCGCATGACCGAGGCCAGCACCAGCGTGTTGCGCGACGGCCGGGTAGAAAGTATCAGTGCGGCAGGATTGGTTCCGGGGGACATCGTGCTGCTGGAAGCAGGTAATCTGGTGCCAGCCGATCTGCGCATCATCGAAACAGCACGGATCAAAATAGACGAATCGGCGCTTACTGGCGAATCGGTCCCGGTGGATAAACAGACCGTTGCCGTGGAAGCGGCCAATCTGCCGCTGGGCGACCGGCATTGCATGGCATACAAAGGCACTACCATCGTCCACGGGCGCGGGCGCGGTCTGGTGGTGGCAACCGGCATGCAAAGTGAACTTGGTAAAATCGCTGCACTGATCAGCGGGGCCGGGGAAACCAGAACACCGCTGCAAAACCGCCTGGCTCGCTTCGGCAAAAGACTGGCGCTGGCAATACTGGCAATTTGCGTAATGGTGTTCGTGTTGGGCATCATCCGCGGCGAGCCGCTGCTGCTCATGTTCATGACCGCCATCAGTCTGGCGGTCGCCGCTATTCCCGAATCCCTGCCCGCAGTGGTGACCATTTCGCTCGCACTCGGCGCGCGCAAAATGGTCAGGCAACATGCCCTGATTCGCCGCCTGCCCGCAGTGGAAACGCTGGGTTCGGTGACTTTCATCTGCTCCGACAAAACCGGCACGCTCACCCAGAACAAGATGCAGGCGACGGCCATCTACGCCGATGGCCGTCTGGAAACCAGTCTGCAATCAGCTCAACCTGCCGAATCCTGGTCCACCCTGTTCCGTGCCTTGGCACTGAGTAACGATGCCCATCTGGATCGTCACGGTAAGGTACATGGCGAACCAACCGAGGCAGCTCTGCTGCATGCCGCACAGGCAGCAGGGTTTGACAAGGCGTTACTGGAACAGGAAATGCCGCGACTCAAGGAGCTGCCGTTCGATTCCGAACGCAAGTGCATGACCACTTTCCACCGCACCGGCGCAACAGTGCTGGCTTTCACCAAAGGTTCGCCGGAAGCGGTCGTGCCGCAATGCCAGCACATGCTCAGCGCAAACGGCGAGCAAACCATCGACCGTGCGGCATTGCTGCGCACCGCCGAAACCATGGCGGCTGACGGCCTGCGCGTACTGGCGCTGGCCTGCCGCAGTTGGTCGACGCTGCCCGTAAGCTTCCATCCGGCAGAACTGGAAAGCGAACTGGTTTTTCTCGGCTTCGTCGGCTTGATCGATCCGCCGCGCAACGAAGTGAAGGAAGCGATCGCGTTGTGCAAATCAGCCGGCATCACGCCAGTAATGATCACCGGCGACCACCCTGCCACGGCGCGTGCGATTGCGCACGAACTCGGCATGCTGGTCGATAGCGGCGGGGGCGTGATGACCGGCGCCGAATTGGCACAACTCGATCAAGCGGCATTCGCAACGGAAGTGGAGCAGATCCGGGTTTACGCCCGCGTCGATCCGGCACAGAAAATAAGAATCGTCAAAGCACTGCAAGACAAAGGCGAGATCGTCGCCATGACCGGCGATGGCGTGAACGATGCCCCCGCACTCAAGGCGGCCAACATCGGCATCGCGATGGGCAAAGGCGGCACCGATGTGGCGCGTGAAGCCGCCCATATGGTATTGCTGGATGACAACTTCGCCACCATCGTCCACGCCGTACGCCAGGGTCGCCGCCTCTACGACAACATTCGTAAATTCATCCGCTACGCGGTGACCACCAACTCCGCTGAAATCCTGATCATTTTATTGGCGCCTTTCCTGGGACTGCCCATTCCGCTGCTGCCGATCCATATCCTCTGGGTCAATCTGGTCACCGATGGTTTGCCCGCGCTGGCACTCACTGCCGAACCGGCGGAGCGCGGCGTGATGCGCCGCCCGCCACGCTCACCGCAGGAAAGCATATTCGCGCACGGCATGTGGCAGCACATGATCTGGGTAGGGTTGCTGATGGCCGCGCTCACTTTGCTGATCCAGGACTGGGCCTATCACTCCGGCTCGGCACACTGGCAGACCATGGTGTTCACCGTACTGACATTAGCTCAGCTCGCCCACGTACTGGCGATCCGTTCGGAAAAGGAATCGCTGTTTGCCATCGGGCTGTTTTCCAACCGGCCAATGATGCTGGCCATCGTCGCCACTTTTCTGCTGCAAATGGCAACGATTTATCTTCCCGCACTCAATCCGATTTTCAAGACCGAGCCGCTTGATATGGCCGAACTTGCCCTGTGCATCGGCGCAGCAGGTGTCGTGCTGATCGCCGTTGAAATCGAGAAATGGCTGGTGCGGCAGGGATGGCTCTACCAAGGGAAATCCTGAACAAATCGATCCGTAAAGCGCATTGCCATTTCCTGGAATAGAACAGTACCCATTCCGGGTCGTTGCGCCTTATCTTGCACCTGCGCAAACCACCCGTTTCATCCCCTTTAGCGGCTGAATCCAGGTGCAATTTACGAGACATCCAGATGAATCGATAGTGCTATACTCACCGCTTTGACCGTACCACTGGAGATCTTCATGAACAAAATACTGACCTTGCTGACTCTGGCCGTTCTCAGCTTCGGACTGGTCGCCTTTGATGCAGAAGCAAAACGTTTTGGCGGTGGCAAGAGTATCGGCCAGCAACGTCAATCCATCAGCCCGCAAGCTGCTCCCAAGCCGGCACAAGCGCCAGCAGCAGCCGCGGCGGCGACAGGCGGCAGCAAATGGGCGGGGCCACTGGCCGGTCTGGCCGCCGGTGGCTTGCTGGCAGCACTGTTCATGGGTGGTGCATTCGAGGGCATCAATATGATGGACGTGCTGATGCTGGCTGCACTGATGGCTGCAATCTTCTTTGTCGTGCGCATGATGCGCAAGCCTAGACAGGAACAGGTGACACGTCCGCTGCAGTATTCCGGGATGGGTACCAACACCGGTAACAGCGGCGTGACGCCGGGTGCAATGGGCACAGGGGCGGCCGCAGCGGTGGCACCTGTTCCCCGCGCCGCGAATATCCCCGCAAATTTCCAGGTGGAACCGTTTCTGCGCAATGCCAAAACCTCGTTCATCCGTCTGCAGGCAGCTAACGATGCACGTGACTTGAATGATATCCGCGAGTACACCACGCCAGAAATGTACGCCGAGATCAGCATGCAAATCAGTGAACGCGGTGACGAACCACAAAAAACGGAAGTGCTCACGATCAATGCGGAGCTGCTGGAAGTGGTCACCACAGATGATCAAGCCATTGCCAGCGTACGCTTCAACGGCCAATTGCGCGAAGCCCCCGGCGCCTCAGCGGAAGCAATTGATGAAATCTGGCATGTACAGAAAAATCTCAAGGATTCCAAATCCGTTTGGTTGCTGGCCGGAATTCAACAAGTTTCCTAGGTTTCCCAAGTTGCCATGCTGGCGTCTGTCGCGATAGCCCCGCTCAACCACCTGCTGCGTGGAGAAAGCTGGGCGCGCAAACGACTGCAGCCTTGCGCCGGCAAGACTGCACGTTTTTGCATTCCCCCTTTCGTTGACTTCGCCCTGATCGTGCAGCCCAATGGCGAGGTGGCGACTGCGGCAGATGCTGCTGCGACCGACGCCACCCTCACCTTTGTTCCGGGTCTGCTGCCACGCCTGCTGGCGCATGACGCAGACGCCTACCGCAACATCCATATTTCCGGGGACAACGCGTTTGCTGAAGAGCTTCTCCACATCGGCAAAAATCTGCACTGGGATGCGGAACAGGATTTAAGCCTCATCATGGGTGACATTCTCGCCCATCGCGTGGTGCAGGCTGGTGACAATCTGCTGCAGTGGCACACTGACACCCTGCGCAACCTGTCGCAAACGCTGGCGGAATACTGGACGGAAGAACAACCGCTGCTCGCCAAACCCGCTTATGTACGCAAATTCATTGATGATGTAAGTGCATTACGTAATGATGCGGAGCAGTTGGAAAAACGCGTGGAAAAACTAAGCCACACGGCTCCTTTGTAAATCCAAGAAAAATATTTGGCGACAGACAAATTGCCGTACCTGGAATAAATGCGTTTCTTTCGCCTCCTCAAAATACTCGCGGTAGCATTCCGCTTCGGCCTCGATGATTTTTTTCTCGGTCAGGGACGTTTGCATCCATTGCAACCTCTGGTCAAGCTTGCCACATTCTGGCGGCGGCTGGAGAAGCCGCGTGGCGAACGCCTGCGGCTGGCACTGGAAGCACTCGGCCCCCTGTTCGTCAAGTTCGGCCAGGTGCTGTCCACCCGCCGCGATCTGCTGCCGGAAGATATTGCCGATGAGTTAGCCAAGCTGCAGGATCAGGTTCCGCCGTTTCCTTCCAGTATCGCCCTCGCCATGCTGGAGCAGGTCTACGGCAAACCTGCCAGCGAAGTATTCCACCAGTTCGAGTCAGAGCCGATAGCCAGCGCATCCGTCGCCCAGGTACATCTGGCAGAGCTGCACGATGGCACGGAAGTGGCAGTAAAAATACTGCGCCCCGGCATCGCCCCGATCATCGCGCACGATGTCGCTTTGATGGAAACCGGTGCCTGGCTGGTCGAAGCCTTGTGGCCGGATGGCAAGCGTCTGAAACCACGCGAAGTGGTAGTGGAATTCGCGCGCCACCTGAATGACGAGCTTGATCTCATGCGCGAAGCATCCAACTGCAGCCAGTTGCGGCGCAATTTTCTTGACTCGCCGCTGCTGTTGGTACCGGAAGTCTATTGGGATTACTGCCACTCCAACGTGATGGTAATGCAGCGGGTGAAGGGCATTCCCATCAGCCACGTGGCGAAACTGCGCGAACAGGGGATAGACATCCCCAAACTTGCCCGCGTCGGGGTGGAAATCTTTTTTACCCAGGTATTCCGCGATGGCTATTTCCATGCCGACATGCACCCCGGCAACATTTTTGTCGGTAGCGATGGCCGCTACATTGCGGTCGATTTCGGCATCATGGGGACGCTCACTGACGAGGACAAGAATTACCTGGCGCAGAATTTCCTGGCGTTCTTCCGCCGCGACTACAAGCGCGTGGCGCAAGCGCACGTCGAGGCAGGCTGGGCGCCGAAGAATACGCGGGTGGATGACTTTGAAACTGCGATTCGTGCCGTGTGCGAGCCGATCTTTGACAAACCGCTGAAGGAAATTTCTTTTGGCCACGTGCTGTTGCAGTTGTTCCAGACTTCGCGCCGCTTCAATGTGGAAATCCAGCCGCAACTGGTACTGTTGCAAAAGACACTGCTGAATATCGAAGGACTGGGGCGTGATCTCGACCCTGATCTTGATCTATGGACAACTGCCAAACCGTACCTGGAAAACTGGATGTCGGACCAAATTGGCTGGCGTGGACTGGTTCGTCGCCTGGGCAAGGAAATACCCAACTGGGCAGTTCTGTTGCCACAGTTCCCACGCCTGCTGCATCATGCCCTGAGCGATAACCGCACGCAGATGCTGGAAGAAAAAATGACCGAATTGCTCATCGAAGAAAAACGCCAGAGTCGTTTGCTGTCTGTGCTCGCGCTGCTGTTGGCGACATTATTATTCTGGCATATGTGGTGACAGGGATAGGCTAGGTCAACCCATCATGGCGCTACTTGAAATTCGCAACGTGACACGGCGCTTTGGCGATTTCACCGCAGTAGACAACGTCAGCATCAGTATCGAAGCGGGTGAATTCTTTACTCTGCTGGGACCTTCCGGTTGTGGCAAAACCACCCTGCTGCGCATGATCGCCGGATTCGATCTGCCTGACGCCGGACAGATCCTGCTGGACGGCAAGGATATGGTCGGCACCCCGCCGGAAAAACGCCCCCTTCATACCGTATTCCAGAGTTACGCGCTGTTTCCGCACATGACCGTGGCGGACAATATCGCCTTTCCTCTCAAGATGGCGGGCACAACACCTGCTGAAATCAGCTCCAGGGTCAGGGAAGCCCTGGACGACGTGCGCCTGGCAAATTTCGGCAACCGTTTCCCGCAGGAATTGTCAGGCGGGCAGAAGCAACGCGTGGCCTTTGCCAGGGGACTGGTCAATCGCCCGCGCCTGCTGCTGCTGGACGAACCACTGGGAGCGCTGGATGCGAAGTTGCGGGAGGAAATGCAGATCGAGTTGATCAATCTGCAGAAAGAAAGGGGGGTCACATTCGTGTTCATCACCCATGCTCAGAATGAGGCGTTGGCACTGTCGCACCGCATTGCGGTGATGAACCAGGGCAAGGTCGAACAGCTTGATGAACCCTCCAGAATCTACGGTTTCCCTCGAAATCGTTTTGTTGCCGACTTCATCGGTAAAATAAGCCTGATGAACGCGCAAGTGCTGGAGGCCGCGCCTTCGCATTTGAAACTCAGTGTAGCAGGACTCGGTGAAGTAACCGCCCCCAGCAAGGAAAACGTCAAAGTAGGCGATACCGGAGTGCTGGCAATACGCCCGGAACAGGTGCGGATTTCGCATCACGCGGAGGAAGTGGAGCTGAAAAACCATTTCATCGGCAAGGTGCAGGGTTTCCTCTACGTGGGCGACGTCACTACTTATCTCGTGGAACTCCCCAATGGCGCACGCATTGAAGCCCTGCTGCCCAATTCCGCACCGGGGCGCGCCAAGTTTTTCGAAGCGGGCGATCCGGTAGCAGTCTCCTGGCGGCATGATGCCGGCACTTTTCTCAATGATTAAAGGCGACAGCAAAGCAAACCGCATTGCCAAATGGCTGGTGAGCGGACCGCCACTGCTGTTCCTGCTGGTGTTCTTTGTTGCTCCCAGCCTGATCATGCTGTTCACTTCACTGCGCTTTCCCGGTGAGTTCGGTGGCCTGGCTCCCATCGCCGCGCCTGCAGGGGCAGTCCACGGCGAATATGGTCTGACCCTGGAAACCTACCAGTTCTTTTTCAGCGATATCCTGTACGCCGAAATCTTCCTCAAATCCTTCGCTGTCGCCGCAGCCAGTACGCTGATCTGTCTCATCATGGCCTACCCGCTGGCGCTGTTGATCGCGCGCAGTGAAAAACGTTTTCGCAATCTGATGGTGCTGCTGGTAGTGCTGCCGTTCGCCAGCAACTTTCTCATCCGCATTTATGCCTGGATGATTATTCTCGGCCCCGAGTCGGTGTTCAGCCATTTTATCAATACAGTGCTGGGCGCATTCGGTATTGCCCCGGTGACACTGCTGTTCTCGTCGTTTGCGGTACTGGTGGGCATGGTCTATGTGCATCTGCCATTCATGGTGCTGCCGCTCTATACCAATCTGGAGAAACACGATCCGGCATTGCTGGATGCCGCACAGGATCTGGGCGCTAATGCCTGGCAGCGCTTCTGGCGCGTCACCTGGCCACTGTCGCTACCGGGCGTGTTCTCAGGCTCGGCGCTGGTATTCATTCCGGTGCTGGGCATGTTCGCGGTGCCGGACATACTCGGCGGTACCGGCGACATCCTCATCGGCAACCTGATCAAGGATCAATTCCTCGGCACCCGCGACTGGCCTTTTGGTTCGACGCTATCGATCATGCTGACACTGGCAGTACTGGCCATCACCGCACTGGCTGCATGGCTGGCACGGCCCGCCGCCATTCCGGAGAAATAAAGCATGCGGCGCAGCAATATCTGGTTATGGTCTGCGGCGGCACTGGCTTACGCTTTTCTCTACATTCCGCTGCTCATCGTGGTGGTGTATTCCTTCAACGATTCCAAGCTGAACGCCGAGTGGGTGGGCTTCACTCTGTCCTGGTATGTAGCGCTGTTCAACAACCAGGAAATGCTCACTGCCGCGCGCAATTCACTGATCATCGCTGTCAGCGCAAGTTTCCTTGCTACCCTGCTCGGCACCATGGCCGGTCTGGCGATACATCGCTACAAGCTAAAATTTCTGCCGGTGCTGGTGTTCACGCCGGTAGCGATGCCTGAAATTCTGCTGGGGGTGGCATTGCTGTTATTTTTTCTGCAGGTGCTCAACCTCACGCTCGGCATGGTCTCCATCATCATCGCGCACACCACCTTCTGTATCGGCTTTGTCGCCATCATCGTGCGGGCGCGGCTGCAAGGCATGGACGAAAGCATCTTTGAAGCGGCACGCGATCTGGGCGCATCCCCCTGGCAGACTTTCCGCCTGATCACGCTGCCGCTGATCATGCCGGCGGTGGTTGCGGGCGCGCTGATGTCGTTCACTCTTTCAATCGATGACTTCGTCATCACCTTCTTTACCAAGGGCGTGGGCGAACCGATACTGCCGATCCAGATTTACACCATGATCAAGGTCGCGGTGACGCCGGAAGTAAACGCCATCTCCACTCTGTTGATGCTGCTCACATTGACCCTGATCATCATTGCCGCCAAGCTCGATTCGGGCATATTGCGCCGGGAAACGAAATAATGAGTGTACCCGTCCGCTCCACGGCACTGTCCGCGCTGCTGGCGGCAGTGCTGCTGCTTGCAGGCTGCAGCAGCCAGCAACAAAACGCTGCTGCCAGCGGTGAGAATGTCCTGCATCTGTTCAACTGGAATAACTACATCGCGCCGGCAACGATCCAGCGCTTCGAACAATCCTGCAACTGCAAGCTTGCGCAGGATTATTACGCCGACAACGAAGAAATGCTGGCGAAGCTGGCGGCCGGCGCAAGTGGTTACGATCTGATCGTGCCCACTGGCAACGCCATGGATACCCTGATCCGCCAAGGCGCACTGAAGCCGCTGGATAAATCCCTGTTGCCCAACCTCAAGAATATCAACCCGGCGTATCTCGACAGCGCATTCGATCCGGGCAACAAATATTCCGTCCCCTATGCTTATACCCTCACGCTGCTCGGCTTCAATCAGGAGAAAGTAAAGGAACTGGGGCTGCCCACCGACACTTGGGCCATCATTTTTGAGCCGAAATATCTGGAAAAAATCAAAGGGCGCGTGACTGTACTGGACAGTCAGCGCGAGCTGATGGCGGCTGCGCTCAAGTATCTGGGCTACTCGGTCAATGATGCCGACGAACAGCACTGGCAGCAGGCGAGGGATTTGATCCTGCGTGCCAAGCCCTACTGGGCAGCTTTCAGCAACACCAGTTATGTCAAAGAACTGGCTGTGGGGAATCTATGGGTGGCGCATGGCTACTCCAACGACATGTTCCAGGCGGCGCTTGATGCCAAAAAGACTGGACGCAAATTCAGCATCGGCTACTCGACACCGAGAGAAGGTGCCGTGCTGGCGCTTGACAGCATGGTGCTGCATCAGAGCGGAGCACGTCCCGACCTTGCCCATCAATTCATCAATTTCATGCTGGATGGAAAGAACTCGGCGGAACTCACCAACCTGACCGGCTCCGGCAATCCCAATATGGATGCAATCCGGTTCATCCAGCCGGAAATCGCCGACAACAAAGCGGTCTTTCCCGACCGGGAATTGCTCACCCGGCTGGAAATGCTGCAGGACCTCGACCGCAGGCAGCGACGGCTGTTAAGCCGGCTGTGGACTGAAATAAAACTAAGGAACCTCTGATAGCCCGCCGCCGCTCCATGCCAACTGTAAATATGCCATAAAATGACACTGTCGCACCGCTGCGCCATAAAGCCAACATGAAACACATCAAGCCAGATCGCTACGGGCTCAACACATATATTTTCCCGGTCTATGTGTTGTTCATCGCCTATGTCAGCCTGTCACCTTTCACCGGCTGGCGCGCACCGGAAGGCGCTGTATTTCATTTTCTCACTGTCTGGCCGCGCTACATCACCCGCTTCGATGTCCTGATCAATATCCTTGCCTACCTTCCGCTTGGTTTTCTGGCAGCGCTCTCCCTGCACCGACTGCGCGGCGGAGCACTGATACTGGCCGCTACCGCTGCAGGTGCCGCTGTCAGTCTTGGCATGGAAACCCTGCAAGTATTCGTCCCTGGGCGCATCGCTTCAATCCCTGACCTGCTCACCAACACCGCCGGCAGTCTGGCCGGTGCCACGTTGGCCCACTCTCTGGGCAGCCGCTCCCACCTCATGCAGAAACTGGTGCTATGGAGAAACCGCTGGTTCCTATCAGGCCGCATCGCCGATTGGGGGCTGGTGCTGTTGGGATTGTGGCTGTTCATCCAGGCCAACCCTTCGCTGCCGTTAATGGGCGTCTGGTCGGGACAAGTCCCCTCTATTGCTCCAGCGCATTTCGATATGGTATTAACCATCGCGATCCTGCTCAACACGCTTGCACTTGGCATACTGCTGTCGGCGATTCTGCAACCGCCCCGACCACTGTGGATTGCGGCGCTGATCTTTCTCGTCGTCTGTGTTGTCATCAAGTGGCTGGCCGCACAAGCCCTGCTGAAACCGGAGGCCCTATCCCAATGGCTGTCCGCCGAATCTCTGGTCGGAATCGGCTACGCCGCGATCTTGCTGACCCTGACGTTGCGTCTGCAGCTACGCGACCGAATCTGGCTGATGGCAGCCTTCCTGATTACGGGGACTGTGCTGACCATGTCAAATACGGGCTACGGATTACCCGCGACCGTGCTGCAATTGTTTGACTGGCGTCATGGCCACCTGTTGAATTTCAATGGCCTCACCCGCTTGCTGGCCGAGCTATGGGCGCTCCTGGCATTGCCGTATCTGCTGGCACTCTACCGGAGGTTTTAACTAGGTACCGTTTGCACATTTAATGCTAATCTACGTACAGGATGGCTCCACAGCATGTCGGCATGGAGGTTGCGATGGCGAAAAATAATATCCCGTGTCACGTCGGCTTCATTCCCGATGGAAATCGCCGCTGGGCCGTGGAGCAGGGCCTGCCGAAAGAAGCCGGATATGCTTGTGGTATAAACCCGGGGCTGCTGCTGTACGAGCAATGTAAGGCATGCGGTATTCAGGAAGCTTCCATCTACTGCTTTACCCAGGACAATACCAAGCGGCCCTCCGCTCAGAAACAGGCATTCAGCGAGGCCTGCGTTGCATTCGCTTTCGAGGTCGCACGCCGGGGAGCAGCGCTGCTTGTGGTCGGCGATGAAACCTCGGCACAATTCCCCAAGGTGCTGACAGAATTCCGCCAACGCCAGGGTGCCGGAATGAAAGTCAATCTGCTCGTCAACTACGGCTGGGAATGGGATCTGGCCGGGCTTAAAAACGGCGGCCTGCGTTCAGATGAGGTTTCACGGCTGGATCTGATCGTACGCTGGGGAGGAGGGCGCCGCTTGAGCGGTTTTCTCCCGGTGCAATCGGTCTATGCGGATTTCTATGTCAGGGATGAATACTGGCCCGATTTTGATCCGCAGCATTTTGAGCACGCACTCACCTGGTTCAAGAATCAGGATCAGACACTCGGCGGGTAATGTCTCATTCTGATCTGGGGAAGGTCTGGTTAAGTCCGTTCGTGGTGAGCATGTCGAACCATAAGTGGAATTCATCAGACTTTACTTGGGTATAATCTTCATTCTAATACTTCCTCGAACATCTTCATGAGCCACTATCGCTACCATGTATTTTTCTGCACCAACCAGCGCGAAGCCGGTGCATTGTGCTGCAACAACCATGGCGCCCAGGCGATGCGCGATTACGCCAAGGAACGCATCAAGGCGCTCAAACTCGACAGCAAAAGCAAGCGGGTGCGAATCAACACGGCCGGGTGTCTGGACCGCTGCAACGAAGGCCCGGTGATCGTGGTTTATCCGGAAGAAGTCTGGTACACCTATGTGGACAAGGAAGACATTGACGAGATCATCGAGGAACATCTGAAAAACGGCCGCGTGGTCGAGCGGCTGAAGATCTGAAACCTTATTTTCTTCAATTGCAGCAGTGAACGTTCCTCAGAAATTCTTCATCGACGGCCCGGCTGGCAAGCTGGAAACGGCGCTGGCTGAACCGGATGCTGCCCGCCCCGGCGGCATTGCTGGCATAGCCGTCATCGCTCATCCCCATCCGCTATATGGCGGCACCATGGACAGCAAGATCGTGCATACCCTGTTCAAGGTTTTGCCGGAACTGGGATTTATCACTGTCAAATTCAATTTTCGCGGCGTCGGCAAGAGTGACGGCACTTACGCTAATGGTGTGGGTGAAATCGAGGACGTGCTGGCAGTGGTCGGGGCTATCCGCAGCCAATTTGCTGCCGGACTGGATGATTTGCCATTGCTGTTGGCGGGTTTCTCTTTCGGCGGCGCAATTCAGGCGCACGCAGCGCAACGGCTCAACCCGCAGAAACTTGTATTGGTGGCGCCCTCGGTGGAGCGGCTGAAAGCGCCGCCCGTTGCCGGCCACGCTGCCAGCACGCTGATTATCCATGGTGACCGGGACGACGTGGTGCCGCTGCAATCCGTGCTGGACTGGGCCGCGCCACAGGAACTGCCGGTAGTGGTAATCCCGGGTGCGGAGCATTTCTTTCACGGCCGGCTGCATATCCTCCGCCGCATTGTGCTCGATTCCTGCCGGCTGTAAGCGTAATCAACTGTAAAATTCTGCTCGACACCTTCTACGGAAACAACCCATGAGATTTCTCCACCTTCACCTCACTATTATTCTGGCCGTATGGATCGGATATGGCGGCACTTTCAGTGCGTATGCTGCCGATAAAATGAAATTTGAGACTGACCCGCCACAACGACTGGAGGTGCGCTACCGCCTGTTCAAAACGGGGAACATGTGGAATTTCCTGGAGCTCGATACCCAGACCGGTCGCCTCTGGCAAGTGCAGTTCAGCGTGGACAACGATAATAATCGAACACGCACACCGATCAACACAGAGGCGCTGGCAACCGATGGTAAGAACGGGCGTTTTACCTTGTACCCGACCGATAATATGTGGAACTTCCTGATGGTGGATCAGGACAGCGGCCGCATCTGGCAGGCACAGTTCTCCATTGATGATGAGAACCGCGGGATTTTTCCGATAGTCGGATCTGAAGATGCGCGCCTCTTGCCCGAAAAATTACTGAAAAATCCCAGATAGGAAGAAGAGGTACAATCCCGGTAGTGGAGCCAGATAGCCCTTATGCAACGTCTGCTTATTCTGCTCGGCCTGTTGTTGTTACTGGTGGGACTGGCATGGCCCTGGCTGTCGAAGCTGCCGCTAGGACGGTTGCCGGGGGATATCACCATCGAGCGGGAAAACTTCAGTTTTTACTTTCCGTTGACCACCGGTCTGCTGGTGTCGGTACTGCTGTCGCTGCTGCTATGGTGGTGGTCACGAAAGTGAGTGCCCGCAAACTTTCTGCAAAGGAGATGACTAAGTGGATTTATACGAGTCCATGGTGTTCTGGTTCGCCAAGGAATTTGTAAAGGCCATCCTGGGTCTGGGATTCATTCTGGGAGTGATCCTGCTGGTGCAATGGATGAGAAGTGATGACTGATTTTAGACTGTGCCTGCAATTACCATAATGCGTTTTCCCAGGATCTCACTGCGTCAACTGTTGCTGCCGCTACTGCTCTTGCTGCTGAGCGGCTGCAGCGTCGTCACCGTCGCCTACAACAATGTCGATATGGCGATACGCTGGGTCGTCACCGATTACTTCGATTTCAACACCCATCAGCAGGCGCAGTTCGAGCGGGATTTGCGGCGTGTGCATGCCTGGCACCGCAGGGAAGAACTGCCGAAATACGCCATGCTGTGTACCGAAACAGCCAGACGCGTCGAAGCCGGACTCAAACCGGCTGATCTGGACTGGATGGATGACGCGATGGAGGCACGCAGAGAAGCGCTGATGCATTATGTCGCTGGGGATTTGGCCGGTGTGCTGGGAACCATGGAGCCAGTCCAGTTCAGCGCCATGGACACGAAGTTCGCCAAAGAAAATGCAAAGTTTCGCAAGGAACATCTTGACGGCACCCCCGAGGCACTGGAAAAGAAGCGCGTGAAGCGGTCGCTGGAGCGTATCGAAGACTGGGTGGGGACGCTTGAACCGAACCAGAAAGAACGGGTCACTGCCATGGTGAAAGCTTTTCCGCAGAGCGCCGAGCATCGCTACGCACACCGCGCCACCCGGCAAAGAATGCTGCGCGAACTGCTCGAAGCCAGACTACCGAAGGACAAGCTGGAAGAAGGTCTCAGACAATGGCTGGTCGATTGGGGAAATGGCCGCAGCACCGAACATGAGCGGGTCTGGGCGCAATGGGTGAAGCAGTTGCGGCAACTGCTGCTGGAGCTTGATGCGATGCTGACGCCGAAACAACGCCTGCATTTGACCCAGAAGCTGCATGGCTACGCAAAAGATTTCACCCTGTTGAGCAAGCGCTGAACCTAATTCATTCCGACATGACTGAGACCCTCAAGGAGTCAAAATGAGTTCCTCAAAGAATTTCATCAAATTAACCGGCATTTCACTGCTCTTCGCCGCTGTGCTTAGCGCATGCGACAAGCCGGGACCGGCAGAGACCGCAGGTAAAAAGATAGACCAGACAGTTGGTGAAGCCGGCAAGAAAATAGGCGAAGTGGCCGATAAAGTTGTTGAAAAACTGGGCGAACAAGGCGAGAAAGCTGTTGTGGTCATCGATGATGCCGAGATTACGGCCAAGGTCAAAGCAGCCATTTTTGCCGAGCCCGGTCTCAAGACGCTGCAAATCAGCGTTGATACCGCAAAAGGCGTGGTAACGTTAAGCGGTTCAGTCGACTCGCCGGCAAGTAGCGATATGGCCAAAGTACTGGCGGGTGCGGTGACCGGAGTAAAAGAAGTTAAAAATCGGCTGGTGATAAAACCGGTCAAATAAGATTGTGTTTTCGCCACTTCATAATGAGAAGTGGCCTCGCAGATTTGCACAGTGCGCGAGATGTGAACCGCAACACGATGAATCGCTGCTTCAGGCCAGACCGCCTGTTCCAGTCAGTACCCTCACCAGTATCAGCCAAATATTTCATGAGACACAACAACCTCGAACGCGGCACTGCCATTCCGGATATTCCCGCTACCCCTGATCTTTCCGCTCTGCGCAATCTGTGCGATGCGCAATTCGATAATAGTTTCGTGCGCGCACTGCCCGGCGATGCGGAAACTCACAATGTGCCCCGTGCGGTGCGCAACGCCTGTTATACGCGCGTCGGTCCAACCCCGGTACGAGCGCCACGGCTGCTGGCTTGGGCACAACCGGTAGGAGAATTACTCGGCATCTCGCGCCCGGAGTCGCCTGCCGGTCCGGCGGCAGAAGTGCTCGGCGGCAACCGCGTCCTCCCCGGCATGCAGCCCTACGCGGCACGCTACGGCGGGTACCAGTTCGGCCATTGGGCGGGGCAGCTCGGCGATGGCCGCGCCATAACCCTGGGCGAGATGCTCAGTCCGGATGGCAAGCGCTGGGAGTTACAGCTCAAGGGTGCCGGCAAAACGCCCTATTCGCGCACCGCGGATGGGCGCGCGGTGTTGCGCTCGTCGGTGCGCGAATTTCTGTGCAGCGAAGCCATGCATTATCTGGGCGTGCCGACTACCCGGGCGTTGAGCCTGGTGGCGACCGGCGAATCTGTGGTGCGCGACATGTTTTATGACGGCAACCCGCAGGCCGAGATGGGCGCCATCGTCTGCCGCGTCGCACCATCATTCGTGCGCTTTGGCAACTTCGAGATACTGGCCGCGCACAGTGAGCTGGATGCGCTCAAGCGTCTGGCCGACTACGTCATAAGCCAGCATTTCCCCGAACTGGGGGCACCTTCACCTTCAATCTACGCGCGCTGGTTCGAAGAGATCTGCCGCCGCACCGGAACACTGGTAGCCCACTGGATGCGGGTTGGTTTCGTCCACGGCGTGATGAACACCGACAATATGTCGATACTGGGGCTGACGATCGACTACGGCCCCTACGGCTGGTTGGGGGGTTTCGATTTGCGATGGACGCCCAACACTACGGATGCGCAGGGACGGCGTTATTGCTATGGCAACCAGCCAGAGATCGCGCAATGGAATTTGACCCGGCTTGCCACCGCGCTCGCCCCGCTGGTCGGCGACCGCGCGGCGCTGGAGCAGGGATTGGCTGTCTTTGGCGACACCTTCCACAACGCATGGCGTGAAATGCTGGCCGACAAGCTTGGGCTGGTCGCGCTGGGACATGAAGGCGATGACCTGCTGCTGAGCGACCTGTTTGATCTGTTGCAGCAGATTGAGACCGATATGACGCTCTTCTTTCGCGGTCTCATGACCATTCCGGTGGATGGCGTAGCTGACATGCTGGAGGATGCCGCACTGGCCGGGCTGCTGCGGCGCGCGTTCTATACTGAAGAAGTCTTTGCACCCACGCCACTGAGCCAGTTAGCCGGCTGGCTGCGCCGCTATATTGCGCGGGTGCGTCTGGATGTGGCGGCTACGGATTTGCCGGAGTTTGTAAACGTGCGTTTGCAGCGGATGCGACGCGCCAATCCCAAGTACGTCCTACGCAATTATCTGGCGCAGCAGGCGATTGAAGCACTGCAGCAGGGCGATGCATCCGTCATGATGCGGCTGATGCAGGTATTGCAACACCCCTACGACGAACAACCCGCGCATGATGAGCTTGCAGACCGGCGTCCCGAATGGGCGCGTAACAAACCGGGATGTTCGGCGCTGTCATGCAGCTCGTGAATTCTTGCCGACATGGCTTGTACCCGGGGCAATGGCGCCAGGCTCGCCAATCCTGTATTGAAGGTTGGCGGTGGTGGGGCTGAAGCTCGACCATGTTTTCCTGGCATGACATAGACTGTCAGACCAGGTTGGAACTATTTGTCGAAATGAATCACCGTGCGGATGGATTTGCCTGCGTGCATCAGCTCGAATGCCTGGTTGATCTGCTCCAACCCCATGGTGTGGGTGATGAAGGTATCGAGTTCAAATTCACCGTCGAGATAGCGTTGCACATAACCCGGCAGTTCGCTGCGCCCTCTCACCCCGCCAAATGCCGATCCGCGCCACACGCGCCCGGTCACCAACTGGAACGGACGGGTGCAGATTTCTTCACCGGCACCGGCCACGCCGATGATCACCGATTCGCCCCAACCCTTGTGACAGCACTCCAGCGCTGAACGCATTACCTTGACGTTGCCGATGCATTCAAAGGAAAAATCCACGCCGCCGCCGGTCATTTCGACGATCACCTCCTGGATCGGTTTGGCATAATCCTTGGGATTCACCACATCGGTGGCGCCCAGTTGCCGGGCAATCTCGAATTTTCCGGGATTGATGTCGATCGCGATGATGCGTGCGGCTTTAGCCATGACTGCACCGATGATCACGGCCAGACCGATGCCGCCGAGACCGAACACTGCTACGGTATCACCTGCTTTCACTTTCGCGGTATTGGCGACGGCACCCATGCCGGTGGTCACGCCGCAGCCGAGCAGGCAGACTTTCTCCAGCGGCGCTTCCTTGCTGATTTTTGCCAGGGAGATTTCTGGGATGACGGTATATTCAGAGAAAGTCGAAGTGCCCATGTAGTGATAAATAGGCTTTCCATCCTTGGAGAAACGCGTGGTGCCATCGGGCATCAGCCCCTGCCCCTGGGTTGCACGGATCGCCTGGCACAAATTGGTTTTACCCGATTTGCAGAATTTGCACTCGCCGCATTCCGGGGTATACAGCGGAATCACATGATCGCCCACTGCCACGCTGGTCACGCCCTCACCCAGAGCTTCGACGATGCCGCCGCCTTCGTGGCCGAGTATCGTGGGAAACCTGCCTTCGGGATCTTTCCCGGAAAGCGTATAGGCGTCGGTATGGCATACGCCTGTGGCCACAATTCGCACCAGCACTTCGCCTTTTTGCGGTGGCATCAGGTCGACTTGTTCGATGCGCAAAGGCTGACCCGGAGCCCAGGCGACCGCCGCGCGTGTTTTAATCATGTTCATGCATCCACTCCTGTTACGTATTCCAACTCACAGCCCGGATGGTAGTATATAGAAATGGAACTGGCGTGGAAGCGCCTGATGCAATAACCTGTCGCTTCCGCATAAAAGGAAATTAAATGCTCTGGATCAAAGCGCTGCATATCATTTTCATGGTCACCTGGTTTGCCGGCCTGTTCTATTTGCCGCGCCTGTTTGTCTACCATGCCATGAGCGATGACCGGCCCAGCATCGAGCGCTTCAAGGTGATGGAACGCAAGCTCTATTACGGCATCATGACGCCGGGTGCGGTGCTGACCATCGTATTTGGTGTATGGCTCTGGTTGAGCTATGGCTTTTCCGGCGGCTGGCTGCATGCCAAGCTGGCGCTGGTGGCGGTGCTGGTTGCTTACCATCTTTACTGCGGCAAGTTGCTGGCCGATTTCAAGCATGACCGCAACCAGCATAGCCATGTCTATTACCGCTGGTTCAATGAAATTCCGGTGGTAATATTGATTGCGGTGGTGATACTGGTGGTAGTGAAGCCTTGATTCCAATTCCATTTCATCAGTGATACTTCGTTGATACCCTTACTCTCGCCTTGCCATACTAATCGTACTGTCTGCGGCGTTCGTTCGTCATCGCCTCGTTTCACTTTCGAACTGAAATTGGAAATCCCTCGGGTGACATTCACTCATCCATCGGTGCCTGTCCCGGAAACAGCACATCGGTATAACCGAACAGGCGAAAATCGGTAATGCGCATCGGATAGAGGATGCCCTGCAGATGGTCGCATTCATGCTGCACCACGCGCGCATGAAAACCGCCCACGCTGCGATCGATGGGCTGGCCGTACTGATCGAACCCCCGGTAACGCAGCCTGGCGAAACGCGGCACCATGCCGCGCAGACCCGGAACACTCAAGCAACCCTCCCAGTCCTGTTCCACCTCCTGCGTGAGCGGCGTCAGCACGGGATCCAGCAATACGGTGTAAGGCACTTCCTCGGCATCGGGATAGCGTGGATTGGACTTCACGCCGAAGATCACCACTTGCAGACTGACGCCAATCTGCGGCGCCGCCAGTCCCGCGCCATCCTCCGCTTCCATGGTGTCATGCATATCCTGAATCAGCATATTGAGTTCAGGAGTATTGAATTTCTCCACCTTATCCGCCACTTTCAGCAGGCGCGGGTCGCCCATTCTCAGAACGGTTCTAATCGACATCGAGTTCCACCACTTGTTCAAGAATATCTCTGACACTGACCATCGCTTTTTCCAGCACGGCATGCACATCTTCCAGACGGATGACATGCGCACTTGTCCCCCGTCCCGCCGCATAATTGGCCACTACCGCGAGGGTCGCGTAGCATAGCCCCAGTTCCTTCGCCAATGCCGCTTCCGGCATCCCGGTCATGCCCACCATATCGGCGCCATCCCGTTCCAGCCGGTTGACTTCCGCTGCGCTTTCAAGACGCGGCCCCTGGGTGGCGGCGTAAACGCCACCGTCGATTATTTTCTCGTTTGTCCGCTTTGCCGCCTCCAGCAGGCGTCCGCGCGTAATCGGGCAGTAGGGTTCGGTGAAATCAATATGGGTAACCGCTCTGTCGCTGCCATCAAAATAGGTAAATTTGCGACCGTGAGTGTAATCGATAATCTGATCAGGAACCGCAATCATGCCAGGCGTGAGATCGGCACGGATGCCGCCCACCGATGCCACCGACACCACCCGTGTCGGCTGGAGTGATTGCAGCGCCCACAGGTTGGCGCGATAGTTCACCGCATGCGGCGGGATGGTGTGGCCATAACCATGGCGTGCCAGAAACACGATCTCGTGATTGCTGATCTTGCCAAACGTCAATGGCCCGGATGGTTCGCCATAAGGCGTGCGCATGACCTGCCGATGCGATATTTCAAGACAGGCAAGCTGGGTCATGCCGGTACCACCAATGATTGCGAGCATATTTTTCAGAAGTCAGGCGTAATGGAAAAATTTCAATCTTTCATTGCATAAATCGCAGGCAGGTTCCGCCATGCACCGTGCACATCCATGCCGAAGCCGAACACATAGCGATTCGGCAGTGTAACACCCACAAAGTCCGCACTGATCGGCTTGGAGCGACCGATGTCCTTGTCGGCAAGAACCGCGCTGTAGCAAGCTGTTGCGCCGTTTTCCATGATCCGTTCGCGGATTGCGGCCAGGGTAACGCCTTCGTCAAGAATGTCATCCAGCACCAGCACCACCCGGCCCTGCACGTTTTCCCTGGGCATCACTTTCCACTCGATCTGGCCACCGCTGGTATTGTTATGGTAGCGGGAAGCATGGATATAATCGAAATCCAGCGGGAATCTCAGTAGCGGCAGCAGTTGTCCGGTAAACACTACTGCGCCGCCCATCACGCTCAGCACCAGCGGATAGCGATCTGCCAGTGTCGCGGTGATATCCGCTGCCATGCGGCTGACGGTGTCAGCCACGACGTCAGCCGAGTAAATCAGTTCCGCCGTATCAAGTATCCGTTTTGCTTCTGCGGCAGCAAGCATCAGTTTCCTTGGTGATGGATGTGGCTCAAGGTGTTAGCGTGCCATTAATCAGCAGGTGTGTCGCAGCAATTATTGCCGCTCTGGCTCGCCAGATGAGCGGCAAACTCTTTCCCCACTTCAGGATGCTTGAGTGCCAGTGCGATAGTTGCTTTGAGGTAGCCCAGCTTGGTTCCGCAATCGTAACGGGTTCCGGAAAATTCGTAAGCCAGCACCCGCTCTTCCTGCAACAATGAAGCGATGCCGTCGGTAAGCTGGATCTCACCACCAGCGCCGGGTTTGACTCTCTCCAGATGCGCAAAAATTCCGGGAGTAAGAATATAGCGTCCTACTACGCCCAGCGTTGAAGGTGCGTTCTCGGGTTTGGGTTTTTCCACGATGCCGGTAATGAGGTGCGGCCCTTTTTCTTCTGTCTCGCATTTGACGATGCCGTAATGCATCGTATCTTGCAACGCGATGTTCTGCACGCCCAGTATCGAACAACGGCTCTGCTCATACAACCGGGTCATTTGCCGAATGACCGGATCAGCGCTGTCGATCAGATCATCCGCCAGCAGCACTGCGAATGGCTCATTCCCCACCGCAGGTCGCGCGCACAGCACGGCATGACCCAGCCCCAGGGCTTCCGGCTGACGGATATAAATGTAGGAAATATTCTTGGGAACAATGCTGCGCAGCATTTCCAGGGCATCGCTCTTGCCGCGCGCTTCCAGCTCTGCCTCCATTTCGTAAGCTTTGTCGAAATGGTCTTCGATGGAACGCTTGTTGCGCCCGGTGATAAAAATCATTTCTGTGATGCCCGCCGCAGCGGCTTCCTCCACTGCGTACTGAATCAGCGGCTTGTCCACAATCGGCATCATTTCCTTGGGACTGGCCTTGGTGGCGGGCAGAAAGCGGGTGCCCATGCCTGCTACTGGGAAAACGGCTTTGGTTATTTTTGGCATAAGGGCATCTCTAAAAATCCAGATTTCGTCACAATACTTTGTTGCTCACAAAAAATGTTTCCTTACATATCGGTCATATGCTGCGTCTACATTTTTTGTTCCCGCCTCATCTTGTTTAGAACTTTGAATTTTTAGAGGCGCCCATAAATCTATCGGTTACGTTGTGTGTGAATCCTGCAATAATTGTAACAGCCCCGCTTCGTCGAGGATGGGTATTCCCAATTCGATCGCTTTGTCATGCTTGCTGCCTGGATCGGCGCCTGCCACCACGTAATCGGTTTTTTTCGAAACGCTTCCGGTTACCTTTCCGCCCGCAGTTTCGATTTTCTCCTTGGCATCTTCCCGTGACAGATTCGGCAACGCCCCCGTCAACACAAAAGTTCTGCCGCTTATTCTGCCGGCACTGAGCTTTGCCTGCTGCGTGCCGCTGCCTTCCTGCCAATGCACACCAGCTGCGCGCAACTGCCCGATGACTTCACGATTGTGCCTCTCGGCGAAAAAATCGGCAATGCTCTGCGCCACCACCGGGCCGATATCCGGCACCTGCTGCAGGCTTTCCATATCCGCCGCCAGCAATTGCTCAAGACTGCCAAAATAACGGGCCAGCTCTTTGGCGGTGGTCTCACCCACATTACGAATTCCAAGCGCATAAATGAAACGTGCCAGCGTAGTATGCTTGCTTTTCTCGACAGCCACCATCACGTTGCTGGCGGATTTCTGCGCCATGCGTTCCAGGCTGGCAAGCGCAGTGATATCCAGTTTATAAAGATCTGCCGGTGTTTTGACGATGGCATTATCCACCAGTTGCTCCACCAATTTGTCCCCCAGACCTTCGATGTCCAGCGCGCGGCGCGAAGCAAAATGCAGCAGCGCCTGTTTCCGCTGCGCCGGACAGAACAGCCCGCCGGTACAGCGCGTCACCGCCTCTCCCGGCAAGCGCACCGCCCTGGCGCCGCATACCGGGCAGTGGTCTGGCATGACGAATTGCCTTGCGTTACTGGGGCGCTGTTCCATTACCACCGCCACCACTTCGGGAATCACGTCACCCGCGCGCCGCACGATTACATGGTCGCCGATCATCACATCCTTGCGCCTGATTTCATCCTCGTTATGCAAGGTTGCATTGGTCACGGTGACGCCACCGACCAATACCGGTTGCAAGCGCGCCACCGGGGTCAAGGCACCGGTTCTACCCACTTGCACATCGATCCCCAGCAGTTCAGTCACCGCTTCCTGTGCCGGAAACTTGTGCGCTACCGCAAAACGCGGCGCACGGGAAACGAACCCGAGTCTTTCCTGCTGTGCCAGATCATTAACTTTGTACACCACGCCATCGATATCGTAAGGCAGTTGTTCGCGCATAGCCCCTATCGCATGGTAATATCTCAGCAATCCGGCTGCGCCGCTCACCACCTGACGCTCGCGTGCTACCGGAAAATGCAGCGCCGCAAGATAATCCATCACATGGCTGTGTTTGTCGCGCGGCATGCCATCGCCCGCGTGCGTGCCGATGCCATAGGCAAAGAATGTCAGCCTTCGATTGGCGGTAATACCGGGATCAAGCTGACGCAGCGAACCGGCTGCGGCGTTGCGCGGATTCATGAACTCCTTCTCGCCCCTGTCGCGCTGCTGCTGGTTGAGTTTTTCAAAATCAGCTTTCAGCATCAGCACCTCACCGCGCACTTCCAGCAGGGCGGGATGGTGATTGCCGTGCAGACCGCCAGGCAAATGCAACGGGATGGATTTGACGGTGCGCAAATTCAGCGTGACGTCTTCGCCGCTATAGCCATCGCCGCGGGTCGCACCCGTCGCGAATACGCCGTTCTCGTAACAGAGACTGACGGCGAGGCCGTCAAATTTCGGCTCTACTGCATATTCCACGCTATCCACTTCCAGGCCCTGACACACGCGCCGGTCAAACGCATCTACCTCCGCCTCTGCAAACGCGTTATTGAGCGAAAGCATCGGAGTGCGATGGGTGATCTGGGGGAATTCTCTAAGCGGCGTAGCACCTACGCGCTGGGTGGGAGATGCGGGCGTGACTAGTTGGGGGTAAAGCTGCTCAAGCTGTTGCAATTCGCGGAACAGCCTGTCGAATTCGACATCCGGAATAATCGGTGCATCCAGTACGTAATAACGGTAATTATGCAGCTCGACAGTCTCGCGCAGTTTCTGCGCTTGCTGCCGGATATTTTCCGGAATGCTCATTCACGCAAACAGCCTCAACGCGATCTCGCCGCCGGCGGGAATATTGCGCGCTTTCATCATGGCCTGCATGCTGCCCAGATGCTGTTTGATTTTAGCGATACCGCTATCAGTCAGGGAAACGCGGTTATCATCCACCAGCATACCGCCCAGGGTGGTGGAGAAAATCCCCGCGAGGTGCATCATCTGATCGAAAACTCTCTCACCATTCTTCACTCTGGGCACGTCCAGCAGAAAAGTAACGCCATGCGTGGTGAGTGTTCGCATATTGTCAGGCGAGAACGGCGTGGATTCAAAGTTGTTGAGCGAAAACAGAACGGCGCCATTTTCATCACGGTAGTTAAATGCACCCCCTGTCTCCAGCTTGAAACCGGATGCTTCCGCCAGGGCGCGGATCTTGGTGCCGGTGAATGCGCCGCCGTCCTTGCTGATAATGTTGATGCCCACCATCACATCCACTCCCGCACAGAACTGGTCAAGCACCACTGCCTGCGCATGCGCTTGCCGAGTATCGGGAAAATCAGCAGCGGCATGTACGTGTGCCGTGAAATTTTTTGCCATGTCGCAAAACTCGGACAAGCTCACTTCACTCACGGGGCCGGAGCGATCGACCAGTTGCAGGCAGCCCTGCAAGCCGGCATAGCCACCCTTGCCGTCATTTCCCTCTATAGTGATTTCTTCCCAGGATGCACCCACCTCTCTCTGTCCCAGCCAGTGCACCGGTTTGCCGAAATCGAATTTCCGCCGCAATACCTCGGTCAGATCTGAGGCGGCAATCAATGTTTCGCCCCGGATGTTCACGACATAATCCATGGCGCTGGCACTATCGACCTCAGTCGCTTTTTGTTCAGCCACTTTCTGTTCTGCCGACACTGGCGTTACAACCTTGGTTGCGGCATCTGGCTGGGAAATTTCTGCCGGCTCGACCGGTTCCATTCCCGGCTTAGCAAGTTCTATACCCGGCTCCGCCTGAAATTCCTGCAACATCTCCCTGCCGAGTTGCGGTTCGACCCGTCCATCCTGCGCAACAATCTCATCAGCTCCAAGCAGCACATCTTCGTGCTTGCGCTCAAATGCCTCTTCCGCACCGCGCCGGTAGCGCCGCTGCTGCATCCAGTTGAACAGGATCACACCCACGACCACGACGATGCCGATGACTATCAGGCTGATCTGCAAATCACTCATGCCCATCACGTCCATTATGCCACCGCCGCCACATCACTCAGTCTGACAGCTTCTTCGATGTCCACCGCGACTATGCGCGAGACACCCTGTTCCTGCATGGTGACACCTATCAATTGCTGCGCCATTTCCATGGTGATTTTATTGTGACTGATGAAAAGGAACTGAGTCTGACGCGACATTTTCTTCACCAGATCACAGAAACGTTCAGTATTGCTGTCATCCAGCGGCGCATCCACCTCATCCAGCAGGCAGAACGGTGCGGGGTTAAGCTGGAACAGCGAAAACACCAGTGCCAGCGCAGTCAGCGCTTTCTCGCCACCGGACAGCAAATGGATGGAGCTATTCTTCTTGCCCGGCGGCTGGGCGATGATCTGCACACCGGAATCAAGAATTTCCTCGCCACTCAGCACCAGTTTAGCCTGCCCGCCACCGAATATGACCGGGAACATTTCGCTCAAATGGCTGTTGACCTTGTCGAAAGTTTCCAGCAAACGCTCGCGGGTTTCACGATCTATCCGGCGGATGGCATTTTCCAGGGTTTCCACCGCTTCTCGTAAATCCTGTAACTGCGCATCAAGATAAGTCTTGCGCTCCTGGGATGCCTGCAATTCCTCCAGTGCAGCGAGATTGACAGCGCCCAGCGCAGCAATTTCGGTATTCAGGCGATTGATCTCGGTCTGCAGCGCAGTGGGCCGCGTTTTGCCCAGCGCCGGCAGCAATTCCTCCTCGTTGGCCTTCGCTTCCTTTAATTGTTCGTCAAACTGATTCTCGGTAATGCGCGCTTCCTGCTCCTTGAGGCGCGCCTGACTGATGGATTCACGCAACGGGTGCAGCTTCTGTTCGGAAGTCATGCGCTCCTGCTCTATTTCCCGCAGCTCGTTGGCCGCACCTTCCAAAGCATTGCGCGCTGTTGCCAGTGCCAATTCGCGCTGCTCCCGCAGCGCCAGCCATTGCTGCAACTGACTGTTCAGCGGGGTTTCATCAAAACCACCCTGCTCGGTCTGCAATTTCTCCAGATTGTTTTTCAGTTCGGCAATATTCCCGTCGATGATGTGAATGGAATTTTCCACCTCGACGATTTTGCTCTGACAGGTCTTTTCATAGAAGGCAGCTTCCTGCATTTCTCTTGCCGCATTCTGCGCAAGCTGACGCTGAGTGTTGAGAGACTGCTCCGCTGCTTCCCCCGCCAGCCTTTCCTGCTGCACCTGTTCCCGCAGAGCCTCAATTTGAATTTGATATTCCGCCAGCTTTGTTTCGGCATCCTGTTTCTGCGCGGTCTCTGTCGCTGTCTGCTGCGCGATTTCTGCCAGCTCAGCCTCAATCTGGCTGCGGCGCTGGCTGGCGCGTTCGGCCAACTGGGCAAGCTTCAGCACCTGTATCTGCAGGTCATGATGCTGTTGCTGCAGTTGCTCACTGTCCTGACGCAAGCGCGCGACTGATGCTTCCAGTTCGCGACAGGCTTCTTCCGCTCCTGCCAAGGCAGACTTCTCCAGGACGAGACCACGTCCTAGCGCAGCCACTTCGATGCTGATCTGAGCTATCTCCCGCTGCCGCGCCAGCACCCCGTGCAATTGCGAGTCAGGCGCATAGTAAGTGAGGCTGTGGCGAGTGAAAATATGACCTTCGCGCGTTACCAGCATCTCGCCGCATGCCAGTTTCGTTCGTTGCGCGAGACCGTCCTGCATTCCGTCAACCACAAATATGCCGCTCAGCCATTCGTTCAACACGGCTTCTATTCTGCTGTCGGCACAAGTCAGATACCCTTGCAGCGGCGTCCAGCCTTCCTTGCTCTGCAGCCTGTCTTCAGCTTGCCCGGCTGATCCGGCCGCTTCAAACAGCGCCCATTTTCCAGGGGGCGAGTCACTCGCCCAGTCCTGCGCTGTTTCCAGCCGTTCGAACTGCGCGCTGTTCAGACGCTCGCGCAACACCGATTCCAGCGCATCTTCCCAACCCTTTTCAATCTGGATGCTTTGCCACAAGCGCGGCGATGCATCCAACTGATGCTTGCTAAGCCATGTGCTCAACCCTTCGTTGCCTTCGAGCCGGTGCTGCAAGCGTTGCAACGCGTTGAGCCGTGCCTCCGCCTGGGTGATCTGCTGCTCCAGTGCCTGCACTTTGCGCGTAAGTTCGCGCTTGCTTTCCTCCGCATTGGGCAGGCACTCTACCGTTTGCGCGAGCGCTTCCTGTTTCTGTTTCAAGTCTGCAGCAACGCTGTCCGTCTCGTGCTGCAAACGGGACAACCCCTCGGCGTCAGGTTGTGGCAGCGCCCCCTGCTCCTCCAGCAGCCGTTCGCGCCGTAATTCGAGTTGTTGCAGGGTTTTCTCGGCATGAGTGCGATGACTCTCTTCCAGTTGCCCGCTCTGTTCGACCAGCAGCAAGCCGCGCTGCATTTCCCCCAGTTTCTCCTGGCACGCGCGGAAAACGGATTCCGCCAGCGGCAGCTTCTCGTTTTCCGTCGCGGTTTTTTGTTTACCGGCTTCGTGGGTCAGTTGTGCCCGCGCGAGCTCGCTGCGCCAGCGGTTCAAGCTGTCAGCAGCGTTCTCCTTCTGTTCTCCGTGATGCTCCAGTTGGCTCTTCGCTGCCGTGATCTGCAGCTCCATGCGCTGGCGGTTCTCGCGCAGATGTTGTATCTGCTGTTCGATCCGCGCCACTTCCGCATTGGCAGCGTACAGTTCGCCCTGCGCCTGATGCAGGCTGTCGCCGGCGGCATAATGCTGGGCGCGTTTTTCTTCCAGACGTTTTTCCGCATCGCGCAGACGCGCGGTTTCAGCTTCCAGCTCCATTTCCAGCCGCTGGATTTCCTTTTCCGTGCGGATACGCTGCCCCGCCGCTTCCTGTTTGCGCGCCAGCCACAGCAAATTCTGTGCAGTGTGCAACTGGCCCTGCATCTCCTTGAACTGGCTGGCGACCTTGGCCTGTTCTTCCAGATGCTGCAACTGCTTTCCCAATTCCTGGCAGATATCGTCCACCCGCAACAGGTTTTCGCGGGTGTCGTTCAAACGTAATTCGGTTTCGCGGCGGCGCTCACGGTATTTGGAAACTCCTGCGGCCTCCTCCAGGAATACGCGCAATTCCTCCGGCTTGGCCTCGATGATGCGGGATATCATTCCCTGCTCGATAATGGCGTAGCCGCGCCCGCCTATGCCGGTGCCGAGGAAGATGTCAGCGATGTCACGGCGGCGTACGTGAATATTGTTGATGTAATAGGTCGATTCGCCATCCCGCAACAACACCCGCTTGATGGCAATTTCCGCATAGCTCGACCACTGTCCCGCCGCCTTACCCAGACTGTTGTCGAATATCAGCTCAACGCTGGCGCGTCCTACCGGCTTGCGATTAGCGGAACCGTTGAAAATGACGTCCTGCATGGATTCACCGCGCAGCGCGGATGCCCTCGATTCGCCCAACACCCAGCGCACCGCATCGATTACGTTGGATTTGCCGCAGCCGTTGGGGCCAACCACCCCTACCAGATCACCGGGAACGGGAATATTGGTAGGATCAACAAAGGATTTGAAACCGGCAAGTTTGATGTGGGAGAGGCGCAATTTATTGTTTGTTACCAGTTATAATCGGGCAAACCAAAAAACGCCCTAAAAAACAACTCTAGAGAAGACCATTCTAACCGATTTGACCGAGATAAGAGAATGCCTAGCCGCCCCGCGAAAAAACTGGAAACCTTCCCCAATCCGACCCCGACCCGCGATTACCATATTCACATGGAAATTCCGGAGTTTACCTGCCTGTGCCCGAAAACCGGGCAGCCGGATTTTGCCACTCTGATTCTGGATTACATCCCCGATAAAAAATGCATCGAGCTTAAAAGCCTCAAGCTCTACATCTGGTCTTACCGTGACGAAGGCGCGTTCCACGAAGCAGTCACCAATCGTATCCTCGATGACCTGGCTGCCGCCCTGAAGCCAAGATATATGCGCCTCACTGCCAAATTCTATGTGCGCGGCGGTATTTTTACCAATGTCGTGGCGGAACATCGCAAAGCGGGATGGAAGCCGCCAGCGGTGGTGGAATTGGGGAAATTTGAGGGGCAGTCCAATATGCGCGGGTAGGTTTTCCGGACTCTCGCCAGCCCCACAAAAAATCCTTGCACAACCGGTTGTGGTTGGCTACCATCAGCCTGGTTTTCCATGCCGTTGGTTGGAAAATAAGTCCGATATGGGTTCATTTGGAACCTTGAATTCATAAAAGCTCAGAACCAATAACAACCAACACCATGCGCATACAACAATCAGCCGCCCTGATTATCAGCTTAATTCTTGTTATTGCAAATTCCACAGCAAGCGCAGCGGCACCCTCCGAGCAATCCCTCATTCAGCTTGTGCCGGCAGCAGCGAGTGAAGTCACGGATGACGCCACCGCAGAAAGCCTGGCCTTGACGCCTTCCACCGAAATGTATGGCTTCGCTGCTAACCTGTCCACGCCGCCGGCCGATCTGTGGGAACGCATCCGCAACGGTTTCGCCATGGCCGAGTTGAACAGCATAGAGGTACGCAATAGCGAGAACTTCTACGCTAGTCGCCCGGAATACATCAACCGTGTCGTCGAACGCAGCAGGCGTTATCTGTTCCATATCGTTGAAGAGGTAGAGCGCCGCGGCATGCCCACCGAAATCGCACTGCTGCCAATTATTGAGAGCGCCTTCAATCCCACCGCCTACTCTCGCAGCCATGCTTCCGGCATCTGGCAGTTCATCCCTTCCACCGGTAAGAACTACGGCCTGCAACAGAATTGGTGGCACGATGACCGGCGCGACATTATCGCCGCCACCAGCGCCGCACTGGATTATTTGCAGAACCTCCACCGCATGTTCGGCGATTGGGAGCTGGCACTGGCTTCGTATAATTGGGGCGAAGGTGCAGTGGGGCGGTCGCTCACCCGGAATCGTAACAGTGGTTTACCGACGGATTTCAGCAGCATCAGGAAACCTTCCGAAACCCGTCACTACGTCCCTAAGCTGATCGCAATGAGAAATATCATCTCCAATCCGGCGGCTTTCGGCATCGTGCTTGAGTCCATCCCCAATCAGCCTTATTTTGAACAGGTCGCAACCACCCAGCATATCGATGTGAAACTCGCGGCAAGTCTTGCGGACATTTCCATGGATGAATTCAATGCGCTCAATCCCGCCCACAATCGGCCAGTCATCAATGTCAGTGGCTCGCGCACTCTGTTGCTGCCGGCAGACAAGGTGGCAACCTTCATGGCCAACCTGGAAAATCATGGCAAACCGCTGGTGTCATGGCAAGCCTATCAGGCAAAGAATGGAGAAACTGCCGAGAGGATCTCGGCACGACATGGCATCAGCGTGGCGCGACTGAGGGAAGTCAACAGCATTGCAAGGCATGGCAGGATTGCGCCGGGACAGACTTTGCTGGTACCGCTTAACGGCAACAGTGTCGGCATGGACATCTCTGTCATGCGCAACCAGCCCGCCGCACCGAGAATGCTCGAACGCAGTCTGGCCTATGTCGTCAGAAAAGGCGATACGCTCTCCACCATCGCCATGCGTCATGGCGTCAGCGTGGCGCAAATCCAGTCATGGAACAATCGTACCGAACGCTTGGCCATCGGCCAGAAACTGGTACTCAAGCAAACCGCGTCCGGGAAAACCCGTCTCGCCAAAGCCTCTGCAAAGAAACCTGCCGCCCCAGCGAAGAAAAGCAGTGTGATATTGGCTGATGCCAACAAATACAGACGCTAAGCGTCGCCTCAATTAGTCCTTGCTCAGTCGTTCAAGCTTGGTTCGTACCAGTTCAATATGCCCTCTCAATTCATATAAATGCTGAGAGAACGAAACCGGCAATCGCAGTCCGTTTACTTTGTCTTCGATATTGCTCAGTTCAGCCAGATATTTCTTAAATTCCTGTTTGTCGGTATTGGCCTGAATCTGGGTTTCCAGAAAACGCAGCTCACCGTAGTACCTGAACAGCTTCCTCTTTATCAGCCGGGTATAGACTACGGGGATGACCTTGGTCAGCGGGATGAGCAACGCCAGTAACGGGATCAAAACAATCAGCATCCGGTTGACGAAGGTGGCTGCCCAGAACGGCAGATACTTATCCAGGAATGGCAGGCCATTCTGATAGAAATTTTCGGCCTGCGCGCTCAAAGGAAAATCGGAATCCAGGCTGGCGGGAAATTCACGTTTCTTGTTCAGCAGTCCTGCGCCACCATGTATCTTCGAGACTATTTTCAGCATCAGGTAAACAAGCGCTGGATGCACATCGTCACGCACGACCAGCACTGTGGTGGGCGCAAGCAAGTGCACCTCATGCGCGGGGATATTGTTCGCTATGTCCAGAGAGCCTTGCGGCAGAATGAGATGATGCAGATAAGGGAATTGTCTGGTGTAGGCGTCTGCCTGATCCAGGCTTACCAGGCGCAGGGCCGGGTCTGTGGAAATCTCGCGGATTAATGCCGACTCGGGCGTATCCACAAAGATTGCCGCATCAACCTCACCCTTGCGCAGCGCCTCAGCGGCCGCCTGACTGCCAATGGCAACAAACCGGGTGTTGTCGGCATCGACTCCGCTGGAATTCAGCAGGGTCATGGCCAATGAGCGAGTCCCGCTGCCGTCCTTGCCGACCGCGATTCTGCGGCCTTTCAAATCGGCCAGGTGGGTGATCTCTTTTTTGCAGCGGCAGAAAATCCAGACCGGCTCATAATACAGGCTGCCCAGCGACACCAGATTGCCTGATCCTTCCGCACTCGCAACCCCATCCTGAACGAAAGCCATCTCGACGGCCGAAGCGGGATTCTTCAATTCCCTGATATCGTCAGTGATGCCTTTTGACGCATGCAGCTCCAGGTTGATTCCGTTCTCTTTCAGGAATACCTGATAAATCGTGGCATAGGCCTTGTAGTTGCCTTCCTCCATGCTGACGGACATCGTGATCCGTTTGGGTGGCGCCGGATCCACGTATTTGTAGATCAGGAACACGCCCAGCAGAATCAGCAGCAGGGTGGGAAGAAACGCCTGCAGCAATTCGATGGAGAACTTGGGGGCAATGCTGGAAATGTAATTATTTACTTTCTTTCTCATTGCCAAGATTGTCCATGACGAGAGTTAGCAACAGCTGTTTTGAATCCGGCAGCAATGAGGAGCGAGATGCAATTTAGCGGACTGATATTCCAACGCCCGAGATCAGATCAATGCGCCGCTGCAGGCGTGAGATTTCTTCTTTATCATTCAATTGTTCTGCGCGACGGACCGCAACACCCAGCCACGCAAGCAGCGGGCGGCGCCATCCCTGATCGGAAGCGGTCTGGATGGCAGCGGCAATGCCATCAGGTGTCAGGCGCCCCGTCTGCAGCAGCGCTCCGGCTGCGACCAGCCGCGCCAGCGGGTCATCGATGCCATTGAGCGCCGCGTCCGCACCGGCAACCACTGCGCGATGCTGCGCGGGCAGCAGCGCCACGTCCAGTCCTGTCCAGCGCCCTGCTAGGTAATCGGCATAAGCGCGCTCCTCAGCGGCAGCATCCTGGATCAGCGCCTGAAACGGCTCGCAGTGGCCGAATTCAAGACTGGCTACCTGAGCCGCACAGCGCACCAGCTCGGCACGCGCCAGCAGGTCTGCACGCCCGGTACTGGCAATCTCCTTGCGCACGCGGGAAAATTCCACATCCGCCAGTTTGGAATTTCCCACCAGATAAGCCGTGACCGAGTTCTTGAGTGCGCCATGTGCGTTAAACTGCCAGTCAGGTGGCACCGGACTGCTGGCGCAGCCGGCCAGTCCAATGATCACCATAGCCAGAAATATTCTCATGGCAATTTGAGTTCCGTGTCGCGTGCCAGCGGCCATTTGCGGTTGATTTCATCCACCAGATGCTCCACCTTGCGCAGATTCATTTCCACCTGCTCCCGCAAAGCACCCAGGTCGGTGGTAGCCACCCGGGCATTGGCGCCGACAGCCTGGGCTTCCGCCAGTACGGCATCGACACTCTTGAGGCTGGTGCGCACGTCGCCCAGAATTGCGCTGACCTGAATCATGGCAGCCTGTGACTGGTCCAGGGTGGTGATGACCTTTTTCGCATGCGCATCGCTACCCAGCACCACGCCCAGCGCACCATACGGCCCCTTGAGGTTTTGCGTAACAGCCTGCAGATTCTCCAGACTCATGTTCAAACTGGAATCCGATTTGGTCATATTCTGCAGGTTCTCGACCAGAGCACGTACAGCATTTACCAGTTGCGGAATTTCTGCGGTGGCGTCGCCGATCAATACCGTGCGCACAGCCCCATCGGGCAGCGGCGGATCGGTCAGTACCCCGCTGTACACATGCAGGTGGGTGGCACCCACCAGGCTGCGCTCCATAGTGAAAACGCTGCTGGTACGCAACCACTTGGCATCCTGCCGCGCCACTTCGATCATGATGCGGGCTTTGCCGTCGTCGGCCAGATCGACGCGCTGCACGCGTCCTATCGGAAAACCAGAGAACGTCAAATCCATGCCGACGATCACGCCCTCGGAATCATCCGCCACCAATACCACCCGCTGGGTGCTTTCGAATACGCCGCGCGCATACATCACATACGCCAGCGAACCGAACACCAGCACCGCCATCAGAACCAGCAGCAGCGCCACCTTGAATTCGAGGTTGGGCGGTGGCGGTATGGATCGGGATTGAGATTCAGGTTGCATGGATTCTATTTTATTCGCTTTAAGTGGTATTTCTAAAATTCAGAGTTCTAAACAAGACGAGGCGGGAACAAAAAATGTAGACGCAGCATATGACTTATATGTAAGGAAACATTTTTGTGAGCAACAACGTATTGTGACGAAATATGAATTTTAAATATATTTGGCTGCCAGAGAAACGCCCTCAATCAGCACCAGCACCAGAAACAATCGTACCGTACCTTGCGGCACAGTATTCGATTCGCTGGCAGTCTCGTGCTGCGTCTGCAATGCCGAGGCGAGCGGAATCACCGCGACCGCCAGGCTGAACCATACTGTCTTGAGGATAAAGGTGACGGTGACGAGCGGATCGAATACGCGCCCGACCATGTGCGTATACTCAGCCAGACCCCAGGGCGACAGACCGTAAACCACCAGGTAGGCCAGCACCAGTGCCACCACGCTGCTCACTGCGGCTAGTGTCGCCACTGAAAAGGCAACGGCAATCATGCGCGGCACATGCTCGATATGCAGAGGGCTGGCCGTCAATACGGTATTGGTCAGCATGCCCGAGCGCAGCACCACGAAAAGAGCAGCGCCCAGTGGAATCAATTCCAGCACCAGCACCCGCACCACCATCTCCAGCGCATATTGGGACAAACCGTAACTGGCCGCTGTGACCACAACGATGCGGATCAATACCAGGCTGATCAGCGCGCACAGCACCGTGAACCAGAGCAACACCTGCCAGGTGCTAGCGTAGATATTCCAGGCAAGCGCAGCGCGGTTCTCCCGACCATAGGTTGCCGGCGACAATGCCAGAACCATCGCGACGGCGCCGAAATGAATGATCTCCCACCAACTGGCGACTGATTGCACGCATGCGTGGCCGAGAGCGCCTAATCCGGAATGAGGTGAAGAGTGTTGTTGCATGGGGTGATGGTACAAGCCGAAGAATATGAAATCGAGCTAAAGTATCGCCGACATTGCTGCCCCGGTCAAACCAGGGATCCGCAGAATCAGTCGCGTGAAGGCAGATGCCCCATCTTGCCGCTCTGGTAATCTGCTATCGCTTGGCGAATCTCTTCGCCAGTGTTCATCACGAAAGGGCCACTGCCGGCGATCGGCTCATCAATCGGCTCGCCGCAGAGCAGCAGCGCGGTGGCGTCATGTGCGCTGTCGATGCAGAGGTGTCCGCCTGCCCGGTCGAACAGCCCGACCTCTGCCGCACCGATGGTTTCGCAACCATTCACGCGCACGCTGCCCTTGAGTACCACCAGCGCTACCGGATAACCGTCTGGCACGGCAAGATCGAAAGACTGCTCGCTCGCCAGCCGCAGATCCCATACATGCACCGGCGTGAATGTCCGCGCCGGCCCCGCACACCCGCCGAACTCGCCCGCGATCACGCGCACGCTACCGTGGCCGCCGGCAAGATTCACAGTGGGAATCCGGTCGCTCGCAATGCTTTGATAATGTGGCGGCGACATCTTGTCTTTGGCGGGCAGATTGACCCACAACTGCACCATCTCCAGCGTGCCGCCGTGCTGTGCGAAATCGCGCCCATGCAACTCTTCGTGCACCACCCCGGATGCCGCAGTCATCCACTGCACGTCGCCGGGGCCGACGCAGCCACCGCCACCACCGCTGTCGCGATGCTCCACTTCGCCCGCATAAATGATGGTCACTGTCTCGAAGCCACGG
>CAMAPK010000003.1 GCA_945860135.1 Nitrosovibrio sp. Nv4
GCTAACCCTTTATTTATCCAGTTTCGCGATCTGCGCCACACATGGGCTTCATGGAATCGTCATGCCCTGGCCATACTCTGCTCTACGCAAGAGCGAGTCAGATAGCGGGCGTCGGTTTCTTTTTAGGTTTCTTTGCTTCTTTGTTTTTCTTTTGCTGACCTTTTGCCATGATGCTCTCCTCGTATTGATGATGCTCAGTACTTAGCTGATAGTAACCAATGCCAACGCTCGTCAGTTTAGTCACGTTCAGAAAGATAAGAGGATTGGCAATTCGCGCCAACCCTTTATTTATTTGGCTCCCCGACCAGGACTCGAACCTGGGACCTGCGGATTAACAGTCCGTCGCTCTACCAACTGAGCTATCAGGGAATTGAAGAGGTGCATATACTAATGGCTGGGGCCACGCTGGTCAATCAAATCCGCCAGAAAGCCACACAATCAACAGGCTGTTCGGTATGTAATTGGATTATTGTCTTATCCCTTCAGGCCAGTGCTTTGCCGATGCGCTCGAGCGCATTTTCCAGATTGCTCATCGAGGTAGCGAAGGAAAGACGGATGTAACCTTCGCTGCCGAATGCCGATCCCGGCACCACTGCCACTCCGCCTTGTTCCAGCAGGTATTCGCTGAAGGCGATATCACTGCCGTCCTTCAGTACTCCTTTGGCGTGCAGGCTGCCAATCGCCTGGCGGGTATCGGCAAAAGCGTAGAACGCGCCGCCCGACGATAAACATCTAACGCCAGGCATGGCGTTGAGCTTATCAGTGACATAGTGGTTGCGCTCCTTGAATGCGGTCACCATCGGCACTATGCATGCTTGATCGCCGGTGAGCGCTGTTTCTGCGGCTACCTGCGAGATGGAAGTGGGGTTGGAGGTGCTCTGCGACTGGATGTTTTCCATGGCAGTGATGATCGCTTCCGGCCCACCGCAATAGCCGATGCGCCAACCGGTCATGGCATAAGCTTTGGAGACGCCATTAAGCACGATGGTGCGTGGATACAGATCAGGACAGGCGTTGAGAATATTTACGAATTTATCGTCAGACAGCAAAATGTGCTCATACATGTCATCGGTGGCAATCAATATTCGCGGATGCTTGCGCAGCACTTCACCGATGGCCTTGAGTTCGTCCAGGGTATAGACCGCACCGGAAGGATTGCTCGGGCTGTTGATGACGAACATGCGGCTTTTCGGGGTGATGGCTTTTTCCAGTTGCGCCGCGGTAATCTTGAAACCTTGCTCAATACCCGCTGCAACAATCACCGGCTTGCCTTCGGCAATCAGGACGATGTCGGGGTAGGAAACCCAATAGGGTGCGGGGATGATGACTTCATCGCCGGGGTTGATGACCGCCAGTGTCAGATTGAAAAAGCTCTGTTTGCCGCCGCATGACACCAGAATCTGTTTGGCGGTATAGTCAAAACCATTCTCGCGCTTGAACTTGGCGATGATGGCGTTCTTAAGACCAGGGGTGCCGCCCACCGGGGTATATTTGGTAAAACCGCGGTTGATGGCGGCGATGGCGGCATCCTTGATATGTTGCGGCGTATCGAAATCCGGTTCGCCGGCTCCCAGCCCGATGATGTCTTTGCCTTCGGCCCTGAGTCTGGCAGCGCGGGCAGTGACGGCGAGAGTAGGGGAGGGCTTGATGGCCTGAACGCGCTGCGAGAGTTCCACGATAATATCCTTACACTGATGCGGGCAACACCCGCATGATAAAATTGGCCCGGAGATGAATCTGGCGCTGGAATTATACCTGTGATCGTTACCTTCCCCAATAGTCCCTACAAGTTACACCAGCCGTTTGAACCTGCCGGCGACCAGCCCGAAGCCATCGCCAAATTGATGGAAGGGATAGCAGACGGTCTCGCATTCCAGACGCTGCTGGGTGTGACCGGCTCCGGCAAGACCTTCACCATGGCCAACGTGATTGCGCGACTGGGCCGTCCGGCACTCATCATCGCACCGAACAAGACATTGGCAGCGCAGCTTTACGCCGAAATGCGTGAATTCTTCCCGGAAAACGCGATTGAGTACTTCGTTTCCTATTATGACTATTATCAGCCGGAAGCCTACGTCCCTTCGCGTGACCTGTTCATCGAGAAGGATTCCAGCATCAACGCGCACATCGAGCAGATGCGCCTGTCCGCAACCAAATCGTTGCTCGAACGCAATGACACCATCATCGTTGCCACCGTGTCGTGCATTTACGGCATCGGTGACCCAGTCGATTACCACGGCATGATTCTGCATTTGCGCGAACACGAA
Organism: Nitrosovibrio sp. Nv4; assembly: GCA_945860135.1. GTDB lineage: Bacteria > Pseudomonadota > Gammaproteobacteria > Burkholderiales > Nitrosomonadaceae > VFJL01. Next base: position 2,268 of record CAMAPK010000003.1, read on the forward strand.
AAGATCACCCAGCGGGATGCTATCAAGCGGCTGACTGAAATGCAGTATGAGCGCAACGAGATCGAATTCAACCGCGGGACTTTCCGTGTGCGCGGCGATGTGCTCGACATATTTCCCGCTGAGAGCTCGGAAAGCGCATTGCGGGTATCACTGTTCGACGATGAGGTAGAGAGCCTGGCACTGTTCGATCCGCTCACCGGACGCATCCTACAAAAGCTATCGCGTTACACGGTCTATCCATCGAGCCACTATGTCACGCCCAGAAGCACGACGCTGCGGGCAATCGAGACCATCAAGGCGGAGCTGCGCGAACGCATCGAATTTTTTCACCAGCACCACAAGCTGGTGGAGGTGCAGCGCATCGAACAGCGCACCCGCTTTGATCTGGAAATGCTCAACGAATTGGGGTTCTGCAAAGGCATCGAGAATTATTCGCGGCACCTGTCGGGCAGAAATCCGGGGGAGCCGCCACCCACACTGATTGATTATCTGCCACCCAACTCATTGCTGGTGATAGACGAGAGCCACGTCACCATCCCGCAAATTGGCGGCATGTATAAAGGCGACCGCTCGCGCAAGGAAAATCTGGTGGACTATGGCTTCCGCATGCCGTCGGCGCTGGACAACCGCCCGCTGCGGTTCGACGAATTCGAAAAAATGATGCCGCAAACCGTATTCGTTTCTGCCACCCCGGCGGAATATGAGCGCGTTCACGCCGGCCAGGTGGTGGAGCAGGTGGTGCGTCCTACCGGTCTGGTGGACCCGCCCATCGAAGTGCGTCCCGCCGCCACCCAGGTTGATGATCTCATGTCGGAAGTCAGCCTGCGCACCGCCAAAAGCGAACGGGTGCTGGTGACAACGCTGACCAAGCGCATGGCGGAAGATCTGACCGATTATTTCTCCGATCATGGCATCAAGGTGCGTTACCTCCATTCCGACATCGACACGGTGGAACGGGTGGAAATCATCCGCGATCTGCGGCTCGGCAAATTCGACGTACTGGTGGGAATCAACCTGCTGCGCGAAGGCCTGGATATTCCCGAAGTGTCGCTGGTGGCGATACTGGATGCCGACAAGGAAGGTTTCCTGCGGTCGGAACGCTCGCTGATCCAGACAATGGGGCGCGCGGCTCGCCATATCAATGGCACCGCCATCCTCTATGCCGATAGAGTCACCGACTCGATGCGCCGCGCCATCGGTGAAACCGAACGCCGGCGCAACAAGCAGATTCTGTTTAATCTGGAAAATGGCATTACCCCGCGCGGGGTGCACAAGCGCATCAAGGATCTGATCGATGGGGTTTACAACATCGAAACTGCGCAGCAGCATCTCAAAGCCGCGCAAGAGCAGGCTCGCTACGATTCCATGAGCGAAGTGCAGTTGGCTAAGGAAATCAGGCGGCTGGAAAAGCAAATGCTGGATGCGGCGAAAAACCTGGAGTTCGAGAAGGCAACGGAATATCGCGACGAAATGAAGAAACTCAAAAGCAAACTATTCGTCGGCTTCGTCGAACCGGAGCAGGTAGCGCCTGAAACGGCCACGGAAAATACGCCCAAACCTTTGCGAAACAGGAAGGTGACAAGGGGTTAATTCAATATAAATCAGCCATCTGGCTGATTTATATTGGAATTAGTTGATATGTTATTTCTGTACGGTTGCGGACGTTACAAAGATTATCCGGTCGAATTTGCGGTTTAAGGTTGAGCTGGCAAAATTGTTCATCACCATACTCTGCACGAACTGGACACGATCTCCTACCTTTACCCTGGTTGTGGGGGCAGCAATCCAGAACCGTTTGCCGCTGTTTTCCAGTTCCATATAGGTGTAGCCCGGCGCGTCCAGCGTAGCAAGCACACGGCCTTCGCTGCTCGCTGCACTTTTTGCTGCGCCTGCAGGATTGGCGGCCGCAGGTAACGGGTTCAGCAACGCGAAGCCAATCGAAGCAACCACCGCCCAGTAAGATATTCTCACAACGCCTCCAGTATTATTGATTAAAAAGGTCATGCACAGCGCGCATGATACACCTCAACTTTAGTTGTTCCAATCCGCCCGCCTGATCTAGCGCGCAGGCAGGACGGCCAGCGGTAAATTTGTCGACGATTCCTGCCGCTATAGATAGAAAGGGCAGGGCGCCGCAATCTCCTGACTACGCAGGTCGGCTCGACAAACTGGTTAATGGCGAGCTGTAGGAGAGTGGGATAGTGGCAGCCGAATTTTCATGTTAATGTTATGCGGGCGCACGTTTCTATAGACTAACTGTTGTGTTTACCATTACAGGAGGATATGCATGGATACCTGCAAGGAACATCACCATCACGACCACCAGCATGGTCCAGGCTGCGGGCATCTGGCCATAAACCACGCCGGTCATACCGACTATCTGCACGATGGCCATTTGCACCATATCCACGGTACGCATGTTGACGAGCATGTGCTGGAGATCAGTGCCGCGAACCCCGCCCAATGTACCCCGGATCACGTCTGTGCCGGGCATGATCGGAGCCATGTCCACGGTCCTGCTTGCGGGCATCAGCAGGTTCCGCATGGCGACCATGTGGATTATCTGGTTGACGGCCACCTGCATCATCCGCATGGCGATCACTGTGATTTTCATGGATTTCTGACCGTGCAAGCTTAATTCGTCGCCGGATCAGTTGTTCGACATTCCTGCCAGCAGATGAGCGGTGTAATTCATTGCAAACGGCAACAGCAGAATGGCGGCAAGCAGTAGCAACAGTAGCGCATTGAAGCTGATTCCGGCACGGCGGCGGGTGGTTCTCCTGAAGACCCAGGTAGTCAGGAAAACGATGCCGGACAGAAATGTCGAGCCGAGCCTGGTTATCCGGTTTTTTATTGCAGTAAGTAAGTGATCCATTCGTCTTCATCGACTATTGCTGGCATTTCTAATTTACCTCAGTTTAACCCTTCCATAAAGTTCCGCTTCTCGCCGACTTCCCAAACAGGGGAGCCCACGACGATTCTGCTTTGTCCTTGCCTTTCACGGCGCCGTCACCTATAAAAAATCAAGGTCTGTTTTACCGCAGGATTCAGATCAAAAGAGAATTGGATCAATTCAGCATTACTGGTGGCTGATTTGGTCTGACTAATTCACCAGTATCAATCAGAGGGAGATACGATCATGTCGGACACAATCCAGACCTTGGGCATGGGATGGCTGCCGGATTACCCCAGTTTGCGGGATCATACGATCAGCCATGACGAAGTGACGCCGAGGCTCAAGTTGCTGGGACAAACCCAATCGGTGAAATCGATGCTGACGAAAGTGCGGGCAGCCAAACCCGCGCCGAAACTACCCACGGCTGTGGATTTGCGGCCCTGGTGTCCGCCAATCGAAAACCAGCTCAGCTTGGGTTCCTGTACCGCCAATGCCGGCGTGGCATTGGTTGAGTATTACGAACGCAGAGCTTTCGGCAAGCACATTGATGCGTCCCGACTGTTTCTGTACAAGGCAACGCGCAATCTGCTCAAATGGAATGGGGATACCGGCGCTTTCCTGCGTTCCACCATGGAAGCGATGGTGTTGTTCGGGGTGCCTCCAGAGGAATACTGGAAGTATGTCGTGGCCGATTTCGACAAGGAGCCCAGCGCCTTCTGCTATGCCTTTGCACAAAATTATCAGGCGCTCAACTATTTCCGGCTTGACCCGCCCGGAACCACCCCCGCTGCTCTGCTCAGCCAGATCAAGACCAATCTGACGGCAGGACTGCCGGCGATGTTTGGATTCACCGTCTACAACTCGATCAGTCAAGCCAATGTAACCGGCAAGATTCCGTACCCTACTGCAGGCGAGAAAATCGCCGGCGGGCATGCCGTTGCTGCGGTCGGTTTCGATGACGGCATGAAAATCAAGAACAGCAACCCAGGTGCCGCCGAAACCACCGGTGCTTTGCTGATCAGGAACTCGTGGGGAACAGGCTGGGGCGCAGGGGGCTATGGCTGGCTGCCCTATGCCTACGTGACGAACCACTTGGCTGTCGACTGGTGGGCGCTGCTCAAGCAATCCTGGATTGATACGGGAAACTTTGGTTAAACAACAGGGGAGGGACCACAGTTTTACCTGTGGGTAACATTTGCCGGCTGACGCAGAACAACTGCAGCAGCCGGTTTTTTTATCACCCGGAAGACCAGGTTGGGTTCGTAGATGCTCACCCCGAAAAGAAGCCGATGCGCTGGACCAGGACATCAGTCGCAACAGCATCGGCTAATCGAGTCATTGGTCCTGACTATGACATACAGGGGTCAGAAGACCCTCCTTGTCAGTCCCCCTCCCCAAGGTTTTGGGATCAACCTCATTGTGACCGTCCACCCTTTGATGAAAAAAACCAAATAGCGACGCCAACTATGCCTGCTACGAGAATCACCAATTCCATGATTACCTCCTTTAAAGATTGAGATATTCAAGAATGTGACCGACTTGATGACTATCTAACCACAGCTGCACTTCTCTCAGTCCAGTCGGCAAATACCTTCAAAAACATCTCCGTTACTGTCTAAAGAACACTTTCTGCAAGCAAAATTTCACGCGCCTGCATCGATTCGATTCTAGTTGAAATAAAAAGTTCTTGCCAAGGCAGAAATGTGTTTATTTTCGATTTTTATTATCGATCCGTGATTTATAGGCTATGCTAATCATCAGCATTATCAGATAGATATCAGGATATATCTATCCGCATATGAATTAATGATTGTGCTCCCAAAGGCGTATTTACCAGCAGAATATCCAATTACATGAGGATAAAGTGAACTCTTATTTCAAGGCGATTTTGGAGGCAACCAACGATGGGAAATCCATGGAGCAGGAGAAGTACTGGAGGATGTACCATGGTCACAGAAGACTGGTAGATACGGATTTATTGCAGCGGCTCGACAAAACGGATATTTTCAACACCAAAAAAACACCAAACTATCGATCTCATCAATTCGGGAAGAACGATAAGTAACCCGTCATATTGAATCCCCCTGATTTGCTGACCTTTCCAGCCGCTTCAAATAAGGTCTCTCGAACGCAACTGGAGACAGGGGCGATTCAGTGAGCCTTAAACCGGGGCAGATCAACCGAACCCTACTGACTTTCCATCATGAAAAATATGCTGTTGTTGCCATGCTTTCTGCTGCTCGCAGCATGTGCCCACCAGAAGGCGTCGCAGGGATTCGATAGCGAATTTGATGGCGGCAAAACCTGGGCTGAACTGCAGAGGCAATTGCCTGCCTACCCCAAAGCGGAGAATCTGCTGCCATTTGATGCCGGCCCTGCCAGTGAAAATCTGCATTACATTGATGCGCCCTCCATCGTGGTGGGAGAGGACGGCATAGTACGTTACACCCTGATAATCGAGTCACCCGCAGGAGCGATGAACATAAGCTACGAGGGGATGCAGTGTGCGACCGGGGGTGCGAGAGAGGGCGAGAGATTGCAGATATTGATATTCAAATTTCACATCACCGAAAAAAGGCTTTACGCCATTGGTCGTGATGACAAGACCTGGATGCGGGTGCGGGCATCGAAATGGGAGGAGCTCGAAGATATCCCGCAGCATTATGCGCAACGGGCGCTTGCCAGATATTTCTTTTGTCCGGCTAATGTCATTGTAAGAGATGAGGAAGAGGCCATTCAAGCGCTGAAGAGGGGCAGCCATCCCCGCGTGATTCAGTAGCCAGCGGCTCGCCTGCCGGAAGAGGTGTCACAAGTGCCGCTCCGTCCCCATGGCGGCGGTGGTCAAAACGATCTTGCCGATATGCACGCCGGATTCCATCAAGCGATGGGCTGCCGCCGCTTCCTCCAGTTTGAAGCTTCTGAACACCACAGGCTTCAACTTTCCCTGCTGCAGCAATGGCCAGACCTGCTGCTCCAGTTCCTGCGCGACCTGCGCTTTCTCCGGCACGCTGCGGGAGCGCAGCGTCGATCCGGTGTGCGTCAGCCGCTTGGTCAGCATGGGCATCAGGTTCAGCTCCTTGGCAGGACCATTCTGCACGCCGATCTGGACGATGCGGCCATTCAGCGCGGCAGCCAGGTAGTTCCTGGCAACATAGTCGCCAGCGATGATGTCAACAATGACATCGACCCCTTTGCCAGCGGTGAATTTTCTGGCTTCCTCGACGAAATCCTGCAGGTGGTAATTGATGGCCAAGTCAGCGCCCAGTGCCAGACATGCCTGCCGTTTCTCCTCCGAACCAACCGTCACCAGCACCGTGGCGCCGAATGCCTTCGCCAGTAATGTGGCGGCTGTGCCGATGCCGGAGGAGCCGCCATGGATCAACACCGTTTCCCCCGCCTTGAGCTGGCCGCGCTGAAACAGATTGGCCCAGACCGTGAAGAAGGTTTCCGGCAGGGCCGCCGCTTCCACCATGCTGAGACCTTGCGGCACCGGCAATGCATTGCTTGCATGCACGACGCAATATTCGGCATAACCGCCGCCCGCAACGAGCGCACACACCTTGTCGCCGATGCTGAAGCGGCTGGCATCAGCGCCCAGCCCGGCGACTTCCCCGGCAATCTCGAGTCCGGGTATCGTGGACGCGCCTGCAGGGGGAGGGTACAGCCCGCGCCGTTGCAGAACATCCGGGCGATTGACGCCAGCCGCCGCGACCCTGATCAAAATGCATCCGCTCGCGGGCTGGGGAATAGGGTAGGCAGCAGGTACCAGCACTTCCGGTCCCCCGAAGCGCTGGATATTGATAGCTCGCATGGTTTGCTGGCTGCTGGGCGTGTTTTCCATTTCTGGCAGAAAAAAATCAGTACGATTGAGTTGGCTTGGGTAACGCGCATGCCTGATTGTGGCCGAGCCTTACCGGTGCTTCATTTTCACCAGGCTCCGGATGACAGTCACTATACCGCATGAAAGGTAGTGGATGAGGAGCTCGAATTATTTTGTCGTGCTGCGCTGCTCACCTCCGTAATTCGATCTTTCCGGAAACCGCCAAGCTTTGTTCGGCAGGGCTCCGGCTAATATTGGCAAGTCTGCCCTGTAATATTTGACAGCTAGACGAGCATCTCGCTATGTCGTTTCATACCCGCATTGTCAACTAATCAGAAGGTTCCAGGCGCGGCTGGACAAGTATATGAAATCGACTGCTGCCCGAATCAGAGAACACCCAGCGGTATTGTCTGTTAATGATTACCGTTTTTTTTCTTCAAGCGGCTTTTTTGTGAGCCTCAAACCGGGGTGGGTAGATCCAAAAACAGGTCATCACTTCATTTATGCTACCGGACCCTCGCGGGTCGTCAGTCTGGCTCTGCGGTCTCTTTCGCCCTGTGACTGTCCCAAGTGCACTGCGCACAATTCGTAGCCGCAGTGCGCTTTTGAATCCCGGGATACGTGCTCTTGATCAATAACTGTGAGGTCACATGGATAGCTACGCAATTATTCGCCGTCAACTTCGATCCCTGCGGGCGGAGCGTGTATTGTTGGGCCGCATGAATAATCTGGGCAAGGGCACCATTTCTCGCCGACAAGCTCAATCTGATTGTGCGGTACATGATCTGCCGAGTTCCAAGTACAACCTTGCTATTTTTTGCCGCGATGCGCGATTTCGTTCTGCGCAATATGCTTTTCCTCTCCACCTTTACTTTCAAAGACACAATCTTCAGCAGGTGGTCTGGATTCTCCAGCAGGAACTGGATTCGTTGATTCGCACCATTCACTTGCTTTCCATCAAAGATAATTCCGAAAGACAGAAGCAGATCAAAGCCTCAGTAAATGGCGAGCCTTGGAAGGTCGATGGCAGTAGCGGGATTCCGCTAGCGATTATTGACAAGGGCATGGTGGAGTACTCCGAACAGTTTTACGCGTGGACAGCTTCGGTATATAAGTTCGGCTGCGCTTTTATCCATCTTTCTGCTTTAGATGACCCTAGCACCAGAGATCCATTCCACAGTTTGCCGGAAGGCTACAGGCGGGATATTCTTCAGCATTTGCAGAGCTATCACGGGGAGTCAATTGAAGACAGCGCCTCGTTTACCGATATCAGCAGTTTTTTCCCAGCAGTGTTCGATGAGGTTTCTGACAATCTGGAATGGTATTTGCGCTGTCTCGAAAACGCGGAAGATAGGTAGAGTGGGGGAAGTTGGAAATTTAGTGGCGAGGGCTACGGTTTTTTCATGGTTCGATTACTCACCATGAAGGAGTTTAACAATAAGTCGAGTCTGACCCCATTTCCTCAGAGCCGACCATTGGTGTTTATCCCCAAGAGCAGACAGCCAAACCCGTTGGGTGTATTCTGTCCCCCTATAACAAAGAAGGAGCCAACAGCAATGACCGATATAGAACTACTTGCGGAGATTGAAGACATTCTGAGTAGCGCTCCCTCGCGAGAAACAGCCTTCAATGTGTCAGTCGAGAACTATTGCTGGCTGGGCAGGGCTATGGCAGCACTGGAAGAATGTGATATCGCCAAGGATCTTATGGCGGAAATAGACAATGATGCCGAACAAAGCACCAAGGCTTACATTTCAGAGGAGGGACTACGGAAAGTATTCACTGCATTCCATCAAACAAGACACAACTTACTGGTGAAGGCTACTGGCCGACTAAGTATCGCCGTTTCAAATGGAATGTTTTTCGATTATTTTGATGAAATTCGAGAAATTATCAAAACAGCAAATCGAACAATTTTGTTTGTCGACCCATATCTGGACGCAGAGTTTGTATCCCGGTACATAACCCATGTCAGAAAGGGAGTTTCCATCAGGCTTCTTGCCCGTGAGAAACTTGATACTTTGCTGCCTGCGGTGAACGCATATCGAAATCAGTCACAGCAAGCAATTCAAGTCCGCTCTGCATCCAGATTTGATGACCGGTATGTTTTTATTGACGGGGATAGTTGCTATCGATCCGGAGCGATATTTACCGCTGGTATGAAAGAAAACCCGACGACCGTTACTCAAATTACAAGTGCGTTTACCGCGACATATCGGGTGTACGAAGATATTTGGCAATATGCGAACGTCGAGTTCAAATAAGAAAGCTAACAACCGCTTTTGATCTGGAACCTGTTGACAGCCGAGGTGGGTAGATCCCAAAACAGATCTTCATTTAATCTATGCTGATTCTGCGCAAGCTGTCACTTTAGCTCTGCAGTCTGTTTCTCCCTGTCGCTGTTCCAAGTGCACTGCTGGCCCTAACTTGTAGACGCCTTGTGCTCTTGAATCTCGGTGTGTTCTTGTTCGGAGAGCCTAAGTCTCGGCGCGGGTCGCGCCAAGCATCTTATGTGCTGATGGTTCGCTTATCCCCGGACTTTCTTATTTTCTTCTGTGACCAGTTGTGCCGCCATGTCTTCTATTGAGAAGTATTTGCAAAAAACACTTGCATTATTTTTTCAATTGCACAAAACTACAGTTCATGAACTCATACTATGACTAGCTGAATATGCTTGAACTGATTACTAGATATAGTAGTCGGAAGGAAAATAAAATTAGATGGGACTGCTGTATTTCTAGGCCCAGAAAGGCGAATACCCCACTACGCGAATAGTGAGGTATTCATTTACTAACATGCGTTGGAAAGCGCAAAACTTTTAAGGAGCACCCAATGCAACTAGAAATTGCGCCGGGACAGCCACTCATTAATTTGAGGTTGGTAATGTTCGCGGCACTTATCTTATTAACTTGTGCCGTAAACATTATGTTTACTTAACCTCAGTCGAATTCTAGCCTAGTCTTTGCTTTAATAACAAGTTAAAAATTGAAGTGCGTGTGAACGAATCACAACAGATATTGCAGACACTGAAATTTTTGAATCAGTTTTATAGCGTGTTGTTTGCGCAGGTTAGACTACCCAGACTGCGCTACTCGCACTACCCAGTCTCACGGGATTATTTTATATATACATCATATGGTTGAGATTAATAACCATGAGTTATACAAGTCGCGAAACATGGGTAAATTGTGGTGCGTAATAACAACCAGCAGATTACAAATAAGTCACAGGCTCCTCAATGTCTACTGAACATTCTCAATTTTTTGCAACTGAACAAAACCTAAGCCTCTTTCGTAAATTGCAACGCTTGCTGTCGGAACGTCCCGCGCAGAAGGCAGGAACGCTCGACGTCGGGCCATATCTCGAACAGATTTTGAAGATGATCGTGAACAACGCACAGCGCTTTGATGAACTGTGCCAGGTGAATATCGAGTTGATCGGTTTAGGGTTCATTTCTTCGGCACAGAACTACCAACCACAAGCTGTCGATGCGGCTGACGCTGTCGCAGACTTGTTTTCTATGGCATATCGTTTTCTATGCGAACTAGAATTCGTGTCGCCAGGTGACCTGAGCATGGAGCTTCGGCGTGTAAAAACCTTCGTTAATACAAATCTTCAATCGTTTCCTGATGGTTTAAGGCACCAACTCATATACGCGAACTACATAATGCCAGCGGATATTGTAAGAACCATGCTGCATCATCCTGATATGGCTGCAATACGAGACTACAACGAGCGCTACACGTCGGCCTCCACACTAAAGAAGCAATGGGACGAAGAGTTAGCGCAAAAAGAAAAGCAAGTGCAAGTACTCAAGGAGCGACTGGAAAATCTGGAGACCGGCTTCAACTTTGTCGGGTTAGTCAAAGGGTTCGGTCAACTTTCCAACCAAAAACGAGAAGAGAAAAAAACGGCCTTTAATTCCCTGCTTATTCTTGGCGGGTTAGCCCTTGCACCAGTTTTGGCAGAGGCGCTGTTCATCGGTCTTTACCGTGATAAATTGGACAGCTACCAGCAGGCATTGCTCTTCGCGCTTCCGCCTTTGATTACTATCGAGGTCTTGTTAATCTACTTTTTTCGTGTAGTGCTTATTCACTTTCGATCAATCAAGGCACAACTGCTTCAACTAGAACTGAGAACGTCGCTTTGTCAGTTCATACAGAGCTACTCTAGCTTTGCAACAGAAATTAAGCAGAAGGACGCGTCTGCTCTTGAAAAGTTTGAAAACTTAATTTTCAGCGGTCTAATTTCAAACGAAGAAAATCTCCCCTCCACTTTTGACGGTACAGAGCAGCTGGTAAAACTCATTAAGAGCATCAAGAGTTCGTCATGATCCATCTGGGTGCAAAAACTATCATTGATACTGTTCTAGCGGCAGTCAAAAAAGAAAAAGACCGCGCTAATACTACGATCTCGATTGACTCGATTGAACCAAACCTTCTCACTCTCAAAGAGTATATAGAAAGTACTCTTGCTTCCCGCACACTCGATTTGGAATTGGAGCGCTATAAAATAGAAGGACAACAATCGGTCGAAATGTTTCGATCAATCATAGCGTATGCAGCAACTGCTCTCAAGAGTGCCATTTTTATAAATGGTGGTGCAGCGGTCGCTTTGCTGGCGTTTATTGGAAAAATATGGGACAAAAATGGGATTCCTCAAACGGCCGTTGAATCTATTGTTGAATCTTTAACGTCTTTTTCGTTTGGAGTTTTTTTTGCGGCTGTTGGTATGGTTTTCGCCTATTTTGCCCAATATCACTATGGCAAAGGCAGTGGTAAAAATGCTCAGGAATCATTGAAGGATGGATCTGTTTTTCATCTGCTGGCCGTGGTATCTGTCCTTATATCCATTTCTCTATTTGGATTCGGTGTCCACCTTGCTTCTTCGGCTTTTGTTGATCAATTCGCCACTTTGCTTAATCAGAAACCGGCGTCTTAATTACTGTGATGAATCGTTGTTTATTGTTTTAAATGATCTGTATTAAGCAAAAGCACGCTCCAGCATCATCCCGAACCGGCTTTCAAGTGCCACCTGTCGCCGGTAGAAATCCGCTTTAACCTCCAGGACGTCGATCTCCGCATTGCGCCTTTCCAGTTCCTGCTTAAGTTGGCGGATCTCCCGCTGCAATCCGGCGACCTGCTGCACTTGCCAAAAAATTCCCCGGATTTCAGTCGGCTCAAACCCCCGGCGCCATTCCCCGATAAAAAGCAGTCCATCCCGGAAATAGAAGCCTTCCCATGATTGGCCGAGGAGGGCGGAAACATCGCCCAGGACGTGAAACCTTAACAACCGACTGGCTGACTCGGGCGGTGTGCAAGTGCCATTTTTCCAACGTTTGATGGTTTTGGTGCTGGCGCCGGTGATTCGCTGGATCATCTCAATCGAGGCGTTGAGTTCATCATTCATGATTTTTTCTCATTAAGGCATGAATTATGACTCTGACGAACTGCAGGGAATGAAACGAGAAGGCTGAGGTTAAGGAGCCTTCTGGTATTTTTGGTTGCCATTTGAACCCTCCATAATGTAGGGTTCTCAGCAATTCGCCAAACGAGGGGGTAGAGGGGAAGTGAGAAACTTAATGGCGAGGTTTGCGATTCTTTTCACAACCGCCACTAATTCATACAATTTAACATAATATACATTATCGGCAATTGCGGTATACTTTCCCCGGTACAGTTTCGGCTTCAAGGACGGTATAGTTTTGCATCACTACAGGAGATTTTGACATGGAAAACGAAAAAACAGTAACGCTGAAATTAAGCTTTGAGCAGTTCAGTACTCTGATTTTTGGACTGTCACAAGTTGCCGAGCATTTTCAAAATTCGAGCTTTACTCCGGAGGAAATTCAGGAGGAAATCGATTTGATCAATTCCATTGCTGCCAAGCTTTTTGAAGTTCTGCCCATATTCGTTTCGCGCGATAGGCTGCAGATGCTTAATGACGTTCTCACTCTTTGTGCAGGGTTTGCGCGCCATGACTAAGCCGAATGAATCCCCCACTCGACGAGGTGTTCTTGCGCGCAATTTTGCGCTCATCCACGGTCTGCGGATTGAACAAGTCGTGCATTACTGCCGCACAGGTCGGATTCCTGGTGCGCGATTTGATCGGGTTCTCTGGCAGTGGGTGCTTTTTCCACCGGTCAAGCTGCTTATCCGGTGAAAAAACGAAGATACCAGCGCAAACCCTTTAAGCCGATTGACCATGACCAGCTACGCGAAACCCGCATCCTTGCGGGACTCAGACAGAAGGAAGCCGCAGCAATGCTCCATGTAACCGTTCGCACCTTGCAGAACTGGGAATCCGGGAAGATCCGGGTTCCCTACTCTGCATTCCGTCTTTTGCGGATTTGTACCGGTTACGAGTTTCCGGGAAGCGCTTGGAAGGGCTGGAAGCTCTCGGGCGATGCCTTATGGTCGCCAGAGGGCAAGAAATTCACTGCTGCCGATCTGGGCTATCTGTCCTTGACGTTTGCCATGGCGCGTCAATGGCGGCTTGAATCGGTAAAACGGCAAGAGGTGCGGCAGGCCCACGCCGCGCAGCGGTGGGGCGTGTCGCCCTCTTTGCGCCTTGTTTTGGGGGAAAAGTCATGATTCAGAGCAATTCTGCTCTCAGGACGCTGGCGCCGACCGCCAGCGGCGATATGGCCAGCTTCACCGGCCATGTATCGCGCATCCCTGCACTGCACGTTTTCAGATTGACTCTGCCCTCTACAGACCGCTTTTCGCCTTTGGCCGCGAGTGATCGCACGTTGCAACTTCAGAGCGCCTTTTTCCCAAGTTACCCACCTCGTCACCTCCTCCGGCTTTTTGCATTAGCCGGAGGTGCCTCCGTGGATAACTTTCCGGTCTCAAAATTGCACCTTTTTACTGGTCGCCGGCATCGCATTTCTGAGGGTGAAAAAAATTCCAGTGTTTCGGCTAGTAACACTAGTCCGTTCAGTCGCAAATTGCGACATTTGATACTGATACTTTTGATGCAATTACAACAACTTAGGCTTCTTGAAACCGTACCGCACCAAGTCAATGGGTTTCAGAGGCATTTTTTACCCCACTTTCAGGAGGTTTTTTGATGGTTCCTACACTGTCCGTTTCCGAGGTTGCTGGTTTCCTCCAAATATCTGAGCGCAGGGTTCGGCTGCTGCTCTCTCAGGGGCGCATTGATGGCCAAAAGAATGCGGTGAATATCTGGCGGATCACCTGCCCTTTGAATATTCGACCCGGCAAGCGTGGCCCGGATTTACGCAATTTTGCTTCGAGAAAGCTGCAACCCAAGGGGCTGCGGCTGGTGTGAGTTGCGCTGGTGCGGTTATTCGCAAGCCGTAGGAGTGCTTTTTTTGTTTCGTGATAGGAGGTTACGAAATGCTTTCCGCGCTGGGTTGCGTCCGGGGAGAAGTTGCGAGGATTACTAACTTAACGCAAAACTGGCGCTTTTTTGATTTACGAAACTATACATTATTAGCAATTTCGGTATGGCTTCTTTAACCAGTTTTTTACATAATTTGACTAAGAATCAAGGAAGTGACGACCGCGAGTGGCAAATGCCGGTCAGGCTGAGGGCGCTACGTGGGGAAACTTCGGGTTGTAGACTATCTCCCAGAGAAACCCGTCAAGGTCAGTGAAGTAACCGGCGTAACCACCCCAGTCGGTAGCCTGTGCCGGCTTTGTTACTTTTGCCCCATAAGAAGCGACACGCTGCAGCAGCGCATCGACTTCAGCCGCAGTACGCACATTATGGGCCAGGGAGAAACCCGGAAAGCCGCTTCCGTCAGAGGCAAGCCCGGCGTCAGCCGCCAGGCTTGCACGCGACCAAAGCGCCAGCCGCGTGTGGCCGAGGGCGAAGAAAGTAACGGTTGGTGGAGACTTGAGTCGCGGCAGGCTCAGGCATTCCTCATAGAAGTAGCTGGCCTTTGCCAAGTCGGCGACGCCCAGCGTAATGTAGCTAACCCACGGTTCCATAGGCGAATTCCAGATTTTGCTTCACCGACCCAACAGCAAGAAAAGCACCAGACAGAGCGAAATGGCGGTTGCGGCAACGCAAAACAGCAGTATCCGCCTGAGCTTTGCTTCAGCGACTGAAGCGGCCTGTTCCAATGCCGCGACTGTGCTCTGCAGTTGCTCAGCCAATTCCTTGATCTGGACCGAATTCTGCGAGGCAGCAGCTTGTAGTTCGCTGATTTGCTGCTGCAGTGTCGGATCGGCCGTTGCATCGACCTTCTTTTTGGTGAATACCGGGGTTGCGACTGAGATGATGGAGCCCACGTGCGGGAGCACCGCCTTCAGCGCAGGAATCAACCATGCGGCCATAGATGTGTCCTTCTTGAGTGGATATTTATGATGCTAGCCTAATCACTTGATGTTCCATGGAATTATAGCTTCAATTCCAGATAAAATCAGCGCTGCTCCCGACTGTTTCGCAGGTTCAAGCGATGCCGCCATTGGCACCGATGTTTTGTCCCGTTACCCAGCCCGCCTCTGCCCCGACCAGAAAAAGCACCACCTGAGCAATATCCTCCGCTTCGCCGATGCGGTTCAGCACGGCCATGCCGGCCATGCGTTTGATGTCTTCCGCGCTTTTGCCGGTAGCAAAGAGTTCGGTATTCACCGGGCCGGGCGAAACGATGTTGGCTGTAATGCGCCGTGTGCCTGCTTCCTTCGCAAAAATCCGTGTCAGTTGCTCGACCGCGCCTTTGCTCGCGGCATAGGCGCCATAGTTCGGCAGCATCAGCCGCGTGACGGTGCTGGACAGGGTGATGACACGCCCGTCGTCCGCCAGCCGGGTGGCGGCTTCACGCAAGGCGTAGAAGACGCTCTTGACGTTGCAGCTCAAGATCCGGTCGAATTCCTCATCGTTGATGTCCGCAATCTTCTTGTAGAGCAGCATGCCGGCGTTGTTGATCAGGATATCCACCCGCGCGTAGCGTTCGATGGCCGCATCAAACAGCCTGCGCACTTCGGATGGACGGCTGACATCTGCCTGTACGGCCAGCGCTTCGCCGCCGGCAGCCGTAATCTCAGCGCAAACCGCCTCGGCGTCCTGCTGGCGCGCCACATAGTTGATGATCACTTTGGCGCCGGCAGCAGCCAGCGTCCGTGCGATTTCGGCACCGATGCCGCGGGACGAGCCGGTGATGATGGCGACCTTATCCTGGAGCGCTGTCATGGTTCTGTGGGGGTTGGAAGGTCTGCAAGCAGATTAGTTAACTGCTTGTTTAAATTGGTGCCCTGCTCTATTCTTTGGCAAAATTCAGCTCCACCCCGTTGCCCGCCGGGTCTTTGAAAAACAGTTGGACCTTGCCGGTCAGTGGCATGTGTGCGATTTCGAACAGGATGCCGTGCTGCTGCAGGCGGGCTTCTATTTCCTGCCGCCCGGTGCAGGTGAACGCCACGTGATCAAAGGTGGTAACGACATGGGTGAGGCGTGTTTCGCCCGGATGTGTCTGGCTCAGATGGAGAATGTCCTGCCCGCCAGCGTAGAGCCAGTAGCCGGAGCCATCCAGCGGCGGCCGCTGGCCCAGCTCGAGACCTACCACCTCACAGTAGAATTCCTTGAGCTGGTCCAGCAGCTCGCGCGGTGCGCGCAGGTTGTAATGGTTAAGACCGATTGTCGCCATGTGAATTCCTGGCAGTCATGACGGGATACAGGCTGTGCGGCATTTTATATATTTATTGTCAATCAATGCGTTGCGCCGCCAACCCGCAGCAGCTTGGCAATTTGCAAATGCTCCCGGCTCAGGGCGAAACTCAGTGCAGTGCCGCCGGACTCATTGCGGATATTGGGGTTTGCGCCCTTCTGCAACAGCAGCTTGACGGCATCAAGATGGTCGCCCCTTGCTGCCATCATTAGCGCGGTGGTTCCATTGTCGGAGGTCGAGTCGATTTTTGCGCCGACACCCAGCAGCATCTCGATAATCTCCGTGTGGCCCTTGGTTGCGGCATATATCAACGGATTCCATCCCTTGTGATTGATTTCTGCGCCTTTGAGATAAAACTGCTTGGTCATGCCGGCTTCACCATGGTAGCTGGCGAGCATGATGGCAGTCTCGCCATAGTGATTACGCAGATTGGGATTGGCACCTGCCTCCAGTAGCAGATGGATGAGCTGGCTATTTTTATTCTGGACTGCGATCATCAGCAGCGTATTTCCGCGTTTATCGTAGGTGTTGGGATCAGCGCCTTTCGCCAGCAGCTTGGTCAGATCGGCAGCGTTGTTGTCCTCTACCGCCCAGATCAGGTCTTCATGGACATCTGCGGCGGCATGCAGCGGTAGATTTAAGCCGGCAGTGAGCAGCAGAGCGGCGAGTAAATGGGGTATTTTGAGTGAATTGAGCATTCAGGCTACCTTGAACAATTTGAAGAAATTGCGGGTGGTTGCAGCGCCCACCTCGTTCACGCTGATGCCGCGCAATGCAGCGATTTCTTCAGCGACATGCCGCACGAAGGCGGGTTGATTGATTTTGCCACGGTGCGGTACCGGGGCCAGATACGGCGAATCGGTTTCCACCAGCATTCTCTCCAGTGGCACTCTTTTGGCAATGTCCTTTAGATTAGTAGCTTTCTTGAAAGTTACAATGCCGGAAAAAGAAATATAGAAATTCATCTCCATTGCCTGTTGCGCTACCTCCCAGCTCTCGGTAAAGCAGTGCATTACCCCGCCGATACTGTCGGCGCCCTCCTCCGCCATGATCCTTAGAGTATCTGCCGCCGCCTCGCGGGTATGGATGATAAGTGGTTTGTTGCATAGCCGGGCAGCACGGATATGCTGGCGGAAGCGTTCCCGCTGCCATTCCAGATCGCCTTTGAGGCGGAAATAATCCAGTCCGGTTTCGCCGATGGCAACGACCCGGGGATGGCAAGCCAGCGTCGCCAGTTGTGCCGCCTGCGGTTCGACCAAGTTCTCGTAATCGGGATGAACGCCGACCGAGGCGAAAAGATTGGGGTGGGCTTCAGCCAGCGCCAATACCCGTGGGAAATCCTGCAGATTGACGCTGACGCACAGGGCATGGCCGACTTCGTTGTCGCGCATGTTGGCCAGCAGCTCATCAAGATTGACGGCTAGATCGGGGAAATCCAGATGGCAGTGGGAGTCAACCAACATGGGAGCGTCCCTTAATGGCTGATAACCTGCATTTTTCAGTCAACGCGCTTGCTCCTGGCGGGGGCGATCAGCATGGCGTAGGAAAGCAGCATTTCTTCCAGGAACAAGCGTGGATTGAGCGGATGCCGCGCCAGGCGCTGGGTCGAGACCAGGCTGCGTGTATAAGCGGCAAGTGCACGCGGATCGATCTCGGATGCCAACGATTTGATCGCAGCCAACATGGGCAGGTGATAGCGGATTTTCCCGGTAGTACGGAAACTCATCAGGTCATAACACCATTTCTGCATCCAGTTGACCGCCGTCGGCAGATCGGACTTCTGCATCTCTTCCGCCAGCACGATGGGATTGAAGCCGCCCGGCGTACCGATTTGACGGATAAAGGCTGCATGTTGCGCAAGATAATCCGCGTCGTCGAACTCCAGCGCGGCCAGCGGCGCATAGCCGGCAGCGGCCAAGCTGGTTGCGGGATCCTTGACACCCTGCTGTTCAAGCCAGGCGATGGCGCTGGCAGGGTTGGGTGTGGGCATGGCGATTTGCCGGCAGCGGCTGCGGATGGTCGGCAGCAAATCCTGCGGACGGTGTGTCACCAGGATGAACAGGGTCTGCGGCGGGGGTTCTTCCAGGTTTTTCAGCACAGCGTTGGCCGCAGCCAGATTCATCGCTTCTGCCGGATGGATCAGGATGATCTTGTAGCCATTGCGATGGCTGGACATATGCACCAGGTCTGAGAGCGCACGTATCTGCTCGACTCCGATCTGTTTGCTGGGTTTTTTCTTCCCCTTGGCGCTGACGGGTTCCGTCTCAGCATCGCTGCCCGCCTCCGCCGTGGCTTCATCGGCCAGCGCTGTCAGGGCTTCCGGTTCGACCAGACGGAAATCCGGATGCCCTCCTTGCTCAAACCAGCCGCAACTCGGGCAGCTGCCGCAGGCTTCAGCATCGGCGGACGGTTGCTCGCACAACAGGGACTTGGCCAGATTGCGCGCAAACGCGAGCTTGCCGACGCCCTTTCTGCCCTTCAGCAACAGAGCGTGGCCGCGGGCAGCCTGGCTCTGCGTCAGCATCCGCCAGACAGCAGTTTGCCAGACATAAATATTATTCATTAACAGATGGTTGAAATAATATCATAAAGTGATTCTTTAACTTTTTCCAGCGATTGGCTGGAGTCGATCAGGCGTATCCGCTGGGGAAATTGGTGCGCTCTTTGCAGATAGGCTGCCCGCACCCGCTGAAAAAACTCATCCTGTTCTTTTTCAAAGCGGTCGGCCGTCTTGATGGCATTGACCCGTTGCCTGCCCAGCTCGACGCTTACATCGAAATAAAGCGTGAGATCAGGCTGAAATTCTCCCTGCACCCAGCGCTCCAGATCATCCAGCCGGTTGCTGGCCAGTCCCCTGCCGCCGCCCTGATAGGCGAAGCTCGCATCGGTGAAACGGTCGGAAATCACCCAGTCGCCCCGCGCCAGGGCCGGCAGTATCACCTTGTCCAGATGCTCGCGCCGTGCCGCAAACATCAGCAGCGCCTCAGTTTCCGCATGCATTGCCTGGCCGTTGTCGAGCAGCAGCGCGCGCAGCTTCTCGCCCAAGGGCGTCCCGCCCGGCTCACGGGTCACCACCACGGTCAGTCCTTTGCTGCGCAAGAAATTTTCCAACCAGGCAAGATGAGTGCTCTTGCCTGCACCGTCTATGCCTTCAAGGGTGATGAATTTGCCTGGCGTCATTGCGGGTACCACGGATTGGCGGGAAACCGTTCCCCAACGTGCAGTTTATCTTATACTTGCCAGCGGTAACAGTCCTGGCAACAATCCGGTTGCTGGTTAAATCTGTTATGGTTGCGCCTTGCTCTTTTCCCTATCGCCTATGTTGCGCCTGACTGAAATCAAGCTCCCCCTGGATCATGCCGCAAGCGAACTCACGACCGCTATTGTGCAACGCCTGGGAATCACGGCGGGTGAGCTTGCGGGATTTTCGATCGCGCGTCGTGGCCATGACGCGCGCAAACGCGGTACCGTTTTCTTTGTTTACACCCTGGATGCTGAACTGAAGGATGCGGCAGCAGAGGCAGCGATATTGCAGCGCCTGCAAGCAGGTGGCCAAGTCTCGATCACGCCGGACATGCGCTACCAGTTCGTCGCGCGCGCACCGCAGGCTGCGGCTGCACAGTCGCGTCCGGTCATCATCGGCACCGGACCCTGCGGGTTGTTTGCCGGACTGATTCTGGCGCAGATGGGGTTCCGGCCGATCCTGCTGGAGCGCGGCAAGGCGGTGCGCGAGCGCACCAAGGATACCTTTGGCCTGTGGCGACAGGGGCAACTCAACCCCGAATCCAATGTCCAGTTTGGTGAAGGCGGGGCAGGCACATTCTCCGACGGCAAGCTCCACAGCCAGATCAAAGACCCGAAACACTACGGCCGCAAAGTACTCACGGAATTCGTCAAGGCGGGTGCTCCGCCCGAGATACTCTATGTGAGCAAGCCGCATATCGGCACATTCCGGCTGGTGGGCATGCTGGAAAAAATGCGCGCAACCATTATCGCGCTCGGCGGCGAGATCCGTTTCCAGAGCCGGGTGGACGATATTGAAATCGACCATGGGCAAATACGGGGCGTGATGCTGGCTGGCGGCGAGCATATCGCAACGAATCATGTCGTGCTGGCCGTGGGCCACAGTGCCCGCGATACTTTTCAAATGTTGCATGAGCGCGGGGTATATCTCGAGGCCAAGCCTTTTTCCATTGGTTTGCGCATCGAGCATCCACAGTCGCTGATAGACCGTTGCCGCTTTGGTGACAACGCCGGCAACCCGTTGCTGGGCGCGGCTGACTACAAGTTGGTGCATCACTGTGCCAATGGGCGCTCGGTTTACAGTTTCTGCATGTGTCCGGGCGGCACTGTGGTGGCAGCGGCATCAGAATCGGGACGGGTCGTAACCAACGGCATGAGCCAGTATTCACGCAACGAGCGCAATGCCAACAGCGGCATCGTCGTCGGCGTGACGCCGGCGGATTATCCGGATCATCCGCTGGCAGGCATTGCTTTTCAGCGCCAGTGGGAAGAGCGCGCCTTCGACCTGGGTGGGCGCAATTATTCGGCGCCAGTGCAACGGGTAGGCGATTTTCTCGCAGGCCGGGCATCCACCACGCTGGGCGCGGTGATCCCGTCTTACACTCCCGGCGTGCAATGGTGTGACCTGAGCAGCACCCTGCCGGATTACGCCATTGCCGCGATACGCGAAGCCCTCCCCGTTTTTGACCGGCAGATCCAGGGTTTTGCCATGCATGACGCGGTGCTGACCGGGGTTGAGACACGTACTTCCGCACCGATCCGCATCAAGCGCGGAGAGAATTACCAGAGTCTGAATACCGCCGGACTCTATCCTGCGGGCGAAGGTGCCGGTTATGCGGGGGGGATTCTGTCCGCCGCGGTGGACGGCATCAAGGTGGCGGAAGCATTGGCGCTGCAGGTTGTTGCTGCCGCAGCGGCAGCAACATAGGGTTAAGTAGTCGGTTTGAATGCATCCATCGGGATGGGCTGGTACCTGACTGCCAGAATTTCCAGTTCCTCAACCCCGCCCGGTGCATGCAGCGTCACTGTATCGCCTTGCCGCGCCTTGGTCAGTACCCGTGCCATCGGTGAAATCCAGCTGATGTAGCCGCGGGCAGTATCAACTTCATCGACCCCGACGATGGCCACCGTCTTTTCTTCGCCTGCCACATTGGCATAGGTGATTGTGGCGCCAAAGAAAATCTGCGTCTCATCTTCTCGCGGATTGGCAGGGTTCACTATCTCGGCCATGTCCAGCCGCTTGGTGAGGAAACGGATGCGCCGGTCGATTTCTCGCAGGCGCTTCTTGCCGTAAATATAGTCGCCGTTTTCCGAGCGGTCGCCATTGCCGGCGGCCCACGACACCGTGGCAGTCATTTGCGGGCGCTCTTTATTCATCAGCCATAGAAACTCGTCCATCAGTCGCGTATAGCCGCCCGGAGTGATGTAATTTTTGCCAGTGACAGGCAGGAGATCGACGACTGCATCTTCCTCAGGGTCATCGGTCTCTGCAGTTTCTTTTGTGAACGCTTTGCTCATAAATTGAAAATGGTCAGGGAAGTCCTGGCAGGCTGCAGTGGAGTAGCGTCCGGGTCGAGGTGCGTTGCGCTCACGGGCGGCGTAGACTAAGCTACCATCTTTGCTTTGCGCCTTGTACTGCTGTAGGCACCAGAAAAGATACAGCCGCTTCTTGAGCGAAATTTACCATAGCATGACATCCCACGCATGACTACCTCCCCGCCGCCCGAGAAATCATGGCAAGCAACTGCCGATACAGCGGCAGCCACCCACCCCGGATCATTCTGGCGTTCGCTGTTTTATTTCAATGTATATCGCCTGCTGATGGCAGGCGGAATCATAACAGTTACCTGGCTATACCCTGATTCCAGTTTAGGTTCTCATGACCCTCAGTTGTTCCTGTATACGGCGCTGGCCTACATCGTGTTTGGCGGAATATCGCTGCTGCTGGCCCGGATGCAGCGGCTGCACTTCGATCAACAGCTTGCGATCCAGATTAGCGGTGACGTGTTGTTCGTCGCCATCCTGATGTATTCCAGTGGCGGCATACAAAGCGGGCTGGGGCCTCTGTTGCTGGCGCCGTTGGCAGCAGCCGGGCTGATCAGCCGCGGCAGGTTGGCGCTGTTTTATGCTTCCATTGCCAGTATTGGCATACTCCTGGAGGAATCCTACACCCTGCTGCATGTGCAAGGGTATCAGGCCCAATATCTGCAAGCAGGGTTGCTTAGCCTGGGCTATTTTGCCGTCGCATGGCTGGCACATAAGCTCGCCAAATATACTATCGCCAGCGAACAACTGGCATTGCAGCGCGCGATCGACCTTGCCAGTATGGCCGAAGTGAATCAGTTGGTGATCCAGGACATGCAGGATGGGGTGTTGGTGGTGGATGAAAACGGTAAAATTCAGCAGCATAATCCGCAGGCAGGAAAGCTTATTGGCCTGACGCCTGAGGTATCCGCAGCGCCGCTGCTGGCCGAGCACGCGGCGGCCCTGGCAATGCAACTGGCGGCCTGGCGTGCCAATGGGAATATTGATTTTGATCTGCTGCGGATGCCAGTCAACGATGTCTCAGTGCGTATAAGGTTCGTACCGGTGAAAGGTGACGGTCGCATCAATACTTTGATCTTTCTAGAAGACGTGAGCCGCATTCAGGTACAGGCGCAACAGTTGAAGCTCGCCGCCCTCGGCAGGCTTACCGCCAATATTGCGCATGAAATTCGTAATCCGCTTTCGGCCATTGGTCACGCTGCCGAGCTGCTGGAGGAAGAAAAGAGCTCCGACCCCACTCAAATGCGGCTATTACGCATCATTCGGGACAATACCCAACGCCTTGACAAGATAGTGCGGAATGTTCTGGAGCTGAATCGCCGGGATCGCGCCACACCGGAAGCGCTGCATCTGGCGGGTTTCATGCATGCGTTTGTCGCTGATTTCTGTCATGCCGAGAAAGTCGCCAGTGACATATTTGTGCTGGATATTGCCGATCGGTATGTGGTGAACTTTGATCGGGGACATTTGAATCAGGTACTGTGGAATTTGTGCCACAATGCTTTACGCTATTGCCGCAAGCAGCCAGGCAGTATCCGGCTGAAAGTGACTGAAGAAGTGACTGGAAACCACGTCAATCTGGACGTGATCGACGATGGTCCCGGTATCCCCCCGGCGCTGCTGAGCCAATCGTTCGAGCCTTTCTTTACCACTGCGGCAGGCGGTACCGGTCTCGGTCTGTATATTGCACGGGAGATGTGCAAGGCTAACGGTGCGGCACTCGACTGCCTGGAGAATGCTACCGGCGGCCATTTCAGAATTGTTTGCAGGAAAAGTGTGAGCCATGTCTAAGCACAAAGAGCGAACTACGCGATCCACTGATGGCGGTAAATCGACCATTCCAGTCGTACTTGTCGTCGACGATGAATCGGATATCCTGGAACTGCTCGAACTGACGCTGGTGCGCATGGGACTGGATGTGGAGCGCGCCATGACCGTAAGCGACGCGCGACATTTGCTCGATTCGCGCCATTTTGATTTGTGCCTGACCGATATGCGTCTGCCCGATGGCGAGGGATTGGAGCTGGTGCGGCATATCGTCGACCATTGCACCGGCTTACCGGTGGCGGTAATTACCGCTTATGGCACCACCGAAAATGCAGTTGCCGCACTCAAGGCGGGCGCATTTGATTACCTGGCCAAACCGGTGTCGCTGGAACAGTTGCGTTCTCTGGTGAAATCCGCATTGCATCTGTTGCCGCTACAGGCGAAAACTACTGCAGGTTCCGGCAACGGCAAGCGAGTCCTTCTCGGCGAGTCTCCGCCGATGCAGCAACTGCGTGCAATGATTGAGAAACTTGCGCGTAGCCAGGCACCGATTTATATCAGCGGCGAATCAGGCAGCGGCAAGGAACTTGCGGCAAGATCGATCCATGAAAACAGCGCCCGCCGTGACAAACCGTTTATCCCGGTCAATTGCGGCGCAATTCCAGAAAACCTCATGGAGAGCGAATTTTTTGGTTACCGCAAAGGCGCTTTTACTGGCGCGGATACCGAGCGCGACGGTTTTTTTCAGGCGGCTGACGGCGGCACCTTATTTCTCGATGAAGTAGCCGATTTGCCGCTGATCATGCAGGTCAAACTGTTGCGGGTAATCCAGGAAAAGCGGGTGCGGAAAATTGGCTCTGCTCAGGAGGAAAATGTAGATGTCCGCATCATCAGCGCCACCCATCAGAAACTGAGCGAATGTGTCGAAAACGGAAAATTCCGTCAGGATCTGTACTATCGCCTCAACGTGATTGAGCTGAAAATGCCTGCATTGCGTGAAATCAGTGAAGATATCCCATTGATTGCAAATTCTATTCTTGCCAGATTATGCCAGGCAAGCGGCAGGAGCGGATGCAGCCTCAGCCCCGCTGCGCTGGCGGCACTGGCGCACTATGCTTTTCCTGGCAATGTACGCGAGCTGGAGAATATTCTGGAGCGCACGCTGGCGCTGTGCCCGGATGCTGAAATAGAGCGGGACGGGCTGCAACTGGCGGCGGTGAAAGAAGTGTCACCGGATGCCCCGGCATTACCACCCGCCGCATCCGGCGACGGGTTGCCGCTGCAGGATTATCTCGACCAACTGGAAAAGGAGTCCATCATTGAAGTCTTGAAAAAGACCAAATATAACCGCACCGCCGCTGCGAGATTGCTGGGAATCACCGTCAGGTCCATGCGCTATCGCATGGAACGGCTGGGATTGAATGATGATGGTAATGATTAAGCGACCTTGATTAACCTATGAAAACGCAGGCTGGACGCATGCAAATTGACGCAAACGGCTGTCTGGACGGCGCACGCTTTATCCCTTCGCCCAATTGCGATGAGCGTCCGGCCGGATGTGCCATCAATTTGCTGGTAATCCACAACATCAGTCTGCCGCCGGATGAATTCAGCGGCGATGGAGTAATCGAATTATTTACCAACCGGCTCGACCCGGCGACGCATCCCTATTACCAGACTCTGCGTGACCTCAAGGTTTCTGCGCATTTCTTCATTCGCCGGGACGGCGAGATTATCCAGTTCGTTGCCTGCAGCAAGCGTGCCTGGCATGCGGGAGCCTCCAGTTGGCAGGGCAAGACCCAATGCAATGATTTCTCCATCGGGGTGGAGCTTGAAGGCAGCGATGCCACGCCTTTCACTGATGCCCAATATACGGTGCTGACCGCGCTGAGCCGGGTGCTGCAACAAGCCTACCCCATTGCGGACATTGTCGGGCATTGCGATATTGCCGCAGGACGCAAGACCGATCCTGGGCCGTATTTTGACTGGGAGCGTTATCGTTCTGCGTTGTCGACTGCGGGGAAACGCGCTAAAGAATCTTAAAGCAAAATATCATTACAGCAACAAGACTTATTGATTTTAAAGTAACTAGAAGACTGTTATATCTTTAAACTACACCCTGACTGCGCAGATATTCTTCGTACTGGCCCTTGAAGTCGGTGATTCCATCCGGTTTCATTTCGATGATGCGGGTGGCCAGTGAAGATACAAATTCCCGGTCATGGGAGACGAAAATCAGTGTGCCGGTATATTTCTCCAGCGCACTGTTGAGCGATTCGATGGACTCCATGTCGAGATGGTTGGTGGGTTCGTCCATCAGCAGCACATTGGGTTTCTGCAAAATGATTTTGCCAAACAGCATGCGTCCTTGCTCTCCGCCGGAAATCACTTTTACCGATTTCTTTACTTCGTCGCCCGAGAACAGCAGTCTGCCGAGTATGCTGCGTATAGTCTGATCATCATCGCCTTCGCGCCGCCATTGCGTCATCCAGTCGGTAAGCGACATATCTGTTTCAAAATCAGTGGCATGATCCTGTGCAAAATAACCGGGACGCGCTTTCTCCGCCCATTTCACTTCCCCTGCGTCGGGCATCAAGTCGCCTACCAGGCAGCGCAGCAACGTGGTCTTGCCGATACCGTTCGGACCGAGAATGGCGACCTTCTCACCGGCTTCGACGTTGAGGCTGAATTTGTGCAGCAGCGCTTTTTCCATGCCGGGGAAGCTCTTGCTGATGCTTTGCACCGATACCGCCAGACGATGCAGTTTGTCGCGCTCGTCCACGTCGAAGCGGATAAAGGGGTACTGGCGACTGGAGGGCTTTACGTCTTCCAGCTTGATCTTTTCGATCTGGCGGGCGCGACTGGTTGCCTGCCGTGCCTTGGAGGCATTGGCGGAAAAACGGCTGACAAAGGACTGCAACTCCGCGATCTGGGTTTTTTTCTTGGCATTGTCAGACAGCATGCGCTCCCGGACCTGAGTGGATGCAGTCATGTATTCATCGTAATTGCCTGGATAGATGCGGATTTCGCCATAATCCAGATCAGCCATGTGGGTGCAGACGCTGTTCAGGAAATGGCGGTCGTGCGAAATGATAATGATGGTACTCTTGCTCGCGTTGATGACATCTTCCAGCCAGCGGATGGTGTTGATATCCAGATTGTTGGTCGGCTCGTCCAGCAGCAGGATTTCCGGATTGGCAAACAGTGCCTGCGCCAGCAGCACGCGCAGCTTGAATCCGGGCGCGATCTCGCTCATTGGCCCGCGGTGCTGGGACAGCGGAATACCCACGCCCAGCAGCAGTTCCCCGGCACGGGCTTCGGCGGAATAACCATCCAGTTCGGCAAAATGCGCTTCGAGTTCGGCAGCATGCATGTAGTCGGCTTCGCTGGCGTCGGCATTGGCATAAATCGCATCGCGCTCTTCCTTCACCCGCCACAGCTCATCATGTCCCATCATCACCGTATCGATCACCAGGCAGTTTTCAAAAGCGAATTGGTCCTGGCGCAGCTTGCCCACACGTTCGTTGGCATCAATGCTGACATTGCCAGAAGTGGGCTCCAGATCGCCGCCAAGGATTTTCATGAACGTGGATTTGCCGCAACCATTGGCGCCGATCAGGCCATAACGGTTGCCGTCGCCGAATCTGACGGAGACATTTTCGAACAGGGGCTTGGCCCCAAACTGCATGGTGACATTGGCGGTGGTGATCAAAACTTGTTTCCTGAAAAGGGGTGCGGCAAAAAGGCCGCTATTTTATATGGGTTTTACAATGAATTCCGAAAAACCTTTGGGATGCGCCGAATTCGCAAACCACAGTAGAATGGAAGCTCAGCCTCTCTGCCAATAACCGCGCTGGAGTATTGCTATCAGCGGGTCGGGCTGCAGGTGAGCAGGCTGCTATCCCGCTGCAGCAAACCATGTCTATGTTCATGAAATATTATTTCAATAAATCTTCCCAAATTTTCATGCGAACAGGATTCTGCCTGCTCCTGCTGGTGCTGCTTGCGCCGGCAGGGGGAGCATCCTCCGGTTTCGAGCGCACGGCGGCAATTGCCTCCGCCCACCCGCTTGCTACTGCAGCCGGCGAAAGGATCCTCCAGCAGGGTGGCAATGCATTTGATGCGGCGGTGGCCATCAGTGCGGTACTGGCAGTGGTTGAGCCGTACTCTTCCGGCCTGGGCGGCGGCGGTTTGTGGTTGCTGCATCGTGCCAGGGACGGGCGGGAGGTATTGATAGACGGGCGCGAAACCGCTCCCGGCAAAGCTACTGCTGGCATGTATCTGGACGCGAACGGTACGCCAATCGCTGCCGCATCGCTCAAAGGCCCTCTGGCTGCGGCGATTCCGGGAATGCCCGCAGCGCTGGCCCATCTTGCGCGGAATTACGGCCAACTGCCGTTGGCGCACAGTCTGGCGCCGGCCATTGCGCTGGCGGTGGACGGTTTCAGGCTGGACCGGCGTTTTGCCGGGATGCTGACAAATTATCAGGGTAAATTACGTGCCGACCCGTATGCCGCAGGTATTTTTCTGCACCACGGTCTGGCCCCCGCTGCGGGTTCCATCCTGCGCCAGCCGCAACTGGCCGCGACGCTGACAGCAATGGCACAGCATGGCGCAGATGGGTTTTACCGCGGCCGGGTGGCGGATGAGATGGTGCAGTCAGTCAAACGCGCAGGCGGCATCTGGGAGCACGCAGACCTGGCGCAGTACCGGGTAATTGAGCGCGAGCCGGCCAGATTCACCTATCGCGATGCAATGATCACAACCGCGCCGTTGCCTTCGTCCGGTGCGCTGACCCTGGCGCAAGGACTGAATATTCTTGAGAATTTTCCGTTGGCGCAGTTGAGTGGGAGCAACAGAATCCATCTGATCGCGGAGGCGCTGCGCCGGGCATACCAGGACCGGGCTGAATACCTGGGCGACAGTGATTTTATCGCCGTGCCGACAGAAAAGCTCATGAGCAAAGACTATGGGCATGAACGGGCAGCCACGATCGATTTGCAGCGGGCAACGCCGGATGTTCGGCTGGACGCTGGCTTGAGCGCGCGCCCAGGCGGAACCGAAACCACCCATTTCTCGATCATGGATCGGGCAGGCAATCGGGTTGCGGCAACCCTGAGCATCAATACCAATTTCGGCTCTGGTTTCGTCGCTGGCAATACCGGGGTGCTGCTGAACAATGAAATGGACGATTTTTCCATTACGCCTGCTGTACCCAATGTCTACGGCCTGCACGGCAACCGGGCCAATGCCATCATGCCAGGCAAACGCCCGTTGTCGAGCATGTCGCCGACTTTTGTGGAAGACGCCAAAGGCATACTGATTGTTGGTACCCCAGGCGGCTCGCGCATCATCAGCATGGTTCTGCTGGCAATCGTCAATTACGTCGATGACCGGCAGACCGATCCGGTAACAATCGCCGGGAACCCGCGCTTTCATCAGCAGCATCTGCCGAACTGGATCGAGATCGAGCCGGATTCGTTTCACGAGGAGTGGGTTTCCGGGCTCAAGTTGAAAGGGCATCAGGTAACCGTTGCCGCACAGAAATGGGGCAATATGCAATTGATATTGTTCGACAAGGAAACCCAACGTTCCATTGCTGCCAGCGATCCGCGCGGTGCGGCTGCCCTACCCCAACACCTTCTCCCATGATTTCTGCAAGCGTTTGACCGATACCGGGTACGGCGTTTTCAATTCCTGGGCAAACAGGGAGATGCGCAGTTCTTCTATCTGCCAGCGAAATTCGGCAAGATTGGGGTCGCTGATTCCGGCCTTGCGATGCTTCTCCAGGCGTTGCTCGTACTGGTTCCATAAACCGGCGACTGCGGGACCGTGGCGTCCGTCCCGTTCGGGGTTGCCGGGATATTTGTGCAATCGCATGCTCATGCCTTGCAGATAACGCGGCAGATGCTGCAGCCGTTCCCATGGGGTGGCGCTGAAAAAACCTGGATAAATCAGGTTGGCAAGCTGCTGGTTCAGTTCGCGGCTTAACCTGCCGGTGACGGCACTGGCCGAAGATAAATGTGCGATCAGCGGCTGGCATTCCTGCGCGATCTTCTGCGTCATGCGGGCAACGGCTTCGGTTACGGCAGGCAGCCGCGTTCGTGCCCGTTGTTTTTGCAGCATGAATTCCTGCTCGTTGCGCGGCAGCGCATCATCACCGATAAAGGCGCGGTCACTGATGGCGCTCAGCATGTCTTCCTTGAGTGCATCAGGGTTGATGAGGGTACGTAGCTGCAAGGCAGCCTGGCTCAAACCCGGCAAATTCTTTTCCAATTGCTTCATTTGCTCCCTGAGCTCGAACCGCAGCAAGCGCCGCACCCCGGCGCGCATGTTGGCGGCCGCGGCGGCAGGCGTATCGAACAGGCGGATGGCCACGCTTTCCTTCTCATCCACCAGTGCCGGGTAACCGGTAAGTTTTTTGCCGGCGCGGACAAAAGATATCGCTTCGGGCAAATCGCCAAAATCCCAGCGCATTACCTGGTCGCGCTCAATGCTGCTGCCCGCGTCGGCACCCGACTGGGCAAACGTCAATTGCGCCGCCTGCCCCAGCTGCGCCTTGAGTTGCGCGAGATCGCGATTCATCGCCAATTCTCGCCCGGCATCATCCACTACTTTGTAGTTCATCTGCAGGTGCGGCGGTGGCAACTCTTTTTCCCAGGCAGCGGCTGTTACTGCAGTACCGGTCCTGCTTTGAACAAATTCGGCCAAGGTATCCACCAGCACTCTGCTTTCGTTTGTTGCCTGGTTTTCCAGAAAGCGGGTCACAAACTCAGGCACCGGTACCAGATGGCGCCGGATCTGCTTGGGCAGCGCTTTCAGATACCAGGTCACTTTCTCGCGGATCAATCCCGGGACCAGGTGGTCGAATTGTGCTGCATCCAGCGTGTTCAACAGCGGCAACGGCACGGTCAAGGTCACGCCGTCGAGCGCATGCCCCGGTTCGAAACGATAGGTCAGCGCAAATTCATGACCAGATACGGTCATGCTTTCCGGGAATTGCTGCTCGGTCACAGT
This sequence comes from Nitrosovibrio sp. Nv4, assembly GCA_945860135.1. Lineage (GTDB taxonomy): Bacteria > Pseudomonadota > Gammaproteobacteria > Burkholderiales > Nitrosomonadaceae > VFJL01. The sequence continues at coordinate 32,970 of CAMAPK010000003.1, forward strand.
ACCTGCGCCGTGGCGCATCAGGGTCTCCCGATCGAGATACAGCAGTTGCGGATTGTCTTGTTCTTCCTGCCGGCGCCATTTCTCGAATGCTGCCCCATTGCAGATTTCAGCGGGAATCAAGGCGTCATAGAAGGCAAAGATTTCCCGCTCGTCCACCAGCACATCCTGGCGGCGTGCCTTATGTTCCAGTTGTTCCACTGCGGCAATGAGGTTGCGGTTATGGGCGAAGAATGCTGCCTGGGTTTCATACTCGCCTGCCACCAATGCCGCGCGGATGAAAATCTCGCGTGCTTCTTGCGGATTGAGGGCGCCGTAATGCACCCGCCGTTTCGGTACCACAGTGAGGCCGTAGAGTGTCACCCGCTCGAATGCCGTAACCTGCGCGGGCTGTTTTTCCCAGTGCGGGTCGAAATAATGCTTTTTGCACAAATCACCGGCTATTTTTTCCAGCCATTGCGGCTCGATTTTCGCCGCACACCGTCCATAAAGCTTGGTGGTCTCGGTCAGTTCTGCTGCCACGACCCATTTCGGTTTGGCTTTCTTCAGCACCGATCCCGGAAAAATTGAGAATTTGATACCGCGCGCACCCAGATATTGATCCCCCTCCTCGCCCTTGAAACCGATATTGCCCAGCAGTCCGGCCAGCAGCGCACGATGGATTTCATCGTACCCGGCGGGAATCTGGTTGGGCCGCAAGCCCAATTCCGTCACCAGTCCGTGCAACTGGCCATGGACTTCGCGCCAATCACGCATGCGCCGATGCGAGAGGAAATTTTCCTGGCAATGCTCCATTAGTTTGCGGTTGGATTTCTTGTGCTGCAACAATTCCTCGAAAAAATCCCACAGCTTCAGGTAACCGAGGAAATCGGAACGTTCGTCCTGAAAGCGCTGGTGCGCGCGGTCCGCCGCATCCTGCCGCTCGAATGGGCGGTCGCGCGGGTCTTGCAGGCTCAGGGCGGAAGCGATGATGAGCACTTCACTGAGGCAGTTTTCTTCTTTCGCCGCGAGTATCATGCGTGCAATTTTTGGGTCAATCGGAAATTTCGCGAGCTGCCAGCCGATCTGCGTCAGTTCGTTGCTCTCGTTGACTGCGCCCAGTTCCGTCAGCAGTTGATAACCGTCCGCAATCATGCGCGGCGCAGGTGGCTCGATAAAGGGAAAGTTTTCCACTTCGCCGATCCTGAGCGATTTCATGCGCAGAATCACCGACGCCAGCGATGAGCGCAGAATTTCCGGGACGGTGAATTCCGGGCGGGCCAGATAATCCTCTTCCGCATACAGCCGGATGCATATGCCGCTCATCACCCGGCCGCAGCGCCCTGCCCGCTGATTGGCCGAAGCGCGGGAAATCTTCTCCACCTGCAACTGCTCCACCTTGTTGCGATAACTATAACGGTTGATGCGTGCCATCCCGGTATCCACCACATACCGGATGCCGGGAACGGTGAGCGAAGTCTCCGCCACATTGGTGGCCAGCACGATGCGCCGCGCGCCGCCCGGCTTGAATACGCGTTCCTGCTCGGCGAACGACAGCCGCGCGAATAATGGCAGAATTTCCGCGCCAGCCGGATGGTGCTTGCGCAACGCCTCGGCAGTCTCGCGGATTTCACGCTCGCCGGGGAGAAACACCAGCACGTCGCCGGAACCAGAACGCACGGCTTCGTCCACCGCATCGAGTATGCCCTGCTCGACATCGGCATCCCCTTCGCCCTCGACTGCGATGGGGCGATAACGCATTTCCACCGGGTACATCCTGCCCGACACCTCGATCACCGGTGCATTGTCGAAATGCCTGGAAAAACGTTCGGCATCGATGGTGGCGGAAGTGATGACAAGCTTGAGGTCGGGCCGCCGGGGCAGCAATTGCTTGAGATAACCGAGTAGAAAATCAATGTTGAGGCTGCGCTCGTGCGCCTCATCGATGATGATCGTATCGTAGGCCGAGAGCGTGTGATCGCCTTGGGTTTCCGCCAGCAGAATGCCGTCGGTCATGAGTTTGATGTAAGTATCCGCGCCCACCTTGTCGGAGAAGCGCACCTTGTAGCCCACGGCATAGCCCAGCGGACTGTTGAGCTCATCAGCAATGCGCGCCGCCACCGTACGTGCCGCGATGCGCCGTGGCTGGGTGTGACCGATCATCCCGGCCACGCCACGCTTGAGTTCGAGGCAAATCTTGGGTAACTGGGTGGTTTTGCCGGAGCCGGTCTCGCCGCATACAATCACTACCTGATTTGCCGCTATCGCACGGGAGATCTCTCCCCGCTGCGCGACCACTGGCAGGTCTTCGGCATAAGCGGGTAGCGGTAGATTGGCGAGACGCCGCGCCAGATCGGCGGCTGAGTACTTTTTCATTGGACTATCTAATTGAGCAAGGCGCCCATTTTACCGTGGCAGAACTTCTATCAGCTTGACTATCTGAGCCATGAAGCAGCATAAATAAGATACAGGCACTGTTCATGGACGCTGGAGCAGGCGCAAATCCTGTATCATTACGGCTTCGAAATTACGGTCTTATGCTCCATGAAAATTACCTTCCTGGATTTCGAGCAACCCGTAGCCGAGCTTGAAGCAAAAATCGAGGAACTGCGCTTTGCCCAGGATGATTCCGCACTGGATATTTCAGCCGAAATCACACGCCTGCAGAAAAAGAGTCTGACGCTCACCAACGGCATTTATGCCAAGCTCACACCTTGGCAGATTTCACAGGTGGCACGACACCCGCAGCGGCCCTACACGTTCGACTATGTCCAGCACCTGTTTACCGATTTCGAGGAGCTGCACGGCGACCGGAATTTTGCCGATGACCACGCCATCGTCGGCGGGCTGGCGCGTTTCGACGGCCAGACAGTGATGATCATCGGCCACCAGAAAGGGCGTGATACCAAGGAAAAAATCCATCGCAATTTCGGCATGCCCAAGCCGGAAGGCTATCGCAAGGCGCTGCGCTTGATGCGTCTGGCGGAAAAATTCGCAGTGCCTTTGTTTACTTTCATTGACACTCCAGGCGCATATCCCGGCATTGATGCTGAAGAGCGTGGCCAATCCGAAGCCATCGGGCGCAATCTGTATGTGCTGGCGGAACTGAAAATACCGGTGATCTGCACCATCATCGGTGAAGGCGGTTCCGGCGGTGCGCTGGCGGTCGCGGTGGGTGATGCAGTACAAATGTTGCAATACGCAACTTACTCCGTCATCTCTCCCGAAGGCTGCGCCTCGATCCTGTGGAAAAGCGCAGACAAAGCGCCGGAAGCCGCCGAAATCATGGGAATTACTGCACATCGCCTCAAAACCATGGGACTGATCGACAAGATCATCAGCGAACCAGCCGGTGGCGCTCACCGCGACTACCCGCTGACCATGCAGTTCGTAAAAAAAGCATTGCAGGAATCGCTCAAGCAGCTGCAGGGTTATTCCACGGAAATACTGTTGCAAAAACGCTTCGAGCGGCTGATGGGATATGGCAAGTTCAAGGAAGTCAAAATCAAGTAGCCTCTCCAGTCGCGCTGAAAAGATATTGCGCGGGCAAATCGAACAGGGAAATCACCTGATTGTGGCGTTGAGCGGCGGGGTGGATTCGGTCGTGCTGCTGGATTTGCTTGCCGCACTGTCGCTCAAAATGCAGTTCACGCTCTCGGCTGTTCACGTCAATCACGGCATCAGCACCAATGCGGATAAGTGGGTCAAATTCTGCCGCGATCTGTGCCGCACTGCTGGCATTCCGCTAAAAATCGCCAGACTGAAAATCAGCAGAGAATCCGGCGCAAGCTTGGAAGCGGCTGCCCGCGATGCGCGCTACCAGGTATTCGGCAAACTCAAGGCCGATTATGTGGTGCTGGCGCAGCATCTGGACGACCAGGCTGAAACCCTGTTGCTGCAATTGCTACGCGGCGCCGGAGCGAAGGGGTTGGGGGCCATGCCGCTAGTCCGGGAGCAAGCGTCAGAGCTTGCGCCACGGATACTGCGGCCATTGCTCGAAGTACCACGCAGCGAGATCGAGACTTACGCCCGTAACAACCAATTGCACTGGATTACCGATGAAAGCAACGCTGATGTTTCTTTCGACCGGAATTTTTTACGCCATGAAATCTTTCCCGTGCTGGAAAAACGCTTCCCTGCCTATCGCACTACATTTCTGCGCACCAGCCGCCATCTGGCGGAGGCATCCAGCCTGCTGGATGAATTGGCTGCAGCAGACGGCAACAACTGCAGTGTTGCGGGCAAGCTCCAGGTTGAAGGCTTACGCAAGTTAGACTCCCCGCGCGCGAAAAACCTGTTGCGTCATACCCTGGCACAGCAAGGTGTTACGTTGCCGAGCACGGTGAAACTGGAGGAAATCCTGCGGCAATTGCTGTCATCCCGTCCCGATGCAAAATTGCATATTGCTTTTGGCAATACTGAAATCCGCTGTTTCAAGGGAGCGCTGCATGTTCGCCCGCTGGCTGTGCCCACTACAACGGATTGGCTGTTGGCATGGCGCGGCGAGAAACTGCTGGCAATTCCCGAACTGGGCGGCACGGTCAGTTTCCTGCAACGGAAAGGTACAGGAATCAATCTGTCAAAGCTGATGGAGAAAGCGGTCACCATCCGTCTGCGTCAAGGTGGGGAACGTTTGCGCCCCGATTGCAAGCGTCCGCGCCGCAGCCTCAAGAACCTGTTGCAGGAAGCGGTATTGCCGCCATGGGAACGGAAGATGCTGCCCTTGCTGTTCAGCGGCAAGCATCTGGTATGGGTACCGGGAATCGGCATCGACTGTGAGTTTCAGGCGACGGCTGGAGAGCCGGGTTTGGTGGTAAAGTGGCAGCGTAACTAGCACTCGCCCTTCTATACTTGATAAACATCCGAATCCATTCCATGGCCAAATCAAAATCCACTTATTCCTGTACCGAGTGCGGCGGACAGACTCTGAAATGGCAGGGCCAATGTCCGCATTGCCAGGCATGGAACACGCTGGTCGAGACCATCGCCGAAAAAACTGCATCGCGCTTCACCCCCGTATCTGAAATCAGCAGGGTGCAAAGTTTGAGCATGGTGGAGGCAGGGGAAGAACAGCGTTACTCCACCGGCGTGGCCGAGTTTGACCGCGTGCTGGGCGGCGGCCTGGTGCATGGCGGAGTGGTATTACTGGGGGGCGACCCCGGTATCGGCAAGTCCACTTTGCTGCTGCAGACCCTCTGCCACATGTCGGCCGCGCACAATGTGTTGTATGTCAGCGGCGAAGAATCGGCGCGACAGGTAGCATTGCGCGCCAAACGTCTGGCGCTTGATGCGAGCGCAGTACATATGCTGGCAGAAATCCAGTTGGAGCGTATCCAGTCGGTACTTGGTGAGCGCAAGCCCGACATCGCGGTAATCGATTCGATCCAGACAGTTTATTCCGAGGCGCTGCAATCCGCACCCGGTTCGGTTGCCCAAGTACGCGAGTGCGCTGCCCAATTGACGCGGCTGGCCAAAGCCAGCGGCACCTGCATCATACTGGTGGGACATGTGACCAAGGAAGGAGCGCTGGCCGGGCCGCGCGTGCTGGAGCACATGGTGGATACGGTACTGTATTTCGAGGGTGACACCCACTCCAGTTTCCGCCTGATCCGTGCTTTCAAGAACCGTTTCGGCGCAGTGAACGAGCTGGGCGTATTCGCCATGAGCGAAAAAGGCCTGCGCGAAGTGAGCAATCCTTCAGCGCTGTTTCTATCGCATCACGGCGCGCAAGTACCGGGTTCCTGCGTGATGGTAACCCAGGAAGGAACGCGTCCGCTGCTGGTGGAAATCCAGGCGCTGGTGGACGAAGCGCACGCGCCCAATCCCCGGCGGTTGAGCGTGGGACTGGAACAGAACCGGCTGGCGATGCTACTGGCGGTGCTGCACCGCCATGCGGGCATCCCCTGTTTTGATCAGGATGTGTTCGTCAACGCTGTCGGCGGGGTAAAAATCACCGAGCCGGGAGCCGATCTGGCAGTGTTGCTTGCCATCGTTTCCTCGCTTAAAAACAAGCCATTGGCGGAGAAAATGGTAGTGTTTGGTGAGGTCGGACTGGCGGGTGAAGTGCGACCGGTTCAGCGTGGTCAGGAACGGCTGAAAGAAGCTGCCAAGCTGGGCTTTACCTCGGCGATCATTCCCAAGGCCAATAAACCGAAGCAGTCGATTCCCGGCATCGAGATCATCGCGGTGGAACGCCTGGAAGAAGCGGTTGCAAAAATGCGCTGAAGCGCTGACCAGAGTTGAAACAGCTCGCATGAATCATCGAACCCGGCTATGGCTGCTGGGCATATTTGCAGTGGTAATGCTGCTGCTGGCGGCCACCATGCCGCCGCTTCCCCAACCGGCCGAATATCATCAGTTCGCCGACCGGCGCAGTTATTTCGGCATCCCGAATTTCTTTGACGTCATTTCCAATATTGTTTTCCTGTTCGTGGGCTTCGCAGGTCTGGCATTTCTGTCACAGCCGCAGCGGTCACGTGCCAGCAAGTCATTTGTCACATTGCCCGAACGCTGGCCTTACCTGATTCTATTCCTGAGCGTGCTGACGGCAGGTTTCGGCTCGGCCTACTATCATTGGCAGCCGGACAATGAGCGGCTGGTTTGGGACCGATTGCCGATGGCGGCGGGCTTCATGGCATTGCTTGCCTCGGTGCTGACCGAACGCATCAATCCAAGAGTGGGTTTGCGGCTGCTGCCTTTTCTGCTTGCAGCGGGGATTGGCAGCGTATTGCATTGGCATTGGAGCGAGCAGGCGGGTGCCGGGAATCTGAATTTCTATCTCGTCGTACAGTTTTGTTCTCTGTTGCTGATCCTGTTGCTGGTCACTTTTTTCCCGCCCAGATATAGCCACGGGACGGATATCTATGGGGTGATCGCATGGTATGGTCTCGCCAAGCTGGCAGAACTGGCAGATCAGGAAATTTACGCTGTCGGGCAGGTGATCAGCGGCCATACGCTAAAGCATCTACTTGCCGCGCTGGCCGTTTACTGGATCTTGCGCATGCTGCGAAAACGCAGGCCGCTGCCAGAGAAAATATGAACGCGAAAAAATGGCCCGGACTCGCCGGGCTATTTTTCTGCTGCCTGCGCAGAGCCTACTTGGTTCTGGCGTAAGGGCTGGGATTGCTGCTGCCGCGGAACGAGTTACCACGATTGTCGCTGTTAAACGAACGGTCACGGCTGTTGTCCCGGTTGCCATTAGCGCTGTTGGCATTGCGCCCGCTGGTATCGTTTGACCATGTGCGGCTGCGCTTGTGGGCGACATTGGGCGCACCTCTGGACGCGCCACCGGCGCCAGGACGCGGCTTGAAGCGCGGCTCCAGTCCCGGCACCACATGCGAGGCAATCTGCTGACCAGTGAAACGTTCTATTTTCTTCAGATTGACACCATCCTTGCCGGAAGCGAATGACACCGCGATGCCCGCTGCGCCGGCACGGCCGGTGCGGCCGATGCGGTGCACATAGTCTTCGGCAAATTTTGGCAGATCGAAGTTGATGACATGAGTAATGCCGGCCACATCGATGCCCCGCGCCGCCACGTCGGTGGCAACCAGTACTCGCAATCCGCCATGACGCAGCTTGGTCAAGGTGCGGGTGCGATCACGCTGGCTCATGTCGCCGTGCAATGCAGCAGCCTCATGCCCCTGGGCAGAGAGATTGTCTGCCAGCGTATCAGCATCGCGCTTGGTGGCGGTGAAAACGATGGCTTGCTTCAATGCCAGATCGCGCAGCAGATGATCCAGCAGCCGGTTCTTGTGCGAGAGATCATCCACATAATGCAGCCGTTGTTCGATGTTATCGAGCCTTGCCTGCTGTGCCGCAATCTGGATGCGCTTGGGTGTTTTCAGCAGACGCGCTGCAACTTTGTCGATCGCGCTATCCAGTGTGGCCGAGAACAGCAAGGTTTGGCGGGTGGCGGGCGTAGCTGAAGCAATTCTTTCCACATCATCGATAAAGCCCATGTCGAGCATGCGGTCGGCTTCGTCCAGCACCATCATTTCCAGACGCGAGAAATCAATGCGTCCACGCTGGATGTGATCAATCAGGCGTCCGGGTGTCGCCACCAGAATATCAACTGGTTGCGATAACAGTTTGTTTTGCAGCGGATAAGGCATGCCGCCGAGTATGCTCACCACCTTGACGCGGGGTAGATGCTTGCCGTATTTGGCGGCAGCTTCCGATACCTGCAGCGCGAGTTCGCGCGTCGGAGTCAGCACCAGTACGCGCGGGCCGCGGCTGTGCACTTTGGAAGGTGTGGCAAGGCGATGTAGTGCCGGCAGCATGAACGCGGCAGTCTTGCCGGTGCCGGTCTGGGCTGAGGCCATGATGTCATGCCCTGCCAGCAATTCCGGTATGGCTTGTTGCTGGATCGGAGTCGGCTCAGTGTAACCGGAGTCGACTATGGCTTTGAGGATAAGGGGATGCAGATTCAGATTTTCAAAAGACACGTTATTTTCCTAATAAGAAGTAAAAAATAAACGCGCAAGCAGGAAATGACTGCCGGAGATTAACGGGCAAAGTACCGCTAGCGCAAAACATCGCCGCTAACCAGGGTACTGCGCAATTTCCGGAGGGAGCTTGAAAATCGAAGAGAGGTCAGGAACGATGAACCCGAGAAAAAGGCATGATGCCCTTTTATCGAAGCGCGGAGTATACAGGAACTGCAGTCAGTGTCGAGTTTATTTTTCAGGCGGACCCGCTGGCAGCCTGGGTCCGGTAACAATTGCGCGCTTTAACGTCTCTATCTGAGGCTGATTCAGCGTCTCGGTCTTGAGCAGCTCTTCCGCGGTACGGTCAAGCAACGCCCGGTTGAGCTGCAATATGGCGACAGCGTGCTCGAAAGCCTGGTCGATGAGCGCACGCACGGCAGCATCGACCGCATGCGCAGTCTGTTCGCTGTAGTCACGGGTCTGCGGCATGGGAATGCCGGGCTCCAGGAAGGTCGAGCGCTCGCGGTCATAAGTAACATTGCCGAGAGCCTCGCTCATGCCGTAGCGCAGCACCATGGCGCGAGCAATGTCGGTGGCACGGGCGAGATCGTCCGCTGCCCCAGTCGAGATCTCGCTGAACACCACCTGCTCGGCCGCGCGCCCACCCAGTAGCACGGCCATCTTGTGCTCCAGTTCGGTGCGCGTCATCAGAAAGCGATCTTCGGTCGGTCGCTGGATCGTGTAGCCGAGCGCGCCGACACCGCGCGGAATGATCGAAACCTTGTGCACTTCATCGGTGCCGGGCAAAGCCAGTGCCACCATGGCATGGCCCAACTCGTGAAAGGCGACGACGCGACGCTCTTGCGGATTGAGCAGGCGATTGCGTTTCTCGAGTCCCGCGATGATGCGCTCAATGGCGTTGTTGAAATCTTCCATGGTTACCGATGTGGCCTTGCGCCGGGTGGCAAGCAGCGCCGCTTCGTTGATCAGGTTCGCCAGATCTGCGCCGGTGAAGCCCGGCGTCAGCGCAGCGACCTGCTCAGGTTTCACGTCGAGGTCGAGCTTCACTTTTTTCAGATGCACCGCCAGAATCTGCTCGCGGCCGACCTTGTCCGGGCGATCCACCAATACCTGGCGGTCAAACCGTCCGGCACGGAGCAATGCCGGGTCGAGGATCTCCGGCCGGTTGGTGGCAGCCAGCAGCACCACGCCGCTCTTGGGATCGAAACCGTCGAGTTCGGCCAATAGCTGATTCAGTGTTTGTTCTTTCTCGTCATGCCCGCCGAGTCCGTAGGCGCCGCGGGCACGACCAAGCGAATCCAGCTCGTCGATGAAAATGATTGCCGGGGCCACTTGCCGCGCTTGTTCGAACAGATCGCGCACCCTGGCGGCACCGACGCCGACGAACATCTCGACGAATTCCGAGCCGGAGATAGAGAAGAACGGCACCCCCGCCTCGCCGGCCACGGCCCGCGCCAACAGCGTTTTGCCGGTACCGGGCGGGCCGATTAACAGGATGCCTTTAGGCGCGCGGCCGCCGAGACGGCTATAGCCCTCGGTATCCTTCAGAAAATTGACGATCTCGATCAGCTCTTCCTTGGCCTCATCGACCCCGGCCACATCCGCGAAGGTAATCTTGATCTCCTTCTCCACAAATACCTTGGCGCGGCTCTTGCCGATTGACATCAGACCGCCGCTGACGCCGCCACCCATGCGGCGGATCGCATATAGCCAGATCGCGATGAAAACGAGCGTTGGCAGTATCCATGACAGCAGATCGTGAAACCAAGTGCTCTGCACCACTCCGGTGTAGATCACATTGTGCTTGTCCAGCTTGTCGGCGAGCTCGGGCTCCACCCGCGTAGTGACAAATTCCTTTACCCCATCGGTGCCAGTCTCTCTAAGCTTGCCGTAAATATAATCGTGGGTAACCGCGATCTCGGCGATCTTATCCTGATCCAGCAGGGTCTGAAACCGGCTGTAAGGGATAGGCTCAATCTTGGTGTACTGTTTGTACAGGTTCTGCACGAACAAAACACCGAGCAAGGCAATGATTACGTACCAGAAGTTGATTTGAGTTTTTTTGTCCATTGAATTCTCCCAGCGCGCCTCCATATTAGAGGCAGTGAAGCAGTTGCACCAGCATAGCACATGGCAAAGACAGACTTGAGTACCTCCGTCAGCCATGAGCACCTTGCAGTACCCGAGTGACAGGATCCAGACCGAGGTCGAGTCGTTCGAGGTCGGGCATGAAATCCTGATTCTGGACATAAGTTAGCTATGTCACTGACTTGCTGATATAATGCCGCCCTTTTGCCGTTCCAACCAAGGATTTACCTAATGTCTCGTCCCATCCGCAACATTGCTATCATCGCCCACGTTGATCACGGCAAAACCACCTTGGTGGACAAGCTGTTGCATCAGGCGGGTTCTTTTGCCGCACACCAGCACATCGCCGAGCGGGTGATGGATTCCAACGATATCGAGCGTGAGCGCGGCATTACCATACTTGCCAAGAACTGCGCAGTGGATTACGAAGGCGTGCACATCAATATCGTGGACACACCCGGCCATGCTGATTTCGGTGGTGAAGTGGAGCGCGTGCTGTCGATGGTGGATGGGGTGCTGCTGCTGGTGGATGCGGTTGAGGGGCCGATGCCGCAAACACGTTTTGTCACCAAAAAAGCGCTGGCACTGGGGTTGCGCCCGATCGTCGTGATCAACAAGGTTGATCGCGACGGCGCGCGTCCGGACTGGGTGGTGAATCGCACTTTCGAATTGTTCGACAAGCTGGGTGCGACCGAAGACCAACTGGATTTTCCGGTGGTTTACGCTTCGGCGCTCAACGGTTATGCCATGCTGGAACTGAAACAGACCAGCAGCGACATGCGTCCACTGTTTGACACCGTACTCAAGCACGTGCATGCACCCGCCGGCAATCCCGACGAACCGTTACAACTGCAAATCAGCGCGCTGGATTATTCCAGTTTTGTCGGGCGCATCGGCATCGGCCGCATCAGCCGTGGACGTATCAAACCTGGCCAGGAGGTAATGGTGCTGGCAGGAAGCAATACGCCGAAGAAAGCCAAGGTCAATCAAGTGCTGGGTTTTCGTGGCATCGAACGGGTGCAGTTGGACGAAGCGCTGGCAGGTGACATTGTGCTGATCAATGGTATTGAGGAACTCTGCATCGGCGCGACCCTGGCCGATATCAACCAGCCCGAAGCCTTGCCGATGCCTGCGGTGGACGAACCGACACTAACCATGAATTTCCAGGTAAACACCTCGCCTTTTGCCGGCAAGGAAGGAAAATTCGTTACCAGCCGCCAGTTGCGCGAACGCCTGGAAAGAGAACTGCTTACCAACGTTGCGATGAAACTGGAAGATACCGGCGACACCGATTCATTCCTGGTTTCCGGACGCGGCGAATTGCATCTCACCATTCTGCTCGAAAGCATGCGGCGCGAAGGCTATGAACTCGCTGTCTCACGCCCGCACGTGGTGATCCGTGAAATAGACGGCGTCAAGTGCGAGCCGTTTGAGATGCTCACTGTCGACGTGGAAGAAACCAATCAGGGTGCGGTAATGGAAGCGCTGGGTGCGCGCCGTGGCGATCTGCAGGACATGGTTTCCGACGAGCGCGGACGTGTCCGGCTGGATTATCGCATCCCCGCACGCGGCCTGATCGGTTTCCAGTCCGATTTCATGACCATGACACGCGGCACCGGCATCATGAGTCACGTTTTTGACGAATATGCGCCGGTACGGCCGGAAATCGCCTCGCGCAGAAACGGCGTGCTGATTTCCGCCGAACAGGGTGAAGCGGTGGCCTATGCGCTGTGGAAATTGCAGGAACGCGGACGCATGTTCGTCAGCCCCGGCGACCGTCTGTATGAAGGCATGGTGATCGGCATACACAGCCGTGACAACGATCTGGTTGTCAATCCGATCAAGGGCAAGCAACTAACCAACGTGCGTGCATCGGGAACTGACGAAGCCGTGACCTTGACCCCGCCGATCCAGCTCACACTGGAATCTGCGATCGAATTCATCTCTGACGATGAACTGGTGGAAATCACCCCCAAGACCATCCGTGTCCGCAAGCGTCATCTGCAGGAACACGAACGCAAGAAAGCCTCGCGCGTCGCTGCGTAATCAAGGTGTCGGCAGCCAGCCTGCTGACACTTGAGCCGCGCTGGTGCTGCCGGTGTGGCGCCCTGCCCTCTTCCACCAGCCGAACGAAACCGGCTGGATGAAAGCCCTTGCTATGAACGGAAAAACCCTTTGGTATCTCGCTGATCCCATGTGTTCATGGTGCTGGGGGTTCGCGCCGGTGATCGAAACGATCCGGCAGAATTACTCTGACCGCCTGAATGTCGAACTGGTACTGGGCGGGTTGCGCCCCGGAACAAGAGCGCCCATGGGATCGACGCAACGCGAAGAAATATTGCACCACTGGCAGGCGGTACAGCGCCAGACGGGGCAACCGTTCCGGTTTGAGGGTGCGCTGCCGCAAGGATTCATCTACGACACCGAACCTGCCAGCCGCGCCGTGGTGGCGGTATCTGCCATCAACCCGAAAACAACTTTCCCGTTCTTCCAGGCAATTCAGTCCGCTTTCTATGCCGAACAAACCGACGTGACCAGGCCCGATGTGCTGGCGCAGCTAGCCGTCAGCGCTGGGGTAGATGCAACACATTTCCTGCAGGTATTCGAATCCGACGCAATAAAAAGCCAGATCCTCGCCCATTTTCATAAAGCCCGGCAATGGGGCATACACGCTTTTCCCTCCGTAATCGTACAGAACGCGACAGGTTATAGTTTGCTCACCAGAGGTTACTGTCCGCTGGAACAATTGTGCCCGCAACTCGATGCCTGGCTGGGGACATAATGAGTTATCACGGCGGGATTCTGTTATTGACTGAGACAAAGCCCGCGAATCATCTGCATCCATTGCAACACTCCGATCTGAACCCGCATCATGACCGGTGAAGGAGCATCTATGACCCCGATAATCGATGCGCTGCTACGTGCGTTTCGCGACTTGTTCCGCTTGCAGGTACTGTGGATCGTGGTCTGGCCGATTCTGGCGGCAACTCTGCTGTGGCTGGTTCTGGGTGTGAGCTTCTGGGATACCTTCTCAGGCTGGATCGCCAGCGGCCTCACTGCCATCGGCATCCAAATGTGGCTCGAAGGCGTGGAGCCGCGCTGGGTTGCGTACGCAATCCAGGCCACGGCGCATCTACTGCTGTTCGTGCCGCTGGTCTTCATTACCGCGCTGGTGCTTACCGCTTTGTTCGCCATGTCCGCGCTGATTCGTCTGGTAGCTGAACGTGATTATCCGCAGCTTCTACGCGAAAATGGTGGCAGCATGAGCGGCAGCCTACTTAACGCCTTAGTTGCCATCGGCATTTTTAGCGCCATCTGGGTAATTACTCTGCCATTGTGGTTAATCGGTGCAGGTGTGGTGGTTCCATTTATTGCCGCGACGTATCTGAACCAGCGTTTGTTTCGATATGATGCATTGGCGGAACACGCCAGCCACGAGGAAATGCAAGCCCTGTTGTCCACGCAGCGATCGTCATGGTGGGGCTTGGGGCTGCTGACCGGCTTGCTGCAGTTTGTGCCATTGCTGAATCTGTTTGCCCCGGCACTGACGGCGCTGGCTTTTATACACTTCGGGCTGGCGCGCCTGGCCAAGCTGCGGCAGCCGTCGTAAAGCAGCAGTGGCGTGGCTAAACATTGAACTTGAATCAGTGAACTGATGAATACATGGAATGTTTACATGGTACGTTGTGCGGATGGCAGTCTCTACACCGGCATTGCCAGAGATGTAACACGGCGCGTGGCAGAGCATAATTCAAGTGATGAGTTGGCCGCCAACTATACGCGTGCGCGGCGCCCGGTGGTTCTCGTCTACCAGGAGAAACAGGATACGCGCTCGGCGGCAAGTAAACGTGAGTATGCAATCAAGCAGATGGGCAGGAAAGAAAAAGTAGCGCTGATAGCTGGCGCCAGCGTACAGTTGTAAGTGATTTGCCCCCGGAAAATTAACCACAGTATACTTATGCAATATGAGACCTGAAATCCTGCTGTTTGTTATTTCTGCCGCCGTTATGCTTGCCATGGCTTTTCTGGTGATCAGGTTAGGCATACTCTCAGCAACGATACGTAACTTGCTGGCACAACAGGCAAAATTGATAGAAGACAAACATCGTGAAATGCTCAAGGATGCGCACGAAGGGTTGACGAAGCAGGGTGACCGGCTATCCGAGATGCTGAGTAAATCTTCCGAACAGTTGCGCAGCATGGTGGAAGGGAGGCTCGATCAAATCAGCGGCAAAGTTACCGAACGTCTCGATGAGGGATTCAAAAAAACCAACGATACTTTCATCAATGTAATGACGCGGCTGGCGACCATTGATGAGGCGCAGAAGAAAATAGACGGCCTCACTACCAATATGATGAGCTTGCAGGAATTGCTCGGCGACAAACGTTCACGCGGCGCATTCGGCGAAGTGCAATTGGAGGCGCTGGTACGCAATATTTTACCTGCGGGCGCTTATGCAATGCAGCACACGCTTTCCAACAGCAGCCGCGTTGATTGTGTGTTGCATCTGCCGCCCCCCACCGGCATGGTGGCGGTGGATTCAAAATTTCCGCTGGAAAATTACCATCGCATGTTTGATCGCGATGCGAATGATGCCGACCGGGCGCTGGCGCAAAAGCAGTTCAGGGTGGATGTGAAAAAGCACATAGATGACATCGCTGGCAAATACATTCTGCCGCCTGAAACCTGCGATGGTGCAGTGATGTTCGTTCCGGCGGAAGCGGTGTTTGCCGAAATCCATGCTTACACTGCCGATGTGGTGGATTACGCCATGCAGAAACGGGTATGGATAGTCTCCCCTACCACGCTGATGGCGGTACTGAACACTGCACGTGCGGTGCTGAAAGATGTGGAAACGCGCGAGCAGGTGCATATCATCAAGCATGAATTGTCCGGACTCGGCAAGGATTTCGGGCGCTTCGACGAACGCATGAAAAAACTCGCCGAGCATATCCGCCTGGCCAATCAGGATGTAGAGGAAGTGCATATCTCCAGCCGCAAAATCAGCCAGCGCTTTGCCAAGATCGAGGCGGTGGAGCTGGATGTGCCGCAAGTGGAAAGCAAGCCGGCACTGGAATCTAGCCAAGACTGAGCCTGAAGCGCAATGTCCTGGAGTCTGAAAACCTGGCGGCAGCAGCGCATTCTCACCCATGAACTGATGCCGGATGATCTCTGGCATGGAGTGGTGAAGCGGCTGCAATTTCTGCGTGGCCTGACCCCGGACGAGCTTGCGCGCTTGCGCCAGAGTGTTACGCTGTTTCTTCACGCCAAGCAAATCAATGGGGCTGGCGGCCTCGTGATCACTGAACCAATGCGCGTAATAATCGCAGCCCAAGCCTGTATCCTGATTCTGAATCTCGATTTGGATTACTACGACGGCTGGGTCGAGGTCATTGTCTATCCCGGCGAGTTTATCCGCGACTATGAATATACCGACGAAGACGGCATAGTGCATCGCACGCGCGAGCCGTTGAGCGGAGAGTCATGGTCAGCCGGGCCGGTGATTCTGTCGTGGGAAGATGCCGCTGGCATTGGTGCGGAGCCGGGATATAACGTCGTGATGCACGAATTTGCTCACAAACTGGACATGCTGAATGGCGATGCCAATGGCTATCCTGCGCTGCATTCCGGTATGAGCCAGCAGGCGTGGAGCTACGCGTTCGGCAAGGCTTATGCGGATTTCTGCAGGCAGGTGGATACAGATGAGGAAACCGTTATCGACCCCTACGCCGCCGAAGATCCGGCAGAATTTTTCGCGGTATTGAGTGAGGTATTTTTTGAAATGCCGCTGGCGACAAAAAAACACTTTCCGGAAGTGTACGAGCAGCTTGCCTTATTTTATCGCCAGGATCCGGCACAACGGTGGAGCAGTCCATGAACGCATACTTTGTTTGCGGTGATATCGGCGGCACCAAGACCTGGTTGCAGGCACTGCAATCGAACGACGGCGCGCTGCAAGTGCGCTACGAACAGGAATACGACAGCCGGGCCTACGCCAGTTTTTCAAATGTCCTCAGGGATTTCCTGGACAAGGCCGGAAGGAAGCATACGGATTGCAGCCCGGCGGCTGCTTGCCTGGCTGTAGCAGGACCGGTAGTGGCGCAGCGGGCAAAACTCACCAATCTGCCATGGCTGATGGATGCCTATGCCATTGCAGCGGAATTTTCCATCCCCAGCGTAAAACTCATCAATGATTTTGAGGCGGCGGCACTGGGGATAGAAATGTTACCCGTGAGCGACCTGGTAACGTTACAACCGGGCAAGCCGCAGACCCAAGGGGTGCGAGTAGTGCTGGGCGCGGGTACCGACATGGGTGTGGCGTGGCTTATCTGGCAGGGAGGTCGTTATCTGCCGCTGCCTACGGAAGCAGGACACATGAGCTTCGCTCCGGCAAATAAATTGCAAGCCGATCTGCTCGAGTACCTATGGAGAAAATCCGATCATGTACCGGTCGGGCGGGTGCTGTCCGGCTCCGGTCTGACGGAGATATTTAACTTTCTGCAAGCAAGCCTGGGGACGAGTTCCGGGTTGGTGCAAACAACTCTGGGCAGCAATGATGCAGCGCAGGTAACCGACCTTGCAATGAACCGCAAGCATCCCATCGCAGTAAAAGCGCTCGATCTGTTTGTTGAAATCTATGGTGCCTATGCCGGGAATCTGGCGCTGGCGGGACTGAGTCGCGGCGGAGTATATGTAGCCGGCGGCATTGCGCCAAAAATTATCGATAACCTGAGAGCAGGTGGTTTCATGCGGGCTTTCTGCAGCAAGGGAGGTTTCTCTACAATGATGAGCGAGATTCCGGTACAGGTGGTGATGGATCAGAAAGTCGGATTGCTGGGTGCTGCACGGGAAGCGCAGCGCATGCTGACGGTTGAAAATCAATCCCGGTAATCTGCCAATTTAAGATTATGTTTTTTTATCTTGGCATAGACAGCGCGTGACGTAATGTTCATCTCTACGGCCACCTTCTTTATATCCCCCTGATGCACCTTTAGAATCGTCGCGAGAAACGCGTACTCAACCCCGGTCAGAGCACGCTCTTTCACATTCTTCCATTCATCGACATTGTTTGTAGCGGCTGGAAGTTCCAAATCCAGTTGGGTCATTTCCTTGCCAGTGGCAAACAGAAGGCTGCGTTCAAGAATATTTTCCAATTCACGGACGTTGCCCGGCCACTGGTATGCACGAATTCTCCGCATCACTTCACGGCTGACCGATTCGACGGTTTTATTATATTTCTTGTTCATGCGCTGCAATATGAATTGAACCAAATAAGGCAAGTCTTCAGGACGCTCGGCCAAGGGCGGAATATTCAATCGAACCACATTGATCCGGTAATACAAATCCTGGCGGAATTTCCCTTGTTTAACCAGTTCCTCCAGGTTTTGATTGGTCGCGGAGATTATTCGCAGATCAACCGATAATGTTTGTTTGCCGCCGACCCGTTCCAACTCTCCTTCCTGTATCACCCGTAATAAACGCGTCTGTGCGGCGGCGGACAACGAATCGACTTCGTCCAGAAACAGAGTGCCACCCTCGGCTCTTTCGAAATAACCCTGGTGAACCTCGATAGCGCCGGTGAAAGCGCCTTTTTCATGTCCGAATAATGCGCTCTCAATCAGACTTTCCGGAATTGCACCGCAGTTGATCGGAATAAAAGGTCTCTGACTGCGTCCGCTCATGGCGTGAATGGCTCGTGCAATCAATTCCTTGCCAACGCCAGTCTGACCTTGAATCAACACGGTCGCTGAAGTAGGTGCAATCACTTCGATGGATTGCAATATCTTTTGCATGGCGGGTGATTTGGCGATAATCACTGGCGGCTGATGTTTCTTGGTGGTGGGCCTGGATTGTTTGCGCCAAATCTGCTGCATGCTTTCTTCAATGCGGGAATGCAGGTCATTGATATCCTGCTTCTCCTTAATCGGCGTGGTATCGGTGTATTCGATTCCAGGGTGTCCCTTGGCCGCACTCGGATTGGTGTACACACATACTTCGCAGTGGCCATCACGCCGGGCTATGCTCTTCTTGATCTCCACTTTGGCGTAGCCGAAATTTCTGGCTGCGATGCCGCCGAAAACACTGGAAGTCATGCGACATAATTCCGGGGAATTGGTAACCCGCTCACCAAACGGACAGCAGGAGTTGGTAACAGTTATGCAATCCTGATTGCTGGATGCCAACGAAAACTTGCCACCGATATTGTTTTTAAGTCCCAGTATGAGATCGGTATAGCTTTCAATATCCAGCAAACCGTTTTTCCGAGTGTCGCCACGATAGGTTTCTTCAAAAAAACAGCCGGCAGTTTTAGCTATGTGCTCAATCAGCTCTTCGCTGCGCTGACTGCCCTGTTGTTCGCTGGCATGTATCAGCTCAAGAATGAAAGTTTGCAGAAAAAAAATCGGGGTCAGATCGGAGAAAGAATCGCTTTTCATGATGAATTTGTGAAATTGAACTTCACTCATTGAAGCATAATTTCCTTTTTCAGGCAAAAATATAAAATAACTCATTGTTATACAGGGTTAATTATATATGCAGCTCGCTGGCACAGCACTTGCTGTTATGTAATGTCATTCAAACAAAAGGAGCTGATCATGAATCAAGAAAGACCACCCCTGGATCCGCATCCGCTCAGTGAGTACGTCGCTTGGGCTGGGGCACGCAACCGGGAGCCTCTGTTGGGTGTCTTAAAAGAAAAACTACCCAAGGAATCAAGCCAGGTTTTGGAGCTGGCCAGCGGCAGCGGCATGCACATCAACTACTTTGCCCCGCATTTCGGGCATTTGCACTTTCATCCCTCCGATAAGGATCGCGAAGTTTTCGAAAATATCAAGAAGCTGTCGGCTGATCATGGCAATGACAACATTGCCAACCCAATACATCTCGATTTGACCAAGCCAGAAACCTGGTTCAATACGGATAATCATGGAAGATTTTCAGTAATTTTCTGTATCAATATTTTTCAGGTGGCACCCATTTCAATCGCTGATGGCATGATGGAATGCGCTGCGCGTTTATTGAATAATGACGGCTTTCTGCTGATTTATGGGCCGTTCCAGATTGAAAGCTCGTTTACGACCGACTCCAACAAGGAATTCCATGATACGTTACGTTCTGCCGGTGTCCCGGAATGGGGACTCAAGGATATTGCCGATCTGAAAAAAGCGGCGGCAAATCACGGTCTGGAATTAAAGGAAAAGATCGACATGCCGAGCAATAATTTCTCGTTGATATTTGGCAGAAAATCATTATGAGTGCCAATTGGAATCTCTGAAACGATAGCGGCCGGAAAATAATACATGGCGTCACAACACTCAGCCGTTGTCATCGGAGTCGGTCCAGAACAAGGACTGGGGGCTACGCTTGCCTGTCATTTTGCTGCAAAAGGCCTGCACGTTTTTATCGCCGGGAGAAGTGAGAACAAGCTGCAGCGCGTCGCTGCAGATATTCAACAACGCGGCGGTTCAGCTACTGTTGTAGTTGCCGATGCAACCATAGAACAGAATGTCGCACACCTGTTCGAAATGGCGCAACGTGATGATCACGTTATCGATATTGCCGCCTACAATGTGGACAGCAATATTTCTGCACCTTTGCTGGATATGGGTGCGGAAACGTTCACCATGCTCTGGCGGCAGAATTGCCTGGGTGCTTTTTTATTTGGCAAGGAAGCAGTCAATGCCATGAAGAAAAGAAAACAGGGAACCTTGTTTTTTACCGGTGCAACCGCGTCACTAAGGGCGAAGCCGCCATTCACCGCGTTTGCGGCGGCAAAAGCGGGTTTAAGAGCATTGGCCCAGGGTATGGCAAGGGAATTCTCACCGCAGGGCATCCATGTAGTGCACGCCATTATCGATGGCGTGATTGATGGCGAACGGGCAAAAAATCAATTTCCCGATTATGTTAACGCCAAAGGCAAGGATGGCTTGCTGCAGCTTGCTGCCATCGCTGAGACTTACTGGGCCATGCATGCGCAGCACCCGAGCGCATGGACGCATGAACTGGATTTAAGACCGTTTAAAGAACCCTTTTAGGAGACGTCATGTCAGAAACAAAAAATTGGAACTTGCAAGGCAGCTATTTTGAAACCTGTAACTGTGAAACCGCTTGTCCTTGTGTCTGGCTTAAGCCGCCGACCGAAGGCAACTGCAAGCTGCTGGTGGCATGGCACATTGAACAGGGACATCTGAATGATCAGGCACTGGATGGGTTGAATGTCGCGTTAGCGTGCTACTCGCCCGGACATATGAAAGATGGTAATTGGCAAGCAGCTTTATATGTCGACGAACGGGCGAGTGACCCGCAATTCGATGCCATTGTGCAAATCTTCAGCGGTCAGCAGGGTGGACACCCGGCCATTCTGATGAGTTTTGTAACTGAAGTCTTGGGGATGAAAAGAGTAAAAATTGATTATCAGGAGCAAGGCGGCCAGCGGCGATTGGTCATCCCCGATATCGCCCAAGCCGAAATCGAAAGCATTGAGGGCATAACCGGCGGACAGGCAACCATCAACAACCCTCCCCTATGCGTGGTGACGAGTCATCCTACCGTCGTCGCCCGGTCAAAAAGCTACCGTTACAAGGATTACGATAAGGACTGGACGTTTTCTGACCGCAACGGCTATTTCTCGGCATTTGTTTATCAGCCATAACATCTTGCTCAAGGCACCCGCTACCGTATTGACGACCCTGGTGTCGTTGATTTTTGCTGCGTGGGGTTATCTTTTTTATCTGCAGTGGCAAATGACCAGCCTGCCGATGTCGGCAATGTGGATGCCGCCATCGGCAGCAGCAGCGTGGAGCGCCATGGACTTTGGGCTGGTATACACGATGTGGGCCGTCATGATGGCGGCAATGATGCTGCCTTCTGCTTTGCCCATGATCCAGGCTTACACCCAAGTGTGCCGGCGAAGAACAAAAACCCCCTCTAACTTGAGCTATATTTTCACTTCCGCCTATCTCTGGGTGTGGCTGGTATTCAGTGTGGCTTTAACCCTGCTGCAATGGCAAATGCATGGCTGGGGCTGGCTGTCGCCAATGATGGACAATCAAAATACAGTGATGGCCGCAAGTATTCTATTTCTGGCGGGTTCTTACCAGTTCATGCCGCTAAAGAACGCCTGTTTAACCCACTGTAAAACACCGATGGGCTTTCTATTGAACGAGTGGCAGGAGGGATCCAGAGGGGCTTTTCATATGGGGTTAAAGCATGGGGCAACCTGTGTCGGCTGTTGCTGGGCGCAAATGCTGATCATGTTTTCAGTAGGCGTGATGAATTTATTGGCGATGGCTCTAATTACCCTGCTGGTCATTTTTGAGAAATCCATGCCGCTTGAGTCCAAGCTTATTTGTAAAACCGTGGGGGCGGCATTTTTTGCATGGGGACTTCTGCTGTTGATGTCTTAGCGTCTTAATTCTTTTCAGATACCCAGCGCTTTTTTGGCTGACGTATATTTGAGCTTCAAGGCATTCGCAACCGCCTGGTAGGTAACCTGTCCGGCGTGGATATTAAGGCCGTTCAGGAGATGCGGGTCGTCAACGCAGGCCTGTCTGATGCCCTTGTTGGCCAGCGCCAACGCAAATGGCAGGGTGGCATTATTGAGCGCGAAGGTCGAGGTGCGTGCGACCGAGCCCGGCATATTTGCAACGCAGTAATGCGTGACGCCATCCACCGTGTAGACCGGATCAGCGTGGGTAGTGGCACGGCTGGTCTCGAAACAGCCGCCCTGATCGATGGCGATGTCGATCACGACCGAACCGGGGCGCATGCGCTTGATCATCTTGCGGCTAATCAGCTTGGGGGCCGTAGCGCCCGGCACCAGCACCGCACCGATCACCAGATCGGCATTGATCACATATTGCTCGATCGAGTCCACCGTCGAATAAATGGTATTGAGACCGGCACCAAACAGCTCATCCAGTGCGCGCAGACGCTCCGGGTTCTTGTCGATGACGGTAACGACGGCTTCCATGCCAAGCGCGATACGCACCGCATGCGTACCCGCAATGCCGCCGCCGATCACGACCACGTTGGCCGCTTTCACGCCTGGCACACCGCCGATCAGAATGCCTGCACCGCCTTGAGCCTTTTCCAGATAATGTGCGCCGATCTGCACTGACATGCGGCCAGCGACCTCGGACATCGGTGCCAGCAGTGGCAGTCCGCCGCGTGCATTGGTCACGGTCTCATAAGCGATGGCGCT
Organism: Nitrosovibrio sp. Nv4; assembly: GCA_945860135.1. Taxonomy (GTDB): domain Bacteria; phylum Pseudomonadota; class Gammaproteobacteria; order Burkholderiales; family Nitrosomonadaceae; genus VFJL01. The sequence continues at coordinate 55,687 of CAMAPK010000003.1, forward strand.
ACAACCAGATTTGAGCAGACCTTCGGCCTGCTCCGGATCAGAAGCCAGATGCAAATAGGTATAGAGTATCTGTTGCTGGCGCAGCATCCTGCACTCGTCAGGCTGCGGTTCCTTTACCTTCACGATCAAGTTGGCTGTAGCGAATATTTTGGCTGCATTCCTGGCGATGGTTGCGCCCGCTGACTTGTAATCCGCATCGTCCAAGCCAATGCCCGCACCCGCCCTGGTTTCAACCAGCACCTTGTGGCCTTGATGAATCAATTCGCGCACCGAGGAAGGTGTCAAACCCACGCGATACTCGTTATTCACAACTTCTTTTGGCACGCCGATCAGCATGTTTTTGCTCCGGATCAAAATAGTTAACCGGCCCGATGGCCCTCAATCCCAAAGGGGAATTGACTGAGCAATGATACCTTAAAATGCATAGCCCTCGCTCCCGTGTGTTTCCGGGAAATTCACCTTGATTGCATCGATGCTTTAGCCAAAGCCCGATCATTCAATAGTCCTTGCAACAACTTCCTTACGGCGCTAGCATGATACGAAGTAATCACCGCATGTGAGTTACTTGCCGTCGCTCACAAATCCAATCAATCAGATTATCAATCTATAGTGACACGGCATAAACCGATGTCGCATGACAACAGGAGAAATCTATATGAATCGCATCATGTCCAGTATCGCAGCCACGGCATTGGCCGCAGCCTTGGTCAGCTGCGCGCTGGTGCCGTCGGCACCGCTAGCCAATAACTTCAAGGATGGCGAATTGCCGGTACCTGCGGACTACAAGAGCTGGCCCAAATTCCTGTCAGAGGTACAGCGTCCTGAGGTCAAACAAGTCCGCGAGATCTACATCAATCCGCTTGGACATCGCACGCAGGTAGGCGAGGCTTTCCCCAATGGCACCGTCTCTGTGATGGAGATTTACAAGGCCCGGGAAGCGGCTGATGGCTCGCCGCTCAAAAATTCCGATGGCAAGTTCGTCAAAGGTGAATTACTGAAAATAGCCGTGATGGGAAAAGGTGCTGGCTGGGGTGAGAGCGTCACACCGGTGGAACTGAAGAATGGCGATTGGATCTACGCCATCTATCTGGCTGATGCGAAAACAAAAGCACCGGATGATACCGCAACCTGTCGTGCCTGCCACTTGCCGCTGGCAGACAAGGATTATATTTTCCGTTACGACGAGTATTTCCAGAAGCGCGCAAACCAGTAAACAGTCGGCATTCATCGACCCGGGCGACGATACTCCAAGTGCGCCTGGAGTGGTATGGAACGACTGTTACCAGCAAGCCGAATAGCGAAAGGATGAAAAAGAGGAAGGGAAAATTTCAAGCTATTAATTTACTGGTGCCCGGAGCCGGAGTCGAACCGGCACAGCCGTTTCCAGCCGAGGGATTTTAAGTCCCTTGTGTCTACCAATTTCACCATCCGGGCGATTGGGGCCACGGGAGGGTCACATTCACATTGTTACCTGAAAGCTACGTATTCACTGCGTTTCAGTATCGAATGAAACGCTAGCTACTACGTTGGCTCCCACGGTTACAACTTTGATACCCCTGCAAGTTACAAACTTTCGCCCCAAGTTGATTTTACCGGATTTCCACTCTAGAACTACGTATTTTGAGGACTGACACCTACTCCAGATAGGAACTCTAAACTCCATTCCTCATATCTTCCACCACCCGCAAAAACGCATCTCCATACCTTGCCAGCTTGGCCCGCCCCACCCCACTGATCTGACCCAGTTCGGTCAAGCTGCCGGGGCGGCGGTTAAGAATTTCCAGCAAGGTGCTGTCGTGGAAAATCACATAGGGCGGTACGCCTTGTTCGCGGGCAAGTTCCAGGCGTTTGGTTTTGAGCGCCTGCCACAGTGGGTCTTCGTTGGCTCCGGCGAAAGCTTCACGTAGGCGAGAACCGCGTTCGGCTTTACTGATTTTGCGTTTGACCAGTTCAGCGTCGCGCCTTAGCCATACAGGTTGCTCGCCACGCAACACTGGGCGGGCAGTTTCGGTAAGCTTCAGCCCGCCATAAGCTTCCATGTCCACATTGAGCAAACCGGCTGCTATCAGTTGGCGAAAGACGCTGCTCCATAGCGCTTGTGCCAATTCCTTGCCGATGCCGAAGGTGCTCAATTGCTGGTGGTGGAATTGTTCTACCTTCGCGGTAGTCTTGCCGAGCAGCACATTGATCAGGTGAGCGACACCGAAGCGCTGGCCGGTGCGATAGACACAGGACAGCGCCATCTGCGCCGCCTGTGTCGCATCCCAAGTATCCGCCGGTGTAAGGCAGTTGTCGCACTGGTCGCAATTGCCGGGAAGTTCTTCGCCAAAGTAGCGTAACAGCATCTGATGGCGACACGCGGTGGATTCACAGAAGCCCAGCAGCGCATCGAGTTTTTGCAGTTCCACCCGCTTGCGCTCCTCAGGGGCATCGCCGGAAAGTAGCATCTGGCGCATGGAGACCACATCGCCCAGGCCGTAAACCATCCACGCATTCGCAGGCAGGCCGTCGCGCCCGGCGCGCCCGGTTTCCTGATAGTAGCCTTCCATGCTTTTGGGCAGGTCGAGATGCGCGACGAAGCGCACGTTGGGTTTGTCTATACCCATGCCGAATGCGACGGTCGCGACAATAATGACGCCCTCCTCGCGCAGAAATCTTTGCTGGTTGGTGTTGCGGGTGGCAGCGTCGAGTCCGGCGTGATAGGGCAATGCATCCCAGCCCTGTCCTTTGAGCCACGTTGCCGTCTCTTCAACTTTCTTGCGCGACAGGCAATACACTATGCCTGCATCGTTTGGATGTTCGACTTCGAGAAAAGCCTGCAACTGCTGGCGCGCGCTGGCCTTCTGCGTGACATGGTAGCGGATGTTGGGGCGATCGAAGCTGGAGACGGACTGCTGCGCCTGTTCCAGCGCCAGCCGCTCGACGATCTCGCGCCGCGTCGGCGCATCTGCCGTGGCTGTCAGCGCAATACGTGGCACATTGGGAAAGCGTTCGTGCAATACGGTCAGCTCGCGATACTCAGGACGGAAATCGTGCCCCCACTGAGACACGCAATGCGCCTCGTCTATGGCGAACAGGGCCAGCCCGCTGCTCTCTTGCAACCGCTCCAGCAGATCAAGAAAATTCTCCATCATCAGACGCTCGGGCGCGACATACAGCAACTTCAATTCGCCGCGCAGCAAACACCCTGACACCTCGCGCGCCGCAGCGGCATCCAGGCTGGAGTTCAGGAAAGCGGCTTTCACGCCAAACTGCTTGAGTGCATCCACCTGATCCTGCATCAGCGCGATCAGCGGCGACACTACGATGCCGACTCCGCGCCGCAGCAAGGCAGGAATCTGGTAGCACAACGACTTGCCGCCGCCAGTCGGCATCAGCACCAATGAATCGCCTCCCGCCGCAACATGCTCAACGATGGCTTGCTGCGCGCCACGAAAGGCAGCATAGCCGAAAACATCGCGCAGGATTTGCTGGGCGGATGGAGAATGAGTAGAGACAGGCTTTCTGAGTACCATCAGTCTGGTCGATTCTTTTTGAGTAGGAGTGGTCGATATTCAGTGCGCGCCAGAAGCTTCACCCGCTGTTTCACCGCACCACGGGCATGGCCGGTCAGCTCATCTCGATCACTCGCGCCACATCACCATGGCACTCCGAACACGAACCGACCAGCAGTAAGTCGCCTGCTTTGACTACTCCTGAAAAATTGATGATGGTCACTTCATGACGGCATTTCCCGCACCAGACATTAGAGAGCAGCAGCTTCTGGCTATGGCTGGGAATGGCTGCCCACAGCTTGGCTGCCGGGCCGGTAAATTTAGGAATGGATTCGATGGTCATATGCTTATGTGTAGCGCTGATAACGCTACACGATCTTATATACGGGATTACTTCGGGACTATTTGATCCTGATTCGCAGCACCATCTTATCGTCCGACTGGAGCACATCTACCCTACGCAAGAAGTTTTGTCCAAGTAGTGCCATATTTCCTTGGATACCAACACCCACACTGAGATCTTCTACTATGATGCCCCCTGCTTCAATAGTTTGCCTTGAAACAATTTCGCCCATTACCTCACCGTTCGCAGTCAGAAAATTAACCGGCATACCCCTAGGTAAATCGACGTTCCGCGCAATATCACGGCTGATAGACACTGTACTGGCTCCCGTATCCACCATGAAATCTACGGGGTGACCGTTGATCGCACCTCGCACATAGTAATGTCCATCCCGTGATCTTGGGATCACTATTTCCCCGCTAACTAGTTTCGCGCTGGCTATGGCAATTGCTGGTTTCTGACTGGCGTCAAAATACAAATAAGCCGCACCAGAGATAGTGATCCAGATCACGAGAGCGGCGATATGGCCCCAAGGGCGGCGGCTACTCATGCTATTGAGAATGGGTTTTTAGGAGATCAAGGCGAATTTAATCTCAGCAAGCTGAGCAATTCAAGGTACAGATGATGACCAAAGCAGATTCTTGATGTATGTTGCCCTCCACCAAGGAGGTATCGGGTTAGGCTCACCCTACCCTCCAAAGCAGCACCTACCACGCTGCATTGAACTATCGACTCACCCTAACCCTGCGTATTCACTTGGCTTCCCGGAAATTACCGGACGAGTTAGGGTGTTGAATTGGAGGCGGGGGTCGGAATCGAACCGGCGTCCACGGCTTTGCAGGCCGCTGCATGACCACTCTGCCACCCCGCCGTTGTTGTGCAGCCAGCAAGCAGGCTACGTTACAACGCTATAGCAAAAACTAAAAAAGGAAAACAGATTTTTCAGCAAAAATCACGCAAGCTGCGTGCGTGGGGTCTCATGCTAAAAGATCCATTTTCCCTGGAAGCTGGAGCGGGAAACGAGGCTCGAACTCGCGACCCCAACCTTGGCAAGGTTGTGCTCTACCACTGAGCTATTCCCGCAAATGAGGCATCCCGGTATTTCTTGAGACACCTCGAAAACAAAGCAGGGATTATAGAGATGCTGCTGTTTTTGTCAAGAAAAGCCACGTAACGACGCGGTTTCCGAATAATTAGGGAGCCACTGAACCAGTCCTCCGTGGAGCGCGTTGCTGGCAAAATCTGGATGATTGCAAGGCGCGCGACGCAGGCCGTAGCTGGCCTACGAGGCCAAGGAGCGCAACGCAGCAAGCGTTAGATTTTTCCGCAACCCTACGGGACGGGGCTTTACAGGCGGTCTGCGGTGTCAGGCTCGTAGCGAAGGGAATGGCCATCCGCGTCCTCGCCTTTCGTGCATCCCATCCCGCAAAGCGCCATCGCGCCCGCGTGGGACTGGTTCAGTGGTTCCTTAGCTATGCTTCAATGCCTGCGGAATTGCAACCTTCAGGTAATACACCATGGACCACAGCGTCAGTACGGCTGCCAGATAGATCAGCCAGGTACCCACTTCCTGTGGATTAAAACCTTCGCCAACTTTGTCATGATACAGCAGTAACGGGATGGCAATCATTTGCGACGCGGTTTTTATTTTCCCCATAAAGGAGACCCCTACGCTTTTGCTTTTGCCGATCTGCGCCATCCACTCGCGCAGAGCTGAAATGGTGATTTCACGGCCAATGATGATAAAGGCAACGAGTGCATCGAGCCGCTCCAACTGCACCAGTACGACCAGTGCCGCTGCCACCATCAGTTTGTCCGCCACCGGGTCAAGAAATGCGCCGAAAGCCGAGGTTTGGTTCAGTACTCGGGCCAGGTAGCCATCCAGCCAATCGGTGATGGCCGCACCAGCAAAGATAATAGTGGCAATCAGATTCTGGTCAGAGTGCGATAACCATGCTGGTGGAAAATAGAAAATTCCGACGAACAATGGGATCGCCAATATCCGCAACCAAGTGAGAATATTGGGCAGGTTAAAGGGCATAGAGAACGGAATGTGCCGCTGAAATGTAGCTGGAGCGTTCAGTCGCTGGATTCAATGCAGTTCCTTATAAATTTTTTCTGCGAGCGCACGGCTAATGCCTTCGGTCTGTTGCAGCTCTTCAATGCTCGCAGTCAGTACGCCTTTCAATCCACCAAACCGCGCCAGCAGATTCTGCCGGCGCTTCGTACCGATCCCGCTGACTTGCTCCAGACTTGAACTGGTGCGGGATTTGCCGCGCCTGGCGCGATGACCTTGAATCGCAAAACGATGGGCTTCGTCGCGAATTTGCTGGATCAGATGCAAGCCGGGATGATCCTTGGGCAATTGTAACGGCTTTTTCATGCCTGGAAAAATCAATTGTTCCAATCCGGGCTTGCGTTCCTCGCCTTTCGCCACCCCTAGTACATTAGCATCATTCAGTCCGAGTTCTACCAGTGTCTCCTGAGCAACGCTTACCTGCCCTTTGCCGCCGTCTATCAAAATCAGATCGGGCAGCCTGCCCTCCCCCTCCGCGATTTTATGATAACGCCGTGACAGCGCATCGCGCATGGCAGCGTAGTCATCCCCCGGCGTGATGCCACTGATGTTATAGCGGCGGTATTCGCCATTGCGCATGGCGTAGTTGTCGTAAACCACGCAGGAGGCGACAGTGGCCTCGCCTTGCGTATGGCTGATATCAAAGCATTCGATGCGAGCCATGCCAGCCATATCCAGTGCTTGCTGCAAGGCCTGCAAGCGCTCTTCCTGGCTGGTCTGCCGTTCCAGCATTTGTTTCAGTGCCAGCCGCGCGTTCTCTGTCGCCATCTCCAGCCAGATGCGGCGTTCGCTGATGGAATTGAGACTGATCGCAACCTTATGGCCGCATTGCTCGCCAAGCAGGATTTGCAGTGCTTCCCGGTGAATCTTCTCACCGACGATGATGACTGGCGGCACGCCACGATTGAGATAATGCTGGGCGAGAAAAGCCTCCACTGCGGCGGCTGGATCATATCCTTCCGCATTCTGTGGGAAAAAGCTCTTGTCCCCCAGGTGGCGCCCCCCCCTCACCATGGCAAGATTGACACAAATTTTCCCGCCACCTCCATCCTGCACAGCGCAGGCAATGATATCAGCATCCAGCGCCCTGCCGCTGTCAACGAACTGTTTCTCCCGGATTTTGCGCAATGCCTGAATCTGGTCGCGGAATAATGCAGCCTGCTCGTAATCCAGACGGTCGGCAGCCTGCTGCATCTTCCCGGCGATGCTTTCCAGCACTTCGGTTTGCTTGCCCTGCAGGAAAAGAGCGGCGTTTCTTGCATCCTCGCGATAAGCTGGTTCAGCGATCAGATGGACACAAGGTCCGCTGCAGCGCTTGATCTGGTACAACAGGCAGGGCCGGGTGCGGTTGCTGAAGACGCTGTCCTCGCAAGTGCGAATGCGAAACACCTTTTGCAGGAGCTGAATGCTCTCCCTTACCATTCCTGCGTTGGGAAAGGGGCCGAAATAATGGTGCTGTTTGTCCAATGCCCCCCGGTAAAAACCAAGGCGCGGAAAATGATGCCCGCTCAGCACAACGTACGGATACGACTTATCATCCCTGAACAGTATGTTGTATTTCGGCGCTAAGGCTTTAATCAGGTTGTTTTCAAGCAGCAATGCCTCGGCTTCGGAGCGGGTGACGGTAGTCTCGATCGCCGTGATTTGGGACACCATCAACTGGGTGCGGGGGGCTAAACCGGTTTTCTGGAAATAGGATAAAACGCGTTTCTTCAGATTTATTGCCTTACCGACATAGATCACCTGCCCTGCTGCATTCAACATGCGATAAACACCCGGTTGGGCGGGCAGGTTTGAGGCAAAAGCCTTGGCGTCAAAAACAGGTACTGCCGGCAAAAAGCTTACTCCTCGCCTAGCAGCTTGCCAGCGATAGCCCAGTTTTCATGCGGCAATTCGTCGAAAGCAATGTAGGTATAAGATTTGGGTTTGTGTGCGATTCGCTCCAGCGTATCGGTGATTTCTTCGGCAATCTTCTGCTTTTGCTCACGGCTGAGAGAGCCGGCAATACGGATATTGACGTAGGGCATGGTTCCTCCAGTTGTCTAGATGAGCGTCAGATCGGCGCAAATCTTTGCGAATACATTCTCAAACATTTCGGTAGTCAGGCGTTTGGTCTGGGTATTGTAGCGGCTGCAATGATAACTGTCATAGAGTGTCAGGCCGTTGGGCAAGGCGTGAGCGGCAGCATGAGCAAAAGGATAAGTTCCAGGTTTGAGTCCCAAAGCCATCAATCCCGCCTGGTGCGCGACGGTACCCAAAGCGAGCAGCGCCGTACCTCCTCCTGCTGCAAAATCTGTAATTTCAGCCGCAAGATAGCCGTTGCATTGACGAATTTCTGCCAGCTCTGGTTTGTTCTCCGGCGGCAGGCATTTGACTGCATTGGTGATGCGGCATCCGGGGAGCTGCAAGCCGTCATCTGCAGAAACTGATTCGTCATGGCTGGCAAAGCCGAATTTATGTAGCGTCCGGTATAACAGAATTCCCGCATGATCTCCGGTAAAAGGTCTGCCGGTTCGATTTGCTCCATGCATGCCGGGGGCAAGGCCAATGATGAGAAGCTTGGGCATGGTATCGCCAAAGGCCGGGACAGGACGAGCATAATAATCCCGGTACCGAGTTTTCACTTCATCCAGGAATCGTGCCAGCCGCTGACACTGACGACAATCTGCCGAGAACCTGAGCTGCATGGAATTGTCGCTTGCCTGTCGTGGTAGCATTTTCTTTTTCTACTTTGCTAAAGTTCTTGCGGGCCAATACTACCGGAGTCAGACGAAAAAAGGGCGGCTTGAAAAAGCCGCCCTTTATTTCTACGCATCGATGGCGTCCCCAGCGGGATTCGAACCCGCGTACTCACCGTGAAAGGGTGATGTCCTAGGCCTCTAGACGATGGGGACTAAAGGATTTTTACTGTTGCTACCGAGAATTTGGTGGAGATAAGCGGGATCGAACCGCTGACCTCTTGCATGCCATGCAAGCGCTCTCCCAGCTGAGCTATACCCCCGACAAAAAGAAGGCGAATTATACTGAGGCACCCGGCCCCAGTCAATGTAAAGCCTTCGCCATGAATCGGCAAGTCAAATGAATCCCATGGTCTAATACGCTCCTGATTAAGCCCCATAGCGCGCTTTCTTTATATTTTCCAAGGCTGCCGCAATGACATGACGGGGCGCGCCAATATTCATGCGCATGAAACCGCTGCCGCTCTCGCCGAACAAAGTGCCGGGGCTCATGCCTACATGGGCCTCGTGCACGAAGAAATGTTTGAGTTGCGCATCGGTTTTCCTCAATGCAACCCCCAGCGTGCGGCAGTCCAGCCATAGCAGGTAGGTACCTTCCGGCTGGATAAGCCGGATTTCCGGGAGATGGGTTGTCAGGTATTCGTCTACGAAATCCCGGGTATCCCGCAGGTAAACCAGCAATTCATCCAGCCATGCCGCTCCTTCCCGGTAAGCAGCCTCAAAGGCGACGATGCTGAAGGGATTGGACGCGCTGACGTGCATCGTGTCGAATGCTTGGGCAATTGCCGTGCGGCGCTCCTGATCCGGCACGATCAGTGCGGAGAGATTCAAGCCAGGGATATTGAAAGTCTTGCTGGGCGCAACAGCAGTAACGATGTTAGGCGAATTCCCAGCCAGCAGCGAGAGCGTGCAGTGTTTGCTTTCAGGGTAGAGCAGGTCAGCGTGGATCTCGTCCGAAAATACGATCAGATCATGCTTTTCCGCGATCCGCAGCAGGCGCTCCAACTCGGATTTGCTCCATACCCTGCCCACCGGGTTGTGCGGGGAGCACAGCAGTAGCAGGCGTGCCTTCGCCGCGCACTGCTCCAGGTGATCAAAGTCGATAGTGTAGCGACCGTTCTCCAGGTGCAACGGGTTCAGTAGCAGTTGTCCGCCAGTGCTGGTGACGGCGGAGAAAAAGGGGAAATACACTGGCGGTTGCACGATGACCGATCCACCCGGCCCGGCATAAGCCATGACCGCCGCGTGCAGCGTAGGCACCACCCCCGGGCACATCACGATCCATTCGCGCTGCACTTCCCAGCCGTGGCGTTGTTTCAACCAATGGATTAACGCCTGGTACAGGCTATCCGGATAGATGGTGTAACCATAGATGGGATGAACAGCGCGTGCAGCAAGTGCTGCGGTTACGGCTGGCGGTGCAGGAAAATCCATATCGGCAACCCACAGCGGGATGACCTCTGCCGTGCCAAACATGTTCTGCCGGCCATCATATTTAAGACTGGCGCTTCCGCTGCGGTTGATGTCACGACTGAAGTCGAAACTCAAGCAACCCGCTCCCAGATCGTCACTTCCGATAATGTGTGCTGGAATTTATGCCGGGTTTCACGGATGACAAAGGGTACTTCCTGCGGTCCTTGAACCAGCCTGAAATGACTGCCAAGAATTTCTTTCAGGCCATCCAGAGTGCCGAAACTTTCACCATCCCGCTTGAACCCGCCTATCCATGCTTCCCGTTTAGTGTGTTCCTTCAGCCAGGTATAGGGTGAAGCGATCAACAGCAAGCCATCGGGATTCAGTCGGGTATGAATGGTGCTGAGTAGTTTAGCCGGGTCGTACAGACGATCAATCAGATTGGCTGCGAGTATGAGGTCATAACCTGAGAACAGCGGTTTGAGGTTGCACGCGTCACCTTGGTAGAACTCTACCTTATGCTTGACGTCATCCAAGCCGAGACCGCTCAGGGTGCGTTCCTTGTAGAAAACAAGTTCACCCTCATCCGTCAGTGTGTAGCGCAGCATGCCTTGTTCGGCAAGTTGCACACCCTGGCCGATGAAGCGGGCGGAAAAATCGATGCCGGTGACGTGGTCGAAGTGCCGAGCCAGCTCGAAAGTGGCGCGCCCCGAGGCGCAACCCAGATCAAGCGCCTTGTGTGCCGGTTTGCCGCGCATGGCGGCAATGGCCAGTTCGGCCAGCGCCACCGGAAAATTGGCTACGCCGAAATAAGTATCACCGTAATGGAACTCGGCATACTCCGAGAGCAACTTGTCGGTTTCATAGTGCGAGCCAGGCTGAACAGCAGGCATCTCGGCGATCACATAGCGAAACCCGGCATGCTGGAAGAAATGGCGGCGAAAGGCGTAGCGTGCGCTCTTCAGTGACTCGTTGCCGCATGAAATCCAGGAGCCGCCCTTGATGAGATTGTGCCGATCATCGAAGGTCGGCGTGGTGAAATCATCATAATGCGGGTGGATATCGAAGCCTGAAAATGGATAAGTCGGTGTTTCCATCCATTGCCAGACATTGCCGACCACATCGAAAAATTCTCCCTGTGGAAATTCAGTAACGGGGCAACTGGAAGCGAAGTAGTCAAGATGGATATTGCCTGCCGCCGCTGTGGTGCGCGGGACTTCGGACAAACCTGCTGTGTCGTATAACCGGTACCATTCATCTTCCGTCGGCAGCCTGACCGGTTGTCCGCATGCTGCCGCTTTCCAGTTGCAGAAGGCTTTGGCCTCGTGATAGTTCACTTCCACCGGCCAATCCCAGGGCATGGCCACTTCTTCAGTCATCAAACGCAGCCGCCAATCGGAGCCATGTCTGACCCAGAAAGTGGGGTGCTCGGCGCGTACGTGGTCTAGCCAGGCGCGCCCCTCTTCTTCCCAGCAAGCTTCCATGGCATAGCCATTTGCCTGGACGAAAGCGAGGAACTCATGGTTGCTGACCAGATAGCGGCTGGCCTGAAAAGCCGGAACTTCCGCTATGTGACTGCCATATTCGTTGTCCCAGCCGTAGATCGGATCGGTCTTGCTTTTGCCGAGATGCACCGTACCCGTCGACACGGCGATAGGCTGATTTTGCGGCGCCGGCCCGGATTTGCGGCAGGGTTGCCAGTCAAGATGTGGTTTGACGTATTCAAGTGCATGCTGCCGGATCAGTACGGAAGAGGTTTCCAGGTGAATGAGTTCATGTTCGATCCCCATCAGTATGGTCCACCAGGGGTTGTCCCAGCCTATCGGCAAGGTGAGCGGGATTTCGCTGATAAGGCGGTCAACGGTGTTGCGCACGCTATTGCGATAGGCGCGCACTTCCTCGACCGCGGGCCAATCATAGTGCGTGGTATTGAGATCATCCCAGCTCATCTCATCAACCCCAACCGCGAACATGGATTCCATCCTGGGGTTGATCCGCTCCTTGATCAACCCCGCAAGCAGCAGCTTGTTGGTAAAGAAAGTTGCGGTATGACCCAGATAGAAGATCAGCGGATGCCGCAACGAAATGGGTTTCTTGTAGTAGGCTGCATTACCGCGCAACATCTCAAAAAGCTGCTCGTAACGGTCGAATGTGGCGTGGAAGTAGGCACGTATCTCCCTCCGCTTGGCTGCAGTATCATCGCCGCTGAGTAACGGTGTCCTTTGCGCAAGCTGTTGTCGCATAGGATGTTCTATCGAGTTTTCGCAAGCTGCCTGGCAGCCTGCCGGATGTGGTGCGTACAGTATGTTGTTCACGAAGGTGTTTGTACCAATTTATTAGCAGAAAATACAATTAAAATCAATATGTAAAAACTTTTTATTAAAGTAATTCCGATATTCAGGGATTGTGCCCTTTCGACTGCATAACCCCAGCTTTTCTTCTCCACAAAGAGCCACATTCTACAGTACCTTTTGCGATTGAGATTGGGGAGGAAGACTAGTAGCCCAGATACCCCTGCGCGATCCGGTAATAGACACGGCGCAACGGTTTGTTATCCCGCATGATCTCTCGATACTGAATTGGACCAGGTTGGTAGAGCATCGGATCCAAGTCCTTGCCTGCCCGATTACGCTCAAGATGTTTGTACTCCATCCCCACCAGAATGATCGGCCGGGTTGTTGGCGGCGGTGGCGGGGACCAAAAATCGTACATGGCGCTCTTATCCCCAAATACGTTGCGGGAATGAATCTCCATTCTGTTTCCACCATGATTATAGAAAGACAAGGCACTTGCAACCGACCATCTGCTCATGCCGACAATAATCGGCTCCTGCCCGGTCTGGCGTCGTACATCCTGTGCAATCTGCTCAATTTCATTCGTGGCCTCACGCCAGAAATAATGTTTTGTGAAATTCGGGTATGGGACTCCTGGTACTCCAAGCACTGCATAGTGCAATACGAATGCGTAAAAAAACATGGTAACTATAATCGTCGGCTTCCACATTGCTCGCAAACGGCTGGCGATAGCGCGCTGATCACCAACCTGCCCCATCATCCATGCCACCGTCGGCAGCAGCATAAGCCATACCGGGCTGGTCCAATGAAACTTCGGCGAACCGAACAGGCTGAGGCAGAAGAATATTGCCAGCGGTACAACAGTGAATATCCGTACGAACAGGCGACGCCGGCGTGCATATTGACCGTCATCGCGATCGCTGCCTGGCAGTAGCGCCAATATTGCAGCAAGCAGACCCACAGGGGTCAACAATATCAGCATGTGCAGAAACAGATAGTGCAGCGAGAATTGATCGCCTATTCCTTTGGCTCGTTGCGACTGGAACAGGAACGACACCCACTGATGCTCACTGTTCCAAACGATAACTGGCGAAAACAGCAACAATGCCAGTGCTGCTGCGAGATACGGATGCGGGCGGCGCAACCAGCGGCGTGCGGTCGGATCTAGGATCACAAACAGCAAAGCTGCAATACCCAAGAGGCCCAGCGTGTATTTGGACAGAAGGCCCAAGCCGAATGCAACACCCATACCCAACCAGGCTGAGCTACGACCTGCTACCAACGTTCGTTCCATGTAGTACAGCGTAGCGGCCCAGGCAGCGAGCAACGGCGCATCGGGGGTCATCAATATGCCGGAGGCAAAGCTTAGCGGCAGCACGGCCAGCAACAGCACGGTGCGCATGCCAGTCGATTTGTCGTACAGATTGCGCGCCAGCACATACAGGTAACCCATCGTTACCAGACCACAGAGGAAGGCGCCGATGCGCACCCCGAACTCGTTGTTGCCCAAGACAGTGGTGCCCAGCCAGATCAGCCACGCAGTCATCGGCGGATGATCCAGAAAGCTCAGATCCATGTGCTGAGCATAACTCCAGTAATATGCCTCATCCGGAATCAGCTGCGCCTGGCCAAGATAGATCAGACGCAGCAACAAGGTAAATGCCACCACCCCGACCGCAGCCACCCGCCAGCGCACATCCAGTGACGGCGGATTCTGTCCGACTGGAAATACATAAAAGGCAGAACCCAGATAGTTGATCGCTGCAGTCGCAGCGATTGCCGGAAAGATTGCCAGTGTGGCTGGGACGTGCCAGCCATAGACCAGCAAGGCCAGCACTCCACCGCGCATTAACAATGCGAATAAGCCGACCGTTAGAAAACGGCCGAATTGGCGCCAACGCAGATAGCCTGCGTGGTGTGGCCGGAATGACCATTTGGAATTGAGTGAATAGTTCACTGCAGCAGCCACGAAGAAACTGCTGACATGCGCCACAGCAAGCCCGGTCTCGCGGCTCATCAACCATTGGAACAGCAACGCATCAACCACCACACCGAATAATCCGACTGCCGCAAAACGGCTGGCGGTACCGACAGAGACCGTGCCTCCGGCCAATATCATCAAGCGCTGCAGATAAGTCCACTGATGGATAAAGGACAGCTTGGAAGTGCCCTGTGTCCGGTCACGGAAACAGATGGGCACTTCCACCACCTTGAGTTTTCCCTGACCCGCCATGATCAGTTCGAGCAGAATCTTGTACCCGCGCGCATTTCCAGCAATGCTCGCCGCCAGATCCCGGCGAAAGGCGAAAAATCCGGAAGTGGCATCATTCACATCGCAGATGGGACGTGCGAGCCAGCCACCAACGCGTGACAGCCATTGCCGATACCATGGCCAGCCTTCGGTGCTTCCGCCCGGCACGTAACGGCTGCCAACGGCCACATCATGGCTGCCATCCAGTACCGGCGCCACCAACGCAGGCAAGCGCTCCGGCGGGTGACTCAGATCCGCATCCATCACCACGATGACATCGCCCTGCGCCACCGCCACTCCAGCCAGAATGGATGCTGTCAGATCCGGCTTCTCCCGGCGCTCGATCAATCGTACATTGGCCCGTCCTTCCCAGGCGCGAACCTTGTCGGGCGTACCATCGTTCGAGCCATCATCGACAAAAATGACCTCAAAGCTATCCGGCGGCAGATCGAGTGCAAACAGGCGAGTCAACAACGGATCGATATTGTCTGTTTCGTTGAGCGTGGGAACTACTACAGAAAATCGTGTCATGCTGATTGCAGCTACGTTAGATGTGCTTGGAGACGTCGACGAGAGGGAGTCTGGGGAACTGTTGGCGGGAAGCGTAGCACAACTCCCAGAGAGAGGGGTGATTCATATGATTTGCCAGGGGTATTCTCCTTGAAGAGTTTCTGGATATTCATGGTGAATACCAGCGCGGATAATTACGCGGATAGAGGTAAAGCCACAGGGTGGATCAATACGTTATAATGCAATCTTTTTGCTCTGACCAATGTCGATATTGCAGGGAAGTGACCTGGAATGTGTGCGCGGTGACCGCAGGTTATTCAGGGATATCAATTTTTCCCTCAATGCGGGTGAACTGCTGCAGGTGCATGGGCCCAATGGCAGCGGCAAGACCAGTTTGCTGCGGATGTTGTGTGGACTGGCGACTCCGGTTCACGGGAAAATTTGTTGGCATGGCACGGATATCCGTTCTTTGAAGGGAGATTATTACGGCGCTATCACTTATCTTGGCCATTTGAGCGGGGTAAAGGACGACTTGACCGCCATTGAGAATCTGCGCATTTCCAGCGCGCTCTCAGGTGTCGAGATTGATGCAGAAAAAGCGCATGGAGCCTTGCAACACATGGGACTAGGCGGACGCGAACTATTGCCGGCCAAGGTGTTGTCGCAAGGACAGCGGCGCAGAGTGGCGTTGGCACGTTTGCTGGTGTGTGGGACGGTATTATGGATACTGGATGAGCCGCTGGCAGCGCTGGATAGTGCTGCGGTGAAATTAATGCAGAGTCTGCTGGAGCAGCATCTGGGGCAAGGCGGTATGGTGGTGATGACAACTCATCAGGAGATTGATATCACTACCGGCGCAACCCAGCGGTTGCAGCTTACCTAGCATGTCTCTGTGGGTAATCCAGCGCGACCTTCTGCTAGCGATGCGGCGGCGGTCAGATGTTCTCACCACGCTGTTTTTTTTCATCATCGTGGTGAGCCTGTTTCCCCTTGGCGTGGGGCCGGAAATCAACATGCTGCGCACCATGGCGCCGGGCGTAGTGTGGGTGGCGGCACTGCTGGCTTCAATGTTATCACTGGGGAGAATGTTCTCCAGCGATTATCTGGATGGCACACTGGAGCAGATGCTGCTCTCGCCGCAGTCGTTATCTATGCTGGTATTGGGCAAAGCGCTGGCACACTGGCTGGTGACGGGGGTGCCGCTGGTGCTGATGTCACCAGTGCTGGGCATTCAATATGACTTGTCGGCGGATGCATTGCTCGTGTTGACCGCATCGCTGTTGCTGGGTACGCCGGTTCTGAGTCTGATTGGCGCCATTGGTGCGGCACTGACTTTAGGATTGCGTGGCGGTGGCGTACTGGTATCGTTGCTGGTGCTGCCACTATATATCCCGGTACTGATTTTTGGTGCGGGAGCGGTAGAAGCAAGCGCAGCGGGTCTGGGAGCGAGTGCGCATTTATCGCTCCTGGGCGCTTTTCTGTTGGCATCGTTGGTATTGGCGCCGTGGGCCACGGCAGTTTCATTGCGAATTTCGATGGAATGAAGAAAGCAATTCTGAATTTTAGGTTTTTGGTTTAGAATCGGCGGCTGCAAATATAGGACTCAGAGCTTTTAAACATGGCAATTAACTGGTTCAAGTATTCCTCTCCGGCAAGTTTTTATTTTCTGGCCGGAAAAATGATCCCGCTGTTCACCATCGCTGCAATCATATTGTTTGCGGTGGGACTTTATATCGGCTTTTTTGTCGCCCCCACCGATTTTCAACAAGGTGAAGCCTATCGCATCATCTTCATTCATGTGCCGGCAGCATGGATGTCGATGTTTCTCTACGTGATAATGGCGATTTGGGCCGGTATTGGCCTTGCGTTCAACACCCGGCTTTCTTCCATGATGGCCACTGCCATTGCACCGACAGGAGCAATGTTTACTTTTCTTGCCCTGTGGACTGGTGCATTGTGGGGCAAGCCGATGTGGGGAACATGGTGGGTATGGGACGCCCGGCTCACATCCGAATTGATCCTGCTGTTTCTCTACATCGGCTTTATGTCGCTACAGGCGGCGATCGACGACCCGCGCCGCGCCGATAAGGCCGGAGCAGTAATTGCGCTGGTGGGGGTGGTCAATATACCGATCATCTATTTCTCGGTTAAATGGTGGAATACCCTGCATCAAGGAGCCACCGTCAGCGTTACGCAGTCGCCAAAAATGGCAACTACCATGCTGACCGGCATGCTCATCATGTCCATCGCATGCTGGATGTACGCTATCGCAGTGATATTGATACGCACGCGCACCATCATTCTGGAACGCGAGCGTCATACTGCCTGGGTAGGTGAATTGCGGGGAGTGGCGCAATGATCTGGGCCAGTTGGTCGGATTTCTTTTCCATGGGCGGATACGGGTTTTATGTATGGGGCTCCTATTTGGTGTCGGTTGCCTGCATAGCCGGAGAAATTGCGATGGTATTCAATCGCAAGCGAACTTTGCTGAAACATCTCAGTCTGATTCATGAATCAACCAAACAAGAGAAAAGAGATGAAACCACGTCATAGAAAACTGGCGATCATTGTTTCAGGTGTGAGTGCCTTGGGTATTGCTGCTGCACTGGTACTGAACGCATTTGAAAGCAACATGGTCTTTTTCTTCAGCCCCTCCCAGGTGGCCGCCAATGAAGCGCCTAGAGGCAAGAGTTTCCGCATTGGCGGGTTGGTGGAAGAAGGCAGCATCAAGCGCCAGAGTGACGGGGTAACGGTAAATTTTGTCGTAACCGATACTGCCAAAGTTATCCCTGTAGTTTATACGGGTATTCTCCCTGACTTGTTTAAGGAAGGCAAAGGCGTGGTGGCTCAAGGAAAACTGTCAGCGGATGGTGTTTTCCGTGCAGATGAAGTACTTGCCAAGCACGACGAAAACTATATGCCGCCGGAAGCTGCTGGCGCGTTGGAGCAGGCTAGAATACAAAAAACAGTAATGACACAGTGATTGGATAGAAGGCAGGGTTACCCCTGCTCACCTCCCCTTCAACCCTTAGTTCTTAACCCCTAACTTCATAGTCCCGACCATGATTCCAGAACTCGGTAATTTTGCCCTTATTCTTGCGTTGCTGCTGGCGATAACGCAGGGGACCCTGCCTATCATCGGTGCTGCCCGCGGCATCCCTTCATGGATTGCACTGGCGCGGCCGGTGGTACAAGGACAATTTGTATTCCTTGCAATTGCCTTTGGCTGCCTCGCTTATTCATTTGTCAACAATGACTTCTCGGTGATGAATGTTGCCAGAAATTCAAATTCCGAGCTGCCGATACAGTACCGTATTGCCGCATCCTGGGGCTCACACGAAGGTTCATTG
The DNA here is from genome assembly GCA_945860135.1 of Nitrosovibrio sp. Nv4. Lineage (GTDB taxonomy): Bacteria > Pseudomonadota > Gammaproteobacteria > Burkholderiales > Nitrosomonadaceae > VFJL01. The sequence goes on from CAMAPK010000003.1 coordinate 74,157, forward strand.
CTACTATGGGTGTTCATGCTTTCGGCCTGGTCGGTCGCGGTAAGCGTATTCAGCCGTCATCTGCCGGATGAGATGGTGGCACGGGTGCTCGGTGTGATGGGATTGGTCAGTGTGGGTTTTATTCTGTTCCTGCTGGTCACATCCAACCCATTTGACCGCCTTCTGCCGGCTGCCTTCGAGGGAAGCGACCTGAATCCTTTGCTGCAAGATCCAGGCATGGTAATTCATCCCCCCATGCTTTACATGGGTTACGTCGGCTTCTCTGTAGCCTTTGCTTTTGCTATTGCTGCGTTGCTCAGCGGAGAGATGGATGCAGCTTGGGCGCGCTGGTCACGTCCCTGGACTACGGTCGCATGGGTATTTCTCACCATCGGTATCATGCTTGGCAGTTGGTGGGCTTATTATGAACTTGGCTGGGGTGGCTGGTGGTTCTGGGACCCGGTCGAGAATGCATCTTTCCTGCCGTGGCTGGTAGGCACCGCGCTGGTTCATTCGCTGGCAGTAACCGAGAAACGTGGCAGCTTCAAGAGCTGGACTGTGCTGCTTGCCATTTGCGCATTTTCCTTAAGTCTGCTCGGCACCTTCCTGGTCCGTTCCGGGGTGCTGACATCGGTTCATGCTTTCGCTACTGATCCCGCACGCGGCGTATTCATTCTGGCATTTCTGGTTATTGTCATTGGCAGCTCCCTGCTGCTGTTCGCCTGGCGAGCGCCCAAGGTTGGTTTGGGCGGAAAATTTGATCTGGTATCTAGGGAATCAATGCTGCTTGCCAATAATTTGTTGCTGATGGTGGCCGCGGGCAGCGTTTTGCTTGGCACGCTCTATCCCTTGATTATGGATTCGCTTGATCTCGGCAAGATCTCGGTCGGCCCCCCCTATTTCGAAGCAGTATTTGTACCGCTGATGACCCCGGCAATTTTCCTGATGGGGTTAGGCCCACTCGCCCGCTGGAAGCAGGCGAGCTTGCCGGAACTGATGCTGCGTTTACGCTGGGCTTTTGGCGTGAGTGTGGTAACCGCATTGCTGATGCCGTTTATCATGGGGGAGTGGAAACCGTTGGTAAGCTTTGGCTTGCTGCTGGCTTTCTGGGTCATTGCCACCATCTTTGTCAGCATACGCCAGCGCCTGAATAACAGCGGCCAGGGTGGGTTGTTCACAAAACTCGCCAGGCAATCACGCAGCTATTACAGCATGCATTTGGCGCATTTTGGAATAGCGGTATTCATCATCGGCGTAACACTGGTGAATGGATATGAGACCGAAAAAGATGTGCGCATGGAAATCGGCAGCACTGTGGAAATGGGCGGTTATACGTTCCGCTTCAATGGTGCCAGCCCAGTATCCGGCCCCAATTACCAGGCAATGCGCGGCGATATCGAAGTGCTACGGAATGGCGAGAAAATCCGTGTAATGCAACCGGAAAAACGTACCTATAACGCTTCCGGCATGGCGATGACCGAACCCGCAATTGATACCGGTTTTCTGCGCGATCTTTATGTTGCGCTGGGTGAACCCCTGGAAGACGGCGCCTGGGTGGTACGGGTATACCATAAACCTTTTGTCGACTGGATCTGGTTTGGCTGCTTACTGATGGCGTTTGGTGGCATATTGGCAGTGACCGACCGGCGCTACCGTCTGAAGGTGCATACTAAACATGTCGAGACTGCTACTGTGGCTGACGATAAAAGGGTTGCCAGCAACCCCCGTTTGTCCACAGGAGGCAAGAAAGCATGACGCGTTTTCTGCTGCCACTGGCTGCCTTTATCGTGCTGGTGGGGTTTCTTGCTGTCGGCCTTAATCTCAAGCCGCGTGAGGTTCCATCTCCATTAATCGGTAAGCCTGCTCCGGTTTTTCAATCGCAGTTGCTGCATGAACCGGAGAGAATGCTCGCATCCCAGGATAATCTGGGCAAAGTATGGCTGCTTAATGTGTGGGCCTCATGGTGTGTTTCCTGCCGTGAAGAGCACCCGCTGCTGGTAGAGTTGGCCAAATCCGGCATCGTGCCCATCTACGGTCTGAATTACAAGGACAAGCGTGACCTTGCTCTGCAATGGCTCAGTCAATATGGCGACCCCTATACCGTCAGCGTAGTAGACCCGGAAGGCAGGATTGGCATTGATTATGGCGTCTACGGTGTTCCGGAAACCTATGTCATCGACAAGAACGGCGTCATCCGTCACAAGCAGATAGGCCCAGTAACCATTGAATCGCTGGAGAAAAAAATTCTGCCGCTGATTAAGGAACTGCAGGGATGAGTCTGGACTTACGAAATACCTGTAATGGAAAGCAGCTTATTCTGCTCCTCATCTTTGTTCTGCTGTCACCTTTGAATTGGGCCAAGGAAGCGATGCCAGTGGCCGAGGATCCGGTGCTCGAGCGGCGCATGATTGCACTTTCCGAGGATTTGCGTTGCCTCGTATGCCAGAACGAGTCGCTGGCTGGTTCGCGTGCGGATTTTGCCAATGACCTGCGCCGTGAAATTCGCGAGCAGATGCAGGCCAACAAAAGTGATAAGGAGATCGTTGATTTTCTGGTGGCGCGCTATGGTGATTTCGTTCTCTATCGCCCCCCCGTCAAACCTGCCACTTATTTATTGTGGGCAGGTCCCTTCGTTTTCCTCCTCACAGGAGCGGGAATATTATTCTTTTATCTCAAACGCCGCCGCAAGCAGATTGAAGAGCCACCATTAACGGAAGAGCAACATCGGCACGCCGAAGCCTTGCTGAAGGAAGATAAAGGTAACAACGCATGACGTCATTCTGGGTTGTTGCCGGCATCCTGACCATCGGTGCCTTGCTGTTCATCCTGCCTACCTTGCTACGCAAAGGAAACAGCCGGACAGGGATAATACGCGAGGCCGCTAATGTAAGCATATATCGAGATCAGTTAGCCGAACTTGAGGCTGACTTGCGTAGTGACGTCTTGAGCAAAGAACAGTACGAGCAAAGCAAACGGGAGTTACAGCAGAGGATGGTGCAGGACGTCCCTGAAGGAGAATCCATGACAAGTATGGCAATGGCTGGCGGTAACCGCAGCAACGTTGCGACCATAACGGTGATGGTGCTGGCGATACCGCTTCTGGCAGTCTCGCTTTACCTATGGCTCGGCAATACCAAGGGATTAACGCCACAGCCAGCTCCTGAGCAGATGCCGATAGCAGAAGAAGCCGGCCATCAGAACTTTTCTTCGGTACTGGATAGTCTTATCGCGCGGCTCAGGGAGCAGCCGAATGATCTGGAAGGCTGGATTATGCTGGGACGAACCTACGCAATAATGCAACGTTTCAGTGAAGCCAAAGTTGCCTACGAGCAAGTGCTTGCCTTGTCTCCGGAAAGCCCGGAGTTGCTGGTGGATTATGCGGATATCGTAGCAATGACCAACGGCGGGAGCCTGCAGGGGAAACCTATGGAGCTGGTCAACAAGGCGTTAAGCCTTGACCCAAAAAATCCCAAAGCACTGGCGCTGGCTGGCACAGCCGCCTTCGAGCAAAAGAATTTCAAGCAAGCGGCAGCTTACTGGGAAAAACTGCTGGTGCAGATTCCGCCAGAATCCAAGCTGGCCCAGTCCGTTAAGGAGAGTATCGCCGAGGCGAAGTCCCTGGCCACAGGTAAAGGCAGCACCATGGCAGGAATACAGACTCAAACACCAAACAGCCAGAATACTCCACCTGCTGCAGACAAGTCTGTGGTAGCAGGAGCTGGAGCAGGAACCACCGCAGTTGCACCGGGCAGCACCCTTTCGGGTACTGTCACGCTTAGCGCCGCATTTGCCGGCAAAGCATCGCCTGACGATACGCTGTTCATCTTCGCTCGCGCCACAGAAGGTCCGCCGATGCCACGAGCAATATCGGTAAAGAAGGTCAGGGACTTACCCATATCTTTCTTGCTGACCGATGGTATGGGTGCACGCCCCGATTTGAAAATCTCTAACGTCCCTCAGTTGATAATCAGCGCCAGAATCACAAAATCCGGGAAAGCCATGCCTGAGAGCGGCGATCTGCAAGGTTTCAGTCAGAAAGTTAAGCCGGGTGACAAGAATATCAATATCGTGATTGACCAGCAGGTGCCTTAGCGTTCGGCCGGCACTTACGCCGCAGCAATATATTTATCCACCGCAGCCAGCTCTATTTCGAACCGGGGTAATAACACCGTCAGTGTCGCGGTGTCCCCCGCCTTCCCTGCCTGCTCCATCTGGGCGCACAACTCACCCAATGCCAGCGCACCGACCGAACGGGCCGATGACTTGAGCTTGTGTGCCGCTGCAGCAACCACTGCAGCCTGCCCTGCTTGGTAGGCTGCGCGTAATTCCAGCGCTATTTTGGCTGAACTGGCGCGAAAATCCCGCAGGAATTCGCCGATCACCACCGGGTCATCGCCTACCAGCGCTTCAAGGACGCGCACATCTACCGGCCCCATCATCGTGGCAGAAGAGACACCGGCCCCGGCATTTACAGCAACTGTTTCAGTAGCAGATTTGGCGGTTGGCAGCCATTTCTCCAGCATGGCTTTCAAGTGGACGAGCTGCACCGGCTTGCTCAGATAGTCATCCATGCCGATGTCCAGGCAATGCTCGGCTTCGCCTTTGAGGGCGTTGGCGGTAAACGCAATGATGGGCGCATGAGATTTACCTAGTTCAGCAGCTCGAATGGCCGTGGTCAGTTGATAACCGTCCATCTCCGGCATGTGCAGATCAGTCAGCAGCAATGCATAATTTCCGCTCTCCCAGCGTTTCAGCGCTTCGCGGCCATCGCCAGCAACATCTGCGGCATATCCGAGCAGAGCGAGTTGCTGCCGGATCACCTTCTGATTGATTTCATTATCTTCGGCAACCAGCAGCAGCCTGCCCTCCTGCAACGCCTTCTCGCGCGACGGCGCAATGACCCCGGCCTTGACCAGCAGCGTTTCTTCTTCCTCATGTGCCCGACCTGCAGCGATGGCCACTGCCTTGAGAAAAAGGTCGCGGTGCATGACATCGCCATCCAGGGTAACGAGATCCACTGTTTCGCTACGGCCATGATGGCGCCGCCCGCGCTTGACGACGACAAAGCGAGGCTCCATGTCGGGCTGATGATGCCCATGTTCAAGTACTACGAAATGTGGCTCCAGGCCGTGGCGGCTGTGGAAAGCAGCGCGCAATTCCTCGACTGGTGGCGTATCGTGCCCGGCGTCAATGACCAGCAGCCACTGGCCAGGTGGCAGCGTATCAATCCGCTGACGTGCTGCAGTCAAGTCTGCGACGCGCTCAACCACCGCACCGCCATACTTCAAGTAAGCGGCCAAATCATCGCCCAAACCCTCGTTGCCACCCAGTACCAGACAGGAAAGGCCCGTTAGATCGACAGCTTTTCCTTCGGCGGCTGCCTTAGCTGGCAAAGGTATAAACGGCAGGCGCACGGTGAAGGTAGAGCCCTTGCCTGGCGTACTTTGCACTGTAATCTCGCCGCCCATCAGCTCCACCAAGTGGTGGGAAATGGCTAGCCCTAGCCCGCTACCGCCATAGCGCCGGGTGGTGGAAGCGTCACCCTGGGTAAAGGAGGTGAAAATCCGCGCCAACGTCTCTTCGTTCATGCCAATGCCGTTATCGGCTATGCGGAACTCTATTGTCATCTGGGCCGGTCCGTGCTCTGCCAGCAATGCGCGGACCGATACCCGGCTTGGCTGCTGCTGTACCCTGGAAAACTTGATGGCGTTGTTGGTGAGATTGACCAATACCTGGCGCAGGCGCAAGGCATCACCCAGAACTTCCTCGGGAATTGCCGGATCGATGAACAGGGTCAGCTCCACGTCTTTTCGTGCGGCCAAGCTTTCCACCGTCCCGCAAGCCTTCTCCACCACGTCCATTACCGACATGGGTTCGCGCTCAATCTCCAGCTTGCCAGCCTCGATTTTGGAGAAATCGAGAATGTCGTCGATTATGTCCAGCAGAGCAAAAGCCGACTCGCGGATGAGATTAACCATCTCCATCTGATGGCCGCTGAGGCTGGTTTGCTGCAACACGTCAGCCATGCCGATCACACCGTTCATGGGGGTGCGGATCTCGTGGCTCATGGCGGCGAGGAAAGTCGATTTGGCGCGATTGGCTTGTTCAGCCTCCAGCCGGGCTTGCTCCAGATCCTGCATGATGTGGATCCGTTCGCTGATATCGACGCCGGAAGGAATCAGTTTGATCACTCGGCCATCGGTGTCGTAAACCGGTACCAGCATGAAATCAATGGTCATGAGGTTGCCGCCGGCTATGCGCACATCCAAGTCATGCCGTACTATCTGGCCATGTAATGCCCGTTCGATATCTTCGTGAATCTGTGTCTGCACCACCGGTGAGTGAGAAAACCACCAGGTTTCTTCGAGCCGCTTGCCGATGACATCCTGACTCTGCAGGCCACCCACTTCCAGCGCTGTGCGGTTGATCTCCACCAATACTCCATTCGGTGTCATTTCACCGACGAAGGCAGCCATGTTATCCACAATAGCGCGCAAACGTTGCTCGCTCCCACGCAACGCTTGCTCGGCCTGCTTGCGTTCGCGGATGTCGCGCATCAGGCCGGTGAAATAACGTTTCCCCCCAACGAAATATTCACTGACTGCAAGATATAGTGCGATGGGTTCACCATTCTTGTGCAGCCCTTCAACCTCGCGGCCGATGCCAACACCATGTGCACCTGACACATATTCCTGCCCTTGCCCAGTCAAGCGATACCTCACCATATAGCTCTCATGTTTGCTACGGTGGGGTTCAGCCATGAGTATGCCGACATCCTGTCCGATTACTTCGTCGCGGCTATAACCGAAGATCTTTTCCATGACCGGGTTGGTGGAAAGGATGATGCCGTTCTCGTCGGTGGTGACGACACAATCTTCCATATGCTCGACCACCGAACGGGTTTCTTCTTCCTTGCTGATCAGAATTGCATTAGCCTGCTCCAGATCGGCAGTCCGTGCTGCTACCCGGTCTTCCAGTTCCTGATTAAGTTTGCGCAGATCATTTTCAGCGGCTTCCCGTTCGCAGTTACTGGCGCTCAGGCGTTCGGTCATGGCATTGAAAGTGCGCGCCAGTTGCCCGATTTCATCCCGACCTTCAATCGGTACGCGCTGCTGCAAGTTGCCGGCGGCGATATCCTGCGCGCTGCGGCTGAGAGTCTTCAAGGTGGTGACCATGCGGCGGCTGAACAGGATGGCACCCACAATGGCAGCAAGTAACGTCAGACCCAGGATCAGCAAGCCCAGGATACGCACACGGTAAACAGGAGCGAACACCTCATCCGCGTCCATCTTGACTTCCATGCCCCAGCTCATGCGCGGCAGATAGCGCCATGCTGCAACTACTTCCTTGCCGCGGTAATCCGTCGTCAGGCCGGCGCCACGTTGGCCGTGCAAACTGCTCCAGATCGCCGTGGAGAGCGGCGGGGTATTGAGCGGAATCTTGAATTTCAGCGCCGCATCAGGCTCATCTTTCAGCGGCGCCATCACCAACGCAGTGTTCTTGTCCTCAAGACGCGTCACTACGGTCTCACCGCTGGCCCCCAGTCCCACATTATCTGTCAGCACCTCAAACACGCGTTCGCTATAGATCTGCAGCGCCAGCACACCTTCAATTTTCCCCTGAACTACGATAGGGAAAGCCATGAAGGCAGCGATGGCACCGGCTGATGGCGCATAGTGTTCAAAATCCGAAACGCCGCTTTGCAGCATGTTTAACGCCTGGCGGGTGACCGCACCAAGACCGCTGTTGCGATAAGGACCGGTGAGCAGGTTGGTGGCAAAATCAGGTTCATGAGTCTGGGAATACACCACCGTACCCTGTGGGGAAATCAGGAACAGGTCGTAATAACCAGCATCCTCGACGAAACGTTTGAAGTGGTCACGGTAGCTGGCATCCAACTGGCGGTAAGCATCCGATCCCACCCCGCTTTGGGTAAACACCTGGGTAAACTCACGCATTGCTACACGCGTGGTGCTGGCTGTCTGTATCACTCTGGTATCGAGAAGGCGTTCACGCAGATAGCCTTCGATCTGTTCCGCTTTCTTGTCGGCAATGGCTGAGACCTGCTGAATCGCGGTTTTCTGCATTTCTGTTTCGAAGGTGCGCAACAGACTGTAGCCTGTCAGCAGAATCGGCAGCAGAGAAACCGCCGCGAACCAGGCCATGAAACGATACGTGAGGGAGCTAAACTTCATGGCTGCATCCCTTCGACCGTTTGCAACAACTGACTCCATTCCTCGCGGGTACGATAAGCGGGGAATGGCGCGGGCTCAAGCGGCCGCCCGGAATCCCAGACTATGTCGAACTGGCCATCTGCCCGGGCTTTACCGATGCGTGCCGTTCTCCACAGATGGCGCGTAGCCGGGTCAAGTGAAATCACTCCTTCAGGTGCGAGCAGGCTTTGGCGCAGAATTGTGCGCTGCACTTGCACGGGCTCGGCTGAACCGGCCTCGTGTGCCGCCTGAACCCACAACTGCAGGCTGATGTAGGAGGCTTCCATCGGATCGTCAACTACGGCATGCTGGCCGTAACGACTGTGAAATCGTTGCAGGAAAGCTAGATTCTGCGGTGACTGGATGCTCTGGAAATAATTCCAGGCAGCATAGTGGCCTGCCATCGGCGGAGCATCCTTCACTGCCAAGTCCACCTCAGCGATGCTGAACGACAATACCGGTATCTTGTCTGGAGTGATTCCGGCCTTGTTCAGCTCACGGAAGAAAGCAACGATGCTGTCGCCCTCGATGGTATTCAATATCATGTCCGGCTGCTGCCTGACGATATCGGCCACCAATTCAGCCGCCGCAGTTGACCCCAGGGGCAGATAGCGCTCCCCCACCACCGTGGCACCTTGCGCTGTCAGCAGATCCTTGATGAGGAGGTGTGTAATGCGCGGAAAAACATAATCCGAGCCGGCCAGATAGACGCGCTTGGCGTGTTTGTCGCGCTTGTCGAGTGTTTCCAGTGCCCAGTGCACGACGGGAGCGACCTGCTGGTTGGGTGCGGCACCGGTGTAAATGATGTTGGGTGATTGCTCCATGCCTTCGTACTGCACTGAGTAAAACAGCAGGTGCTGATGCTTCTCGACCACCGGCTTCACCGCCTTGCGGCAGGCGGATGTCCAGCAACCAAACAGGGCTTTGACTTTTTCCTCGGTGATCAGGCGCTCTGCCTGCTGGGCGCAATACTTTGAGTCGGAGCGGCAATCGACCACCACCGCCTCGATCTTCTGCCCGCCGATACCGCCTGCTGCGTTGGCTTCTTCGATGGCCAACTGCAGGGCATCCACCAACGGTTTTTCTCTGACCGCCATGGTGCCGGACAGAGAATGCAGTATGCCGATCTTGATATTCGGCGCAGCCGCCGAGTATTGTTGCCATGCCATGAAGGCGGCAGTCAATAGAATGACCAGCAATACAAGCGCGGCACTAATTCTCTGGCTGGTCTTCATAGCTTAGTTTCATCGGTTCAGGCAACTGATCATCGATACGATTCGGATACTACCGCTTCATCATAGACACAATGGCCATTTTACGGAACAAATCCTGTACAAAACACCATCGCCGAACATGCCTGCGATAATGATTCCCGCTTAAGGAGCACCCAGAACTTTTATATGCGCAGCCACACTCCGTCCCAATGCATGCAGCTCGTAGCCTCCTTCCAGCGCCGACACAATACGACCTTCGGCGTACTTGTCAGCGACCTGCTTGATCCTTTCGGTCACCCATGCGTAATCAGCCTCCAGCAGGTTCAATGCGGCCAGGTCATCGTCGCGGTGGGCATCGAATCCAGCGGAGATGAACAGCATCTGCGGTTTAAATGCTTCCAAAGCGGGCAACCAGTATTCGTTCACCGCCGAGCGAAATTTCTCGCCGTTGCTGCCCGCCGCCAGCGGGATATTGACCATGCGTGCGGAGCGTCCCGCCACACCACTGTATGGATAGAATGGGTGCTGGAAAGTGGAGACCATCAGCACTTGCGGATTGTCCCGGAAAATATCTTCAGTGCCATTGCCGTGATGCACATCGAAATCCACCACTGCAACGCGTTCCAGCGCATGCGCCTGAATCGCATGCGCCACGCCCACCGCGATGTTGTTGAACAAACAGAAACCCATTGCCCGATCATGCTCCGCATGATGGCCCGGTGGGCGGATGCTGCAAAAAGCGTTCGCTACTTTTCTGCCGACCACCAGATCCGTTGCCAGCACAACGGCACCTGCCGCCCGATAAGCTGCCTTCAAGCTATGTGGATTCATCGCCGTGTCCGGATCAAGGTACACCATTCCTGCGGCTGGCGCCCTGGCGGCAAGAGAATCAATGTATGCCGGCGTGTGCACCCGTTCCAACTGTGCGCGCGTCGCCAGTGGCGCCGCATACTGCTCCAGCGTATTCATCAAACCGGAAGCGATCAACTGATCCTCGATGGCATTGAGCCGCGCCGGACATTCCGGATGACATGAACCCATCTCATGCAGCAGGCAATCGGGATGGGAAATGAAAGCAGTATGCATGGATGATTCTTTATCGGTAGCGCGTACGGCTATTATTTTAGACGGCGCCATTGCTGCAGCCACCCTCTGTCACTGCGCCAAGTTGGCCCTGTCTGCCCTGTGAATCAGTGAGCAGCGAGCGAGGGATAATCGGTATAACCTTTCGCGTTGCCACCATAGAATGTCGTCGGATCGGGTTTGTTGAGCGGCGCACCCGTGGCGAAGCGCAACGGCAGATCGGGATTGGCGATAAACAGTGTACCGAATGCCACCATGTCGGTCTCGTTTCGGGCCAGCGCGGCATTGGCGCGCGTGAGATCGTAGCCGCTGTTGGTCATGTACACCCCTTGCCAGATGTGCCGCAGCTTGACCAGATCGAACGCCGGACCGGCCACACCGGGCGCATCCTTGCCCATTTCTGTCACATGCAGATAGGCCAGACCAAAACGGTTGAGTCGTTCCACCGCATAACTGAACGTCGCTTCCGGGTTGGAGTCGCGCATGTCATTGAATGGCTGCAGCGGCGACAAGCGGATGCCCACTCGATTCGCGCCCCACACCGAGCACACTGCAGCGGTCACTTCGAGCATCAGCCGCATGCGGTTCTCGACGGAACCACCATAGATATCGTTACGATGATTGCTGCCGTCACGCAGAAACTGATCGAGCAGATAACCATTGGCGCCATGAATTTCCACGCCGTCAAAACCTGCCGCAAGCGCATTTTCCGCACCGCGACGATATTGTTCGATAATGCCGGGAATTTCCGCCAGCTCGAGCGCACGCGGCGTTACAAAATCTTTCAGTCCTTCATAGGTGACGGCCTGCCCCGCAGGCTTAATCGCTGAAGGCGCCAATGGCAGTGCTCCATCGGGTTGCAGCGAAGGATGCGAAATGCGCCCGACATGCCACAACTGCAGGAAGATGCGTCCGCCCTGGGCGTGCACCGCGGCAGTGACATGCCGCCAACCTGCCACCTGTTCCTGGCTGTGGATGCCCGGTGTTGCAGGATAGCCCACCCCTTGCGGCGATACCTGCGACGCCTCAGTGATGATCAATCCGGCGCTGGCGCGCTGCGTGTAGTACTCCACATTGAGCGGCTGCGGCACGTTGCCCTGTCCAGCGCGGTTGCGCGTCAACGGCGCCAGCACCATGCGATTCGGCAACTCGTACGGACCGAGCTGGATGGGAGACAAAATAGTAACGGCAGTATGCATGATTATTCCTCTAATATTTTAGTTTGAGATTCTGGCAGCAGCGCCTTTCATTGCTTTATCTTTGGCAGGTATAACATAAGGTTTGCAATAAAGTTTCGACGGAAACTCTTTGGTTCTGCGATGATTCCTGATTATATCGCCGCCACTTTTTACACACTCCATAGTTGCTTTGTCCTGGCTGGCGAAATGTTCATTTGTTCCGGGACTGGCTGAAATTGGCGGTACTTTCTCCCTGATCTTGCGACAGGTTTCCGGTTCATTTGTTGCGGGTGGAATATTTTTCATGGGCGGTAACGGACATAATCTGCAGGGATCACCCGGACAGATACATCCGCTGCATTCTGCCTGCGCTGGCGTAGCAGGTACTGCCAGCAACAAGCCAAACACAAGTGGGACAATCACTCGCAATCTTCTGATTGATCGAACATGCATGACGATTCTTCCTCAAATATCGTAGTCCGCCGTTTCAACGGCAATTCATTCATCCGGCCATTTCAAACAAAGATCCAATGGCAGCGGTCAACCCCATCGCCAGCGCACCCCAAAAGGTAACTCGCATCGAGCCTGCCGCCACATTCGCTCCACCAGCATGTGCCGCCACCCCGCCCAGAAGTGCTAGGAAAATCAGCGAGGTGCCTGCGACCAAGGGAATCAGGTTCGCTGCGGGAGCCAACAAAATCACCAGCAGCGGCATGGCTGCGCCGACAGCGAAACTGGCGGCCGAAGCAATAGCTGCCTGCAGCGGACGCGCACGCAGCGCGTGGGAGATCCCGATTTCATCGCGGATATGCGCGCCCAGCGCATCATGCGCCATGAGCTGGTCGGCAACCTGTTTTGCCAGCGCAGCGTCAAGGCCGCGCTCGATATAAATCGCGGTTAATTCCTGATGTTCGCCCGCATCGTCCTGCTTGAGTTCCCTGCGTTCCCGCTCGGTGTCTGCCTGCTCGATATCCGCCTGGGAATGGACAGACACGTACTCGCCGGCCGCCATCGACATGGCGCCTGCAACCAGACCGGCAACCCCGGCAATCAATATATTATCGTGAGTGGCGTCAGCCGCTGCAACACCCAGCACCAGGCTGGCGGTGGAAACGATGCCATCGTTCGCACCCAGCACTGCAGCACGCAGCCAGCCGGTATGTTTGGTGTAGTGTGGCTCCAAATGACGTGAAGGCATCGAATGATTCCTGGAAACGGCACAATTCTGCCAGTCACGATGGGCGGTTCCCGGCGCAAAGGAGGCGGTCAGGATTGCGGAATACCGCGTTGCCTTTTGCGCGGTTCTTTCAATTTATCAAGACCGGGAATAGTTAGGGATGCGTACGGGAGAGAGTAAAGCATCTCGATATCCTGTATTGATTTTTTCATAATTATGTCGCGGATAGCCTCGAAATGTTGGGTAGCAGCCGCTTGGGCTTTGGCAGTAAGATTTATGAGAGTTTGAAGGTTTTCGCGACTCGAGTTTACTTGGCGATAAGAGAAAACCGCAACATTGAGCACGGCTTTTTCAGGATTGACCTTGGATGTAAGCCTCACGACAACCCGTGAATCTTCAAAAAAATTGTCGGGATGAGCAATGTATTGATTGCGTAAGGCCATAAAGTAGTCGTGGGCCTCTTTTGCTCCTGAGAAGGCCGAATAGATACTCGGATCTAGCCGGCTGCGGCTTCCTGAGTTAAAGCAGCGCGCATACTTGATGACTGCTGCAACCCAGAAGGCGTGTATCTCTGCCAGCAACTCTGCCGGGATGTCATTCTCAGAATAATCGGATAGCCTTTTCAAGATTGCTTGAGAAAAGACAGTCACGTCGGCAAGGTCAGAGCATATAAGATGGTAATCCGCAGCCGCCCCCGCTTCTGGGTATGGGGCTTCGACAATGTAGTCTTCGTGGTCCTTGGGTTCTTCGTTTACTGAGATTCGCATAAGACCACTCTACCGGGACTGTGCCAAAATAGAAATAGGCATCATAAATGATGTGATTAATTGCATAAACAATAGGGAACATATCACGGTTTTATTTTTGTTTGAAGGTCTGTTAATTGGCAAAACCGACACGACACGAACTGTCAGATCAAGCCGGAACTATCACAAACAACTCCACTACAACAATTTCGTTACCTTCTCCGGCGGTCGGCATAGCACTGCCTCATCACCGCGCACTACGATGGGTCGTTGAATTAGGTCCGGGTTGTCCACCATGATCTTGATCAGTTCGTCATCCGATAGCTGCTGCTCGGCAAGCTTAAGGCTACGTGCCAGCGGTTCATCGCTACGCAACACATCACGCACCGCCACACCCAGTTTCTCAATCAGCCCACGTAACTGTTCGACGGTCAAAGGCACTTCGTAGTAATTGACTGCTTCGAACTCTTCCCCGCTTTCCTTGAGAATGGCCAGTGTGGCTCTGCATTTGCTGCAAGTGGGTTTCTGGTAAATAGTTATTTTATTGCTCATGTGTTCCCTCCTTGGTCCCGATTTTCTCCAGTATATGGCGCGTCATGCTGAGCGCAAGTTCATGTTCGCCCTGAAATACTGTTCCCGCCCCCTCATTGCGCAGCAGCGCTGCTTCTTCATCGTTATGCGTCCGTATGACAACCTCGATTTGCGGGTTGAGCATGCGCGCGGTTTCGATCATGCGCCGTGCCCGCAAGGTATCGGGGATCGCAATCACCAGCATGTTGGCTCGTGCAATATGCGCCTGTATCAGCACCGCCGGCTCCGCAGCATCACCGGCGACGGCATGAATTCCACGCTTGCGCAGTCGCTCGACCACCTCGCGGTTTTGTTCTGCCACCACCACTGGCAACCCCTTCTCCGCCAGGGATTCACCGATGCGCTGGCCGACCCGGCCATAACCGACCAGCACCACATGCTCGGTGACATAACTGGATGCGACCGTCATCGGCAGCTCCGCCAGCGGGTCAACGCTGCGCTCCAGCGTGCGCGCGAGTTGCGAGCGCGAGCGTATCCAGGTCTGTATCGGTTCGATCAACTGGAATACCAGCGGGTTGAGCGTAATTGAGATCAGTGCTCCCGCCAATATGAGGTTCTGGCCTTCGAGCGGCAACAGTCCGAGGGAAACTCCCAGCGCCGCAAGGATGAATGAGAATTCACCGATCTGCGCGAGACTGGCCGATACCGTGAGCGCCGTATTCAGCGGATAGCGGAAAGCAAGCACGAGCAAAAAAGCGGCCAAGGATTTGCCCGTGACGATGATGGCAACCACGGCCAACACCCGCAGCGGCTGCTGCATCACGATGTCTGGATCGAACAGCATGCCGACCGAGACGAAGAACAAGACCGAGAAAGCGTCCCTGAGCGGCAGTGACTCCTGCGCAGCCCGATGGCTCAAATGCGACTCGCGCATGACCATGCCGGCGAAGAAAGCACCCAGCGCAAAAGACACACCGAACAGTGTCGCAGAACCGTAAGCAATGCCTACCGCCACTGCGATCACGCTCAGGATGAAGAGCTCATTCGAGTTGGTGCTGGCAACATGCCACAGCAGCCACGGGAACACGCGCTTGCCGACAACCAGCATGAGGGCGATGAAGACCGCAACCTTGCCGAAGGTGATCAGCAGCGTGATCAACAGATCCGGATCGGATGCGCCTGCAGCGGATCCGCCGACATCAGCGCCCAGCCAGCCTGCCAGCGGCGGCAGCAACACCAGCACCAGCACCATTGCCAGATCCTCGACCACCAGCCAGCCGACCGCAATCTGACCGTTGACCGACTTGAGCACATTGCGCTGCTCCAGTGCGCGCAGCAGCACGACGGTACTCGCCACCGAAAGAGCCAGACCGAATACCAGACCTGCACCCAGGCTCCAACCCCAGAGAGTGGCGACTCCGACACCAAGGGCGGTCGCTACTGCAATCTGCGCGATAGCGCCCGGCACGGCAATGCGCCGGACAGCCAGCAGATCATTCAGCGAGAAGTGCAGACCGACACCGAACATCAGGAGAATCACGCCGATTTCCGCCAGTTGGCGCGATAACTCAATGTCGGCAACGAAGCCAGGCGTCGCCGGGCCAAGAATGACACCGGCGAGCAGGTAGCCGACCAGTACCGGCAGCTTCAACCGATGGGCGATGAGTCCCAGGATCAAAGCAAGACCCAGACTGGCGGCAATGGTGGTGATTAAGGTAAGGCTATGTGGCATCTGTCGGCTAGTTTAAATATTTCACACCTACAGCATACCATGTGAATTTTCATGGCGAACATGCAGGATTCTGCCTGTCAGGCAACATTGTAAACGGTGTGATTGTGCTGGAAGGAATTTCCCCCGGGAGATTCATGCATCCGGCGAAATAAAATTTCCGATGAACCAGCAAGGACGCGGGTGAATTCCACCCACCGTTCAGGCAGTCATGAGTTCCCTCAGGACGTAAGGCAGGATACCGCCGTGCAGATAATAATCCACTTCGATGGCAGTATCTATCCGGCATGATAATTGAACTTCGCGGCGGCTGCCATTCTTGCTGCGGATCACGAGTGTCACATCCTGTTGCGGACGGATGTCATCCAACCCGAGGATGTCGAATTGCTCATCACCCTTGATCCCCAGTGATTGAGCAGTGTCATTGCCCTTGAACTGCAACGGCAGCACACCCATGCCGACCAGATTGCTGCGGTGGATGCGCTCGAAACTCCTGGCAATCACTGCCTTGACACCGAGCAGTTGGCTACCCTTGGCAGCCCAGTCACGGCTCGAGCCGGTGCCATATTCTTCGCCGCCGAATACCACTGTCGGCACGCCGTCGGCGATATATTGCATCGCCGCATCGTAAATACTCATCTGCCGTCCATCCGGCTGATGCAGCGTGATACCGCCCTCGCTGCCGGGTACCATCAGGTTCTTGATGCGCACATTGGCAAAGGTGCCACGCATCATCACCTCATGATTGCCACGGCGTGCACCATAACTGTTGAAATCAGTCTTGGTAATACCGTTCGCAAGCAGATATTTGCCGGCGGGAGAACTGTCCTTGATGGCGCCGGCGGGACTGATGTGATCGGTGGTGACCGAATCGCCGAAGATCCCCAACACGCGCGCATTGCTGATTGCACCGGGGCGGCTGGGCTGCATGGAGAAATCGCGGAAGAATGGCGGTTCGGCAATATAAGTTGATTTCGGCCAGTCGTACACTTGACCGGTAACCGCTGCGACGTTGTTCCACAGCGGATGATCCTTGGTCAGGTTGCCGTAGAGCCGCCGGAATGTTGCGGCATTGGTAGCGTGTTTTATCAGCGCGTGAATTTCTGCGCTGCTCGGCCAGACATCACCGAGCCATACCGGCTTGCCATCCTTGCCGATACCCAGCGGTTCGGTCATCAGGTCCCTGAGCATGGTTCCGGCAATGGCGTATGCTACCACCAGCGGTGGCGAAGCGAGGAAATTGGCGCGGATATTGGCATGTATTCGCGCCTCGAAATTACGATTGCCGGAAAGCACTGCGGCACACACCAGATCATTTTTTACCACGGCTTCCTCGATCGGCTCCGACAGGGGACCGGAGTTACCGATGCAGGTGGTGCAGCCGTAGCCGGCGAGGTTAAAGCCGAGTTGTTCCAGGTAAGGCAGCAGACCGGCCGCGGTAAGGTATTCCGTCACCACGCGCGAGCCCGGTGCAAGCGAAGTCTTGATATGCCGTTTCACCGTCAAGCCTTTCTCCACCGCTTTCTTTGCCAGCAGTCCCGCAGCAATCAGCACACTCGGGTTCGAGGTGTTGGTGCAGGAAGTAATGGCTGCGATCAATATGTCGCCGTGACCCAGATCAAACGGGCCGTTTGCTATGCACACCGGAGCCTTGGCAGTATCGGGTAGCGGGTGATTGCCGACCATTTCCGCGACGTTCCTGTCGCTGCCAGGCAGCAGGTGATTATCGGGTTGCTTGTTACTGTCAATGTGGATGCCTGCGTCATCGCAATCACGCACCGGGTGACGCTGCTGTAGATCTGCCGCTGCCCTGCCATAGCCGCTTTCCGTCACAGGTTTGGTAAAAAGTCTGGTGAATTGGGATTTGACGTTACCGATTTCAATGCGATCCTGCGGGCGCTTGGGTCCAGCCAGTGAAGGCGCTACCGTGCTCAGATCGAGTTCCAGTTCGCGGCTGTAATCGATCTCGCCTTTGCGCGGAATGCCGTACAAACCCTGCGCTTTGAAATAGGATTGGAAGGCAGCGACCTCCGCATCGTTGCGACCGGTGCCTTTGAAGTATTCGATGGTGGCGTCATCCACCGGGAAGAAACCCATGGTGGCGCCATATTCAGGCGCCATATTGGCGACGGTGGCGCGATCGGGCAGTGTCAGCGAGGCCGTACCTTCGCCGATAAATTCCACGAACTTGCCCACCACATTGGCCTTGCGCAGCATTTCGGTGATGGTCAGCACCAGATCGGTGGCGGTGACACCATCGCGCAACCGGCCTGTCAGGTTCACACCCACCACGTCCGGGGTCAGCAGGTAAACCGGCTGCCCCAGCATGCCCGCTTCCGCTTCGATGCCGCCTACCCCCCAGCCGACCACGCCGATACCGTTGATCATGGTAGTGTGCGAATCGGTGCCGACCAGTGTATCGGGGTAAACCACGCCGTTCTTCTGGTGTACCCCACGCGCGAGATATTCCAGATTCACCTGATGCACGATGCCGATGCCGGGTGGTACCACCTTGAACGTATCAAATGCCTGCATGCCCCATTTGATGAATTGATAGCGTTCGTTATTGCGTTTGAATTCGATTTCCATGTTGAGATCGAGCGCCTGCTGGTTGCCGTAGTGATCAACCTGCACCGAATGGTCAACCACCAGATCAACCGGCACCAGCGGTTCGATGCGTTTGGGGTTCTTGCCCATTTTTTTTGCGACACTACGCATTGCTGCCAGATCCACCAATAGCGGGACACCGGTGAAATCCTGCAATACGATGCGCGCCACCACAAAGGGAATCTCGTCGGTGCGCGCCGCATTGGACTGCCAGTTGGCAAGCTGGCGCACATGCGTTTCAGTGACTTTCTTGCCGTCGCAATTACGCAGTACCGATTCCAGCACGATGCGGATGGAAACCGGCAGCCGCGAAATCTTGCCCAGACCGGATTTTTCCAGTGCAGGCAGAGAATAGAATTTCGCTTTCTTGCCCTTGGAGACTGGAAATTCTTTCAGCGTATTGAACAGGTTATGGGTCATGGCGGTACGTACTCCTGGAGGTGTCATATCCTGCACTGCAGGGTCAAAGATGCTAAATTACGAACATATCGACAAACTCATTAACCGCTGTCGCTTCCAGTTTTTTCTGGTCGAGACACAGGTCGATTATCGCTTGTTGCTGTTTTACCGGGAAGCGGCGCGCAAGATTAGTCCTGAATTTGATCTCCAGCAACGGCATGCCTTCCTTGCGGCGACGCTTGTGGCCGATAGGGTATTCCACCACTACTTCGTTCAGTTTCTGCCCCCCCGTGAATTCTACCGTGACAGCATTGGTGATGGCACGTTTTTCAGGATCGTGATAATTCCTGGTGAATTGCGGCTCTTCGACGCAGATGATTTTGTCCCGCAGTCTGTCGATACGCGGGTCGGCGGCAACGGCATCGGCGTAATCGGCAGCAGTGAGCCGCCCGAAAATCAGCGGCACCGCCAGCATATACTGCATGCAATGGTCACGGTCGGCGGGATTATTGAGCGGTCCCTGCTTGTCGATGATGCGGATCGCTGCCGCGTGAGTACGGATCGTGATTTTCTTGATGTCCGCTATCCGCTCTTTGACCAAGGGGTGCAGTTGCATGGCGCATTCCACCGCTGTCTGGGCATGAAACTCGGCTGGAAAGGATATCTTGAACAGCACGTTTTCCATCACGTACGACTCCCATTGCTCGACTGGCCGCTGCAACTTGAATGGCCGTCCCTGAAACAGCACATCGTAGAATCCCCAGGTTTCAGCGGTCAGTGCCGAGGGATAACCTATCTCTCCCTTGAGCGTAATCAGCGCCAGCCATACTGCGCGGCTGGTGGCATCACCCGCCGCCCAGGATTTGCGCGAGCCGGTATTGGGCGCATGGCGATAAGTGCGTAGCGCTTGTCCGTCCACCCAGGCCTGCGAAAGTGCGTCGATGACCTGATCGCGGCTGCCACCAAGCAGATGTGTCACCACTGCGGTGGAAGCAACCTTCACCAGCAACACGTGATCCAGTCCCACCTGGTTGAAACTGTTTTCCAGTGCTAGACAGCCCTGGATTTCGTGAGCCTTGATCATCGCGGTCAACACTTCGCGCATCAATAGTGGTTTTCTGTCCACATTGCCGGCCGCAATGTTGCGCGCCAACCAGTCAGCTGCAGCCAGAATACCGCCCAGATTGTCCGACGGGTGTCCCCATTCAGCAGCCAGCCAGGTATCGTTGAAGTCCAGCCAGCGTACCATCGTGCCGATGTTGAATGCCGCCTGCACCGGGTCAAGCTGGAAGCGGGTGCCAGGGACTCTTGCGCCATTCGGTACGATAGTGCCGGGAACAATGGGGCCAAGCAGCTTGCTGCATGCCGGGTAGGACAGTGCTTCCAGCCCGCAACCCAGCGTATCCAGCAGACAGTTGCGCGCGGTATCGTAGGCCAGATCGCTGTGAATATTGCGCTGGGCAACATAATCGGCGATGTCCACCAGCACTTGGTCAGGCTGCGGACGAATGTTGGAAATGTGGGATGTCATGTGGGAACGATAGGATTGGCTATTCGGTAGCGCAACCCAATATTGCACTCAATCCGGGTGTACTACAAGCGATGCACCGGCGGATTTTTGATGCCGGGTATCTGCTCAGGCTCGACATCCCCCCTGCCCCTATGGCAAACTCCATCCATTCGCTGAACAGAAGAAACGGGCGCTGTTTTTCAGGATCATAGTCTGATACAAAATTAAACTGGAAGGAACCATCTGAATGAAATCTGAAGAGAAACAAGCCGTGCGTGGAGCATATTTAATTCCGTTGGCGCTGATTCTAAGCCTTGCTGCCTGCGACGGAGAGAAGAAAGACGCAGACAAGGATGCAGCCAAAGACGCTGGCAAGTCGCAAACCAGTTCAACCATGGCGGCCACACCGACCACCGGAATCTTGATGGATACGGCGGTAGGCGGCGTGGCTTATCTGGCATCGTCT
The DNA here is from genome assembly GCA_945860135.1 of Nitrosovibrio sp. Nv4. Classification (GTDB taxonomy): domain Bacteria; phylum Pseudomonadota; class Gammaproteobacteria; order Burkholderiales; family Nitrosomonadaceae; genus VFJL01. Next base: position 94,989 of record CAMAPK010000003.1, read on the forward strand.
GGTGCTGCAGGCACCACTGACGAAAAAGGAGTCTACAAATATAATCATGGCGATACGGTTGAATTCAAGCTGGGTAGCCTGATTATCGGCAAAGTAACAGGTGCGCCTATCGTGACACCCATAGAGCTGGCTGGAGATAGCAGCGCCCGACTGCAGAACCTGCTGGTTTTATTACAGTCCCTGGATGCGGACGGCAACCCTGAGAACGGCATTTCCATTCCGGCCAGTGCTGCAGCCGCTATCAGCGCATCCATCAATCTGGACAGCGATCCTGCCGCATTTGCGGCATCGGCAGAACTGCAGAAGGCAAGAGAGGCGGGAGGCATTACCGGCCCAGTCAGGACCATCGCGCAGGCCAAGGCTCACTTTCTTTCACAAGGTATGGGGATGCTCAGTACCAATATCTGGGTTAGGCAGGACGGCTCAACAGCGTTCGTAATGCGCGCTTTAGCGACAGGTGAGTATTTGCAAGGCGAGGCCATACCGGATGACTTCTGCGACGCCAACCGGGTATGCGGAGGTATCAAGGCCAGCACGGCGGGAGTGGAGTACGGCATAACGAGCCTCTCCGAATTTGATAACCGGGGATTCAAAATCATTGGCAAGCCAACAGTTGATACAAATCTTAAAGCCGGTCTGTCGCATCCACAACCTAACTGGCGTATCCGTACCGATGGTGTTGATTTGATTGCCACAGAAATTGTGACGGTGCAACGGGAGAGGCAACAGCATAGTGTCTTTAGTGAACTTTTTCATGCTGGAAAACGTGCGGGGCCACTGGCAGTTACGGACAAGAAAGAACCCCCGAAGACCAAGATCGAGGAAAGTCGTTACTCCAGAATGGAAAATGACCCCAAAGGCATCGTCGGAACCTGGGTGGTGGACCCGGCCGTGATCAAGACACCAACCTATTTGTTTTTTGCCAACGGCAAATTTCTACTGGTCGATCCCATTGGAGATCCGGATCGTGACGGTCATAAAAGCTGCGGTGCGCCGGGTGTCGAATTCACTGCTTATACCTACGATGCCGGCAGCAAGGCTCTCAGTATCAAAGGCTTCACTTATGACACCAATGGCTGCGCAGGTTTTTCTGAAAATAACGCGCTTTCATTTAGCCTCAGTGCGGATGGCAATACGGCAACGGTGAATACACAGAACAAGAGCACCCTTACTCTGTACCGGGTCACAAAATAGCAGGCTCGTTCCACGCAGGACCCAGCAAGTTTTTCCGTAGTCTGTCAGATTTTCATCAGATAGCGGATTGCCCAGGAAAAGAGGCGAGGACCCAGCAACCATCTGGCTATGACAGCCATTTTGGAATCGCTGGGCAGTGCATGCCGTACCGGAGGATTCGCGGCTGTGGCTGCAGCGAGCACTGCCCTGGCGATGATCTCCGGGCCGGGTGCTCTGGGTTCGTCGACCAGCAAATCACGCACCCCGTCCAGTAGTCTCTGGTAGACAGGTGGATGCGCGACAGTCTCAAGCAGTGCCAACTGCCTGGGGACAAACTCCGTCTTGATCAAACCGGGGGCGATCACTACCACATCGACCCCAGACCCCATTACTTCGTTGCGCAAGGTTTCGGACAGTGCTTCCACCGCATGCTTGGAGGCGGTATACCAGCCAAAACCGGGGATCGGCACTTTGCCCAGAATCGAAGTAATGTTGATGATGCGCCCCGATTTCTGCCGCCGCATATGCGGCAGGACTGCTTGCATGAAGCGTGCATAACCGAAGATGTTGACTTCAAATTGCTGATGCGCAGCCTCCATTGAAACACATTCGACCGCGCCCAACTGGCCGTACGCGGCATTGTTCACCAGCACATCAATCCGGCCCTTGCTCGCAATGATGTGCTCCACTACCGCGCGTACGCCCTCTGCATCGGTAACATCCAGCCGGATGGGCTCTATCTGCTCGCAACGCATCCGTTCCAACCGTTCCATGCGTCGTGCCAGGGCAAATACGTAATAGCCGTTGGCGGCCAGCAGCTCGGCCGTGGCTTTGCCAATGCCGCTGGATGCTCCCGTAACCAATGCAATTTGCTGCTTCATGTTTTACCCTTTGTGGATTACTGTTCATTCAATTTTCTACCCTATCCTGCTAAGCTAAGATCAATAGCGAAGAAAATCTGAAATTCCTGTCATTATCTATAGGAGCCGATCATGCCTACCATGCACTCTCCAACCATCCCGAATCCCAGCGTATTGATTCCAGTTCATCCCGCCATAGAAGATTATATGCGCGGATTGTTAAGTCGGACCGATGATCCGGTGCTGACGGCGATGGAGAAGATCGCGCAGGAAAATAACTTCCCCATCGTCGGCCGCCTGGTCGGTGTTTTTCTCGAAACACTGGCCAGGACAGTCGATGCCCGGCGTGTATTTGAGTTTGGCAGCGGCTATGGCTATTCAGCCTACTGGTTTGCAAAAGCAGTAGGGCCGGAAGGACTGGTAATCTGCAGCGACGGCGATCCGCTCAATCAGGAGAAAGCCGGAGAATATCTTGGTTCAGCGGGTTTATGGGATAGAGTCGGTTTCCACGTGGGGCTGGCGCAGGAAATCTTTGCCCAGACAGAGGGATTATTCGACATCTGTTACAACGATGTGGATAAAGGCGATTACCCCGAAGTCTGGCAAATGGCCAAAAACCGGATTCGTCCCGGTGGGCTTTACATCGCCGACAATGTACTGTGGCATGGACGGGTGGCGGTGGAAGATTATGTCGATATTGTCCCCGGTTGGACCGAAGCCATCCTCGAGCATAATCGACTCATATTTACTGATCCTGAATTCGATGCTTTCATTAATCCGACGCGGGATGGCGTGATCGTGGCACGTCGAAAAACGGCGTAGTAATCCATGTAACTAACGCTCTGCAACATCCCTGCGCTGATGGCTCTCAAGCGCCATCTGCAGCAAGGCAGTCCGCTCTGCTTCCGGCAGCTTGCTTATTTCCTTGATGGCAGCGAAAAACTGGCCCATATCCCCGTTCTGCTGCGCGAGCAGCGCTTTAAATGCGGGTACCAGTTGCGTGTAGGTGGAAATCGTTGCCAGCACCGCGTTGTTGAGTTGCTGCGCAAACCAGCGATCATAGCTGCTGAATTCAGCTCTGGCGATTTTTAGCTGGGCGAATTCTTCGCGTAATTCATCAAATATGCGCGCCTTGACCAAACGTTTCTCTGTATCGCTTAAGTCTGCGGCAAACAGTTCCTGCAACCGCTTGCGGTGGTTCAGCACCAGCTCGGTAAAGACGGCCTCTCTTTCCTGTCTGGCATCAAATATGGCCCGCTGCGAAGCCGCGCCAGTGCTGTCCAGCCAGCGACCGACCCCTTCCTGCTCAACCACGGTGGCAAAAGATTCGTTGAAGACGCTGTCACCGGGAACATAAACCACCTGATGCGTGAGTTCATGAAATATCAGCCGGGCGAGTTCCATTTCGGAATAGCCGATAAAGGTATTGAGTACTGGATCGTTGAACCAGCCCAGGGTGGAATAAGCGCGAACTCCGCCGACATGGACGTCATAGCCCTCATTCCTGAGCTCTTCTGCATAGCTTTCCGCTTCCGCTTGCGAGAAAAAGCCACGATAGCTGACACAGCCGGCTTGCACGAAGCACCATTTTTTGAGCTCGCTGGAAAGTTCGGGGGCGGCGAATACATTCCAGACCACAAACGGACGCTGCAGATCGGCATAGCTTGTATAGCTCTGGTTATCCGGAAGTTTCAGTTCGCGACTGGCGAATTCCCGCATCAGCACGACCCGGGCGAGAACGCGCTTCAGTTTCTGATCGGCAGCGGGATCAGCGATAATCGTGCTGATCGGCTGGGCCCGGCGCAGAATCTCCATCTGACCATCTACCGCCCGGGCATAATAAGGTAGATTGGCACAGCTTCCAAGCAGGACGACCTGACCCACGGCAATGGCAAACTTTAATCGACGTGCAATTCGTAAATTCATTCCGACTCCGGATAGTGCAGAAAATATCCTTGCCGCAAAAATGCGCATACCTGATGCGCAACCTCAGCAGAAAAAAGCATGCCGGTATGACTCACATTGAGCACTACGTGATCGCTGGCAGCCGGTAGCCGCGTCTCCTCGACCATCACCACGCCATCATTGGGATGCGGCAACCCGCCCAGCAGCTTGCCGATACCCAGACTCATGCAGCCGGCGATTGATCCCACCTCATGCTGCTGGGGGCATGCCGGTGTTTTCTGCTCCAGCCACTGTCCCATGCTGCGGCCGATCAACCAGCGCCCCGGCGTGATACGCGCGAGCTTGCTGGCCGCGTAACTGGCATGGTAAGGGCTGCCCAGCAGCAGCACACGGCCGGCGCGAGGTTCTGGATATTCCACCAGCATCTGCAATGCCAAAAGCCCTCCCAGACTATGGCCGACAAAGTGAATGCGCGGCGCGGCAATGCCTGCGACAAAGCGCGACAGTAACAAAGCATTTTGTGACAACGAGGCACGCATGGAGGGGTAGGAAAAAATGATGGTATGAAATCCGCAGCGCCGCAACTGCAGCCCTAACAATGCCATGACCCAGCCACGCACCCACAGCCCATGCACCAGCACTACAGTTTCTTTGACTGTCGTTTCACCCGACAATTCAATTCCCGAGATTGATTTCACAGCAGGCTAACAAGTGCAACCGGACCATCAGCAGGATTTGGTACTGGTCTTAACCAGTTCCAGTCCGGCAACATCCAGCAGAACCGAAAATTTCTGTGCAACGGCATCCTGCGTAAACGGCAGTACTCCCAGCAGCGGGCAGGGCAATCTTTGTTCCAGTGCGCGCATATTCTCCTCGAACTCGATCATTTTCGGGTCAACCTGATTTGCCACCCAGCCTGCGAGTGGCAAACCGGCTGCGCGCACAGCCTGTGCAGTCAGCAGCGCATGATTGAGGCAGCCCAGCCGCATCCCCACCACCAGTATCACTGGAAACCCCAGAATCTGTGCCATATCGCCGGTATCATACTGGCTGTTAAGGGGCACCAGGAAGCCACCAACACCTTCAACAATCACCACTTCGGCAATATCCTGCAACTCGCGGCAGGCCTGGAGGATAACCGTAGTATCGATTTCAATCCCCATTCGTTTAGCTGCGATATGCGGCGCAACTGGCAGGGTCAGTGCGTAAGGGTTGATCCACTCACGTGGTGCAGCAACGTTGCTGGCGGCGATAAGAAATTCCACATCCATCCATTTCCCATTCTCGCAGCCTGCCGCCACCGGTTTCATGCCTGCGACAGTCTTGTTCCGCGCGGCAAAGGCATGCAGCAAAGCACAACTTACCAGGGTTTTGCCCACACCGGTGTCGGTGCCGGTGATGAAATAGCCTGTTGCCATAACATCATTCCGGCAAATGGAACTCATCTTTCATCGGATGTCCAGCTGCGAGCTTGCCTATTGTTTTTCGCGGTTGCGGCTTCCAGGCATGACCGTAAATCACCTCAAAAGTCGCCGGTAGCTTCCCTTCTATCCGCAGCGTTTCATAATGGTCTATTGCCTTCTGCCACCCGCTTTTCCCGGTCAATCCGCGCGATCTGCCCTGGGTGACATTGTGGGCGCCGATGGCTCTGAGATCCCGCATTACGCCGATCACATCATCATAGGTCAACGTGATGTATTCCATATCCATGACCGGGGTAGCGAAGCCGTTATGCACCAGCATGTCACCAATATCGTGCATGTCAGTAAAGCGATTGATGTGACTGTGATTGTCTGCGCTGCGGAAAGCCTGGCGTAATTCCTTCAAGGTATCCGGTCCGAAAGTGCTGAACATGAACAGTCCGCCAGGCTGCAGCACACGGCGCACCTCGGAAAAGGTGTAGCGCATGTCGTTGCACCATTGCAACGTCAGGTTTGACCAGACCAGGCCGACGCAGGCATCTTTAAGCGGCAACAGCTCAATGTCGCCACACAGATAGCTTGTCCGGTTCCCGCGCGCCGGTGATAACCGCTTCCACCATGGAACGGAGGGGCGTGCCTGAAAGTGCATCGCCAGCGCAATATCGATTGCCAGCATTTCGGCTGCAGGATAGCGCATGGCCAGTTTGCGGCTGCCATAACCGGTGCCGCTGCCCGCATCGAGAATCAGATCGGGAGTATATTTGATGTAATTAAGGCGCGACAGCATCCGGTCGCATACTTCGCGTTGCAGCACCGCCGCCCGGTCATAACCTGCTGCGGCCCGCTCGAAGGCGCGGCGCAACTGGCGTTTATCTAGAGTATGGTCGTAATTCATCTAAACCGTCTGAATCAGGCTTGCTATAAATTGATCGGGATGTGATAAGAATAGCGCATGTCCGCAGCCAGGCAACATTAGCAGCTCTGAGTCGCGCAACTGCTGATGCATCCATCTCGCCGCAGCGGGATTGGTAATGACATCGTTTTCTCCATGCAACAGTATCACCGGCTGATTGATGCTTGCTATTTTCTTGCGTAAATCAGTCATCAACAAAATTTGTAACCCTGCTTGCAGCGAAATCTCATCCGGCTTGCCTTCCTGAGAAAAGCTTGCGCGCAATTGTGCCAGCACTGCGGTGGTATCGCTGCTGCCTCTCACCTGCAGGGTAAGAAATCGATCCAGAGTTGTTGCATAATCGCGTTTCAGGTTCTTCATGAATAGCTGCAGCATCGCTGCTTCCATTCCCCATTGCCAGTCTGCACGTTTAACAAAGCAGGGCGTGGTGGATACCAGCACAAGCTTGCTGACACGCGCGGGCATACGCAATGCAAGTTCAACCGCCACCTGCCCCCCCAGTGACCAGCCGCAGACAATACAGCTTGCGGGCAAAATTTCTGCAACTTTTTCTACCACGCATTGCAGCGTACCCGATTCACACGCCGGGCTGGAGCCGTGCCCCGGCAAATCCACCAGATGCAAGCGGAAATGCTGTGCCAGCCGGTCACGCACACCATCCCAGATGTCGCTGTGCATGGCCCAGCCGTGCAGCAGAACGAGATCGGGGCCGACGCCAAGGATTTTGACGTGAAGGCTCATGGTTTAGAAATCATCAGGAATTGTCCAGTTCTATCAATGCCGCCACTAACTGTTCCACATCCGTCATGCTGTGTGCAGCGGACAGGGAAATCCGCAGCCGTGCCGTGCCTTGCGGCACCGTAGGCGGACGGATCGCAGGCACCAGGATGCCGCGCTCGCGCAACGCTTCGCTTATCTGCAAGGTCTCATCATTGCCGCCTATAAGCACAGGCTGGATAGGCGTGATGGATGGCAGCAGTTTCCAGCGCGACGACTGCAACCCTTGTTTCAGTTGTCCGATGAGTTGTGACAGTCTCTCACGCCGCCATTCTTCCTGCTCGATCAATGCCAGGCTGCGCAACAAGGCATGGGACAGTAACGCCGGCGTGGCGGTGGTGTAGATATAGCTGCGGGCAGACTGGATCAGGGTTTCAATGATTTCCACCTGTGCGGCAACGAAAGCGCCGAATACACCTGCTGCCTTGCCGAGGGTCGCCATGTAAATTATGCGCGGCGAGCTGAGATTGAAGTGGGATGCCACTCCTCGTCCCTGTCGCCCCAACACCCCGAAACCGTGCGCATCGTCGAGCAGCAGCCAAGCATCGTATTTGTCACATAATTCCAGCAGCTCGGCCACGGGGGCGATATCCCCGTCCATGCTGAACACGGCATCGGTCAGCACCAGTTTGCGCCTGGCTTGCGATCCAGCTAACTGCCGTTCCAGCACGGCCAGATCGAGGTGTGGGTAACGAATCAATTTTACGCGTGAGTGCAGCGCCGCATCATTGAGCGAAGCATGATTGAGCTTGTCGGCAAATACCGCGTCGCCACGGCCGATCAATGTCGTCACCACCCCGGCATTGGCCATGTAGCCGGTAGAGAACAGTAGCGCCCGGGGGAACCCGGTAAAGTGCGCCAGCGCATTTTCCAATGCCTGATGAGCCGAAGAGTGCCCGCTGATAAGGTGCGAGGCGCCTGCCCCCACCCCATGTTGCCTGGCGCCGTCGCAAATTGCCTCAATCAACTGGGGGTGATTGGCAAGACCAAGATAATCGTTGCTGCAAAATGCGAGATATTCACGCCCGGCTATCGCGACATGAGTGTGCTGGGGGCTATCCAGAGTCAGACGGCGACGGTGCAGCCCTGCGTTTTCCCGGCTGCGTAGCTGTTCGGTAAGATCAAAGAGCATTCTGACTACAGCGAATGGAGTCCCAGTTTCTTGAACAACGCGTCATCCCGTTGCGCTTCCGGGTTGCCAGTGGTAAGCAATTTATCACCATAAAAAATCGAATTGGCCCCGGCCAGAAAACATAATGCCTGTATCGCTTCCGACATTTCCTGCCGGCCGGCGGACAGTCGCACCATCGCTTGGGGCATGGTGATGCGCGCCGCTGCGATGGTGCGCACGAATTCCAGTGGATCGAGCGCCTCGGTGCCGTGCAACGGAGTACCCGCCACTTGCACCAGGTGGTTGATGGGAACGGACTCAGGATAAGGGTCGAGATTTGCCAGTTGCGCGATCAGACCGGCACGCGCAAGGCGCGATTCACCCATGCCGACGATGCCGCCGCAACACACATGCATGCCGGTAGCGCGGACTTGCTCCAGCGTGTCGAGACGGTCCTGATAATCACGGGTAGTGATGATCTCACCATAGAATTCAGGTGCCGTGTCGAGGTTGTGGTTGTAGTAATCGAGACCGGCCTGCCTGAGCTGCTCGGCCTGCCCCGGTTTCAACATCCCCAATGTGGCGCAGGTTTCCAGCCCCAGCGCTTTTACTGCACTGATCATTTGCGCTACTTTGTCGATATCGCGCTGTTTGGGTCCGCGCCAGGCTGCACCCATGCAGAAGCGCGATGCTCCCTGCGCTTTCGCTGCCTCCGCTGTGGCAATCACTTCCGTGAGTGACAACATGTCCTGATCTTCAACGCCGGTATGGTAGCGCGCTGCCTGCGGGCAATAGCCGCAGTCCTCGGGGCAGCCGCCGGTCTTGACTGAAATCAGCGTGGACAACTGCACTGCGTTGGCATTGTGGTGCTGGCGATGAACCAGTTGAGCTCGATGAATCAGGTCATTGAACGGCAAATCCAATAATGCCTCGATTTGAGGAACACTCCAGCGTGACTGGTTGATGACGGTTGCATCGGAAGCGATCTGATCCATTCTGTATCCTGTATTGACCTGTGGCTGGGGCGATTAATCGATCCGGCTGTACTACCATTAGTTTGGAGTTATTAATTTCCTGTAATGATGTGAATCATCGGGGATACGCTCACCATTGTCAATTTATTACCCAGCATCTTTAAACGACAGATGAAATATAATGCAGATATTTTTCCGCAAGCACTGTCTGTTATGTGGAGCATCCGGTAACGACGATTTGTGTACACCGTGCCGCAACAGCTTGCCTTACCTGCCGTTTGATCGCTGTCCGGTATGCGCCTTGCCGGCTGCAGGAAGACTGGTCTGTGGTGCCTGCTTGGCGTACCCACCCGCGTTTACTCATACCGTAGCAGCAGTAAGTTACGCCTTTCCAATAGATGCGATGATCCATTCACTCAAGTACCGGGCGAATCTTGCGATGGCACCGATACTGGCCGATTTGCTGGCAGCACAAATTGATCAGATAATATTCCCGGATTTCATCGTACCGATGCCGCTGCACCCTGTCAGACTGCGTGAACGGGGTTTCAATCAGGCACTGGAAATCGCCCGCTGTATCGCGAGAAAAACAGGCATCGCTTTATTGCCGGATGTCTGCAAGCGCATAAAAAATACCGTTTCACAGACTGGCTTGCCATGGAAGGAACGCGAAAAGAATATTCGCGGCGCATTCGCCTGTGAAATGGATCTGGCGGGAAAGCACATCGCTGTGCTGGATGACGTGATGACTACTGGCGCAACCCTGAATGAATTGACGCGGGTGCTGCATGCCCGCAGGGCAGTGAAGGTAAGTGGGTGGGTAGTGGCAAGAACGCTATAGAAAACGGCAATCAAGAAGCGGCATCACAAATTATTGCAGTACATCATTTCGGGGCGTGTATGTAGATGATGAGTTGACTGCCTACCTCACTTTCAAATTTCCGAATGCGCATGATCAGACTCTCGCTCAACACACAATCCTTTGCCAGCATAAATGCGCCATATGCGGTCAAGATATCCCGCGACAGTACCATGCCTTGTTTCAGTTGCCTTGAATTCACTATCAGTTCCGATTCTGTCTGGAATGGCGCATCTTTTACCTTGGTCACAATCATGAAGGCATCTACCACTGCCGGGTCGTAACGCTTTCCCCTGCCTTCCTGGATGTAGGCAACCGCTTCGCTTGGACTCAGGCGTTTGCTTAGCAACTTACCGATCTGCACTGCATCGTAATCATAAACTAGCGCGAGGATGCGCGCGCCCAGCGGGATACCCGCCCCTGTCAACCCGTCCGGATAACCCAGACCATCGAAGCGTTCGCGGTGACTGCGGATAAGTTTTGCCTCGGCATGGAGCTGTTCCAGCGCCATCAATGCAACCTGTCCTTTGACCGGATGCTTGACCACTTCAGCACGTTCTTCGCCAGTCAAATTCACAAAAGGTTTTTCAAACAACCGGTCTGGTAAACCGATTTTGCCGATGTCATGCAATAATGCGGCGATAAACACATTCTGTACTTCCGCGTCATCCATATTCATGCGCTGAGCAATCATGCGGGAAAGTGAAGCAACCCGCCGCGAGTGCCCGGCCAAGTCACCTTCACGCAATTCAATCAGATTGGAGAACACCTGGATCGAGGTCACAAAGCTCTTTTTCAGATTGCTGTGGGCAATTTCGAGAAGCTCCATGGTCCGGCGCACTTCCTCAGTACGCGCTTCGACCTTTTCTTCCAGATTGGCATTAAGGTCCTTCAGCTCTTCGTTCTGCCTGTGCGTCAGCTCTTCCAGGCGCTTTTTCTCCCGTTCCAGCATCTGCTGATGCAGCGCATGCTTGATTGTCGGAATAATGTCACTATCTTGCCATGGCTTGGATATGTAGCGGTATATCTGCCCCTTGTTGATGGCATCAATGGTGGCGCCGATTTCGGTATGGCCGGTGAGCAGCATGCGTACAGTTTCCGGCCATTTCTCCCTGACTTTCTCCAGAAATTGTGCGCCATTCATTTCCGGCATACGCATGTCGGAAACTACCAGATCAACATGTTCCCGCTCCAGTATTGCCAGCCCCTGGACGCCGCTTTCCGCCGTTAATATCCGGTAACCAAACGGGTGAAACAACCGCTTCAGCGCTGATAGAATATTGGCCTCGTCATCAACAAACAGCACTGTTGCCTTGATCTCTGGCACGATCTGCAATGTCGATAGGGTCTGCGTTTTACTCATGTGTGTTCCCATTATTAAATACGCTTGATACGGTCAGTCTACGCTGGATCAACAGGCCATTACGCACGAGTAACAACGTGTCTTGCCAAGCAACTGCCGGTACCGCCGTTACCACGAAATCTACGAAACGACTCTATCGCCGCCGGAATGCTGGCCGGTATCCAGCATCCCGGAGTGATAGAGAATTACATTATTACGCCCGTTTTTCTTCGCATGGTACATGGCGATATCGGCATTCTTCATCAAGGTTTTCTCACCTCTGCCATGCTCTGGATAAACAGCAATCCCAATACTCGACGAAATATGCATGCTATGGCCGGCCAGTTCGAAGGGCTGACTCAAGACATGGCGAATTTTCTCTGCGACCATCGTGGCGTCCTGTTCCTGTTCAATATTCGGCAGCAGTGCAATGAATTCATCCCCGCCGATCCGTGCCACGATATCGGATTCACGCATACACTCTTGCATGCGTTTAGCTGCCTCCTTCAATAACAAATCCCCCATGGCATGACCAAATATATCATTGATTGGCTTGAATTTATCCAGATCGAGAAACATCAGCGCCAAATATTTTTTATCCCGTTTGGCGGTGGCGAGCGCCTGTTGCAGACGACCAGTGAACAAAGCACGGTTGGGCAAGTCGGTAAGCGCATCAAATTGCGCCATATAAATCATGCGCTCCTCTGCGGCTTTGCGCTCGGTGATATCACGCACTGTCGCCTGCAATATTTCTTTGCCGCCATAGTCGAACGTGGACAGCAGCACTTCGGCAGCGAAGTCTTCTCCGTTTGTTCTGCGATGCACCCATTCAAAACGTTTCTGGCCCTGCTCATATGCAGCCATAATATTCTCGTGTGTCGTCAACAGCGAATCCCGTCCATCAGGCTGGAAAGGCGGCGAGAATACGGACAGGCGCGATGCGATGAATTCCTGCTTGGTTACTATCCCGAACATTTCTAGCGCACTCTGATTGCAATCTAGAAAATCTTTATCTGTTAGCAGCATAATGGCATCAGCCGAACTTTCGAAAATGGCGCGAAACTTTTTCTCGCTTGCATGCAGATTGGCATTAAGTTCCTTCAATTCTTCGTTCTGTCTATGAGCCAACGCTTCCAGACGTTGCTTTTCCCGTTCCAGCATCTTCTGCTGCAGGGCATGCTTAACTGCCAGAGTAATATCATTCTCTTCCCATGGCTTGCATATGTAGCGGTATATCTGCCCTTTATTAATGGCCTCAATCGTGGCATTGATCTCAGTGTAGCCACTGAGCAACATCCGCACTGTCCCCGGCCATTTTGCCCTGACTTTTTCCAGAAACTGTGCGCCGTTCATTTCCGGCATGAGCATATTGGAAATCACCAGATCAATGCTTTCGCGCTCAAAAATTTTCAATCCTTGGGCGCCGCCTTCCGCAGTCAAGATACGATAGCCAAACGGGCGAAATAATCTCTTTAATGACGCCAGAATATTGGGATCATCGTCAACGAAGAGTACAGTTGCATCGATCACTGAAGTGGCCTGTGATGCTGCGACGTCTCGAATCATATCTATTTGCGCGCCCATTATTTTCTCATTTTCTGAAAGTTGTATCGCTTCCGCCTTTTGCTTGCTCATACACTTTCCGTTTGCGGCTGTCGCACTGGTAGCCATACCCGGAACAAGCTCCCCTTTCCTACTTCGCTTTGCGCTTCCATCCGCCCCTGATGCTTCTGCACAATTCCATACGACAACGATAGCCCCAACCCTGTTCCTTGGCCTATCGGTTTGGTCGTATAAAACGGCTCAAATATCCGCTTCAGATCCGCTGGCGCTATCCCTTTGCCCGTGTCCGCAATTTCCACCCATACTTCCGCATCCTGCCTTCCGGTGCGCACTGTAATAGTGCCGCGCTTCTCGACCGCATGCACCGCGTTTACCAGCAGGTTCATGAATACCTGGTTGATCTGTGAAGGCAGACATTCCACCGCCACAATGTCGCCATATTCCTTCACCACCTTCACTTTGTATTTGATCTCGTTGTGAACAATGTTCAACGTGCTGTCCAACCCTTTGTGCAGATCGGCCGCATACCATTCGTCGACCGCGTCCACATGTGAGAAATCCTTCAGGTCCCGTACAATGTTTTTGACATGGACAATGCCTTCCCTTGATTCAACCATCAGCGCGCGCAAGTCTTCCTTCAAAAAAGCGATGTCCAGTTTTTCCCGCGCCGCCTGCAGTCGCGCACGCACTCCCTCATCGGCAATCGCCCCTTCCGCACTCTCATAATCCTCGATCATGCGAAACACATCCTGGACATATTTTTCCAAAGTACCCAGGTTCGAATAAACATAGCCAATCGGATTGTTGATTTCGTGTGCCACGCCTGTCGCCAATTGACCGATGAAAGTCATGCGTTCTGACTGCAGCAGATGATCGCGCGCTTCCTTTAGCTTGACGTTCAATTTCTGAATTTCTGTGTGACACTCGGTCAACTCCCATTTCGTCTGCTTGCCTGCAGTTATATCGATAATAGCGCCGATCATTCGATAAGGCTTATCTGCCTGATCCCTGAATGCCTCACCACTTGTGTAGAACCAGCGGTATTCCCCGGAATTCGTGCGCAGGCGATATTCGATAGCGTAGGGGGTACGTTGCGGTGAGAGATGTGCATCAAGTGCGTGCCGTACCAAATCCCGGTCTTCGGGATGCAGAGCTTTGATGAATGTGGAAAATAGATTTGGAAATTCGTCCTCAGTGTAGCCGAGCATATCCTTGAAGCATGTGGCGTAGAAAACCACGTCAGTGCGGATATTCCAGTCCCACAAACCGATGCTGGAAGTGCACACAGCCGCTGCGTCAGGCTGTAGAAACTCCTCGCTCCCGATCATATCCCGCTTCATCTTCTGCACTCCGTGGCATCGACGCAGGTGCTGAATTCATCGCGCTCCACACTCCGGGAAACAATTGGCAGTAGCCACGATAGAAAGCGGAAAATAGCTAATCCCGGCAACTTGCGTGCAAGCCGCGATTGAACAGAGCCAGCAGGGAAAGAGAACAGATTTATCTTCATCTGCTCAGTAACGGCAGATTTGCAAGAAAGTTTAGGCGAGTGCCTATATTTATCGAATAAATTGACGAGACATCATTTCTTGGCTACTGACTGTCTTATGCGGCAACAACAAAATCCATCCACATAACCAACATAACCAACATAACCAACATAACCAATTGTAAACAATTACTTTTTAGAATGTGGCAAAGATCGGATTTGCCAGGAATGCCGGTTATGCCATGACTTCTGCTGTATCCATGAAACTCAAAAATCCGGAATCAGCAAGGCACTACAACTGCCGGTTGGAATAAACAAGTGGTTGATAGTGGAAGAATAATTTGGCGGGCTGAGTGCGGAGGAAATGGCTGCCCCATTCACTTATCTACTCAATTTGCGGCTGTTGCACTGGCAACCAGACCCGGAATACGCTCCCCTTTCCCGGCTCACTTCGCACTTCTATCCGCCCGTGATGCTTCTGGATAATGCTATATGACAGCGACAATCCCAACCCCGTCCCGTGGCCTATCGGTTTGGTCGTGTAAAACGGATCAAATATCCGCTTCAGATCCGCCGGGGCTATCCCGTTGCCCGTGTCCGCAATCTCCACCCACACCTCGGCATCCTGTTTGCCGGTACGCATGGTGATCACGCCATGCTTGTCGATTGCCTGCGCCGCATTCACCAGCAGGTTCATGAATACCTGGTTGATCTGCGAAGGCAAACATTCCACCGCCACAATGTCGCCGTATTCCTTCACCACTTCTGCTTTATATTTTATCTCGTTGTAAACAATATTCAGCGTGCTATCCAATCCTTTGTGCAGATTGGCCGCATACCATTCGTTGGCTGCATCCACATGCGAGAAATCCTTCAAATCCTGCACGATATCCTTGACTCGGGTGATTCCTTCCCGCGATTCATCCATCAGCGCACGCAAGTCTCCCTTCAGAAAAGCAATATCCAGCTTCTGCCGCGCTGCCTGTAACTGAGCACGCACTCCTTCATCGACAATCATCCCTTCCGCACTTTCATAATCCTCAAGCATGCGAAATACATCCTGGACATATCTTTCCAAAGTACCCAGGTTCGAATAAACATAGCCAATTGGATTGTTGATTTCGTGCGCCACACCTGCCGCCAATTGTCCAATCGATGCCATCCGCTCGGATTGCAGCAATTGATTCTGAGTTTCTTCCAGCCGCTTGTTGATGCCCCAGATTTCATCGTTCATCTGCGCTGCCATAACAATACGTTGCTGCTGGTCTATGTGCAGACGGGCATTTTCGATCACCAGCGTGATCAGATTCACTATTATCTCGCCATTTTTCAGATCAGCTTCAGTATAGGGCTCCCCCGTACTCTGACGATTGATAGTGAGCGTACCTATGACCCGATGTTCAATCATCAATGGCCAGCACATTGCCGAATGTGGCCGCGACGACCGGTCGCGCTTGATCGCCAACTTGAAGCGTGCATCACTGGTAATATCACCATTCAGCAACAGCGATCTACCCGTTTCCGCCACCAGGCCAAGAATACCTTCGCCAAATTCGATCTTGCTGCCGATGACAAATTCCGGGACGCCGATTCCGACGGCAATCATGAGGTTCTGACCATCGGCATCGAGCAAGGCAAAGGTACCGCCACTGGCACCAAAACCATTGACGACATGCTCCAGAATCGCCTGTTGCACTTCTTGCGGCTTGTTGCGCAATTCGGTGATTTGTCCCAGCTGGTAGAGCTGGTAAACCCAGGAAAGCTTGCTAGTCTCGTCTGCTGACATGGCTTCCTGTTGCGCTACTCCGGCACCAGCAGTTTCATGCTGGCATATTGCCGTTCGATTTCCGCCATCTGCATCGGCAGTATGTCATGATCCATATCCAGACGCGTCCATGCCGCAACGGACAACGACGGCATCAGATCGGAGTTGCGATCATCAAAATCCAGCATGTGCGACAGAACGTTGGCGACATGCACCAGATCCGTTAATGCATTTGGCTCATACTCGGGGTTGTGATGGTCGCGAATTGCCTTCTGGATCGGCACCGGAAAGCGCCAGCGCCGGGTCAGCTCATATCCGATCTGTGCATGATCCAATCCAAGTTCGGCACGCTCTGCCATGACCATGGTGACATCATCCGCCGCACAGCGTGCCAGTACCGCCGCAAAATTTTTATTGAAATATGCATCCAGCACCAGTTTGCCGACATCGTGCAGCAATCCCGCAGTGAATGCCAGGCCTTCATCTCTGCCCGACGCCTTTGCCAAGTGGTGGGCGCATACGGCAACACCGATGTTGTGGTGCCAGAAAGACATCCGGTCGAAATTGCTGGGCACTTCCGGTACCGGAAATTGATTGATCAATCCGGCCGCCGCCACCAGCGAGCGTACATTATGAAAACCCAACACCACCACCGCACCCTTGATTGAGCCGATCTTGCCGGAATTGCCGTAGAAGGGTGAGTTTGCCACCTGCAGGACGCGCGCCGTCAGCCCCTGATCCCGCCCAATTTTTCGTACCAGGTCGGTGAAATTGACATCCTTTTTGTCGAAACTCGCCAGAATCTCCATCACCAGTACCGAAAGAGAGGGTATCTGGCGAACGGCACTGATCACCTGTTCGATCGTCAATGTATTCGTATTGCTCATGCTTCCGAATTCCTTTATTACACTTTGTTGTATTGACTCAGAAATGACGGGGCAAGCCACTCTTGGCTAAGACTCGTCCTTCCCGGCTGCGCATGTAGTATGACCTAGCCAACTGGAAGGATTGAGCAATAGCGCTTAATCCTCTAGCTCGGGCGATGAATTACTTTTGTGCAATGCGGAAAGCCGGTATTGCAGCAACGTATTATGCAGCTTGAGCATTATCGGGTCAGTACCTGCCACACGAAACAGACGCTCGACCCTTGCCCTGATACCTGCTTCCAGTGCGGCGCTCTCATCCAAGGTAAGCGGCACTTCCTGCGACACCATGACATAATCCACCTCGCGCTGTCTGAGTGAGGCAATCGTGGCAGCAGACAGCACCGTCCCCTCCGACAGCAGACAAGTGCCATTGGGATTACATACATCCTGCGCCAGCAGCATCCCTATTTCAATCTGATCAAGCGCCAAGCGTTCTGTTTTTATCACCCTGTCATCCCCTCAGGGTCTGGCACAATCACCAGCACCCGGCCTTCCGCTACCGAAGCAGCGCCCATCGAATAACCCCAGAATTCTACATTACCTCCGTTCTCAAGCTGACAGGCGTGGCGTTTCGCGCCGCCCCCGAGAGAGTTAATCATGATTTGGGGTAATCGTTCCGAAGCATAGCATCCAACCAGCGCCCCTCTACTGCCGGCAGAAAATAGCTCATCCGCCATGCGATTGGTAACGGCAATCAGGTCGTCTTCTCCAACACCAATTACCGCTACCGGCAGACCCTCCAGTATTTCTTGTGATACCCGCAACATATCCAGGTTAAATATGCCTTCAAGGGTTTCTTTCTCCACGCGCTGCTCAAGCATCTGGTTAATATTCAGCAGTTGCCTATTCGCTTCCCGTAGCGCCTGTCCCAGCTGTATATTCTCCATTTTCATTTCGTAACGCTGAAAAGCCTCTTCCACATTGGCCCGCAGCAGATCGTCTTCCCATGGCTTGGTGAGAAATTTGTAGATGGCTCCACGGTTGATGGCATCTGTCACCGCGTTGAGTTCGGTATGTCCGCTCAACACGATCCGTATAGTATCGGGATAGAGATCCTTCACTTTGTTCAAGAATTCCACACCGGTCATTTCCGGCATGCGTTGATCGGAAATAATCACGCCCACCTCATTCTGTGCCAGCAGTTCCAGCCCTTCTCTGCCGCCAGCCGCTTTCAGAATGTTATAGCCGTCACGCCGCAGCAACCGTGCCAAGGCGGCGACAATATTCTCTTCGTCATCAATCAGCAGAAGTGTACGTTCCATCATGTCCTTAAGCAGCAAATCCTGACTCAATCAGCCTTAGTGTAAGTGCGTCACGCATGCTATCAGTTTTTATCCATTGCGTGCCAATCTGGTTTTGGGGCGATCAGACCGGTTAACTTGTTTTTGCGGCATAATGTGCCATGAACTTTAGCCCTCATTGAAATATTTCCTGGCGGTTATTGCTGGGTGTTACTGCGTGCCACACCCAATCTGCTGCATCAGGCTATGACTTTCCCCACCCGGAATGACGCTTTTAACTTGAGTGGCAAATACGATGTTCGACGTGATCCTGTTCCAACCCGAAATCCCGCCCAATACCGGCAACATCATTCGCCTGTGCGCGAATACGGGAACAAGGCTGCATCTCATCAAACCACTGGGATTCGCTCTGGAAGACAAACAACTGCTGCGCGCCGGCCTGGATTATCACGAGTTTGCCAGCATAACGGTGCATGAGACCTGGGCAGACTGCGCCAGAAGTCCGCAAGGCCGGCGCATTTTTGCCGTATCCACCAAGGGAACGCAACGCTATAACCTGGCTTCTTATGCTACTGGTGATGCTTTTCTTTTCGGCGCGGAAAGCTGCGGATTGCCTGCTGAGTTGCTGGAAAGTTTTCCGGGAGACCGCCGCATCTGCGTACCGATGGTAGCTGGCAGTCGTAGCCTCAACCTATCCAATACGGTCGCGGTAGTGCTCTACGAAGCCTGGCGGCAGGTTGGGTTTAGCGGAGCAAGCTGAGTACGCCTGCTGTCAGCCATAATATTTTTATCGGCACAGGATGCAAAACTGCGCTGCAGTTCTTTCTGTTCAGCCATTCTCGGTCTTCGGCTCCCGATTGAGCAGTGCTTCTACTGCCGCCTTGGGCAGCACACCATCGTACAGTATGCTGCAGACTGCCTGAGTGATCGGCATTTCTACATCCAGTTCCCGGCTCAGCCGCAATACTTCCCGTGCGGTATACACACCTTCTGCAATGTGCCCGAGATCCTGCAGAATATCCGGCAGCGGCCAGCCTGCCGCCAGCATTAGGCCGACTCGCCGGTTGCGCGACAGATCGCCAGTAGTGGTGAGTATCAGATCGCCCATCCCCGCCAGCCCCAGGAAGGTTTCCATCTGCCCGCCGAGTTTCAGTCCCAACCGGGTAATCTCCGCCAACCCCCGTGTAATCAGTGCGGCACGGGCATTGTGACCGAACCCCATACCATCGGAAATGCCGGCAGCTATCGTAATGACATTCTTGACCGCCCCGCCTGTTTCGACACCAGCGACATCATTGCTTGAATAAACTCGCAGCCGGGGAGTATGCAACTGTGCCGCAATGTTTCTGGAAAACTCTTCATCGTATGACGCCAAAGTCAATGCAGTAGGCAATCCCTGCGCTACTTCTTGAGCAAAACTCGGCCCTGACAACACGCCACAAGGTGCCACTCCGGCATATTCCTCCTGTGCCACCTGATGCGGCAACTTGGCGGATTGCGCCTCGAATCCCTTGCACCCCCAGATCACCGGCACAGCTCTTCCACAGGCAACAACTCTGCGCAAAGTCTCGCGCAATCCGGCTACGGGAACGACGATCAGCGCAAGATCGGCCGCATCAATGGCAGCGGCGAGCACGGACGTCAACTGCAGTGAATCAGATAGGGGGAAATCGGGAAGATAACGGCGATTGGTTCGCTGCGAGACCATCTCGGCGAGATGCTCCGCATCCGGTGTCCACAATGTCACTTGGTGGTGCGTACCGAGGTTAATGGCCAGTGCGGTGCCCCAAGCGCCTGCGCCCAGGATGGCTACTTTCATGAACCCCAGACCTGATGCGTCCTGACGTAACCGCTCTGACCATCACGGTGACGCACCTTGATCCAGCCATTTACGGCGGGTTCCAGCCATTCCATCACCACGTTTTGCTGGGCTTCAAATAACAGCGGCGAATTTATATCCGCCGCTTGATATGCCTCAGCTTGTGGTGCAGTGACAATCACGTAGCGCTTGTTGCTTAATGCTTTCTCTTCCACCCAGGCAAGACTGCCGCCACTATCACGTACCTTGACCCAACCCTCAACTTTTACTATTGCTTCCACCGGCAGATGGCGACTTGCCACAAATATCTTGCCAGCCTTGAGCGAGGGAGCGTCATACATAATGGCAGCGTTGTCGGCTATGGAAAAAAAATCCAGTGCTGCAATGGCATGCCCCTGAATCAGCAGTAACGATGCCAGCAGCAACGCCTGAGTCTGGCGCCGCCGAGGTAAGCTTCCGAAGAGCGGAGAGTATTTCATTTTCAGTGTGTTTGCTTGGCCTCTTCCGTTGACCCCGCTGCTGCCGCATTCAGGTCAGCCTGCTGTTTGTCCTGCTGGTAAATCACTTCAAAATTTACCGGGTTCAGAATTACCGGAGGGAATCCGGCGCGCGTGACTATGTCTGATACGGCCTCGCGCAAATAAGGAAATAGAATGTTGGGGCAAGCAATGCCTAATACCGGCTCCATTTCAGTTTCTGCTAGGTTACGTATCTGAAAGATGCCGGCCTGCCGGACCTCTACCAGAAACATGGTCTTGTCATTGACTTTGGCAGTAATGGTTGCGGTCAACAGTGCCTCATACATGCCTTCATCGATGCGCTCACCTATCGTGTGCAATTGCACATCCACTTGGGGCGCTTCACGTTCAAGAAAAACTCCCGGTGCATTGGGAATCTCCAGAGACAGGTCTTTGACGTAGATTTTCTCGATGCGAAAAACCGGTTGCTGCTGCTCGCTCATAGTGAATTCCGTGTTGATTGATTTAAAAAGTAGCGCACTGGCGTAACAATCAGTATCGCAGGGATGCAGTCATTCCGGAAAACGGTTGAACCATCGCGGGACATACATCAGGCCACCAAAAGCTTTACCAGCCCATCGTTGCGATCAAGTTGCACCAGATCATCGTAACCGCCGACATGAGTGTCACCAATATAAATTTGCGGGACGGTACGGCGCGCACTTTTCTGCATCATTTCGGCGCGGCGGACAGGATCCAGATCAATGCGAATTTTTTCGATCTCCGTTACCCCTTTGGAGC
Organism: Nitrosovibrio sp. Nv4; assembly: GCA_945860135.1. GTDB lineage: Bacteria > Pseudomonadota > Gammaproteobacteria > Burkholderiales > Nitrosomonadaceae > VFJL01. The sequence goes on from CAMAPK010000003.1 coordinate 116,386, forward strand.
GTAATAGCCGTTCTGCCATGATGCAATATGGGCAAGTGCCAGTGGAGTACATGATTACTCTGACCACGCAATTGCCCCTACTTCTGCACTATTGGTAAATTCGCCTTCTGCCATGTGTCGATGCCCCCTGCAAGATTATGCACATGGACAAAACCATGTTTGAGCAGAATCGAACCGGCTTTACCGGTGGTATTCATGCCGCTGCGGTGTATCAGCACGATAGGCTTACTTTTGAATTTTTCCAGTTCCTGTATCCTGTCCTCAAGCTTGTCGGCGGGAATATGCTTTGAATTGACGATGTGCCCCGCATCATATTCACTGCCTTCGCGTACATCCAGCACCAACGCATCCTTGTAGTTGATGAGCTGAACAGCCACCAGAGTATCCACCTCATTACCGGAGCGACGTGCCGACAGCAACGACCACAGCAGCATGCCGCCGCTCACCGCAGCAGCAAGGATCATGGCAAAATTATTCTGTACGAATGCTGATTCCATATCTATTCCTTCATCTCCTCAACCGTAGATTTTATCAGAGACTGGAACATTCCGGGACCCTCTTGTTCCAACCGACTCAAAACAGGCCCTGAGCGGCATGCTGGCAAAAGCGCTGCTGATCAGTTTTCTGTTATTTGCCGGGTTCCGGAAAACTTCCCCGTCGTTCAGACCAATTGCATGCTGCGGTATCTGACAAAATATATTAAAATATCATCATATTTCAAACTGCTTCATAGAAGATCTCATCCTTTTCATAAAGGCCAACATGAAGAAACTTGTTCTCCTGCGGCATGGAGAGAGTACCTGGAACGAGGAAAATCGCTTTACTGGTTGGACCGATGTGGATTTGTCGCAGAAAGGCCTGGAGGAAGCCAGAAATTCCGGCCGGTTGTTGCGGGAAAACGGGTTCATATTCGATGTTGCCTACACTTCAGTATTGAAGCGCGCCATACGCACTTTATGGATCGCGCTGGATGAAATGGATCAGATGTGGGTTCCGGTCAATCTTTCCTGGCGACTGAACGAACGACATTATGGCGCGCTGCAGGGTCTCAATAAAGCCGAAACAGCGACCATATATGGTGATGAGCAGGTCCTGATCTGGCGCCGCAGCTACGATATCCGGCCACCTGCGCTGACTGCCGAGGATGAGCGCTACCCTGGCTTTGATCCCCGTTACCGAAATTTGGCCAAACAAGATATTCCCCTGACCGAGTGTCTCCAGGACACAGTGACAAGATTCCTTCCTTACTGGAACGAAACCATTGCGCCAGTGGTGCGATCCGGGCAGAGGACCATCATTGCCGCCCATGGTAATTCACTGCGGGCGCTGGTTAAGTATCTCGACAATATCTCCGATCAGGATATCCTCGAACTCAATATTCCTACTGGCATACCGCTGGTGTACGAGCTTGACGACGATCTGAAACCCATCCGGAATTACTACCTGGGCGATCAGGCGGAAATCGAAAAAGCCAGGCAAGCCGTGGCAAATCAGGGCAAAGCGAAGGCATAGTTGGGGTCAATCCGCGCTTATGACTTTTCCCCGGCACAAGCACGCTTGAAAACATCCCTATATATCCGTAAGGAACCGCTGAAGGTACTTTTAAAACTCATCTTGCCTTGCGTGCTGGTGTTATCGTATCCGCTCCATGCCGCCCCCAAAGCCAGCCCGGAAGACCTGAAGCAGCTGCGTCACCGCATTGAGGCATTGCAGAAAGAACTGGCAAGCAAGGAAGAATCGCGATCGGAAGCAGCAGATGCATTGCGTGAATCGGAACAAGCCATTAGCGGCGCCAGCCGTAAGCTAGCCGAACTCGCCCAGGAGCAGCACGCAGCCAATGGCACTCTTAACCAATTGCAAGCCCGGTCCGGGCAAGTCAGAAGCAATATCGATACGCAACAGTTGCAGTTAAGCAAACTGCTCTACCAACAGTATGTTGGCGGACAACAGGAATATCTGCGGCTGTTGCTCAATCAGCAGGACCCCAACCAGATTGCACGTGAATTGCATTACTACAGTTATCTCTCGCGTGCGCACGTGGAGAGTATCAATGCGCTACGCGCCAGCCTTGAGCAGCTTGATGCGCTCACCCGCGAGAGCCGCAATAAAAGTTTGGAAATTGCCGCAATTCAGGCGGAGCAGGCCAAGCAGAAGAAACACCTGGAGCAGGAAAAAACCGAGCATAAGAAACTGCTCGCGCGCATTTCGTTGCAGGTTGAGCAGCAACGGCGCGAAATCGGCAAACTCAAGCGTGACGAGGATCGTCTCTCTCGTCTGGTGGAGAGAATCGGCAAACTGCTCGCGCAAAAGAACCGCTCCACGCCTCTGAGCAACAGCAGCTTGCCCGATGCATCGACGGATGGAGATCCGTTCGCGGCACTCAAAGGCCGTTTGAGTCTGCCGGTACGAGGGGAACTTACCAACCGCTTTGGCAGTCCACGTTCTGATGGCGGTATGACGTGGAAAGGATTGTTCATCCGCTCACCCAGCGGTGAAGAGGTTAAAGCCATTGCCGGTGGCCGCGTGGTATTTGCCGACTGGCTAAGAGGATTCGGCAATCTCATGATCGTGGATCACGGTGGCAGTTACATGAGCCTCTACGGCAATAACGAGATCATCTACAAACAAGTGGGTGATACCATACGCGGTGGTGACACCATTGCCGCAGTGGGAAACAGCGGCGGCAATGCGGATTCCGGTTTATACTTTGAGCTACGCCATCAAGGCAAACCGTTTGACCCCTTAAACTGGGTCAGAATAAAATGAATGGCAATAACATAAGTCTGGAGAAAATGTAATGCGCAACAAGATGCAGCAATTCAGCCTGATTCTTTTTGGCGCCGTCGCGGGCGTGATGCTGAGCCTCAATTTCTCTGCGGTGGCCAACAAGGATACCAAGGAAGTCCTGCGTCCGCTTCCGGTCGAAGAGCTGCGCGCGTTTACCGAAGTATTTGGCCGCATCAAAAGCGATTATGTCGAACCGGTAGAAGACAAGAAGCTGATCACTGAAGCCATTAACGGCATGCTGACTGGGCTCGATCCACATTCTGCCTACCTGGATATGGATGCCTACAAGGAGCTGCAAATTGGCACTCAGGGCGAATTCGGCGGACTGGGCATTGAAGTCACCATGGAAGACGGCTTTGTTAAAGTAGTTTCGCCTATTGAAGATACGCCTGCATTCCGTGCCGGGATCAAAACCGGCGATCTGATCATCAAACTGGACGATACCGCGGTTAAAGGTCTGTCTCTGAGCGACGCAATCAAACGCATGCGTGGCAAACCCAATACCCCCATCACCATTACCGTATCGCGCAAGGGTGAGACCAAGCCGCTGCTGTTCACCCTGGTACGCGCCATTATCAAGATTCAGAGCGTCAAATCGAAATTGATTGAACCTGGCTATGCGTACATACGCATTACCCAGTTTCAGGAGCAAACCGGCGAGAATCTGGCCAAGGCCATAGACAAGTTGTTTAAAGAAAGCCCGGTGCCGATGAAAGGGCTGATACTGGACCTGCGGAATGATCCGGGCGGATTGCTGAACGGTGCAGTGGCGGTGTCTGCTGCTTTCCTACCGGCCAACTCACTCGTGGTTTATACCGATGGCCGTACCGATGACGCCAAGATGAAACTCAGGGCCAGCCCCGAATTTTACCTGCGTGACTCCAAAGGTGACTACCTGAGAGGATTGCCGCCAGAGATCAAGACCGTGCCCATGGTCACGCTGGTGAATGCCGGCTCGGCTTCCGCCTCGGAAATTGTTGCGGGTGCGTTGCAGGACCATAAGCGCTCCGTAGTCATGGGCACCCAGACTTTCGGCAAGGGGTCGGTACAAACGATACTGCCGCTGGGCAACAATACCGCCATCAAGCTCACCACCGCGCGCTATTACACGCCCAACGGGCAATCCATCCAGGCCAAGGGAATCACGCCGGACATCGCCGACGCATCAGCAAAAGACGAATCTGCGCGCCTGCGTGAATCTGATCTGGATCGCCATCTGTCCAATGGAAAGACCGACAAGACCAAACCTGCCGATGCGGCAAAAGCCGCACCAAAGCCGGCAATCAAGGCACCCAAACCGGAGAACGGCGACGACAGCAGCAAGAAACCTGAGCCGCCGATGGAATTTGGCTCCAGCAATGACTTGTTGCTGACCCAGGCAATGAATCACCTCAAAGGTATCGTTCCCGAACCGGAAAAGAAACCTGCAGAAACCAGCAATTGATTCCGCCGGGAGTAACTGGATCAATCTCATTACAGTTATGAACGACAACCAGTTGCTACGCTACAGCCGTCACATCCTGCTGCCGCAAATCGATATTGAGGGGCAGGAAAGCCTGGCCCGGTCGCATGCACTCATTATTGGTGTGGGTGGGTTGGGCTCACCTGCTGCGACGTATCTCGCTGCCAGCGGTATTGGCAAAATCACCCTGTGCGACCATGACGTGGTTGATCTCACCAATCTGCAACGGCAGATCATCCACCATACTGGGGCCATCGGCACCCCAAAAACACACTCCGCAAAGAAAACACTTGCAGACATCAATCCGGAAGTAAATGTGGTCGCACTGCATGAGCGCGTCGACCAGAACAGGCTGCTGCAACTGGTTGCCGATGCTGATGTGGTATTGGATGCCAGCGACAATTTCAGCACCCGCCACGCTCTGAATCAGGCTTGTGCCGCCTGCCGGAAACCGCTGGTATCCGGTGCGGCCGTGCGTTTTGACGGGCAGGTAACCGTATTCGATTTGCGCCGTAGCGACAGCCCTTGTTATCACTGCCTGTTCCCGGCAGACGGCGAGAATGAAGATATGCAGTGCGCAGTGATGGGCGTGTTCGCACCGCTGACGGGTATCATCGGTTGTGTGCAAGCAGCGGAAGCACTCAAAATCCTGCTTGGTATCGGCGAAACTCTGCATGGCCGTCTGCTGCTGCTCGACGGCCTGACGATGAACTGGCGTTCGGTCAGACTGAATAAAGATCCGGCATGCGCGGTATGCGGCGTTCCGGAACCGGCAACCATAGGCTAGTTACCGCGGTTATTCCCACCTGACAATAACTCTCTACGCTGTGCTTCCCAGTATTCCAGCGGGTCACGCTTGAAGCCGCTTTTGGCAAACTGGTGCCAGCGGCCGGTAACGTAACACATCAGCAGATTTGCCTGTGCCGCCGTGTCCAGCCCAGACGTGATTTCCTGCTCACCGGCGGCGAAACGCAACGCCTGCTTCAGCGTCGCCTCAAGACGGTCATGCAATTGATTGATGCGCACCTGCAACCTATCATTTTCGTTTACCAGCGCATCACCGATCAACACCCGCGTCATGCCTGGATTTTTCTTGGCAAAACCCAGTAACAGTGACAGGATGCCGTCAATCTGACGGAGACCATCTTTCTCTTCTGCAGTCAGTTTGTTGATGAGACCAAACAGAGTCTGTTCAATGAATTCGATCAACCCCTCGAACATCTGTGCCTTGCTAGCAAAATGCCGGTACAGCGCGGCTTCGGAAACATCCAGCTTGGCCGCCAGCGCCGCAGTGGTAATTCTCTCCGCACGCGGATTCTCCAGCATTTCCGCCAGCACCTGCAGGATCTGAAGTTTTCTTTCACCGGGTTTGGCTGGCATGAGTTTCTCGATTGAGTAAAAAAATGTTTCTGTAAGTCCAGGTCGGCAAATATTGGCGGCGAATTACTCCGCCTTGATCAGCGTTCCCACACCTTCGTCCGTCAGCACTTCCAGCAGCAATGCATGCTCCACCCGGCCATCTATGATGTGGCAGGATTTGACACCATTTTTCACCGCATCCAGCGCCGAGCTGATTTTTGGCAGCATGCCGCCGGAAATGGTTCCATCGGCGAACAGTTGATCTACGCTCTGCGCCGTCAAACCGGTCAGCAGATTGCCGCTCTTGTCCAGCACGCCAGGAGTATTGGTGAGCAGAATCAGTTTTTCCGCATTCAGGATTTCTGCCAGCTTGCCTGCCACCAGATCGGCATTGATATTATAGGACTCACCATTACTGCCGACACCGATGGGCGCGATTACCGGAATGAAGTCACGGGTGTCAAGCAGTGCAATCAGGGCTGGATCAATGCTCTCGATCTCCCCTACCTGGCCGATGTCGAGCCACTCTCCCGCTCTTTCCTTGTCTGGCATCAGCATTTTTCTTGCGCGGATGAAAGCGCCATCCTTGCCGGTCAGACCGACCGCCAGACCGCCATGACGGTTGATCAGGTTGACAATGTCCTTATTGACCAGTCCTCCCAGCACCATTTCCACCACGTCCATGGTTTCGGCATCGGTCACGCGCATGCCCTGAATGAATTCACCCTGCTTGCCGATCCGCTGCAGCATCTCGCTGATCTGCGGCCCGCCGCCATGGACGATGACGGGATTCATTCCCACCAGCTTCAGCAATACCACGTCGCGGGCAAAACCCTGCTTGAGGTTTTCCTCGGTCATGGCATTACCGCCGTATTTGATCACGATGGTTTTGCCGTGAAAACGCTGGATGTACGGCAGCGCCTCGGCCAGAATCTTGGCTTTATCTTTTGCGGTGGATGGAGACAGCGGCATGACTATTCCCAGTAAATTTCGGCTATTTTACACCGGGAATCAGCAATGATGGGACTGTTGAAACAGACGAACATTCTGCTGCGGTACCGGGAAAAACCAGGGAATCGCGTGACTCTCGAGATTACGCGAGAGCCTCAGCCTTTTCCTTGGGTTGATCGTCGAACCAGCGGTACAACATGGGCATTAACACCATCGTCATCATGGTCGCGGTAGTCAACCCGCAGATCACCACGATGGCCAATGGCTTCTGTACTTCGGAGCCGAGCCCGCTGGCGGTAAGGAATGGTGCCAGGCCCAATATCGTCGTCGCGGCCGTCATCATCACCGGACGAAAGCGCTGCTCGCAACCTTTTTTCACCGCGTCGGCCACGCTCAAACCTTCATAGCGCAGTTGCCGGATAAATTCGATCAGCACCACCCCGTTTAATATCGATGTGCCCCAGACTGCGATAAAACCTACCGACGCCGGTACCGACAGATATTGACCGGTGATGAACAACCCAACGACACCGCCGACGGAAGCAAACGGCAAAGCCAGAAAGATAAGCGTGGCAAGCTTGACCGAATTGAATAACATGAACAACAGGAAGAAGATCAGCGCCAGGGTAATCGGCACGATTACCGAGAGCGTCGCCATGGCGCGCTCCATGTTCTGGAACTGCCCGCCCCACTCGAAATAATAACCCGGGGGTAATTTGACCTCCTTTGCAGTGCGTTCCTTCAGTTCAGCAACGAAACCGCCCAGGTCGCGGTCGTGCACGTTGGCGCCGACCACCACGCGGCGTTTGGCATATTCGCGCGAGACCACCGCCGGACCGTCTAGCACCCTGATATCCGCCACCGCACTCAACGGCACCAGTATGCCGCCGCGCGCGATCAAACCACCAGGCCCGGCGTTACCAACGGGACGCAATAACAGATCGCGAATGGCCTCAACATCTTCGCGGAATTCAACGGGATAACGCAAGAGCAGCGTAAAGCGCCGCTCGCCCTCGAACACCTGGGTGACCACCTTGCCGCCGATTGCGGTTGCAATCAGCTCGTTCACTTCGGCAACGTTGAGGCCGTGACGGGCGATGGCGCGGCGGTCGATGTCGATGGTCAGCTCCTGTTGACCTGACAAGCGTTCAAGGCGCAGATCCCGTGCCCCGCGCGTTGACTTGACGATGCGCGCCACCTGCTCGGATAGTTTGCGCAGCTCTTCCAGGTCGTCGCCAAAGATTTTGACCGCAACCTGTGAGCGCACCCCGGTCACCATCTCGTCCACCCGTTGCGCGATCGGCTGCGACAGCACGATATTGACACCGGGCAGCGCCGTTAGCGCCTTGCGGATGTCTTCCTCGATCTCCGTCTGGGTGCGGCCAGATCCCTCCAGGTCCAGTGCCGCAATCGGGTCGGACTCGTTCTGCGATGCCGGGTCGGCGGGCGATTCGCCACGGCCGAGCTTGGATACCACGACCTTCACCCCCGGTACCGCAGCGATCATTTTCATTGCTTCTGTTTCCAGCTTGATCGCTTCTTCCAGCGAAATCGAGGGTACCCGGATGATCACCGGCGTGATCGCGCCTTCCTGCATGATCGGGATGAACGATTTACCGAGCAGCGGGTACAAGACGAATGCCAGCGACAGCAAGCCCAGCGCGATCATCATGGTAACTTTCTGATTCCCGAGCGCTGCATTGAGTATGCGCAGATATCTGGACTTGAGGACAGCGATGATTTTGGTGTCCTCCTCCGATCCGCCTTTCAGGATATAGGCGCTCAACACCGGCGACAGCAGCACGGAAACAAACAGCGCCACCATCAACGCAATGGAAATGGTGACGGCAAGCGGGCTGAACATCTTGCCTTCCATGCCTTCCAGCGTCATCAACGGCAGGAATACGAGTACGGTAACAATGACGCCGAAGATCACCGGTGTGGCTACCTCGCTGGTTGCCTTGACAATGATATCGAATTTTGATGCGCCCGTGCCGCGCGCCTGGTTCAGTTTCTGGTAAATGTTTTCCACCACCACCACCGTGGGGTCCACCATCATGCCAAGGGCTATCGTCAGCCCCCCCAGCGACATCAGGTTGGCCGGCATGCCTTGCTGGTCCATGACCAGAAATGTCACCAGCGGTGTGATGACGAGCGTCGAACACACGACCAGGCTGGTGCGCAGGTTGCCCAGGAAAACGAACAGGACCACGACGACCAGAATCAAGGATTCAACCAGCGTGCTGTAAACTGTTCCGAGCGCGGCATCCACCAAATCAGTCCGGTCGTAAAAAGGCACGATCTGGAGCCCGTCCGGCAATATGCCACGCTCGTTGATCTCGGCAACTTTTTGCTTGACCCGTACGACTATTTCCTTGGCATTACCGCCGCGCAGCATCATGACGATGCCGGTTACAGATTCGGTGTCACCGTTCTTGATGCTGGCTCCCAGGCGCACCTCGCCGCCGAATTGCACCTGGGCCACGTCACGCACGTATACTGGTACGCCTTCCAGCTCTTTGAGCACAATGTTGCGGATATCATCCAGCGAGCGGATCAGACCCACGCCCCGGATCAGATACTGCTCCGAGTGCAGCGGCAGTATGTTGCCGCTGGAATTCGCGTTGTTGTTGGCAAGTGCCAGATCAATTGCCGCCAATGTCAGGTCATAATGACGCAACTTGTTCGGGTCGACCAATACCTGGTATTCCTTGACATGGCCGCCGATGGAGTTGACTTCCGCCACACCCCGGATCGAACGCAGCATCGGCCGCACCACCCAGTCCTGAATCGTGCGCCGCTCCATCAGCTCTTCGACCGTGAGTGCGCGTTTGCCGTCGTCGGGATGCTCAATGGTGTATTGGTATACCTCGCCCAGACCGGTGGATACCGGCCCGAGTACCGGCGTAATGCCGGGTATCAGCCTTGTGGATACCTCGATCAGCCGCTCCATCACCAGTTGGCGCGCGAAGAAAACATCGGTCTTGTCGGTAAACACCAGCGTGATCAGCGACAACCCGCTCTTGTTCATGGAGCGCATCTCCACCAGCCCCGGCAGGCCGGTCATCGCGATTTCCACCGGCACCGTAATCAGCCGCTCGACCTCCTCCGGACTGCGGCCGACCGCCACCGTGGCGACCTGCACCTGGATGTTGGTTACATCGGGGAAAGCATCAACCGAGACGGTCTTCGTGGCAATCACGCCTGCAGCGCACAGGCCGAGCGCAACCACTACCACCAGCAGGCGCTGCTTGAGCATGGCGCGCACGATTGCGGCAAGCATGGCTTATTCCAGCTCGGCGAGCTTGCGCTCGTTGTCCAAATGAAAGGCACCATCCACCACGATCTTCTGCTCGATGGTGACTCCTTTCAGCACGGGATACATGTCGGCTACTTCGGGACCCAATTCGACCGGAACACGCAGGAACTTATTATCGCCTTGAGCCAGGAAGACGTAGTCGCGGTTGCTTTCCCGCACCACCGCTGTTTTCGGCACTACCAGGCTCTTGGTCGGATTATCCACAATGTGCATGTTAGCCAGCATGTCGGGTTTGAGGTTGCGCGTTGGGTTTTCTACCAGCGTGCGCACCATCACCGTACGAGTCAACGGATTTAAGGTATCGGCAACGAAAATGATGCGGCCGTCGAAGCTTATCTCATCGCCCAGCGCCGGCACGTGGATCTCCACATGTTGATCGACTTTCACATCACGCGCGATCTGCTCCGGCACATCGCCCACCACCCAGACAGAGGATAGATCGGCCACCCGGAATAGCTGATCGGCCGGTTGCACTACCTGGCCGACGATGACATTCCGGCCGATAACGATGCCGTCCCTGGTCGACCTGATAGCAATGGAAGGCAGAATGTGCCCACTCTTTGCCAGTTCTTTCAGCGTACCGCTGTCCACGCCCAGCAAGCGCAATTGATCCTTCGCCGATTCAAACTCGGCACGGGCAATCTCCAATTCCGATACGCGCCGCTCTACCTCGGCGAGAGGGAGCACGTCGGCGGCACGCAACAGATGTGCGCGCTCGGCCGCTTTTTCGGTCACGATAGTGCGCGAGTAAGCCCGCAAATAGACCAGTTGCGCCTGGGTCAATTCAGGACTGGTAACACGCGCGAGCGGGTCGCCGACCTTAACGCGATCCCCCAGAATGACGTACAAATTGGTAATGCGCCCCGTCACGAAGGAACCGATATGAACTAGCCTTTCCTCATCCACCTCGACCCGGCTCGGCGCCTGCAATTTATCGGCGAGACTGACCATCGTGGGCTGGCCGATTATGATGCGTTCCGTCAATTCCGGCCTGAGTGTGATGCTGTTTATATCCTGAACTTCTTTTTTCGGGGGAGCAGGCGGCTCGCTGCATCCCGCCGCAAGCAACGTGACCAGTACGACTGCGCCAGTGGTCAGAATGGAGACTTTCATACGGGGGCTTACTCCTTGGGATAATGCGCGCGTAGCCGGTCGATTTCGGCAGCAGCGGCCTGTAACTCAAAACGCGCCTGCAACGAATCCACCAGAATTCCGCGCAAGATCCGCTGGGAGTCAAGCACTTCAATCAGGCCGCGCTCACCGAAGCGGTGAGCAGTTCGGGCAACCTGGAACGCCAGCTCGGCTTCCCGGATGATACCGCCTTCAAACATTTCCACCCTGCGCTGCGCAATCTGGTAGCCCTGCCAAGCGGATTCGAGCAATTGACCCACCTCGAACACACGATATTCCAGCGTTTCGCGCACTCGCGCGGAATCGAATATGGCTGCGTTGATTTCGCCACGGCGCTGGTACAGCAGCGGAACAGTCACTCGCATGCCCGCTCTATTTTCGGTGTATTGAGCATCCTGATAATTCAGGAGTAAGACGTCCACTGAGGGAATAATCGCGGCGCGTTCCTGGCTGATGCGCCGCCGAGCGCGCTCCTGTTCGGCTTGCAACCGCAGTATTTCCGGGTTGGCGGCCGGCACTTCCTCGCGTAATACTTCCAGCGTCGGCAGTTGCACCGGGTCGCGCAATGTGGTGCTCAGCTCGAAATCGGGTTTCAACGCACCGGCAGTAAGCTGTCTCAACATTACTCGTGCCCGCTGCGCATTCAGCTGTGCCGCTTCCTTGCGGCCGGCCGCATTCAACACTTCAGCATCAGCCCGAATCAATTCAAAACGCGCTGTTTCACCCACTTCCACTGCCAACTTGATGCGTCGGCGCACATCATCCATCAAGTCGAAAACTTCCGTCTCTATGCGAGCGATTTCTTGGCGTTGCAACAGTTCAAATGCGCGCACCCGTAACTGTGCCGCCAGATCAGCGCGTACCTGATTGAGACTGGCACGGCTGGCCTCTACCCCGGCTGAGGCGGCATCGATGCGCGCACTGCGCATGAACGGATTTTCGATAGGCTGGACAACGCCCACCTCGCGGGTGCTATTCGCGGGATTGGCCGCCATGATTCGCGGATGTTGAGGCCCCCCCATCGCGCTCACTTGCGGATTGGGATAAGCCGAGGCGGAGATCACGCCCGACTCGGCAATACCCACTTGGGAGCGCGCGGCATGTACCAGACCGTTGGCTTCCAATCCCAATCGTTGCAGATCTTCAATGGAGATCGCCGTAGCAGCCACGGTAGCAGGTACGATGGCGGACTCTTCGGCTGACGCAGGTGTAAACTGCAAGACAAGAACCAGTCCCAGCAAGCTACGGCATCGTGAATTGACTTGAATGATTGCGCCTCCTTAACGGCGGAATACGGTTAATGCCTGCTTATACTAAGGTTTAATTTGCATCAATAAAAGCAGTATCTTTCTGATAATATGATCGGCATTCGCGAACTATTGTACTTTGAACCGCCCCTATGCTCAACTACCGGCAGTTACATTATTTCTGGGCCGTCGCCAAGGCAGGCAGCATCATCCGTGCGAGCGAACGGCTGCATCTCACGCCCCAGACCCTGAGCGGACAGATTAGCCTGCTGGAGGAAACACTGGGTGTAGCCCTGTTCTTGCGGGTGGGCCGGCGTCTACAGCTCACGGAGACTGGCCGGCTCACACTCTCTTACGCCGATGAGCTATTCCAGATCGGCAACGATCTGGAGGAGGCTCTGCGCAGCCGTCCTGAAGACCGCTCCATCCAGTTTCGCGTGGGGGTTGACGATGTTGTGCCGAAATCGATTGCCTATCGGCTGCTGACGCCGGCGATGTCTATGACCGAACCGGTGCGCATTGTTTGCCGGGAGAACAAGCTGGTGCGATTACTGGTGGAACTGGCGATCCACCGGCTTGATCTGGTGCTTGCCGACCGGCCCATGCCGCCCGAGACGAATGTGAAGGGCTACAGCCACAAGCTCGGGGATTGCGGCATCACGTTTTTCGCTGCACCGCAGCTTGCAGCACAGCTTAAAGGTAAAGGAAAATGGCCGCGCATACTGAATGCTGCCCCCCTGCTGATACCGGGCGAGAATGCCGCCGTGCGGGTGACACTAATGCGCTGGTTCGATGCCCACCAGATCCGCCCGCGTATCGTCGGTGAATTCGATGACAGTGCGCTGATGCATGCTTTCGGGCAAGCCGGTATCGGTATTTTCATCGCCCCATCGGTGATTGCCGATGAAGTGCAACGCGAGCATGGCGTCACTGTCATCGGCCGAACCGATGAAGTCACCGAACAGTTCTACGCCATTTCAATGGAACGCCGGCTTACCCACCCCGCAGTGGTTGCAATCAACGACACTGCGCAGCGCAAACTGTTCGCCGGCCTTAAGAAGACTCGTTGACAGGAATCTGCTCAACCGCGAGTCTGCAGAATCAGCAAAGAAAGATTCCGGACGAGCGTAGCGGAATCATCTTGCCTGTCGCGCAGGTCAGAACGGATAGTGGAATTGGCAGGGGCAGTGCGAGGGAAGAACAGCGCGGGACTCTAAGCTAGCTATTATCGAATCCAGGATCAGTATCCATCAGGAGCTTTATCCAAACTGCTGGCGGCCCTCTTCTGCTCTTCTCGCAACTGCTCATATTCACGCCATTTATGCTTGATCTCATAGTGCTTCTCAGGCGGAAGTTGCTTGATATTCTTGTACTTCTCGCGCACCTTATTGCGCTGATCGGAAGTAAGCGCAGCCCAGTCACGCATCTGCGACTGTATGCGCTGCTGTTCAAGGGGAGACATGTTCGGGTAGCGCTTGGCGATACTCAACCATTTCTTCTTTCTGGCAGCATCCATCCCGTCCCAATTTTGCGCGAGGGGTGCCAGGACTTGCTTTTGCTGAGAATTCAGCTGCCCCCAGGCAGGCTGCCCGGATTCAGCCAAGACATGGGCAGGGGCCAACAGGCATAGCCAAAGGGCTACTGCCAGGAGTGATCTAGCCATTCACCGAACTCATCGTCAAGATAAGCGTCAACTGGCAACTCATCGGTGAGCAGCATTATATCCAGATCCGCGATATCGTCTCCCTGCTGTAAAGGAGTTTGCCAGTAAGTAACGCCTGCCAGAGCGAGCAATAGAGCAAATAGCGATAATATCCTGCCAGCGTTGAAATGATGCCGATCATGCCCGCTGTGCGCAGACGTACCACCACCTGTGGCGACCCGTGTCTCGCTTATCTGGTAATTCTCCAGAGAAGCTCTGCGCGCTGCCTGCAGGCGCTGCAGGGTGTCTTGCCCAATATCATCCAATCCGCGATCTAGCAGCCGGGTAATTTCTTTTCCCAATTCCGGTTCATTCATGGCTCGACTCCTTTCTTCCTCAAAATAGTGGCGAGAGCGTGGGTTGCACGGGAGCAATGAGTTTTCACGCTTCCTTCCGAACATTCCATGATCGCCGCAGTCTCTTCAACATTCATTTCTTCCCAATAACGCAGCAGGAAGGCCTCGCGTTGACGTGCTGGCAGAGTTTTTATAGCTTCTTCAATAGAACTAATAAGTTGTGACCGTTCCAGCTGCTCATGCGGATCATTGCCAAAATCGGAGTCTGTCTTTACCTGCAAGGTTTCCAGCAGATCGTAGTCTTCGCTCCCTTTTTCCTGGCTGCTGGGCGTAAATGACGAGAATAGCGTAGTCCATAGTGAGCGGGTCTTCTGCCGCCGGTAGTAATCACGTATGGTATTCTGCAGAATGCGCTGAAACAGGAGCGGCAGCTCCTCTGGCAGGTTGGCCGCATATTTTTCAGTAAGCTTCATCATCGAGTCCTGGACAATATCCAGCGCCACATGTTCATCCCGTACTGCAAACAACGCCTGTTTATAAGCGCGCCGCTCAGTTTCAGTCAGAAAATCGGAAAGCTCCTGTCGGGTAGCCAGAACAATTTCCCTATAATCAAAAATGATTGGACATTACCGGCGGCAATGGTAGCAAACTTTTTCGCTATGCTGGACCAGTTTTATGCGTGGCAAAGCGAGATGAATCAGGATATCCGTCGGGATCGATCGCATGGATCAGCGCTTGATTGATCCATGGCAATGATTTCTGGAGTACCATTGTGCCGCATATCAGAATGGCATCTATTGGAAACCGCATCCTTCCGGAACCGGGTATCCGGCTTTTCTCCTGCATTTGAAACACACCCACATATTCGATCCTCTGCGCTCTGCCAATGCAACCTAACCCCTCCTCATCCGCCCTGCCCTCCGCCTGGTCTACCCAGGTTGAGTCGCATTTGGCCGATGGAGAAAATGTGTTGGTTTGGCTGGAAACTGACCTTGATGCCCAGCTGCATTTCGCCTCCGGCCTGTTGGTTGTCACCAACCTGCGCTTGCTGTCAAAATCATCGACAGATACCCCTTGGCAGGATTGGACTTACCGCCAGGGAATGATGCTAACGCGCCGCGATCATTCCGGTATTGGCAGTCTTGAGCTGACTGACATCGATTCACTGCTCGCCCGCTGGCGCTATACACTCAGTAACAATATTGCTGCTGGCCGCCTGCTCGAACATTTCCTGCAGCAACTCAGCCACCACCTCACCGGGAAACTTCCTCCAACGCCGGAACAGATCCTGTGCCCGAAATGCCAGAGTGTGCTCGATGCTCCGCTCCCGCCCGGACAGGAAGAGTGTGCGCTGTGCAGCAAGGAAATATATACGCCCCCTTCCACCTGGACATTATTCCGCCTGTGGCGCTTTGCCAGACCCTACAAGTGGCGGCTGCTTGCCGGCTTTCTGCTGACCCTGGGCAGCACGGCGGCAACACTGGTACCGCCTTACATGACCATGCCGCTGATGGATAACGTGCTGATCCCCTATCAGAACGGCAAGCCGATCGACACTGACCTGGTGACACTCTACCTTTCCGGTCTGTTCGGTGCAGCATTGCTGGCCTGGGTGCTGGGATGGGCGCGCACCTATGTTCTCGCACTGGTTTCAGAACGTATCGGCGCCGACCTGCGCACCGCCACTTACGAACACCTGCTGAAGCTCTCGCAGGAGTACTTTGGCGGCAAACGCACCGGTGATCTGATGGCGCGCATCGGTTCGGAAACCGACCGCATCAACATTTTCATTTCGCTGCACTTGCTCGATTTCGCCACCGACGTGCTGATGATCGCCATGACCGCAGCCATTCTGGTTTCGATCAACCCTTGGCTGGCGCTGGTGACTCTGCTGCCGCTGCCCATCATCGCCTGGCTGATTCACGTGGTGCGCGACAAGCTGCGCACCGGCTTTGAAAAGGTCGATCGCATCTGGGCCGAAGTGACCAACGTGCTCGCCGACACCATCCCCGGGATGCGCGTAGTCAAGGCATTTGCACAGGAAAAACGCGAAGCGGCACGCTTCCGCGCAACGAACCAGCACAACCTGGAAGTCAACGATCGGGTAAACAAAATCTGGTCACTGTTCACCCCGACCGTGACGCTGCTCACCGAAATCGGGCTGCTCGTGGTATGGATTTTCGGCATCTGGCAAGTCTCGGAGAATGCGATCACTGTCGGTGTACTCACCGCTTTCCTGGCTTATATCAGCCGCTTCTAC
>CAMAPK010000004.1 GCA_945860135.1 Nitrosovibrio sp. Nv4
GCTTCGGCGGGGTTTTTATTGTGGCGATCCGGCCAATGAATTTTTAATTCACTCACACACTGCCCATGAATTCCTGTAAATTGTTGGCCGTTCGGAGATTCATTGAGACGTGCTCACTCTTGTCAGTCATTACGAAATCTTGCGAAGATTTTCCGGTTGCCCCCTGCGGTTTGGCGGCAGCCCTTTTTCAGAATAACTCACCATGACCCCTGATCAGTATTGCCAGCAGAAAGCTGTTCAGAGCGGCTCCAGCTTCTATTACAGTTTTCTCTATCTGCCGTCGGAAAAACGCCGTGCCATTACCGCACTCTATGCTTTCTGCCGCGAAGTGGATGATGTGGTGGATGAATGCACTGATGCGACGGTGGCGCATGCGAAGCTCGCGTGGTGGCGGCAGGAGGTCGCTGCCATATTCAGTGACGAACCCGGTGTCAAACCTACTCATCCGGTGACAAAAGCGCTGGCTGTTGTGGCCAAACCGTTCAACCTCACTGCCGGGCGGCTGAATGAAATCATAGACGGCATGGAAATGGACCTGAGCTACAACCGCTATGCCGATTTCGACACCCTGCGGCGTTACTGCTACCACGTGGCGAGCGTGGTGGGTCTATGCTCCGTCGAGATTTTTGGCTACCGTAATCAAGATACCCTGAAGTACGCGCAGGATCTGGGGCTTGCGTTCCAACTCACCAACATCATCCGCGATGTGGGCGAGGACGCGCGCCGCGATCGCATTTATCTGCCGCAGGACGAGCTTGCCCGCTTTGGTGTATCCGAGGAAGACATACTGCAGTCGCGCGAGAGCGACAATTTCAGGCGTTTGATGGAGTTCCAGATAGAACGGGCGGAAAGCTATTATGCCAGCGCATTCGCGGCGCTGCCGGCGGAAGACCGCAAGAGCCAGCAGTCCGGCATCATCATGGCGGCGATTTATCGGACCTTGCTGCAGGAAATCAAGAACGACGGTTGCCATGTCATGCGGCAGCGTGTCAGCCTCACACCGGTACGCAAATTGTGGCTGGCGTGGAAAACCTGGATCAAGGGGTAAACCTGGGGCTTTTCCGGCTTATGCTTTTTCCTTTCCGTGATAGATTCCATGCATATGAATGACTTAACCAGCTATCAGGCGCCTAAAGATCTGCTCAAGGATCGCGTAATTCTTGTCACCGGCGCGGGGCAGGGGATGGGCCGCGCCGCCGCGCTTGCCTATGCAGCTCATGGCGCCACCGTAATTCTGCACGGGCGCAAGGTCGAGAAGCTGGAAAGCGTCTACGATGAGATTGAGGCGGCTGGCGGGGCACAGGCAGCGATTTTTCCGCTTGATCTGGAAAAAGCCGGGGACCAGGATTTTGCGGCGCTGGCTCAGGCCATCAAGCTGCAATTGGGCAGACTGGACGGGATACTGCACAATGCGGCGCTGGTTTTTGGCTTGACCCCCTTGGCGAACCAGACGCTGGAGCAATGGCTGACCATGCTGCGAGTCAATCTGGCCGCGCCGTTTGCGCTGACACGCGCCTGCCTGCCGTTGCTGAGGTCTGCGCCCGATGCCAGCGTCGTCATGACTTCGGATCTGCACGGCCACGATCCGGCCGCATATTGGGGCGGGTTTGCAGTAGCCAAGGCGGGAGTGGAGGCACTGGTGAAGATCCAGGCGCAGGAATGGGAAATGCTGCCGAATCTGCGCATCAACGCGCTGATTCCGGGACCGGTGCATACGCCGCAACGCACCAAGACCCACCCCGGAGAAGCCAAGCATACCCTGCCTCAGCCGCATGACCTGATGGCGGTCTACCTGTATCTGATGGGACCGGATAGCAAAGGGGTCAGCGGCGAGACAGTATTCTGTCAGAGCCGTACCTAGTATGGCTGTGATGGCAGGAAGAAAAAGGTATAATTAAAAAATCGGCGCGCGAAAGTGGCGGAATTGGTAGACGCACCAGATTTAGGTTCTGGCGCCGAAAGGTGTGGGGGTTCGAGTCCCCCCTTTCGCACCAGGGAACCGCAGCTTGCAGACAACGCTGTACGTGAGGTTGTTTTTGGCGGCTGCCGCGCTCTTCTCTGGCCGTTGTGACGTTGCATGAATGTTATCAATAAGTTAGGAAATATGATGCAATCGAATGTAGAGAATCTTGGTGCGCTGGAGCGTCGTCTGAGTGTTTCGGTTCCCCATGAGGCAATCGAGACGGAGATGGAAAATCGCATAAAGCGCCTGGCGCGCACGGCGAAAATACCTGGTTTCCGTCCTGGCAAGGTACCGTTGCGTATCGTCCAGCAGCAATATGGCCCGCAAGTGCGCCAGGAGGTGCTGGGCGATGTGCTGCAGAAAAGTTTCAGCGAGGCTGTGCGCGAGCAGAAATTGCGGCTTGCGGGCCCTCCGCGCTTTGAACCGAAGGCGGCGGCAGAGAGTGCTTCCGAGTTCGAGTTCAGCGCAACCTTTGAAGTCTACCCCGATGTGGTGCTGGGTGATTTGAGCACGGTCAGCATTGAGCAGCCGCTGGTTAAGGTTATTCCCGCCGATGTCGATAGAACTTTGGAAGTGGTACGCAAGCAGCGGGTTCAGTACCAGCCGGCAGAACGGCCGGCGGCAGCGGGTGACCGAGTCAGCATCGATTATCGCGGGGTCATTGACGGCGTGGAGTTCGCCGGCGGCAAAGCCGAGGACTTTACCCTGGTGCTGGGCGAAGGCCAACTGCTCAAGGATTTCGAGGGACCGCTCATTGGCATGAGTGCGGGGCAGAGCAAAACGTTTGAAGTAACCTTTCCGGCAGACTATCATGGCAAGGATGTTGCCGGAAAGGTCGCCACATTCGAGGTGAAGCTTAACGCAGTGGAAGCACCCGAGCTGCCTGAAGTAAATGCCGAATTTGCCAGGTTGCTGGGTGTTGCCGATGGTGATACCGAAAAAATGCGCGGCGAAATCCAGGCCAACCTGGAGCGGGAAATAACCAAACGGACAAAGGCGAGAATCAAGGCACAAGTGATGCAGGCATTGCTTGATACCACCAGAATCGAGGCGCCCAAGATCTTGGTCCAGCAGGAGATGGAGCGGTTGATGCAGGATGCGCGCAGCGACCTGGAAGCGCGCGGCATGAAAGCTGCGGACATCGCCTTGCCACAGGACTTGTTCCAGGAACAGGCGCAGCGCCGGGTGAGCCTGGGATTGATCCTGGCGGAACTGGTAAAGGTTCATAATCTGCAGGCCAGCCCCGAGCAGGTGCGTGGGGTGGTGGAGGATTTGGCGCAGAGTTACGAAAATCCGGGTGAGGTGGTCAAATGGCATTATTCTTCACCGGATCGCCTCAACGAAATTGAGTCGGCGGTACTGGAAGATAACGTGGTGGCATGGGTGCTGGAAAAAGTCACGGCAGTGGACAAGGCAGTGACTTTCGACGAATTGATGGGAAAACCTTGATATGATGCAACAACTTGACTGGGAACAACGCAATCACGAGCCGAGCAATCTGGGTCTGATCCCGATGGTGATCGAAACCAGCGGGCGCGGTGAGCGAGCTTACGATATTTACTCTCGCCTGCTGAAAGAGAGGGTGATATTTCTGGTGGGGCCGGTTACCGAGACTTCCGCCAATTTGATTGTGGCGCAATTGCTGTTTCTGGAATCGGAAAACTCCGACAAGGATATTCATCTTTATATCAACTCCCCCGGCGGAGTGGTGTCGGCCGGGATGGCGATTTACGATACCATGCAATACATCAAGCCTGATGTCAGCACGTTATGCATAGGTCAGGCAGCGAGCATGGGCTCTTTGTTGCTGGCGGCGGGGGCAAACGGCAAGCGTTTCTGCCTGCCCAATTCGCGCGTCATGATTCATCAGCCGATGGGAGGTTTCCAGGGGCAGGCTTCTGACATCGAGATCCATGCCAGGGAAATTCTGTTTCTCAAAAGCCGGTTGAATGAAATTCTGGCGAAGCATACGGGTCAGAGCATACAGACGATCGAGAAAGATACGGACCGTGATAATTTCCTCAGCGCGGAAGAATCGGTAAAATATGGTCTGGTCGATTCGGTGTTGGCCAACAGAGAGACGCATCCGGTTTGAGGTCTACCAGAGCCGGGATCAGGGAGTTTGATTACTAGTTACGGGCACTTTGGCCCGGATGAAGCGGGATAAAATTATGTCAGACAAAATTGGCGGCGAGAAACTTCTTTATTGCTCCTTCTGTGGCAAGAGTCAGCACGAAGTAAAGAAACTCATTGCCGGTCCCTCAGTATTCATCTGCGACGAATGCATCGAGCTTTGCAACGATATCATTCGGGAAGAAATACAGGGTGCCGAAGCCGCCAAGCTGACCAAGTCTGACTTGCCAGTGCCGCACGAAATCTGCCAGATTCTCGATCAATACGTAATTGGCCAGGAACCCGCAAAAAAAATCCTGTCGGTAGCGGTATACAATCACTACAAGCGTCTGCGCAATCTGAACAAGGCCGGCGATACTGACGACATCGAACTGGCGAAAAGCAACATCCTGTTGATCGGCCCCACCGGTTCCGGCAAGACATTGCTGGCACAGACTCTGGCGCGTTTGCTGAACGTGCCGTTCGTGATGGCCGACGCCACCACCCTGACCGAAGCGGGTTATGTCGGCGAGGATGTGGAAAACATCATCCAGAAATTGCTGCAAAAATGCGATTACGATGCAGAGAAAGCCCAACAGGGTATCGTCTACATTGACGAAATCGACAAGATTTCACGCAAGTCGGACAACCCGTCGATTACCCGCGATGTTTCGGGCGAAGGCGTGCAGCAGGCGCTGCTGAAGTTGATTGAGGGTACGGTTGCATCGGTGCCGCCTCAGGGTGGACGCAAGCACCCCAATCAGGAATTTGTTCAGGTGGACACCACCAACATTCTGTTCATTTGCGGCGGCGCATTCGATGGCCTCGACAAGGTAATACGTGCGCGCACCGAGAAAGGCGGCATCGGTTTTGGTGCCGATGTGAAAAGCCGCGACGATCGCAAGGATATCGGCGCAGTACTGCGCGGAGTAGAGCCTGAAGACCTGATCAAGTATGGCCTGATTCCGGAATTTGTCGGACGCTTGCCTGTGGTTGCGACACTGAATGAACTGGACGAGTCGGCCCTGATCCAGATTCTGACCGAGCCCAAGAATGCACTCACCAAGCAGTACCAGAAAATGTTCAGCATGGAAGGCGGCGTTGATCTGGAATTCCGTGAGCAGGCGCTCAAGGCCATCGCCAAAAAAGCGCTGGCGCGCAAGACAGGTGCACGCGGCCTGCGCTCGATTCTGGAGAATACTCTGCTGGATACCATGTTCGATCTGCCATCGCTGGAGAATGTCGTCAAGGTAGTGATTGATCACGGCTCGGTTGGCGGAGATATCAAGCCAATTCTGATTTATTCGGATCAACACAAGGTAGCCAAGAACTTTTAGCCACTGCGCTGAACGTTGCCTGACTCACTGGCTTGAATTTTTTCACGGCATCCCCATAACGTTTCTGTCAGTCTTTTATAGGTGAGCCGCTATGTCTACCCCAGTTAGCAACCCCAACCAGGTGTCACTGCCGTTACTGCCGCTACGCGACGTAGTGGTATTCCCGCATATGGTGATGCCGCTGTTTGTCGGACGGCCAAAGTCGATCCAGGCGCTGGAAGCCGCGATGGAATCCAGCAAGAGCATCCTGCTGGTGGCGCAGAA
Organism: Nitrosovibrio sp. Nv4; assembly: GCA_945860135.1. Classification (GTDB taxonomy): domain Bacteria; phylum Pseudomonadota; class Gammaproteobacteria; order Burkholderiales; family Nitrosomonadaceae; genus VFJL01. Next base: position 5,677 of record CAMAPK010000004.1, read on the forward strand.
ATCCGCTGCTAAAGACGACCCCTCTCCCGAAGATCTTTACAGCGTGTGCAGTGTCGCCAATCTGCTGCAGATGCTCAAGCTGCCGGATGGTACCGTCAAGGTGCTGGTGGAAGGCAGTCGCCGCGCCCGCATTCTGAAGGTGATTGATGCCGATACGCATTTCACCGGTCAGGCCGTGTTGCTTCCGCCTGATGAAGTCGATGGCCACGAAGTCGAAGCGATGCGCCGTGCGATGCTGGCGCAGTTCGATCAATATGTGAAACTCAACAAGAAAATCCCTCCCGAAATCCTGACTTCGCTTGGCGGCATCGACGAGGCCGGGCGCCTGGCCGATACCATTGCCGCGCACCTGCCGTTGAAGCTTGAGCAAAAGCAGGAAGTCCTGGAAATATTCGATGTGCCGAAGCGCCTGGAACATCTGCTGGGACTGCTCGAAACCGAACTTGACATACTCCAGGTGGAAAAGCGCATCCGTGGCAGGGTCAAGCGCCAGATGGAGAAAAGCCAGCGCGACTACTATCTCAACGAGCAGGTAAAAGCCATTCAGAAGGAACTGGGTGAGGGTGAGGATGGCGCCGATCTGGAAGAGATCGACAAGAAGATCAAGGCTGCGCAAATGTCCAAAGAAGGCCGCACCAAGGCTGAAGCGGAACTGAAAAAACTGCGCCTGATGTCGCCGATGTCGGCGGAAGCCACGGTGGTGCGCAACTACATTGATTCGCTGGTGGCATTGCCATGGAAGAAGAAAAGCAAGATCAGCAAGGATCTGCATGCTGCCGAAAATGTGCTGGAGCAGGATCATTACGGCCTGGACAAGGTCAAGGAACGCATCGTCGAATATCTGGCGGTGCAGCAGCGCGTGGACAAGCTGAAAGCGCCGATACTGTGCCTGGTGGGTCCGCCCGGCGTGGGCAAGACCTCATTGGGGCAATCCATCGCGCGTGCCACCAACCGCAAGTTTGTGCGCATGTCTCTGGGTGGTGTGCGCGACGAAGCCGAGATCCGCGGTCACCGGCGCACCTACATCGGTTCGATGCCGGGTAAGATTCTGCAGAACATGACCAAGGTCGGCGTCAAGAATCCGCTTTTCCTGCTGGATGAAGTGGACAAAATGGGTATGGATTTCCGTGGCGACCCGTCTTCTGCATTACTGGAAGTGCTGGATCCGGAGCAGAACAATTCATTTGTGGATCATTACATCGAGGTCGAATATGACTTGTCCGATGTGATGTTTGTCGCCACCGCCAACACCCTGAACATCCCCGCCGCACTGCTGGATCGCATGGAAGTGATCCGGCTGTCGGGCTATACCGAGGATGAGAAACTCAACATTGCAACCCGTTACCTGCTGCCGAAGCAGATGAAAAATCACGGCCTGAAAGAGAATGAATTGGCAGTGAACAGCGCTGCGCTGCGTGATATCACCCGTTATTACACGCGTGAGGCCGGAGTGCGTGCGATGGAGCGGGAAATTTCGAAAATCTGCCGCAAGGTGGTGAAAGCGCTATTGTTCAAAGACGGCCAGAAAAAAATCATGGTCACTGCGCGCAACCTGGAAAAGTATCTGGGAGTGCGGCGTTACACCTATGGAGTTGCCGAGGAAAAAAATCAGATCGGGCAGGTTACCGGCTTGGCATGGACCGAGGTGGGTGGAGAATTGCTGACCATCGAGGCGGTGGTGCTGCCGGGCAAGGGCAATATCCTGCGTACCGGTTCTCTTGGGGATGTCATGAAGGAGTCGGTGGAAGCGGCCCGCTCGGTAGTGCGTGCACGCGCCAGCCGGCTCGGAATCAAGGACGATACCTTCGAGAAAACCGATATCCATGTGCATGTGCCGGAGGGAGCGACCCCGAAAGATGGACCTTCGGCCGGTGTTGCCATGACCACGGCACTGGTCTCCGCGCTGACTGGAATCCCGGTGCGTGCCGATGTGGCGATGACCGGAGAAATCACCTTGCGTGGCGAAGTGCTGGCGATTGGTGGTCTCAAGGAGAAACTGCTGGCGGCGCATCGCGGCGGAATCAAGATGGTGCTGATCCCCGAGGAAAACGTCAAAGACCTGGCCGAGATACCGGAAAACATCAAGAACCGGCTGGATATTCAGCCCGTGAAATGGATAGACCAGGTGCTCGACCTCGCGCTGGAGCGCAAGCCGGAAGCGCTTCCGGCTGCCGTCCCTACCGCGCCGCTGCCTGCGGCGGCGGATGACAAGGCTGTCGACGCCGTTCTCAAGCATTAACTGTTCTACTCCCTGCGGCATTCAGCCGCGGGGAGTTTTACAACTCACAGTGAGCGCTTGCTCACCCTTTTCATGCTCCCAGAAAAATGCAGCTAATCGTCATCAGCGGCCTCGCCGGTTCAGGCAAGAGCATCGCGCTTTCCGTGCTGGAAGACAGCGGCTATTACTGCGTGGACAATCTCCCGGCCAACCTGCTGCAGCAGGTGACGCTCTATTTGAAGCAGTCCGGTCATCCGCGCGTGGCGGTCAGCATCGACGCGCGCAGCCGCGAGACCCTGCACCTGCTGCCGCAGCAATTGGCCGATTTGCGACAGCAGCAGATGGATGTGCGCCTGCTGTTTCTGGAAACCAGGAACGATGTGCTGGTAAAACGCTTTTCCGAAACCCGCCGCCGACATCCGTTGAGTGACGGTCGCCTGACCCTGCCCGAATGCATTCAGGCGGAGCGGGAAATGCTGGAAGAGATCCATGATCTGGCGCACCGCATCGACACCAGCGATTTGAGTGCCAGCACGTTGCATCTGTGGATCAAGGATTTCATCGGTCTCGACCGTTCGCGCCTGACATTGCTGTTTCAATCATTCGGTTTCAAGCACGGCGTGCCGCTGGATGCCGACATGGTGTTCGACGTGCGCTGTCTGCCCAATCCGCACTACGAGGCGCAGTTGCGGCCGCTTACCGGCAAGGATGAAGCGGTGATCAAGTTTCTGGCCGTGGATGGCAACGTCAACCGCATGTTCGACGATATCCAGCGGTTCGTCGGCGACTGGCTGCCGTGTTTCATCGTCGATAACCGCAACTATCTGACCGTGGCCATCGGCTGCACCGGCGGGAGGCACCGCTCGGTGTATTTCGCTGAACGCCTGGCACAGCATTTCACTGCCGAGAATCAGGTATTGGTGCGGCACCGCGACCTGGGTGCCTGAGAAAAATTGTTCCCATTAAAATGAATAACGAACGCCGCCCGCAACTGCCCTGCCGGTGATAGCATTACCGACAATCATGAATCCACCTCAAACCGTTACTCTTGCTTACACCGGCGCATCCGGCATGCCCTACGGCATCCGCCTGCTGGAAATGCTGCTGGCGAGCGGCAGCCGTGTTTATCTGCTGTATTCGCAAGTGGCGCAGATCGTCGCGCAGCAGGAAATGCAATTGGCGCTGCCGTCACGTGCCAGGGAAGTGGAGCAGTTGTTCAGCCGCCGCTTCAACGCCGCTGACGGGCAGTTGCGCGTATTCGGACGCGAGGAATGGTTTGCGCCGGTGGCTTCCGGCTCCAACCCGGCAGATGCAATGGTGGTCTGCCCCTGCACCATGGGGACGCTGGCTGCTATAGCTGCGGGCTTGAGCCAGAATCTGATCGAACGGGCGGCGGATGTGATGCTGAAGGAAAATCGCAAACTGATCCTGGTGCCGCGCGAGACGCCATTTTCCGTGATCCATCTGGAAAATATGCTGAAGCTTGCGCGCAGCGGTGCGGTGATCCTGCCCGCCAACCCCGGTTTCTATCATCATCCCGAGACGGTGCAGCAGGTGGTGGATTTCGTCGTGGCGCGCATCCTCGATCATCTGAGTATTGCGCATACGCTGCTGCCGCGCTGGGGTGAGGGCGAACAGCCGCAGGCATGAATACGCGTTACTTCAGGGCATGCGCCGCCGCACATTCCTCATTGGAAATTGCAACCAGCCCGCTATCAGTCACCCGGTAGATCCCCGCTTCGGTCACAACAAAATCCATTGCAATGTCATGCGGCTGCGGGTGCACGCTGTCCCGCCGCAGTATCTCGAACGCCACGCCAATGGTCAGCGGGCGCGGGTCGATGGCTGCTAGCGTGCGGTCGAAATAACCGCCACCGTAGCCCAGCCGGTAACCCTGTTGATCGAAGCCCACCAGCGGCATGATGATGGCGCCGACCGTCACTATTTCCGTATTGTCAGGCACGGGAATCGCGTAAGCGCCGGCTTTCATCGGCGCTTCCGGCCACCACTGGCGAAAGCGCAGCGGCGCGCCGTTTTCCAGCACTTCCGGCAGCGCCAGCGTCGCGCCGTGCGCGTGCAGGAAATTCATTGCGGGTCGCGGATCGTATTCGCCACGGTAAGGCCAGCAAAAACCCACGACGTTTTTCTGCAATAACGGGAAACCCTGTTCGAGCGAGGCGCTGATGGCTGCGCTCCAGCGGTGGTGATCTTCCGCCGCGACGGCTTCCCGGCGCGCCATCAGTTCGGCGCGCTGCTGTTTTCTCCATTCCTGCCAGTTTTTCATTTTTCGAGGATAACAGGGATATTCACGGCTCGGCAACGGGAACAAGGCGGCCAATCGTAGGGCGTCCCTTATTCTGGATGGGTAGCAGAAGTCTCCGCACCGGCGTGGGTATGGCTGCTTCCAGTGCATCATCAAGCGCCAGCCAGATACACCCGCCTTGTCTTGCGGCGGGAGTATGCGCGACGACTTGCAGCGGGCGCGGATAAATGCGCAGCTTGAAATGGGTGAAGCTGTGATCCAGCGGCGGCAACTCTGGCAACGGCTGCACTGTCAGACCGAACTGGCGCGCGCAATAGGTGGCAGCATTTTCCGCCAATGGCATTTCCGGCAGGCACCACAGCCCGCCCCAGATACCCGTGGGAGGGCGCTTCTCCAGCAGGATCTCGCCGTGCTGCAGCAACAATAGCAGCACGGTTTCTTTCTGCGGCAGCGGCTTGCGCGGCTTGGGGGTGGGCAGTCTGTCCACGCGCTGCTCCCTGAACGCAACGCAGTCCGCTTGCAGCGGGCAGGCAGCGCACATGGGTTTGCTGCGAGTGCAGACGGTCGCACCCAGATCCATCAGCGCCTGGGTGTAGGTTTCAATCTGTCCCTGAGTTTTTCTCTCGGGCAGCAGTTGTTCAGCTTTGTGCCACAGCAGGGTCTCGGTCTTTTTCTCTCCGGGGTAGCCGTCGATGCCGAAGCAGCGCGCAAACACGCGCTTGACGTTGCCGTCGAGTATCGCGCACTGCTCGCCATAAGCGAATACCGCGATGGCGGCGGCGGTGGAACGGCCGATTCCGGGGAGCTGCTGGATCGCCGCCAGGTCATGCGGAAATTCGCCGCCATGCTGGCTGACGATCAACTGCGCCGCCTGATGCAGATTCCTGCCGCGCGCGTAATAGCCGAGGCCGCTCCATAGTGCCAGCACTTGGTCGAGCGGCGCCAGCGCGAGGCTGCTGATATCGGGGAAGCGTTGCAGGAAGCGCAGGTAATAAGGCGTGACCGTGGCCACCTGGGTTTGCTGCAACATGATCTCGGACAGCCAGACAGGATACGGGTCGCGCGTGTTCTGCCAGGGAAGGTGGTGGCGGCCATGGAGTTGTTGCCAGCGGATCAGTTTGGCGGCGAAGTTCACACGTGGCGGGGTGAGCGGGATAAGAGTGGAGCGGGTGAAGGGAATCGAACCCTCGTCGTAAGCTTGGGAAGCTTCTGCTCTGCCATTGAGCTACACCCGCAGGTGTCGCGATTTTACTTGCGTTGCCGGGATTACTCAATCGTTTGCGATTGCTCCAAGCTTGTTGATCTCAAGAGACAAGTTCCATATGGCTCGCCCGGTAGGGGGCTATTAGTAAATAATATGGCGGGGAGCGTTCTCATTCAGAAGTACCTCGCTGAGGTCGAAGAAATAATCTGCACTTCGCCGAAGCGCTGGACTGAGACCGTCGCGAACAAACCAAATGAATACTTGGCGTCCTTGTGATTTTACAGCCTCGACGAGGGGGACATAGTCATCGTCACCTGCAACTAGCACGGCTGCGTCATAATTGCTGTAGTGAGCATGGGAGAGCATCTCGACGGACAGTGAGATATCAACGCGTTTTGATCCACGGCTCTTGTTCTTTGGGAACACCCGAGGCGCTTGGATTCCCATGGAGTAGAGCTTATCGTGAATGACATTCCGGTGATCTTCGTCGCCACGGACTGAAGTGTAGTAGTAGCGCCTTACTGTGTTTACTCTGAGGTGAGAGCTGAGATCAAGCAAGGGCGACCATACATATACGTTCTTCTCAAACATAACGTGGTTGAATGGCTGAGCTGAGCCCAGAAGATTCGCGTAGCGGATGGCTAGATTCTCGCCGTCGACGAACACCATGACACGACAGTCCTTGATCTCAGCTGGGTATGGGTAGGGCATGGCTTACTTAAAGTAGAAAACAAACCCATCATACAGCAATGTCGCTTCTATTTATGTCTGTGCTAGTCAAGGCTCAATCCCGGTGCTAACTGTAACGGGTAGCGATTGACAAACGATTGAGTAATGCGGGCAACGCAAGTAGAATCAACACTCTTATAGGTAAGCTGTGCAGACGCCGCAAGCTCAGTCGATTCCAAATGCATTCATGATACAAGTCATTCTCAACGGCCAGCCGCAGCGTTTCGACACCCCGCTGAATGTCACGCAATTGCTGGAACACATGGCGTTGCAGGGCAAGCGCATCGCGGTTGAGCGCAACGGCGAAATCGTCCCGCGCAGCCAGTTTGGCGAGCAGGTGCTGGCGGATGGCGACCGGCTGGAAATCGTGGTGGCAGTGGGCGGCGGCTAGATTTTTCGCAGTAAAACAATTCAGGATTCCATGGACAATCTCATCATCGCCGGCAAGAGCTATTCCTCGCGGCTGCTGGTCGGTACCGGCAAATACAAGGATTTCGCCGAGACGCGCGCGGCGATCGATGCGAGCGGCGCGCAGATCATCACGGTGGCGATCCGCCGCACCAACATCGGCCAGAACCCGGATGAACCGAACCTGCTGGACGTGCTGCCGCCTTCGCAATACACGCTGCTGCCCAACACCGCTGGCTGCTACACGGTGGAGGATGCGGTGCGCACGCTGCGGTTGGCGCGCGAACTGCTCGACGGCCACAGCCTGGTGAAGCTGGAAGTACTGGGTGACCCCAGGACGCTGTTCCCCAACATGGTGGAAACGCTCAAGGCTGCGGAAATCCTGGTGAAAGAAGATTTTCAGGTGATGGTTTATACCTCGGACGATCCCATTCTTGCGCGGCAACTGGAGGAGATCGGCTGCGTCGCGGTGATGCCGCTGGCTTCGCTGATCGGTTCCGGTATGGGTATCCTGAATCCGTGGAATTTGCAGATCATCATCGACAACGCCAAGGTGCCGGTGCTGGTGGATGCGGGCGTGGGCACGGCTTCGGATGCGGCCATCGCGATGGAACTGGGTTGCGACGGGGTGCTGATGAACACGGCCATTGCCGCCGCGCAACAGCCGGTGCTGATGGCTTCCGCCATGAGAAAAGCGGTGGAAGCCGGACGCGAGGCTTATCTGGCCGGACGCATGGCGAAGAAACTCTACAGTGCGAGTCCCAGTTCACCGGTCAGCGGTGTCATCGCCAGCAGCGGCAAAGACCGGGTCGCCTGATTTCCGGCTGCTGCCGGATCATTACTCACACATGTCAGAACATCGTCCCATTCGCAGTTTTGTACTACGCCAGGGGCGCGTCTCCAATGCGCAGCGCCGCGCGCACGAAACCTTGCTGCCGCTGTACGGCATTCCGTTTGCGGACGACCTGCTCGATCTCGACAAGGTTTTTGGCAGGAGCGCACCCAAATTTCTCGAGATCGGTTTCGGCATGGGTGAAACCACCATTGCCATCGCCCAGGCGCATCCGCAGAACGACTATCTCGCCATCGATGTGCACACGCCCGGCGTGGGCAGCCTGCTGAAACAGATAGAAGAATCCGGCTTGAGCAATCTACGCATCATTCAGCATGACGCGGTGGAAGTATTGCAGCGCATGCTGCCGCCCGAGTGTCTCGACGGTGCGCATATCTTTTTCCCCGACCCGTGGCCCAAGGCGCGTCACCACAAGCGCCGCCTGATCCAGCCGCAATTCATCGCGCTGCTGAGCGAACGGCTGAAGCACGGCGGCTATGTGCACGTGGCCACCGACTGGGAAGAATACGCGCAGCAGATACTGCAAGTGCTGGACAATGAACCGCAGCTTGCCAATACCGCTGCGGATTATGCGCCGTGCCCGGCATACCGGCCCTCGACCAAGTTTGAGCAGCGCGGTTTGAAGTTGGGGCATGGGGTGTGGGATCTGCTGTTCCGGCGAAAATAAGTAAGGTCTGATTAAATCTCCCGTTCGCCCTGACCCTTCGATCTTGCTCAGGACTGGCGGCCTTGTCGAAGGGTGTGACGCAGGTGATTAAATCTGTTCATGGTTCGACAGGCTCACCACGAACGGATTTTATGGAATCTTTCTCAATCACGTGTCTGTCTACGCCTTGCTTTTTTCCGGCAAAAAAATCTGCAGCAAATCGTTCAGAAATCTTCGCCCGGTAAGAGTGGGCGTGATGCGCTGGTGATCGCGCACGATCAGCCCGCGCTGCTCCGCTTCGTTGAGTTGTTGCTGGATCGCGGTGAGCGGCAGGCCGGTGCGCTGCTGGAACATTTCCGTGGCAAACCCGGTGGTGAGGCGCAGCGCGTTCAGCATGAATTCGAAGCCGCGCTCATCGCGCCCCACTTCATGCTGTTCCTGTAGCGGCGCATCCGTCGTATCTGCTGTCCTGGCGAGATATTCTTTGGGCTGCTTGCAGCGCATCTGCCGCACGATCTTGTCGGCAAAACTGATTTTGCTGTGCGCGCCCGCGCCGATGCCAAGATAATCGCCGAACGACCAGTAATTCAGATTGTGGCGTGATTCGCGTCCGGGTTGGGCGAAGGCAGAAGTCTCGTAATTGACGTAGCCGCTGTGCGCGAGTGTCTGTTCGATCATCACCTGCATTTCCGCCGCCAGATCGTCATCGGGCAGCGGCGGCGGATAACGGTGGAACAGGGTATTCGGCTCCAGCGTGAGGTGGTAGGCGGAAATATGCGGCACGCCGTAGCTTACCGCTGTGGTGATGTCTTGCTGCGCTTCATCCAGCGTCTGCTCGGTTGCGTTATTCGGCAGCGCATACATCAGGTCGAGATTCACGTTGTCGAAATTCTTCTGCGCGATTTCCACCGCACGCCGCGCTTCATCGCCGTCGTGGATGCGGCCCAGCGCTTGCAGGTGTTTGGGGTTGAAGCTCTGGATGCCGAGCGACAGGCGGTTGATGCCGGCGGCGCGAAAGTCAGCGAATTTCTGCGCCTCGACCGTGCCGGGATTGGCTTCAAGCGTGACTTCAGCCAGATGCTCCAGCAGCAGCAGGGTGCGCACCGCGGTGAGGATCGTGTCGATCGATTGGGCGTTGAACAGGCTGGGCGTGCCGCCGCCGAAAAATACGCTGACCACTTTGCGTCCCCAGATCTGCGGCAGTGCCATTTCCAGATCACGGATCAGCGCCGTGACATAATCCTCTTCGGGCATATTGCCGCTACGGGCTTCGTGCGAATTGAAATCGCAGTAAGGGCATTTCTTCACGCACCACGGCAGGTGGATGTAGAGACTCAGCGGCGGCAGTGCCTGCAGGCGCGGCGCTTGCGAGCCGAGTATCGATGAAATGGGAATGCTTTTGTCCATGAGGAATTCAGGGAAGCGGCGGGCGGAGCACCCGCTTATTTGGCAGCCGTTTCCTGCCCGATCATTTCGACCAATCGCGCCAGCGCCTGGCCGCGATGGCTGATTCGATTCTTCTGTTCCAGCGGGAGTTCCGCCGAGGTCTTACCCAGTTGCGGCAGATAGAAATATGGGTCATAGCCGAAACCGCCGCTGCCGCGCGGCTGAAGAATGATCTCGCCGTGCCAGGCGCCGTCGGCGATGATCGGCTGCGGATCGTCGGCATGGCGCACCAGCACGATCACGCAGTAATAGTGGGCGTTGCGGTTGGACTGGTTGCTCAGCGCTTCGACCAGTTTCTGATTGTTGCGTTCGTCCGACTTGGGTTCTCCCGCATAGCGCGCCGAATGGATACCCGGTTCGCCATGCAAGGCATCCGTGCAGATGCCGGAATCATCCGCCAGCGCCGGCAGACCGGAGCATTTGCTGGCATGGCGCGCTTTGGCCAGCGCGTTCTCGACGAAAGTGCAATGCGGTTCGTCCGCTTCCGCGATGTTGAACGCGGACTGCGGCAATACTTCGATACCGAGGGGTTCCAGCAGATGGCAGATCTCCCGTAGCTTGCCGGGATTGTTGCTGGCGATGACGAGTTTTTGCATTTCCGCGACTTGGCTTATTTTTCCGCCAGCGCTGCTTTCTGCAACGCGATCAGTTGCTGGATGCCCTGTTGTGCCAAATCCAGCATGGCGTTCAATTCTTGCCGGTCGAAGGTGACGCCTTCGGCAGTTCCCTGCACTTCCACCAGACCGAGGCTGCCGGTCATGACCACGTTCATGTCGGTATCGCAGGAGGAGTCTTCCGGGTAATCCAGATCGAGCACCGGCACGCCTTCATAGATGCCGACCGAGACGGCGGCAACATGATCGAGTATCGGCGTAGTCTCGAGCAACTGCCGCAGCAGCAGTTTTTCCACGGCATCATGCAATGCGACGAATGCGCCGGTGATGCCGGCGGTGCGGGTGCCGCCGTCAGCCTGGATCACATCGCAATCGATCTGGATGGTGCGCTCGCCCAGTTTTCCGAGATCGACCACCGAGCGTAATGCGCGCCCGATCAGGCGCTGGATTTCCATGGTGCGTCCGGACTGCTTGCCCTTGGCCGCCTCGCGCTGCATGCGCTCGCCGGTGGAGCACGGCAGCATGCCGTATTCTGCGGTGAGCCAGCCTTGTCCCTTGCCACGGAGAAAAGGCGGCACTTTTTCGTCCACGCTGGCGGTGCATAACACCCGGGTATCGCCACACTCGATCAGCACCGCGCCGTCGGCGTGCTTGGTGTAGTGGCGGGTAATTTTAACGGGGCGGAGCTGAAGCGGCGTGCGATTGCTGGGGCGCATAGTTATTTATCAGATTAGTGTGCAGTCGGTAGGGTTTTCCCGGCGCTTATCGGAGAATATGCTCCATGAGCGCATTAAGGTTGCCGGGAGGGTCTGTTAGTCAGCCGGTTATGGCATAATCCGTAAAGACAATGGGAATATTGCAGCCCGGGTATTATTCTAACGTATTAAGGACTTGTCAGTGGATAAGTTGGCTCTGATTTACAGCATGACCGGCTACGCGGCGGTGACACGGGAAGTGCCGCACGGCTCGCTTAATCTGGAATTGCGCTCGGTCAATAATCGTTATCTCGATATCCAGTTCCGTCTGCCGGATGAGTTCCGCCCGCTGGAATCGGCGATGCGCGAGCTGCTGACTGCCCGATTGAGCCGCGGTAAAGTGGATTTCCGCCTGGGTTTTTCCCGGCTCGCAGGCACGGAAGATCTGCAGCAACTCAACCCCGAGTTGCTGCAAAAATTGCTGGAATTGAACAATACTGTCAGAGCAGCGCTGCCCGATGCGCGCAGTCTGGGAGTGGCGGATATTTTGCGCTGGCCCGGCATGCTGGGCGTCGATACGCTGCCTGCCGAGGATTTGCGTGAGCCTTGCATGGAATTACTGCGCGTTGCCCTGGATGAGTTTGCGGCGGCGCGTGCGCGCGAAGGCGAGAAGCTGAAAGCTGTGTTGCTTGAACGCCTGGGCAGGATGCGCCAACTGACGACCGAAGTGGCGCCGCGCATTCCCGCATTGCTGGTGGCGTTCCAGGAAAAGCTCACGCTGCGCTTGCGCGACGCCATGGTAAATTGCGACGATGACCGTATTCGCCAGGAACTGGCATTGTTTGCCGGCAAGATTGACGTGGACGAGGAGTTGTCCCGTCTGCAGACGCATCTGGACGAAGTGGAGCGGATACTGCTCAAGGGTGGCGCGGTCGGCAAGCGCCTGGATTTTCTGATGCAGGAACTCAACCGCGAAGCCAACACCCTCGGTTCAAAATCGGCCGATGCGGAAGTATCGAAAGTCGCCATGGAGCTCAAGGTGCTGATTGAGCAGATGCGCGAACAGGTGCAGAATTTGGAATAGTAGGTGGTAAGTGGGGAGTGGGGAGTGGGGAGTGGGGAGTGGTTGGAACAAGTAATACATGCACATGGATTTGATATGACGATAACAGCGGGTAGTTTATTTATCATCAGCGCGCCTTCCGGTGCTGGAAAAACCAGCCTGGTAAGAGCGTTGCTGCGGACTGATGTCGAGCTGAGTCTGTCCATTTCATACACCTCGCGCCCACCGCGTCCGGAAGAAATGGACGGGCGTGACTACCATTTCGTCAGCCGGGAAGTTTTTGAGCAAATGCTGGAATGCGGCGAGTTCCTGGAAAGCGCGGAAGTTTACGGAAATTACTACGGTACCTCGCAGAAATGGATCAGCCAGGCCATTTCCTCAGGCCGGGATATCCTGCTGGAAATCGATAGCCAGGGTGCGCAACAGGTGCGCCGGATTTTTCCCAAGGCGGTGGGAGTTTTCATTCTGCCACCATCGCTGGCGGTGCTGGAGACGCGTCTGCATAACCGTGGGCAGGACAGCCCGGAAGTAATCGCACGGCGCGTGGCTGCCGCGCGTGAAGAGATCGGCCATGTGAGCGAATATGATTATGTTATCATCAACGAAGAGCTGGACAAGGCGCTCGGCGATTTCTTCTGCATTGTCCAGGCCGAGCGCATGCGAATGGCGAGGCAGCTCGCTTGTTATCATGATCTGGTAACGCAGCTCGGCTAGAACGCCCTATCAGAAACAGGCGGTTTTATTGCATCCTCTGCATACCTTGCCTGCCGCCATTTTTGTTGTAACCTTTCTGCACCACTGTTGCTGACACACTTTCTTGGGAGAAACACCATGGCACGCATTACTGTTGACGATTGTCTGAAAAGAATCCCGAACCGCTTTGAAATGACCCTGGTCGCGACCATACGCGCAAGGCAGCTCTCGATCGGCGGCTCCCCCATGGTGGAATCAGCACGCGACAAACCTACCGTGGTTGCCTTGCGTGAAGTGGCCCAGGGGAAGGTGGGAATAGAAGTTCTCGACGCGAGATATATATAATTGCAACAAGAGGTGCATCGATAAATTCAGAGATTCCAGTCGAATAAAGGAAATTCGAATGCGAGCACGAAGCTTGCCGGATACTCCCGCTACCCTATCCGAGGCGGAACCTCTGTTCAGTGAATTATCCGGTTACCTCAAACCGGAAGACATTTCTCAGCTCCGGAACGCTTATCTTTTCAGTCAAAGCGCCCATTCCGGGCAGTTTCGCAAATCCGGCGAACCTTACATTTCCCATCCGCTGGCGGTAGCTGGCATACTCGGCAGGCTACACCTGGATAGCCAGACGCTGACTGCCGCACTGCTGCACGACGTGATGGAGGATACCCACATCTCCAAAACCGAGATCAGCGAAAGATTCGGCAAGCCGGTGGCAGAACTGGTGGACGGGGTTTCCAAGCTCGACAAGATCGAATTCCAGACCCAGGCGGATGCCCAGGCAGAAAATTTTCGCAAGATGCTGCTGGCGATGTCGCAGGATGTGCGCGTCATACTCATCAAACTGGCGGATCGGTTGCACAACATGCGTACGCTGGAGGTGCTGGAGCCGGAGAAACGCCGCCGCATCGCCCGTGAAACCATGGAGATCTACGCTCCCATTGCTCACCGCCTGGGACTCAACAGTATCTTCCAGGAATTGCAGGAGCTCAGCTTCCGCTATCTTTATCCGGTCCGCTACCGGGTTCTGGCCAAAGCCACCAAAGCGGCGCGCGGCAATCGCCGCGAAGTGGTGGATAAAATTCTTAACGACATGAGGCAGCGTCTGCAGGACGCAGGGCTGGATGCAAAGGTGAGCGGGCGGGAAAAGCAACTCTACAGCATTTACAAAAAAATGCTGGAGAAGCACCTCTCATTTTCTGAAGTGCTCGACATTTATGGTTTCCGTGTCATCGTCAAGGACATGCCCGCGTGCTACGTGGCGCTGGGCGCACTGCACAGTCTGTACAAACCCATTCCCGGAAAGTTCAAGGACTACATCGCGATTCCCAAGGCGAATGGTTATCAGTCATTGCACAGTACGTTATTCGGACCTTACGGTACTCCCATTGAAGTGCAGATTCGCACTGCCGAGATGCACCGGATCGCTGAAGCTGGTGTTGCTTCGCATTGGCTCTACAAGAGCGCCGATAACAATTTCAATGATCTGCACATGAAAACCCACCAGTGGCTGCAAAGTCTGCTGGAAACCCTGAGCGATTCCACTGACTCCCTGGAATTTCTGGAGCATCTGAAAGTTGATCTATTTCCCGGCGAAGTTTACGTATTTACGCCGCAAGGCAGAATACTGGCGCTGCCCAAAGAATCGACTGCAGTGGACTTTGCTTACGCAGTGCATACCGACATCGGCGACCGCTGCATGGCGGTGAAAATCAACGGCGAAAATGCGCCGCTACGCACCAAACTCAGGAGCGGGGACCATGTGGAAATCATCACCGCACCGCATGCAAAACCCAACCCTGCATGGCTTGCTTATGTGGTTACCGGGAAGGCGCGTTCGCACATCCGCCACTTTCTTAAGACCATGCAATACGAGGAGCTGGCTAAATTGGGAGAGCGTTTGCTGAATCAGGCATTGCTGTCGCTCAAGATTGATCCGGCGAGCATAAGCGCTGCGCAGTGGCAGAAACTGGCCCGCGATAGCGGCGCCAAGTCGAAAAAAGAATTGCTCGCGGATATGGTGCTGGGCAAACATCTGCCGGCAGTGGTGTCCAAGCGCCTGCTATCGCCGGGGAAGGCCACACCCAAGATAAACGGTATGGGTGGTGCGGTTACCATACTGGGTACCGAAGGCATGGCAGTGCAGTTTGCCAAGTGTTGCCGCCCGATCCCGGGCGATCTCATCGTCGGCTTCATCAAGAAAGATCAGGGATTGGTGATTCATACCCGCGACTGTCCGGTGATCGCCAAAATGCACGGCAATCCGGATAACTGGCTGGATGTGACGTGGGACAAAAACATCACCAGGCTGTTCGAGGTCAGCATCAAAATGGTGGCGGCCAACCAGCGCGGCGTATTGGCCAAGGTGGCGGCAGAAATCGCCAAAGCCGGTTCCAATATCGATAATGTTGCCGTGGAAGGCGAGGGCACCTATACCACCATGCATTTTACCCTGCAGGTCAGTAACCGCTCGCACCTGGCACAGGTAATGCGCGGCCTCAGGCACATCCGGGAAGTGGTAAAAATCACCCGGGTAAAGAGCTAGTCCCGTCCCGTTTTGCTGCCGGATTTAGGAGGCTGCTTAACGCTCATACGCCAGCACCGGCGCCAGCCACATTTCCGTTTCTTCCAGCGTCCAGCCTTTGCGTTTGGCGTAATCGGCTACTTGATCCCTGTCTATTTTGCCAACAGCAAAATAATCAGCCTCGGGGTGAGAGAAATAGAAACCCGACACCGCTGCAGTCGGCACCATGGCATAAGATTCAGTGATGATGATGCCGGCATTCTCCGGCGCGCGCAGCAATTCAAACAACGGCCCTTTTTCGGTGTGGTCGGGGCAGGCCGGGTAGCCGGGTGCAGGGCGGATGCCACGATATTCCTCGGCGACGAGTTGCTCGGTATCCAGGGTTTCATCCTTGGCATAACCCCAGAACTCGCGCCGTACCCGCCAGTGCATGTGCTCGGCGAAGGCCTCCGCCAGGCGGTCAGCCAGCGCTTTCAGCATGATGGCACCGTAATCGTCATGCGCTTCTTCATAAGCCTTCACGCGCGCGTCGATGCCGAATCCGGCCGCAACGGCAAAGGCGCCGATGGCATCGCGCACGCCGGACTCCTTGGGGGCAATGAAATCTGCCAGGCATAGATTGGGACGTCCTCCCGGTTTCAGGGTTTGCTGCCGCAGATTGTGGAAAGTCATCGCCACTTTGGTGCGGGATTTGTCGGCATAAATTTCGATGTCGTCGTGGTTCACCGAATTGGCCGGAAACATACCAACCACGGCATTGGCGGAAAGCCATTTCTGCTCGATGATTTTCTTCAGCATGGCCTGGGCATCGCGCAACAGGTTGCTGGCAGCTTCGCCCACCACTTCATCCTGCAGGATCGCCGGATAGCGTCCGGACAATTCCCACGCCTGAAAAAATGGAGTCCAGTCGATGTAGGGCACCAGCTTCTCCAGCGGATAGTTGCGCAGCGACCTGACGCCGATGAAATCCGGTTCAGGCGGGGTGTAGTTCTGCCAATCGGTTTTCAGTGCATTTCTGCGCGCTTCGGCAAGCGGCAGCATCGGCGACTGTCCTTTCTTGTTCTTGTGCTGGGTGCGAACTTTTTCATATTCCGCCTGGATATCGCGCACATAATCTGCCTGCAGATCCTGCGACAGCAGGTTGCTGCATACGCCCACGGCGCGGCTTGCGTCCGGCACCCACACGGTTACACCGCTGTAATGCGGAGCAACTTTCACTGCAGTGTGCACGCGCGAGGTGGTGGCGCCGCCGATCAACAGCGGGATGGTGAAGCCTTCACGCTGCATCTCTTTTGCCACGTGCGCCATTTCCTCCAGCGACGGCGTGATCAACCCGGACAGGCCGATGATGTCCGCCTGTTCGCGCCGCGCCATTTCCAGAATCTGCGCACAGGGAACCATCACGCCCATGTTCACCACTTCATAATTGTTGCATTGCAGCACCACGGTGACGATGTTCTTGCCGATGTCATGCACGTCGCCCTTGACCGTGGCGATGACGATCTTGCCCTTGGGTCTGGAGTCACCGGAGCGTTTCTTTTCCGCCTCGATGAACGGCAGCAGATGCGCTACGGCCTGTTTCATCACCCGTGCCGACTTGACCACCTGCGGCAGAAACATCTTGCCGGAACCGAACAGATCGCCGACCACATTCATGCCGTTCATCAGCGGCCCTTCGATCACCTGGATCGGACGGCCGCCCTGGGCGTCTATTTCCAGGCGCGCCGCCTCGGTGTCCTCCACGATATAGGTGTTGATACCCTTGACCAGCGCGTGCGTCAGACGCTGCTGCACCGGTTCGCTGCGCCAGGCGAGATCCTCAATCTTCTCCTTGCTCTGTCCCCTGAAATTCTCGGCGAACTCAACCAGCCGCTCGGTGGCGTCGGGGCGGCGATTGAGCAGCACGTCCTCGACCCGTTCCAGCAAATCCGGGGGGATATCCGAGTAAACCCCCAGTTGTCCGGCATTGACGATACCCATGGTCATGCCGGCCTGGACAGCGTGATACAGGAATGCCGTGTGGATCGCCTCTCGTATCGGCTCGTTGCCACGGAAAGAAAACGACACATTGGACACGCCGCCGCTCACTTTGGCATAGGGCAGAGTCTGTTTGATGATGCGCGTGGCTTCGATGAAATCGACACCGTAATTGTTGTGCTCCTCAATGCCGGTGGCAACCGCAAAAATATTCGGATCGAAAATGATGTCTTCCGGCGGGAAGCCCACCTGATCAACCAGAATGCGATAGCAGCGCGTGCAGATGTCAACCTTGCGCGCCTGCGTATCGGCCTGGCCGGATTCATCGAAAGCCATCACGATCACTGCTGCACCGTAGCGGCGGGCCAACCGGGCATGCCTGATGAATTCCGCTTCACCTTCCTTCATGCTGATGGAGTTGATCACAGCCTTGCCCTGCACGCATTTCAGGCCGGCTTCAATCACCGACCACTTGCTCGAATCTATCATTACCGGCACCCGGCTGATGTCCGGTTCGGCCGCGATCAGGTTGAGGAAGGTCACCATCGCTTTCTGCGAATCGAGCATGGCCTCATCCATGTTGATGTCGATGATCTGTGCGCCGCTCTCCACCTGGCTGCGGGCGACGCTCAGGGCTTCCGCGTAATTGTTGCCGAGTATCAGCCGGGCAAAAGCTTTCGAACCGGTGACATTGGTGCGCTCGCCCACATTCACGAACAGGGAATCGTCGCCGATGTTGAGTGGCTCCAGTCCGGACAGCCGCAGTTTCTTTGGAATGTCGGGGATGATGCGCGGCGCAATGCCGCTCACTGCAGCGGCGATGGCCTTGATGTGCGCAGGCGTGGTGCCGCAGCAGCCGCCGACAATGTTGACGAAACCCGACACTGCAAACTCCTTGATCAGGCTTGCGGTGTAATCGGGCGATTCATCGTAGCCGGTATCCGCCAGCGGATTGGGCAGGCCGGCGTTGGGGTGCGCGCTGGTATATACGCCCGCAACCTTGGAAAGTTCTTCGATATAGGGGCGCATCAATTCGGCACCCAGTGCACAGTTTAATCCCACCGATAACGGCTGGGCGTGACTGACCGAGTTCCAGAACGCTTCCGGGGTCTGTCCGGAAAGCGTACGCCCGGAAGCATCGGTAATGGTGACCGAAATCATGATCGGCAGGCATACGCCGTGGGTCTCGAAATATTGATCGATCGCAAACAGCGCTGCTTTGGCGTTGAGCGTGTCGAAAATGGTTTCCACCAGCAGGATGTCGGCGCCGCCGTCCAGCAGGCCGCTTATGGCTATGGAATAATCCGCCACCAGTTGATCGAAAGTGATGCCGCGAAAACCTGGGTCATTTACATCCGGTGAAATCGAGGCGGTTTTGGTGGTCGGCCCCAGCACCCCGGCGACGAAACGCGGCCTGTCCGGAGTTTTTGCTTCCATCGCCCGGGTTGCTTCCTTCGCCAGCTTCGCCCCGGAAAAATTCAGCTCATACACCAGATCCTGCATGTGGTAATCGGCCATCGAGGCAGCAGTGGAATTGAAAGTGTTGGTCTCGACGATATCCGCGCCCGCCTCCAGGTAACCGCTGTGGATTGCATGGATAATTTGTGGCTGGGTCAGCGTCAGCAGGTCGTTATTGCCCTTGAGGTCGTGCGGAAAATCGGCAAAGCGCGTGCCGCGATAATCCGCTTCGTTGAGCGTGTAGCTCTGGATCATGGTGCCCATGGCTCCATCCAGCAGCAGGATGCGCTGACTGAGCAGGTCTTCCAGCAAAGCGGTGCGGTGGTGTTTGTTCATGGTTGGATTGCATTTGCGGCGGAGGCGGAATTCTATCATGCCAACCGGCATGGTATGAGATTGGGCATGGGGAACAGCCTGTTCATTTTATGAACAAATTCCCCCGTGCGCAGTATGGTGAATGTTTCCATTTCATGTAGAATGGAAATCTCATATGGGGAGCCGCAATGCCGGAAAATACGCATTTGGACTATCTGTCCATCCGCCTGGACGAAGGAGGGACAAGAGTAATTGCCTATTTTGCTCCGGCAGGTGATGTGGACAGCATCACGCTCAGCGATTTCAAGCAGGCAGTTAATGCGGCAGGGTTCGGAGGGTATAAGCTTGATGAGGCCGCGTTGCGGGATGCGACAGCGCAATACGCTGCCGGCAAAGCCTTTGAACTCGCTCTGGGCGATGCCGTCGATGGTGAATTCGACATCCGCATTGATATCGGTCATCTCAATGCCTATCTTACCTGCACCCTTCCCCGCGGCGGTGTTCCGGTTACGCTGGAACGCGTCCTTGAAGAAGCCAGACATAAGGAAATCACCGTAGAACTTGACCTGGCAGCCATTGAACAGACCCTCAAGGGAGGCGGCGACAATGTTCTGATTGCCCGCGGCAAATTGCCGGTAGACGGGGTAGACGGAAAATTCGAGAATCTCATTCCGAGCGCGAAAGATCGGAGCCCGCACCTCGATGAACATGGCTTGGCCGATTTTCGTGAGCTTGGTGAGATCCTCGTCGTACACAAGGGTGAACCGCTGATGCGGCGCATTCCGGCGACAGATGGTGAACCTGGTTTGACCTTGACCGGGCAGCCCATTCCTGCCAAGCCGGGGAAGAATGTTACTTTTGCCGCAAAACTCGACGGCGCCGAGTTTGATCCCGCCGATATCAATTTACTGATTGCCGCGACTGACGGCTGCCCGGTTTTATTGAAAGACGGGGTGTCGGTGGAGCCGATCTATACCGTCGGGGATGTCGATCTCCACACCGGCAACATTGATTTCCTGGGGACAGTGAAGGTGACCGGAGAAATCCATACTGGCATGACTGTCAAAGCTTCCGGTGATATCCATGTCAATGGCACAGTCGAAGGGGTCACATTGGCTGCGGGCGGCGACATCGTGGTGGAAGGCGGCATTATCGGCCTGACGGAGCGGGGAGGCGAGAAATCTCATCATTCCGCCATCACTTGTGGCGGATCGTGCAGCGCGAATTTCGCGCAGAATGCGCATATTTCAGCGGGAAAGGGCATCTTCATTCGCGATTTTACGATGCAGAGCGAATTATCCGCCGGGCACCAGATCGTCGTCGGTGACGGCAGCCGCAAAGGCCATCTTATTGGCGGAACTGCCCGTGCCGCGATGCTGATCAAAGCCAAAATCATCGGTTCACCCACGCGTTCGAAGACGCTGGTGATCGCGGGCGCAGATCAAACCCTGCATGAACATTTGGCTGCAATAGCCGAGACTCGCGGTGCTGCCATGAGCAAGCTGTTAAACGTGGTCAAGCTGCTTGAATTGGCTGGCGCCAATCCTGGCCGCTTGCCGGCGGAAACTGTCAAGGCGGCGGAAACGACACGTGACAGCATCAATGCCGAAATGGCGGCACTCAATCTGGATGAGGCGGAATTGAACAGGGAGATTGCCGCCAGCAAGGAAGCGCAGATCGTGGCGGAAAATAAATTCCTTGAAGGGGTCGAAGTACGCTTCGGTTTGAAACGCCATACCATGGTTGCGGACAGGGAAGGCGGCGTTTTTAAATTGAAAGAAGGCGAATTGACCTTCGATTAAAAAACGGCAATGCGTGTGCTGGCACCTGTCCGTCTTGCCTGACCGCCTGGCTCAAGGCAGAATTAAAGCGTTGAAATACTTGTCCGCTCGCGCCGGATCTATCCTGCGCAAGGTGTGATAAATCTCCCGCACTTTCTCGCGTTCGCCCTGAAAATAATAGATCCTGCCCAGGTCATACCATGCCATGGCGTACTGCGGCTGGATGCGCAGCGCCTCCTGATAGGCCCGAATGGCCTCATCCCGTTGTTTTAGCTCGTCGTAAGTAACGCCCAGGTTATACCAGGCATTGGCATTCTCCGGCCGGATGCGCAGCGATTCCCGATAGGCTTGAACTGCCTGGTCGTATTGCTGGAGGTCGTAATAAGCGTTGCCCAGGTTGTACCAGGCATCGGCCGATTCCAGTTGGATACGCGCCGGCTCCCGATAGGCATGAACGCCTTGATCAGGTTGTTTGAGGCCGCTGTAGGCCGCGCCCAGATTACGCCAGGCTTCTGCACTCTCAGGCTGGATGCGCAAGGCTTCCTGATAGGCATGCATTCCCTGCGCGTGTTGTTTGAGATTGAAGTAAGCATTGCTCAGGCTGTACCAGGCATCGGCATATTCCGGCCGAATGCGTATTGACTCCCGATAGGCCCGAATCGCCCGATCGTATTGTTTGAGACCGGCCTGAGCTACGCCCAGGCTGAACCATGCAACCGTGTTTCCGGGCTCACTTTTGGTCCACTGCTGCGAGAGTTTCAACAACCCCTGCCAGCTTCCTCTCTTCTCCAGTGCGATGGAACGGTTAAGCCTGTCCAGCCCGCTTTCTTTCCTTGATGTCGCGCGCGTGGTCTTCGCCGCCATCGGCAGTTCACGGATCCAGTCTACCGGCAGCGCAAAGCTGGAGTTCCGCCCTTCGATAGACTCGGATGTGGCAATGCCCACCAGCCTCCCCTGATCATCGAACAGGCCGCCGCCCCTGAAGTTGGGTGAAATCACGGCGGAAGTGTGGATATATTGCGCACCTTCATACGGACGCAGGCTGGCGACAAGCCCCTCGCTTAAATCCGGTTCCTGATCCTTCGCTGCGCCAACGGCATAAACGCGCTGGCCCACTCGGAGTCTTTGGGTCGTGCCCAGGATGGTTGGCGGAGCCCGCAGCCGTGGCACATTCAACTGGCACAAGTCGCGGGCGGCATCCGTGTATTGCAATCTGGCCTTGAGGGAGCTGCCGTCCTGCCACACCTGCAGATTCCGGTCTTTCTGTATCGCCTGGCAACTGGTAACCACCTGTCCCACGCCAATCACGACACCGCTGCGCTGCTCGATGGGTTTGCCGTAGATGTCGGAAATGTCCACCATCACGATGGAAGGTGCAACCTGCTGCAGGATTTGTTCGGGAGCGATGGCTGCGGCAAATGATGAAACCAGAGCGAGTGCACAACCTGCAGCATGAGCTAAATATTTTGATGGCATGATTTTCCTTTTTAGCAGTATACCCAATGCATGAGGCCAACGCAGCCTGGTGAATCAAAATCAGCCGGGCGGCAAGACGGCATTTACATGCCGTCGCCTTAATTCCTGTCCAGCCGCCGGTATTGCACCGCTTCGGCAATGTGGGCGCTGACTATGCTCGCGCTGCCAGCCAGGTCGGCGATGGTGCGCGCCACTTTCAGTACGCGATGATAAGCGCGCGCGGAAAAATTCAGACGACTGATGGCTTGCTTGAGCAGGCTCTCGCCCGGGGCATCGGGCGTGCAGTATTTGTCTATGCCTTTCACCGTCAGACGGGCATTGGTGTTGCCCTGCCGCTGCAGTTGCCGCTGATGGGCTATCTCCACCCGTTGCTGCACGACGCTGCTAGTCTCGCCCGCTTGCTGGCGCAGCAAATCTTCCTGCGGCACGGCGGGCACTTCGATCTGGATGTCGATGCGATCCAGCAACGGGCCGGAAATCTTTCCGCGATAACGCGCTACCTGATCGGGAGTGCAGTGGCATTTGCCGCTGTAATGGCCGAGATAGCCGCAAGGGCATGGGTTCATCGCCGCGATCAACTGGAAGCGGGCGGGAAAATCGGCCTGGCGCGCCGCGCGTGAGATCGTGATGTGACCCGATTCCAGCGGTTCGCGCAGCACTTCCAATACTTTGCGGTCGAACTCCGGCAACTCGTCGAGAAACAATACGCCATTCATTGCCAGTGAAATTTCGCCGGGGCGCGGATTGCTGCCGCCACCGACCAGAGCTACGCCCGAAGCGGTGTGGTGCGGCGCACGGTAAGGGCGATGTTTCCAGTTGGCGATATCGAAACCGCCGCTGCTTAACGATTGCATTGCAGCGGCTTCCAGCGCTTCATCTTCGGTCATGGATGGCAGGATGCCAGGAAAGCGCGCCGCCAGCATGGATTTGCCGGTGCCCGGTGGCCCCAGCATCAGCACGCTGTGGCCACCCGCTGCGGCGATTTCCAGCGCACGCTTGGCATGTGCCTGGCCTTTCACTTCTTCCAGCCCGGGATAATCGGCGGCGGCTGTATCTGTTCCCGTCCGGGCAGGATGGAGCTGCAGCGGTTCGCGTCCGGCAAGGTGTGCGCAAATCTGCAGCAGCGAAGTTGCCGGGTAAACTTCTGCCTCTTTCACCAAGGCAGCCTCGGCGGCGTTTTGTTGCGGCAGCACAAAGCTGCGGCCCGAGCAGGCTGCACCGTAAGTCATCGCCAGTGCACCGCGGATCGGACGCAATTCTCCGGTCAGGGCCAGTTCGCCCGCCCACTCGTATTGAGCGAGTTTGTCCGAAGGGATTTGTCCGGTCGCGGCGAGTATGCCCAACGCGATCGGCAGATCAAAACGCCCGCTTTCCTTGGGCAGGTCGGCAGGCGCGAGATTGACGGTGATGCGCCGGGCAGGAAATTCGAATTGCGCGTTCTGCAGTGCCGCCCGAACCCGATCCTTGCTTTCCTTCACTTCCGCTTCCGGCAACCCGACGATGGTGAAGCTCGGCAGGCCGTTGGCGATATGCACTTCCACCGTGACCAGCGGGGATTCCATGCCGGAAATGGCGCGGCTATAGAGAACGGCTAGCGACATGGGGGGAGCTATCAGTCCCGGGTTGAGATGCCAATGGGCTGGCGTGAATGTGGCCGAGTCAATCCACGATCAACTGATCGTCTGTTTTTCCTTGTTTCCCGGCAGCTTCCAGCTCCGTCACCCGTGTTTCCAGTGCAGTCAGTTTCTCGCGTGTGCGTTTCAGTACTTCCTGCTGCACGTCGAATTCTTCGCGCGCTACCAGATCCAGCCGCGCGAAAACTCCGGCCAGCAACACTCGCAGATTTTTTTCCACATCCTTTACCGGACTTTGCGCCAGTAATTCGTTGACCTTGCTGCCGATTTCATCCAATACTTTTTGATTCAGCATGATTTCCTCCGTGATTTCTGCTCCGTCACCCGGCTGGGTGAAGAGTGATGCTTGCGTGATAAAATCTCATACTTCCGGCAATTAGGCAATCGTGGATTAGTTATGCAACATTTGCAACGCCTGCAGCTTCTGGAAAACTGGCTCAAACTGCAGTTTCCCGGAAAATCTTTCACCTTGTCACCGGCTTCTGCCGATGCGAGTTTCCGCCGCTATTTTCGCGCAACTTTCAGCGACGGGACACTGATCATAATGGATGCGCCGCCGCAGCAGGAGGATTGCACCCATTTTATAAATATAGCCAAAACTTTTGCCATGGCAGGTGTGCATGTGCCTGAAGTGCTGGCGCAGGACTTGGTGCAGGGATTTCTGCTGTTGTCCGACCTTGGCAGCACCACTTATTTGCAGGCACTGAGTGACGCGCCGGGCAGTGCCGATCAACTGTATGGTGATGCAGCGGACGCGCTCATCAAGATTCAGTTGGCAAGTCGTCCGGGTGTGCTGCCGGATTATGACGCAGCGCTGTTGCTGAGAGAATTGAATCTGTTCCCGGACTGGTATGTCGCCAAGCATTTGCAGGCAGTGCTGAGCGCAGAGCAGCAAGCGGAGTTGACCGCAGTTTTTGATCTGATTGTGCAAAACAATCTGGCCCAGCCGCGTGTATTCGTGCACCGCGATTATCATTCACGCAATCTGATGGTCACGCTGCCCAACCCCGGTATCCTGGATTTTCAGGATGCGGTTTATGGTCCGGTCACCTACGATCTGGTGTCACTGTTCAAGGACGCTTATATTCGCTGGGACGAGGAGAGTGTGCTGGATTGGCTGATACGCTATTGGGAGAAGGCCAGGAAAGCGGGACTGCCAGTGGCTGCCGATTTTGCCGAGTTCTACCGCGATTTCGAGTGGATGGGTGTGCAGCGCCACATCAAAGTGCTGGGCATCTTCGCACGGTTATGTCACCGCGACGGCAAGGAGGGTTACCTCAGGGACATGCCGCTGGTGATGGATTATTTACGCAAGGCTTGCGAGCGCTACCGCGAACTTGGTCCGCTGCTGTTGCTGCTGGATGCGCTGGCAGAAGATAAACCGGATGCAACAATTGGCTACTCTTTCTAAAGATACATCGTTCAAGGCGATGATACTGGCTGCCGGACGCGGCGAGCGCATGCGCCCGCTGACCGACAGCTTGCCCAAGCCGCTGCTGCAGGCAGGCGGCAAGGCGCTGATCGAATATCATCTGGAAAATCTTGCGCGCGCGGGATTTATCGAAGTTGTCATCAACCACTCCCATCTGGGACAGATGATAGAGACCGCATTAGGCGATGGTAAGCGCTATGGTGTCAGCATCCGTTATTCGCATGAGCCGACGGCATTGGAAACCGCTGGGGGCATCGCCCAGGCATTGCCGTTGTTGCGAAACGGACCGGAAAATGGGGTAGATGAGCGACCATTTCTGGTAATCAATGCCGACATTTATTGCAAGTTTGATTTTGCCAGACTGCTGCCGGTTTTGCGGCAGATACAGGCGAATCCGGATGAAACTCTCGCCCACCTGGTGCTGGTGGACAACCCGGCACATCATGCCGCTGGCGATTTTGCCCTCGATTGCGGCAATGTGGCATTGACAGGTAAAGACATGTTCACTTTCAGCGGAATCGGCGTTTACCAGCCGCAGCTCTTCCGGGAGGTGGTACCCGGTATGGCGGCGAAACTCGCGCCGTTGCTGTACCAGGCAATTGCGCTGGGAAAAATCGGCGGCGAATATTATCGAGGGGTATGGATGGATGTGGGCACGCCGGATCGTCTGCGCCTACTCGATGACCGGCTCATAAATGGCTGAAGCGATGCTTTGCTTTATCCGGCGAATCCTGTGAGAATCCCTTTCCATGATCCCGATTAAATCTTTCAGCGAACGCCGCCGGAGTCTGGCAGCACAGATGCAGCAAGGGGTGGCGATTGTTCCCACCTCGCCGGAGCGAGTGCGCAGCCGGGACGCACATTATCCTTATCGTTTCGACAGCTATTTCTATTATCTGACGGGTTTCGGCGAACCGGAGGCGCTGCTGGTGCTGGTGGCGGGAACCGCTGGGAGCGAGCCCAAACAGATCCTGTTTTGCCGCGACAAGGATAGGGAGCGCGAAATCTGGGACGGATTCCGCCATGGCCCAGAGGCTGCGCGCGCGGCATTCGGTCTTGACGAGGCTTATTCCATCTCCCGGTTGGACGAGATGCTACCCAAGTTACTCGCAGACCAGCCTGCGGTATATTGTGCATTGGGGCAGGATGCAGCCTGGGATGCGCGCGTGACCGGCTGGATCAACCAAGTGCGGGAACAGGCGCGTAGCGGTGTCACTGCACCATCGACAATTCATGACATTCGCCTGCTGTTGGATGAAATGCGTTTGTTCAAAAGCGCGGAGGAGCTGCAAATCATGCGCCGCGCGGCGGAAATTTCGAGCGACGCCCACCGCCGGGCGATGCATGCAACCCGCGCCGGATTGCATGAGCACGAAGTAGAAGCGGAGCTGCTGCACGAATTCCGCCGTCATGGCGCGCAGGCACCCGCTTACACGCCCATCGTCGCGGGTGGTGCCAACGCCTGCGTACTGCATTATATTGACAACAACGCAGAGCTTAAATCCGGCGACCTGCTGTTGATCGACGCCGGCTGCGAACTGGACGGCTATGCTGCTGACATCACGCGCACGTTTCCGGTGAACGGAAAATTCAGCCCGGCACAACAGGATGTTTACCAGCTGGTGCTGGCAGCGCAGGCGGCAGCGATCACCGCAGTACGGCCAGGCAATCCCTGGAATGCGCCGCACGAGGCGGCGTTGCGGGTGCTGGCTCAGGGTTTCATCGATCTGGGATTATGTCAGGGTAGCGTGGACGCGGTCATCCAGTCGGAAGATTACAAACGTTTTTACATGCACCGTACTGGCCACTGGCTGGGGCTGGATGTGCACGATGCGGGCGAATACAAACTCAAGGGTGACTGGCGTGCATTGCAGCCGGGCATGACCTTGACGGTAGAACCAGGTTGCTATCTGCGGCCGGCGGATAACGTGCCGGAGCATTTCTGGAATATCGGGGTGCGGATCGAGGACGATGTCGCGGTAACAGAGAGTGGATGCGAAGTATTAACGGCGGCCGCGCCCAAGACGGTGGCAGAGATTGAACAGTTGATGCAGCAATGATGTCATGGACGACAATCGGAAAATAATCATTAGGCATATATCCAGGGATGCGGGCACGGGTGCTGCGGAAGAGCGGACCGTACACATTTCTCCTGTTCGCCGCTGGTTGCTTTATCTGCTACTGGTTCCAGGAATCGTCATCCTGGCCGCTCTGGGGATGTTCTTTTTTGCCGTTTTTCTGGGATTATTCGCGATCGCCGCTGCCGGTTTCTGGTTGCGGCTCTGGTGGTTGCGGCGGAAATTGCAACAATCCGTGGCGGCAGCAGAGGGCGAATACCAGGTAATCGAAGACGCGGAAATCATAGAAATGAGAAGCGACAAAACAGAGAGTAAATGAATTGAACGCAAAGGTGCTTAACCATACGATGACGCGCGACCATTACGACCTCATCATCATCGGCGGCGGCCCGGTCGGCATGGCATTGGTGTTGGCATTGCGCGACAGCGGCGTAGCAGCGCTGTTGCTGGAGGCGCGCGGGGTACCGGAAAAAACCGAAGATATGCGTCCCTTGGCCTTGTCACACGGCAGTCATCTGATCCTGCAGCGTCTGGGCGTGTGGCAGGCGCTGCCGGCAGTCACCCCCATTACGACCATACATGTTTCCAATCGTGGCGGTTTCGGCCGTACCGTATTGACCGCCGGCGATGTCGGGGTGCCGGCATTGGGCTATGTAGTGAATCACCATGATGTGTTCCGGGCGATGCACGAAGCATTGCAGAGTTGTGGCGCCGATTATCTGGATGGTGCTCAGGTAACACGGCTGGAAACAAACGCCGAACAGGGGCAGGTCGAGTTTCAGCATGGCGGCGTGACAAAGCTGGCAACCGCAAAGCTGCTGGTGCTGGCTGACGGTGGCCGCCTCAGCGGGCAAGTTGAAGGGATAACCCAGCACGTACGTGAATATCATCAATGGGCGGTGGTTGCGCGCATCAAGACCGCGCTGCCCCAGTGTGGCGTGGCTTACGAGCGTTTCACGCCCGATGGTCCGGTGGCACTGTTGCCGTCAGGCGAGTACTTTGCGCTGGTATGGACTGTTTCCCCGGCAGCGGCACAGGAGATACTCGGTCTGGACGACGCAGCTTTTCTCGCGCGATTGCATGATCATTTCGGTGATCGCCTCGGCAACTTCGTCGATGCCAGCAAACGTTCGGGTTTCCCGCTTGCACTCAAATATGCCGATCCGGTAACGGCGCAACGCGTTGCACTGGTAGGCAATGCGGCACAGACCTTGCACCCGGTTGCGGGGCAGGGCTTCAATCTGGGGTTGCGCGATGCCTGGGAGCTGGCCGACGAAGTCATCGCGGCAGCAGCCGAGAGCGGCACCCCCGCAATGCTGGCAAGATATCGCCACAGGCGCCAGATGGATAGCGGTGCAGGACGGGTGTTCACCGATTCTCTGGTGAAACTCTTTTCCAATGACGATCCCTTGTTGCGCAGCATGCGCAGTCTGGGATTAAGCGCACTCGATTGCCTGCCGCCAGTCAAGCGTTTTGTCGCGCGCCGCATGATGTTTGGTGCAAGGGGTTGAAGAACTTCTAAGGAACCACTGAACCAGTCCTTCGTGGAGCGCGTTGCTGGCAAAATCGAAATGATCGCGATAGGCAGGAAGCAAGAAATTTTGTTCGGTTATTCCTGTAATTATCTGAGAAAGCCGAGTTTCCAAGAAAAATAACAAAGTTTGTCAGAAAATTCCTACAGTTCCTTGATCTGACAAAGGCTATATTCAGCCTATTCTGTTCAGCCTATTCCGAATAGCGGGATAAAAATGATCTCGCGAACCGAGACAAGTTGATAAATGATAATCTTGTTAAAATAAACGAGTACTTCAGCATTAAATTCCTTTCCACATTTTCATCGCGGGTTTAGAATTGCACCCCTTCTGCTGCCGTTGCACTTTGTCGTACTTGTCTTGTTATTTAATGAACCAGAACCATGCGAATCGGCCCTCATATTCTCAAAAACAACCTGATTGTCGCGCCGATGGCGGGAGTGACTGACCGTCCTTTCCGGCAGTTGTGCAAGAGCATGGGCGCGGGTATGGCGGTGTCGGAAATGGTGTCGAGCAATTCGCTGCTGTGGGGCTCGGAAAAGACCCGCCGCCGCGCCGATCATGCGGGCGAAGTTGATCCGATCTCGGTGCAGATTGCGGGCGCCGACCCGGCAATGATGGCGGAAGCGGCTCGCTATAACGTAGCGCAGGGCGCGCAGATCATAGATATCAACATGGGTTGTCCGGCCAAAAAAATCTGCAACGTGATGGCCGGTTCTGCTTTGTTGCGGGACGAATTGCTGGTTGGCAGAATACTCGATGCGGTGGTCGGTGCGGTGGATGTTCCCGTTACCCTGAAAATTCGCACCGGCTGGGATACGCAGCACAGAAACGCACTGGCCGTGGCGCGTATCGCCGAAAATGCGGGAGTCCAGGCGCTTGCCATTCACGGCCGCACCCGTGCATGTGCCTATACCGGCAATGCCGAATACGATACCATCGCAGCAGTGAAAGCCATGGTGAAAATCCCGATCATCGCCAACGGTGATATCACCACGCCCGAGAAGGTCAGGCAAGTGCTCGCATACACCGGGGCGGATGCCGTTATGATCGGTCGTGCTGCACAGGGGCGGCCGTGGATATTCCGCGAGATCAGCCATTATCTTGCCACCGGCAAGTACCTGCCGCTGCCGGAAGTAAGCGAAATCCACCGTGTGCTGATCAAGCATTTGCATGATCTTTACGGTTTTTATGGAGAATATGCCGGCGTACGCATCGCGCGCAAGCACATCTCCTGGTACACCAGGGGATTGGTTGGCTCGGCCGCGTTCCGTCATGCCATGAACCAGTTGCAAACCACCGAGCAGCAGATGGCGGCGGTTAATGAATTTTTCAGTGAGCTTGCCAGCTATGGGCGGCGATTGACTTATATTGAGCGTGAGGAATTGGCTGCATGATTAAAGAAAACGAAATTGCCTGCTGCGTACGCAAGGCCGTAGAAAGCTACCTCAAAGATCTGGATGGTGAGAAACCACATCCTTTGCATGACATGGTAATACGCAGCGTGGAAAAACCGCTGATTGAGCTGGTGCTGAAATATGCCGGAGATAATCAGACCCGCGCTGCTGAATTGCTGGGCATCAACCGCAATACCTTGCGCAGCAAAATGAAGCAGTACCGGATCAAATAGGCAGCAAAACGCGCGGCCGGGTAATAAAGTAACGGCTCGCGCCGTCAACCCTCAGTTGTGTTCCAATAAATGACCATCAAACAAGCTCTGATCAGTGTTTCCGACAAGAGCGGCATTGTCGAGTTGGCACTTGGATTGCGCCAGTTCGGCGTGACCATACTTTCTACTGGCGGTACCGCCAAGGTGTTGCAGGATGCTGGTGTGGCGGTCACCGAAGTTGGCGATTACACCGGTTTTCCGGAAATGCTCGACGGACGCGTCAAAACCCTGCATCCGAAAATTCATGCCGGCATCCTGGCGCGTAGAGATATGCCGGAACATATGACGGCGCTGGAACAGGCGGTGATTCCAACCATCGAACTGGTAGTAGTGAATCTTTACCCCTTCAGCCAGACCGCGGCCAAACCTGGTTGTAGTCTGGCAGAGGCTATCGAAAACATCGATATCGGCGGCCCGACCATGGTGCGCGCTGCGGCAAAGAATCACCAGCATGTGGCGATCGTGACCGATCCGGTGGATTACGCCGCGCTGCTGGCAGAAATGCAATCGACCGGTGGCGAAGTACGACCGGAGTTTCGTTTCCGGCTTGCGCAAAAGGCGTTCTCGCATACCGCCGCTTACGATAGCGCCATCAGCAACTATCTTACTGCCATAGAGCCTGACGGTCAGCGCACTTTCCCCGAGCAGCTCAATCTCAATTTCAGTGTTGCCCAGGACTTGCGTTACGGCGAAAACCCGCATCAGCAAGCCGCATTCTATCGCGACCTTGCGCCCGCCCCCGGCAGCCTTGCCAGCTACCACCAGGTACAGGGCAAGGAATTGTCATATAACAACATCGCCGATGCGGACGCGGCGTGGGAATGCGTCAAGACATTCGACCTGCCCGCCTGTGTGATCATCAAGCATGCCAATCCGTGCGGCGTGGCCGTGGCCGCTACCCCGCTTGCCGCCTATCAACTGGCGCTGGCTACTGATCCGACTTCCGCTTTCGGTGGCATCATCGCTTTCAACCGCATATTGGACGGCGCCACGGCTGAAGCGGTGATCAAGCAGTTCGTCGAAGTGGTGATTGCGCCAGAAGTAACCAATGAAGCAAAACAGATCCTTGCCCAGAAAACCAACGTGCGCGTACTGACTCTGCCATTGCAGGCAGGCGGCAATGCGCTGGACTTCAAGCGCGTGGGCGGCGGCTTGCTGGTACAGACCCCGGATAATCTCAATGTCACTTCCGCTCAACTGAAAGTGGTAACCAAAGTGCAACCTACACCGCAGCAGTTGCAGGATTTGCTGTTTGCATGGCGCGTGGCGAAATTCGTCAAATCCAATGCCATCGTATTTTGTGCCAACGGCCAGACACTGGGCGTGGGCGCAGGACAGATGAGCCGGGTGGACAGCGCACGCATTGCCACGATCAAGGCACAGAATGCGGGACTCTCGCTGGATGGTTCGGTGGTTGCGTCGGATGCATTTTTCCCATTTCGTGACGGGCTGGATGTGGTGGTTCAGGCGGGCGCCCGGGCGGTCATTCAGCCCGGCGGCAGCATGCGTGATGCGGAAGTCATCGCCGCTGCGGATGAGCAGGGCGTGGCAATGGTGTTCACCGGGGTGCGGCATTTCAGGCACTAATCGGTGTCCGGCAAGGTTTTATCCTAGACTGTTCGTTAGCCCGTTCGTGGTGAGCTTGTCGAACCACACACACTGTAAAACTCGGCCCTTCGACAAGGCCTTTAGTCCTGAGCAAGGCCGAAGGGTCAGGGCGAACGGATGCTGGCAAATTACATCGTTTCGAGTCTAATGAACAACTTGGGTTTATTATTATTTTTCTGTGGTTGATGGCATCACGATATGATGAAATTGCTCGTCATCGGCGGCGGTGGAAGGGAACATGCCTTGGCGTGGAAACTGCTCCAGTCGCCACGCGTCTTCAAGGTGTTTGTCGCTCCCGGCAATGCCGGCACGGCGCTGGAAGACGGTCTGGAAAATCTCCCCATCACTGCCATTCCCGATCTGGCGGAATTTGCCAGAAAAGAAGGTATCTCTTATACAGTGGTCGGCCCGGAAGTGCCGTTGGCCGCGGGCATTGTGGATACATTCCGTGCCGCCGGCCTGAAAATTTTTGGCCCTACCAGGAAAGCCGCACAACTGGAGGCATCCAAGGATTTTTCCAAGGCCTTCATGCAACGCCATGGCATTCCCACCGCTGCGTACGTCACATTCAGCGACCCTGTTGAAGCCCATCGTCATCTGGAACAAAAAGGCGCACCCATCGTCATCAAAGCCGATGGTCTGGCTGCGGGCAAAGGGGTGGTGGTTGCGCTGACACTGGCCGAAGCGCATGCCGCAGTGGATGCGATGCTGGTTGTGAATCAAATGGGCGACGCTGGCGCGCGGGTCGTGATCGAGGAGTATCTGGAGGGAGAGGAGGCCAGCTTCATCGTCATGGCGGATGGTCACCATGTGTTGCCGCTCGCCACCAGCCAGGATCACAAACGTCTGCAGGACGGTGATCAGGGCCCCAATACCGGCGGCATGGGTGCGTATTCTCCTGCTCCGGTGATTTCTCCCGCGCTGCATGCCAGGATCATGCGCGAGGTGATTCAGCCGGTAATGAGCGGCATGGAGCAGGAAGGCGAATGCTATAGCGGTTTTCTTTATGCCGGGCTGATGATCGCCAAGGATGGCGCCATCAGAGTGCTGGAATTCAACTGCCGCATGGGTGATCCGGAAACGGAACCGATCATGCTGCGTCTGAAAAGCGATCTGCTGACGCTGGTGGAACATGCGGTGAACGGAACGCTCAACCAGGTGGAAGCCGAGTGGGATCGCCGTGCCGCACTGGGCGTGGTGATGGCAGCCCATGGCTATCCTGGTACCCCGCGCCAGGGTGACGTGATCAACGGTTTGCCGAAAACTACGCTTACCTCGGCCGCGCCGGAGGATATTCATGTGTTTCACGCCGCCACCAGATTGGGCGGGAAAGATGGCAAGGAAATCGTGACTGCGGGCGGACGGGTATTGTGCGTTACCGCACTCGGGGACAACATTAAAATAGCCCAGCGCCGTGCCTATGAAATCGCCGGACAAATTCATTTTGACGATTGCCAAATGCGGTACGATATAGGACATCGTGCTATCAATCAGCGTCGCAAGTAGCGGATTTACAGACGCCGCCGGCCGCTATGCCGGACTGGAATCGGGGGATCAATGAGCTCTGCACAAGTCAAAGAATTTTTAACCGGGCTGCAGCAACGCATCGTTGCAGGTCTGGAGCAGGTCGATGGAAAGTCTTTCCACCGCGATCAATGGGAGCGGCCCGAAGGCGGTGGCGGTTTAAGCTGCGTGCTGGAGCAAGGCAATGTATTCGAGCGCGGTGGTGTCAATTATTCCCACGTTTTCGGTGGCGGACTACCGGCGTCCGCCACCGCCGCGCGGCCCGAATTGTCCGGACGTTCGTTCGAGGCGATGGGTGTATCGCTGGTGCTGCATCCGCGCAATCCGTATGCACCCACGGTGCATATGAATGTACGTTTCCTGGAAGCACGCAAGGAGGGGGCAGAACCGGTATGGTGGTTCGGCGGCGGCATGGATCTGACTCCTTATTATGGTTTTGCAGAAGATGCCGTGCATTTCCACCAGACCTGTAAAAATGCGCTGCAACCATTCGGCGATGAATATCACCCGCGCTTCAAGAAATGGTGCGACGAATATTTCTACTTGAAGCATCGCAAGGAGCCGCGTGGTGTCGGCGGCATTTTCTTTGATGACCTCAGTCAGCCGGATTTCGACACCTGTTTCAACCTGATCCAAAGCGTCGGCGATCATTTTCTGCCTGCCTACGTGCCAATCCTGCAACGGCGTCTGGATACGCCTTATGGCGAACATGAGCGCGACTTCCAGGCATATCGTCGCGGGCGCTACGTGGAATTCAATCTGGTGTGGGATCGCGGAACCCTGTTCGGTCTGCAATCGGGCGGGCGCACCGAATCGATCCTGATGTCGCTGCCGCCGATCGTGAAATGGCGTTACGACTGGAAGCCCGAAGCCGGTAGTGCGGAAGAAAAGCTCTATACTGATTTTTTGATCGGTAAGGATTGGCTGTAGAGCGTTGCAATAAAAAAAATAATGAGAAGGGCTCATGGGGCGATGAGAACAGGCAGGCGCAGTGACGCCCATGGAAACTGGCAGAGCAACGCGGCGATAGGCGGAATTGCGCTGCTCTGTGTCGCTTCCGCTTTCAGTGCTTTCGCGCAAGTACTTCCCGATACACGTCCAGATGCAGGGCAGTTGCAGCGGGATATAGAGCGTGGTCGTTTCCCCACTGAGCCACGGCGTCAGCCCGATACCCCACTGATCGAAGAAATAGAACGCCCTGCCATGGCGGCACCAGAAACTGCCCGCTTTCCGGTCAAGGGTTTTCGCATCAGCCGTATCACAGTCTTTCCTGAAGCAGAGTTGCTGCCTCTGCTCAAGAATTTTGTCGAACAGGATTTGTCCCTCGCCGACCTGTGGCGAGCCGCTGACATTATTACCCGCTATTACCGCGACCACGGCTATTTTGTCGCACGGGCTTATATCCCGGCACAGGATATCAACGACGGTATCGTCGAAATCATTGTGCTGGAAGGCAAAGTCGATCGCATCAGCGTCAAGCCGATTGGTGACGTGCGCTTGCAGGAAAGTGTTGTGGAAGGAACGTTGCGCTCCGCGCTGCCGGCCGATGGCCTGATCCGCAAGGACGAATTGGAGCGCGGTCTGCTGTTGCTGAATGACTTGCCGGGTGTCAAGGTACGCTCCGTGCTTTCCCCCGGCGCAACGGTAGGAACTTCCCTGTTGACGACCGAAGTAACGCAAGGTCCGCGCTTGTCCGGCCACGTGGATTTCGATAATTACGGCAACAAGTTTTCCGGCGCAATGCGCGTGGGTGCGGCGATCAACCTGAATGATGCGCTCGGCCGTGGCGACCAACTCAGCCTGCGCGTGTCGGACTCTTCCGGCGTTCGCCACGGCCGTGTCGCCTATCTGACTCCGGTTGGCACTACGGGGTTGAAAATGGGTGCCGCCTATTCCGAGATGCGCTACGAACTGTGCTGTGATTTCGCCGCCCTGCAGGTTCACGGCAGCGCGCAAGTGGCCAGTGCAAACGCCCTGTACCCCATAGTTCGCCGCCGCGATTTCAGTCTTTACGGCACCACAGCCTATGACCACAGGCATTTTTCCAACGCCACCATCACTGGCCCTACCAGCGACAAGAAAGTCGATGTTGGTGTGTTCGGCATCCAGGGCGACAGCCAGGATTTTGTGGGCGGTGGCGGGCTGAACACTTTCGGGCTTGCGCTTTCCACCGGGAATGTGAGTCTCAATGGATGGACGGCAGATCGTAATTCAGACAGCACAACAGCACGTACTCACGGTGGCTACCAGAAACTTTCCTACTCGCTGGTGCGCCTGCAAAAACTCAGTGAAAAGTTTTCTTTTTACACGTCATTTTCTGGTCAGATTGCTTCGAAGAACCTCGATTCTTCAGAGAAAATATCCCTCGGCGGTCCGCTGGGCGTACGTGCCTATCCGCAAGGCGAGGCTTTTGGCGACGAGAGCATGCTGCTCAACATGGAGTTGCGCTATAGCCTGACCCAGAGCCTGCAGATTGCTCCTTTCTTCGACCATGGCGAGACTCGTTTGCATCGCAATCCATGGGACGGCTGGCAGGGGGCTAATACGCTCATCCAAAACCGCTACGGGCTTTCCGGTTACGGCCTCGGTCTCAACTGGAGTTCTCCCGGAAATTTCCTGGTTCGTTTCGGCATCGCACAACGTATCGGCACTAATCCGGGGCGCAGCATGAACGGCCACGATGCCGACAACGCCAAACAAAGTCCCAGGGTGTGGTTGCATGTGGTCAAGCATTTCTAGCTGTAGCAGCTTCAAGGCGGGCAAGCACAGCGTATCCGCCGCCATGTTCCAGAAAATCTCCGAATAAATCCTCCGCAGTATGTATCGCCGGTTTTTGCCGCATACGGCAAGAATCGCCGCACGAGTCCCCGCACGAGTCCCCGGTATCTTCCCCCAGCTCAAGAAATAGCATTAATTTCAGGCAATTTCCTTTCATTTGCAATTTTAATGGAGGGGCAGCCTATCTGGCATGACAAATGCTTTACAACCGATAGGGGATAGTTTTTTTAAGGGATGGTCTCGATTGCTGATGGCAAGAAAAACCATGAAGTGAGTGTGTAGGAATTCTTCCTACGTATTTACTGGAGGAAGTCCTACTAACTATATGGAATAGCGTCTATTTACCACTATCTTGTCCGGGTTGAAAATATGCTCACTGGGTTATTTGTCATATTTCAGAATGTATTTTCTGGCATGACAGCTACCCCCCCCTCTTTACCGCTAGCAGCATCCGTTTCTGATTCATGACTTCCGAGATGATGGGTCACACGAAACACCTCATAAACAAAGCATCACTGCCATTCAGCAATCGGATCTCCGGCGGCTATAAGCCGGCTTATACCCTGATTTTTCCCATGCGTCTGCGGCGCTACCTGAGCCGGCTGTTGATATTTTTGGTGGGAGCACAGCCCGCCTATGCGCTGGATCTCAATGCCTTGCCTGGCGGCGGTTCGGTTGCAGTCGGTTCTGCTTCCATGGTGCAGAGCGACAGCCGCCTGGACATCAACCAGACCAGCCAGAACACCAGCCTCAACTGGGATTCGTTCAACATCGGCGCCAACGCCCAGGTCAACTTCCACCAGCCCTCGGCTGCCTCGGTTGCACTCAACCGGGTGGCTGCCTCGGCGGGGGCTTCCGAGATTTTCGGCCAGCTCAACGCCAACGGCCAGGTATTCCTGCTCAACCCCAACGGCGTATTTTTCAGCCAGAATGCCCAGGTGAATGTGGGCGGGCTGGTCGCCTCCACCATGAGTCTGTCGGACGCTGACTTCCTCGCCGGCAAATACACCTTCTTCAGGAACGGTTCTGCTGCTGCCGTGATCAACCAAGGCACGCTGACTGCCGCCGGAGGCGGTTATATCGCATTGCTTGCTCCAGAAGTACGCAACGAAGGCACCATCACCGCCCGCCTCGGCACGGTGGCGCTGGGCTCGGGTGAGCAGATCACCTTGGACTTCTTCGGCGACCGGCTGGTGAATCTGGCGGTGGATCAATCAGCGCTGCGCGCACTGGTGGAGAACCGGCACCTGATCCAGGCTGATGGCGGCACGGTGATCCTGGCTGCCAAGGCCGAGGGGGACCTGGCTGCGACCGTGGTCAACAACGCAGGCCTGATCCGGGCGCAATCGATCGCCAGCGTCAACGGCGCGATCCGGCTGGGTGGCGGCAACGAAGGTATCGTCAGCGTGTCCGGCACGCTCGACGCCTCCGGCCAGGATGCAGGCCAAACAGGCGGCAGCATCCAGGTGCTGGGCGACAAGGTTGGACTATTTAGCAACGCAATCATCAATGCCTCGGGTGACGCGGGTGGCGGCACGGTTCTGGTGGGGGGCGACTTCCAGGGTAACAACCAAAATATTCAGAACGCAAGCTTCAACTACGTCGATCAGAATGCTGCGATCAACGCTGATGCGCTCACCAATGGCAACGGCGGCAGGGTGATCGTCTGGGCCAATGACGCGACTCGTTTCTATGGCGGGATAACTGCGCGAGGCGGTGCGAGCGGTGGTAATGGGGGATTTGTCGAGACCTCTGGCAAGGTATCACTTAATGCGCAGGGTTCGGTAGATGCCAGCGCCCCGTATGGTACTTCAGGCCAATGGCTGCTCGACCCGAACGATATCACTATCCAAACCACCGGAAGCAACACTAACGTCACTACCAGCCCCAACTTCACCACCATCGATGACAACGCGATCGTCACCACGGGGAGCATCCAGGCAGCTCTGAATGGTGGTAGTAGCGTCACTATCACGGTCGCAAGCGCTGGGGCGAACACCCAAGCAGGCAACATTACCGTCGCGAACGCGATCGGTAAGACTGCAGGCGCTGCCGCTACCCTTACGCTCAATGCCCAGAACGATATCACGTTCAACGTCGGCGCGAATGTCACGTCGACCACGGGCGCGCTCAACTTTTCGCTCAACGCGCCGGGTGCGATCAACACGCTGCAAACTGTCAGCCTCAACGGCGGCACGTTAACGCTCAACGCTACCGGCAATGTCACGCAGACCGGGAACATCGATGCCAGCACGTCCATCGTGAAGAACGGAGCCGGGACACTGACCTTGTCAAGCGCGAACACCTACACGGGGGCGACCACGATCAATGCAGGCACGCTGGTGGCTTCGAATGCCACCGCTCTCGGTACGACCGCAGGCGGGACCACTATTGCGAGCGGCGCAACATTCGACATCAACGGCGTCGCGATCGGCACGGAAGCAATAGGTGTGCAAGGGACTGGCGTTGGTGGCAATGGTGCAGTCACGGGTACGGGTACGGCGTCGCTGTCAGGCAGCATTACCCTTGCCAATAACACGACGATCGGCGGAGCGGGGACGCTCACTCTTTCGGGCGTGATCGCAGATGGGGGCGGTAATAATTTCTCTGTGACCAAAACTGGCATGGGGATGCTTGTGCTCTCCGGGGCGAATACCTACGGTACCGGGACGACGGTTACCCAAGGGGTTCTCAATTTGCAGAATAGTAGCGCTGCAGGCAATGCCGGGACTGTAACGGTCAATGACGGGGCGGCGGTTCAATTGCAAGGTAACATCACGATCGCGCGCGCGCTTACCCTGAACGGAAGCGGTATCAGCACCGACGGGGCGTTGCGCAATATCAGTGGCGCCAATATCTGGTCTGGCGCGATCACGTTGGGTTCTGCGTCTCGCATCAACTCCGACGGTGGCACACTCACGGTGTCTGGCGCAGTTGGTGGTGCGGGCCAGAACCTAACGGTTGGCGGGACGGGCAATACGACCGTGAGCTCCGCCATTGGAACGACTACCGGCACGCTGACCAAAGCGGGCACGGGCACTCTCACACTTTCTGGCGCCAACACTTACACGGGTGTGACGACAGTGGAGGCAGGCAATCTGACACTCTCGGGTGGGGTGGCAATCGCAAATACGGGTGCGGTGGATCTGAGCACGTCCGGGGCGGCGCTGACGCTAGCGGCTAGCGAGACGATTGGGTCGTTGGCTGGGGCGACGGGTACGAATGTGAATCTGGGGGCTACCACGCTGACTACGGGCGACGGGAGCAACATGGCCTTTGCCGGGATGATTAGTGGCACGGGCAGCCTGACCAAGGCCGGGGCGGGCATGCTGACGCTGTCGGGTGCGAATACTTACACGGGCGCTACCACGATTAATGCGGGCACCTTACAAGTTGCGGGCGGCAGTGCGATCGCCGACACCTCGGCGGTCGTGTTGGCGAACGTATCCGGTGCGATCTTTGACCTGAATGGTACCAATGAGATAGTCGGCTCGCTGGCCGGTGGCGGGGTGGCAGGCGGCAACGTGACATTGGGTGCGGGCACGTTGACGGCGGGCGGAAACAACAGCGCGACCAGCTTCACCGGTGTGCTGAGCGGCACAGGCGGACTCACCAAGGTGGGCACAGGTGCGATGACCCTGTCCGGTGCCAATCTTTATACCGGCCTGACGACGGTGAACGCCGGCACGCTGGCGCTTGGCGTAAGTAACGTTCTGGCTGATGCGTCGACACTAATGGTGAACGGCGGCACACTATCCCTTACTGGCAGCAGCGATATGCTAGCGGGAGTCCAGCTGGTTTCGGGCTCGATCACCGGCACGACTGGGGTGCTGACTTCGGCCAGCGATTATGACATGCAGGCCGGGTCGGTGAGCGCGATCCTGGGCGGGGCGGCGGGGTTGAACAAGACCACGGCGGGCACGCTGACCTTGAGCGGCGCCAACTTATTCAGCGGCGGACTCGCGATCAAGGCGGGCACGATCAGCGGCACGACCAGCGCGAATGCGTTTGGTACGGGCACAATCACGCTGGGAGATAGTAGTGGCTCCGCCAACGCCACGCTGAATGGCGGGCTCGCGGGCACGTTTGCCAATGCGATCTCGGTGGCAGGCGGTACTAGCGGGAATACGCTGAGCATCACCAACAGTGCCGCGAGTATTTTTAGCGGTGCGGTCACATTGAACAACAACCTGACGCTGGCACCGACCTTGACCAACCTGCTCACGTTGAGCGGGGGCATGACGGGCACGGGCAACCTCAGCATTAGTGGCTCGGGCACGACGGCTGCGGTTACGCTGTCGACGCTCGCCGTCAACCACACGGGCACGATCACCAATTCGGGCACCAACACGGGCGCGACGACGATCAGCGGCGGCGTGGGCGCGAACGTAACCGCCATCACCGAGAACAGCGCGACCTCGGCCTTGACGGTGAGCGGCGCGGTCACGGTGGGTGCGAGCAACAAGACTTTCACTAATAGCAACAGCAGCGGCAGCGCGTTACTCACGGTCTCGGGCGGGGTGAGCGGCACCGGCAACCTGGTGCTCCACAACAACAGTACGATTGCCAACGGCATCACCTTCTCGGGTGCCGGGAACATCAACCACATCGGCACCCTCACCAATGCGGGCACGGGCAGCGGCGTGACGCTCATCAGCAAGATCATCGATACGAACGTGGCCGGTGTGGTTCAGAACAGCGGCACGTCGCAGTTGACCCTCTCCGGCGCCAACACTTACACCGGGTTGACCACGGTGAGCGCGGGCAATCTGACGCTCTCGGGCGGAGCGGTAATCGCGAATACGGGCGCGGTGGATCTGAGCACGTCCGGGGCGGCGCTGACGCTGTCGGCCAGCGAGACAATCGGATCGCTGACTGGGGTGACGGGCACGAACGTGAACCTGGGGGCCACCACGCTGACCACGGGTGGAGATAACAGCACCACGGCCTATGCGGGCGTGATCGGGGGGACGGGTGGCCTGACTAAGGCGGGTAGCGGCACCTTCACGTTATCGGGGGCGAACACTTACAGCGGCACCACCACCCTCTCTGCCGGCACGCTGCGGGCGCAAACCGATGCGGCGGCGCTGGGTGCGGGCAGCCTCACGCTCAGTGGCGGCACATTGCAGCTGGCTGCAGATACGGCAACGAACTTTGGCCGCAACACCACGGTGAGCGGCGCCGTGACGATCGAATCGGATCGGGTAAATGCGGGAGCAGGCGTAACGCACACGCTGGGGACGCTCTCCATTGGAGCACAGACGCTGACGGCGGGGCATGATGCGAGCGTCACGAGCGGCACCGCTGGTGTAGCCTTTGGCGCCACCACGCTTTCCGCCACCGGCGCCACCTTCACTGCCAACGCCGGCACGCTCCTCACCCTGCCGGCCATTACCGGCAACACCTTCGGCTTCACCGTCAACGGTGCGGGCGATACTGCCATCACGGGCATCATCGGCACCACCAGCGGCACGCTGACCAAGGCCGGGACGGGCATGCTGACGCTGTCGGGTGCGAATACCTATACCGGTCTGACCACGATCAATGGGGGCATATTGCGGTATGGGGTTGCCAATGCGTTAGCCACTGGTGCGGTCACGGTCAATGACGGCGGGACTTACGATCTGAACGGTTTCTCCGACAGCATTGGAGCGCTCACGGTCAATAGTGGTAGTACCGGCGGTACCGTCACCACGGGTGCCGGCACGCTGACGCTGGGCGGTAACGTCACCTCGACGGGCGGGGCCACGAACGCCACGATCAGCGGTAATCTGGCACTGGGTGCCACCCGTACCTTCACGACCACCAATGCGGCGGATGGTCTGACGGTCTTGGCGGTTGTCAGTGGCGCGGGCTTTGGCATCACCAAGGCGGGCAGCGGCACCTTCACGCTGTCGGGAGCGAACACGTACAGCGGCACCACCACCCTCTCCGCGGGCACACTGGCCGCCGGCGACAATGCAGCATTTGGCACCGGTACGCTCGTCCTCAATGGCGGCGCCGTGTCCGCCTTGAGCGGGTCACGGATGCTGAGCAATGCGGTGTCGCTGGCGGCATCCAGCATCGTGGGCGGCGCGAACGATCTCACGTTCACCAACACGCTCACCAACACGTTTGCTGGCAATCCTACGCTCACAATCAACAATAGCGGCACCACCACCTTCGGTGCGATCAATCTTTCCAACACTGCCACGAGCCGCACGCTCACCTTCGGTGGTACCGGAAATGCAGCCGTGAGTGGGGTGATTGCCGACGGCAGTACGGCGCCCGCCAGTTCCCTCACTATGAATGGTATGGGTATGCTCACTCTGTTGGGGAACAATACCTATCGAGGTGTGACGACGATTAATGCGGGGGTACTGAGCGTGGCGACGATCGGCAACGGCGGCGTGGCAGGGAATCTTGGTGCAGCCAGTAATCTCGCTGCCAACCTGGTGCTGGGTGGCGGAACCTTGCAATACACGGGTGCGAGCGACTCGACCAACCGCAACTTCACCTTGACTGCGGGCACTACCTCATCGGTTGATGTGACAGCGAATAACTTGACGCTGGCGGGGGCGAGCACCAATACCACTGGCGCGCTGACCAAGGCGGGCGGCGGCACCTTGACGCTGTCGGGTGCCAATCTTTACACAGGTCTGACGACGGTGAGTGCGGGCACGTTGGCCTATGGGGCTGACAATGTAATCAGTACTGGCGCAGTGACGGTGAATGGCAACACAGCGGTGCTGTCATTGGGCACTCGGAGCGACATCGTGGGTATAGTGACACTGGCCAACGGGGGCAGCATCACGGGCAGTGGCACGTTGACGAGCACCGGTGGGTTCGAGATGCAAGAAGGCTCGGTGAGCGCGAAACTGGGCGGTTCGGTGGGGCTGAACAAGACCACCAGCGGCATCGTGACCTTGAGCGGCGCGAACACCTACACGGGTGCGACCACCATCAATGCTGGGGTACTGAGCGTGGCGACGATCGGTAACGGCGGCGTGGCAGGGAGTCTTGGTGCAGCCAGTAATCTCGCTGCCAACCTGGTGCTGGGTGGCGGTACCTTGCAATACACGGGTGCGAGCGATTCGACCAACCGCAACTTCACCTTGACTACGGGCACTACCTCATCGGTTGATGTGACAGCGAATAACTTGACGCTGACGGGGGCGAGCACCAATACCACTGGCGCGTTGACCAAGGCTGGCGGCGGCACCTTGACGCTGTCGGGCGCCAATCTTTACACGGGCCTGACGACGGTGGGTGCAGGC
Source organism: Nitrosovibrio sp. Nv4 (assembly GCA_945860135.1). Classification (GTDB taxonomy): domain Bacteria; phylum Pseudomonadota; class Gammaproteobacteria; order Burkholderiales; family Nitrosomonadaceae; genus VFJL01. The sequence goes on from CAMAPK010000004.1 coordinate 49,554, forward strand.
ACATTGACGCTGGGGCACGCGACCAATACATTGGCTGACATCAGTACACTGACAGTAAATGGAGGTGTACTTGATCTGGGCGGACATACGGACACGGTGGCTGGGGTGCGATTGACCGGCGGCACGATCCAGAATGGCACTCTCACGAGTACAACGGCCTATGACATGCAGGCTGGTTCAGTAAGTGCGATCCTAGACGGCCTGGCGGGGCTGAACAAGACCACCGCCGGCACCTTGACGCTGTCGGGCGCCAATCTTTACACGGGCCTGACGACGGTGGGTGCAGGCACATTGACGCTGGGGCACGCGACCAATACATTGGCTGACACCAGTACACTGGCAGTAAGTGGAGGTGTGCTTGATCTGGGCGGGCATACAGACACGGTAGCTGGGGTGCGGTTGACCGGTGGCACGATCCAGAATGGCACTCTCATGAGTACAACGGCCTATGACATGCAAGCCGGCTCGGTGAGCGCGATCCTGGGGGGCAGCGGCATTGCACTGAACAAGACCGCTGGCGGCACCGTGGCCTTGAGCGGCACGAACACTTACACGGGCGCGACGACGATTAATGCCGGGGTGCTGAGCGTGGCGACGATCGGCGATGGTGGTGTGGCAGGGAACATGGGCGCGGCCAGCAGCGCTGCTACGAATCTGGTGCTGGGCGGTGGTACCTTGCAATATATGGGTGCGACCGCTTCGACCAATCGCAATTTCACCTTGACCGTGGGTACCACCTCGTCGGTTGATGTGACGACAGCAGCGACTGATCTGACGCTGGCAGGAGCGAGCAGCAACACCACTGGTGCACTGACCAAACTTGGTGCGGGCACGCTGACCCTCGCTGGTGCCAATCTTTATACCGGTCTGACCACGGTGGGTGCGGGCACACTGGTTGCTGCCAACACTGCTGCACTTGGTTCAACGTCCAGCGGTACTACGGTAGCGAGCGGCGCAACCCTTCAGATTGCGAATGTTGCGATCGGCAATGAAGCGGTGACACTGAACGGCACGGGCGTTGGTGCAGGCGGGGCGTTGACCGGCACTGGCCTGGCCTCGCTCGCAGGGCTTGTTACCCTTGCATCCGCCAGTAGTATTGGTGCTGCAGCCGGAAATACGCTTGCGTTAGGTAGCGTAATTAGTGGAGCTTACGCGCTCAATATTGTTGGTGGCGGCAATGTCATAGTATTCAACGGATCGGCTCCGACGGTGAGTGTAGCGGCAGCCATCACTACGGTTGTGACACAAGCGAGCAGCGGTCTTTCTCAACCCCCCCGCTCTGTTATAGACGAGACCGTCGATTCGGATGTATTCCGTATACGGCCGCCTCTTTTGACCGCACTGACGGGTCCAAGAACGACGACCCGGTAATCTCGCCCCCGGGCTATGTGTCAGTGGCTGCAGAATGCTGCGTGCAGGCCACAACAGATTGATAGTTTGGGCACACCTGCTTCTGTTGCCCGCTTGCCCTTAATGCGTTGCCACCTCCTCCGGATGTGTTGCCAAGCTTGGGTCACCGAATGTGGTGATCTCGACCCGGATGAGTGTTATCAGTTGCGGGATCAGCTTGCCATTCACATCCGGGGCTGTGAGTTGCGGGCACTGATGCTCCGGTGGGTGTACAAGAAACCTTCACTCCCCCAGATAAGCGTGCCGCACTTTCTCGTTGCTCAGCAATGCTTTTGCCTCATCGTGCAACGTGATCAGACCGCTCTCCAGCACATAGCCGCGGTGGCTGGTTTCCAGCGCGAGCTTGGCGTTCTGTTCCACCAGCAGGATGGTGACGCCTTCCGCCGCGATGGCGCGGATGGTTTCAAAAATCTTCTGCACCATCAGCGGCGCCAATCCCATGCTGGGTTCGTCCAGCAGCAACAGTCGCGGGCGCGACATCAATGCGCGGCCGATGGCGAGCATCTGCTGTTCGCCGCCCGACAGGGTTCCGGCCGCCTGATGGCTGCGTTCCTGCAAGCGCGGGAAGCGCGCATAAACCCGTTGCATGTCGGCAACTATCTCTGTGGTATCGTCGCGGCAATAAGCACCCATGTGCAGGTTTTCTTCCACCGTCAGCCGCCCGAAAATTCCGCGTCCTTCCGGCACCAGCACCAGTCCTTTCCTGACCAGTTGATGCGTAGGCTGGTGGCTGATGGAATGTCCCTGATAATGCATCGTGCCACCTGCCGGGCGTTCCAGACCGGCCAGCGCGCGCAGCGTGGTGGATTTTCCCGCACCGTTGGCACCGATCAGCGCGACCAGTTCACCTTCGCGGATTTCCAGATCGATGCCCTTGACTGCATTGATGCCACCGTAGGAAACTTTCAAGCCGCGCACTTCCAGCAGGTTCATGCCATGGCTCCGCCCAGGTAGGCCTCGATCACGGCGGGATTGCGCTGCACTTCAGCGGGAATACCTTCCGCAATTTTCTTGCCGTAATCCAGCACCGCCACCCGATCGCACAATCCCATCACCAGTTTCACGTCATGCTCGATCAGCAGAATCGTCACGCCGTCGCGGCGTATGTTCTCAAGCAGTTGTCTCAGCGCGGCGGTTTCGGTCGCATTCATGCCGGCAGCAGGTTCGTCCAGCGCCAGTAGTTTTGGTTCGGTGGCAAGCGCGCGCGCAATTTCCAGGCGGCGCTGATCGCCGTATGACAGGTTTTTCGCCAGCATCTGTGCGTGATGACCGACGCCGGTATAGTCGAGCAGTTCTTTTGCGCGCTGCCTGATCGCGCTTTCTTCGGCACGGGTTTTCTGGTCGCGCAGGATCGCGCCGAACACACCGGCATGGGTGCGCACATTCCTTCCCACCATCACGTTCTCCAGCGCAGTCATGTTGGCGAACAGGCGGATGTTCTGAAAAGTCCGGGCGATGCCGGCTTGCGCCACTTCGTGGGGTTTCTTGCCGGCGAGGCTGATGCCGGCAAACGAAATCGTGCCGCCGTCGGCGCGGTAGAGGCCGGTGAGCAGATTGAACAGCGTGGTCTTGCCGGCGCCATTGGGGCCGATCAGACCGTAGATTTCGTTGCGGCGGATGGTGAGGGATACATCCGTCAGCGCCGCCAGTCCGCCGAATTGCTTGCTGATAGCGGCAGCCTGCAACAGCAGATCGGTTTCAGCAGGCAGCGGTATCGTGTTAATCATGGCGGGCAAATTCGCGTCGTCGTACCGGCGAAGGCCACAGACCTGCGGGGCGCAGCAGCATGATCAGCACCATCGCCAGACCGAGCAGCAGCAGGCGCAAATCGGATGGATCGACAATCACGCGCCCGAACAGCGCTTCCTCCAGCGGACCGATATAGCGCAGCGCTTCCGGCAGTATCGACAGCAGCACTGCGCCGAGGATCACGCCGGGAATGTGGCCCATGCCGCCCAGCACCACCATGCACAGAATCATGATCGATTCCGTCAGATGAAAACTTTCCGGACTGACGAATCCCTGAAAACCCGCGAACAGGCCGCCGGAAACGCCGCCGAAACTTGCGCCCATGGCGAATGCCAGCAGCTTGACGTTGCGGGTGTTGATGCCCATCGCTTGCGCCGCCACTTCGTCTTCCCGCACCGCCACCCAGGCGCGGCCGATGCGCGAATTTTCCAGGCGAATGGAAATGAAAATGATCAGCAGCGCCAATGCCAGGAACAGATAATAGTAGTTGTGCACCGAAGAGAAGGTGATGCCCAGGAACTGATGAGTGCGGCTGAGAGAGAACTCGCCCAGCATGATCGGGTCGATCATGTTCACCCCTTGCGGGCCGTTGGTGATATTGACCGGCGCATTCAGATTGTTGAGAAAAATGCGGATGATTTCGCCGAAACCCAGCGTGACGATGGCGAGATAATCCCCGCGCAGACGCAGCGTTGGTGCGCCCAGCAATACCCCGAACATGCAGGCGACCAATGCGCCCAGCGGCAGCAGCGTCCAGAATGGCAGATGCAGCCCGAAATGCGGCGAGGCCAGCAAGGCATACAGATAAGCGCCGACGGCGAAAAACGCGATATAGCCCAGATCCAGCAGGCCGGCAAAACCCACCACGATATTGAGTCCCAGCGCCAGCATGATGTAGAGCAGGGTGTGGTCGAGTATCCGCACCCAGGAACGACCCAGCGCCGCATCGGTGACAAAAGGCAGCAGCACCAGTGCGGCGCCGATCAGTGCGAACCCCAGCCATACGGCATACGGCTCGCGTTTGAATTTGCGCCAGTGGGTCAGTAAATCATTCATGCTATGCCCGCTCAGTCGTGCGTTCGCCGAGCAGTCCAGAGGGACGGAACACCAGCACCAGGATCAGCACGAAAAATGCGAACACATCCTGATAATGACTGCCGAGTACGCCGCCGGTAAGCGGTCCGATGTAACCCGCGCCCAGACTTTCGATCACCCCCAGCAGCAACCCTCCCAGCATGGCGCCGCCAAGATTGCCGATGCCGCCGAGAACCGCGGCGGAGAATGCTTTCAGTCCCAGCAGAAAGCCCATGTAATAATGTGCCAGGCCGTAGTAAGCGCTGACCATCAGGCCCGCTACGGCGGCCAGCGCCGAGCCGATGATAAAGGTAGCGGAAATGACGCTGTTGACATTCACTCCCATCAACCCCGCGACTTCCGGGTTTTGCGCGGTGGCGCGCATGGCGCGCCCCAGCCGGGTTCTTTTCACCAGAAAAATCAATCCCGCCATGATGGCCGTTGCCAGCAGGAAAATGAAAATCTGCAAGAGGGTAATGCTTGCGCCGGCAATGACATAAGCATCGTTCGGCAGCAGCGGCGGGAAAGCAATGTATTGCCGTCCCCAGATGATCATGGCGAGATTCTGCAACACGATCGACACACCAATCGCGGTAATCAGTGGTGCCAGACGCGGGGCATGGCGCAGCGGACGATAGGCGACGCGCTCGATGCCGTAGCCCAGCAGCATGCAGGCGGGAATGGCGATCAACAGACCCATCAGCACGATAACCGGCCCCGGCAGAGCGATGCCAGTCAAGGCATGAATCACTGCCAGCGCCACCATTGCGCCGATCATCACGACTTCACCGTGGGCGAAATTGATCAGGCCGAGGATGCCGTAGACCATGGTGTAGCCGAGCGCAACCAGCGCATAGATGCTGCCCAGAACCAGGCCGTTGATGATCTGCTGAAGGAAAATATCCACGGGCGGAGGTCAGCCAGGAGAAGGCCGGATTAAACCGTGGTTAACGCGAATGTCCATGGATTGCAGGGTGAGGTAGGTTCTGCTCGCACCAGCCAGATGTCATGTTGGAAGGGTTTTATCCGCGCTCATCCGCGATCGGCACAGCAGCGGTGGACGCGGGTTCGGCCGGCGCGCTGGACAGCGTTTCCGCCACCTCCCATTTGCCGTTTCTCACCCGATAAAATGTAATTGCACCCGCTTTCAAATCGCCTCTTTCATCAAACACGATTCTGGCAGTGACGCCGTGGTGATCTGTTTTTGCCAGTTCCGGCAGGTATTTTTCCGGTTTCACCGAATCGGCGCGCTTCATCGCTTCGATCATGATATTGACCGCATCGTAGCAGAACGGTGCGTAGAGTTGAATTTCCCTATTGTACTTGGCTCGGTATTTATCGCGAAAGGCGATACCGCTGGGCATCTTCTCGAGCGGGACGCCGGGCAGCGAGCCATAAGCGCCTTCCGCTGCATCTCCCGCCAGCTTGATGAACTCCGGGGTATAGACGCCGTCGCCGCCGAGAAACTGGGCGGTGATGCCGAGTGATCTGACCTGCCGCATCAGCGGCCCACCCTGCGGATCCATTCCGCCGAAGAACAGCACATCGGGCTGCTTGCCTTTGATCGCGGTCAGAATGGCGCGAAAATCGGTCGATTTGTCGGTGGTGAATTCGCGTGCCACGATAATCCCGCCGTTGGCCATGACCGATTTTTCGAATTCGTCGGCGAGCCCCTGGCCGTAGGCGGTGCGGTCGTCGATGATGGCGATTCTTTTTGCGGCCAGATTCCTGGTGGCGAACTGGCCCAGCAGTTTGCCTTGCTGTACATCATTGGCCATGGTGCGGAACGCCGACTTGAAACCTTGCTGGGTATACTTGGGATTGGTTGCGGAAGGCGAAATCTGCGGAATGCCCGCGTCATGATAAACACGGGATGCCGGAATAGTGGTGCCGGAATTGAGGTGGCCAATCATGCCGTTTATTTCCGCATCCGCCAGCTTATGCGCGACGATGGTACCGTTCTTGGGATCGGCTTGATCGTCCTCGCTCAGAAGCTGGAACCGGATCTTCTGTCCGCCGATGACGATGCCCGCTGCATTTGCTTCTTCGATTGCCAGCCTGACCCCATTCTCATTGTCTTTGCCGATATGTGCCTGGGTACCGGTGAGCGGTGCGGCATGGCCGATTTTTACCAGAAGTTCACCCACCTTGGGCAGGGGCAAGGTTTCCTTGCAGCCGGAAAGAACGAGAATGGCAGCCGCAAGGCCAAAACTGAATCGTCCGGAAAATTTCATGAAATCCTCTTGTCTGAATCGCGGATTCCTACGGGGGATCGGGCTGCAGCGCTAGATATGTTCGACAACGGTGCCGGACAAAGACCGACGCAAAGGATTATCCGCAGCCGCTGCGGCAATGTCAATTTTACGCTGCCGTTTTTTGTGTATAGAATACGCCGTCATGTGGGGACGTAGCTCAGTTGGGAGAGCGTCGCGTTCGCAATGCGAAGGTCGAGGGTTCGATTCCCTTCGTCTCCACCACTTACCACTCCAAGGCAGTCCGCAAAACTCGCGCGCGCAAGAAAGATTTAAGCCGACCAAAATGAGCTGTCGGCTGTGTCGCATATTAAAACAGAAAAGTGCGAACAACGAGGTATGCGTAAAGCATGGTTTGGCCAACTGACCGCCCGCTGGGCGGCACAGTTGTAATTTATGCTGAATGCTTCAGGCTAACGGCACAGGAAAGCAATAACAAGGCAATTGCTAAAACAGATGTCGTGGGTTGTCTGTTTTTTTAAATGTATTGGCGAGCATGGCAATAGCCGATATTTGAAGCGACTACATCACCATGAACCATCGATTAAAGAGCCCGAAGCTTGATATTGTCACCATGACTATCGTGGTCATGATCACTAGGGTCCAATCTATTTTCATCACTATCTCTCCTTTTGCGGGTTGGCGGACTCAAGTCAGAAATGTAATTCCCATAATAATGACATAGTTTGGTTTGGTGTGCTGTTTGTCAAAAACAGCCTATTAATACCTCATTGTCTTGAACAGTTGCACGAAAATTCCAGCGCGGTGCCAGCGATAGATTACGTCACAAGTTTATGTGGGCGGAGGCTTGCGGTGGTTCTTTATCGGAGATGGAAAACGCTGCAAAACGAATTGAATTCGCAAGCATGGTGTAAGGCAAGAAAAGGAATTGCTTTTGCTTGCACCGGGGTTAGCTTGGAGCGGGAAATTTTGGAGAGTGTGGGAAGTTTGATAGAATGCCCCCGGACCAGCCCCTTGTTGCTAACAATCCAGAGTATCTATTTTGGGATATAGCGGAAACACAACAAGCGTACGGCAAGCAACAGCGGGAGTTTCAAGGCATGATAGTTCTTGTCCCCAAGGTTGCCTCAGAATAAACATTCCGGTTTATTCCGGGTCGTTAGCTCAGTTGGTAGAGCAGCGGACTCTTAATCCGTAGGTCGTCGGTTCGAATCCGACACGGCCCACCAATAAAACAAGGACTTGCAGTGATGCAAGTCCTTGTTGTTTTAAGTTAGTAGCCCCATAGTAGACTTGTCGATAAGAAGCGCCTGCTTGTGCTACCGGTCATGAAATGACTGAAACCGACACGCTTCGGTCATTCATGCTGGCCTCACCAAGCGTCTGCTCCTCGGCCATTGCTGCCGGTGGCATCCAGATGTACCAACGGCCGGTATGGCATCATCACCGGCCATAGATGCGGAAATCATCTCGAATGGCCGCTTTATCGCACTGCGACTGCGTACTCTCGACCCGTTACGGCCGTTCAGATCACTCGCCTCGATGACCGCTTTGGAGCGATATGCTGTCGTCCGGCATATGCAGCCGAATTTTCGAATCGCTAAGGAAGGCTGGCAGTCAAACGCGGCTGCGAGCGCACTCTCTGTTCGGCTTTCAGCTTTCTCCCCATAACTTACCGGATTTTGACAGAAGGTGGCATCGGTCAATTAAGATTCCATGTGATGAATCAATATGAGTATGATGCTGGTAAAACATGGCGTTGGAGGTGAGGAATGGTTACGGAAGCGGACATCGCTGCGGCAACGCATATTCGTTTACCAATCAAGCTCACGTATCAGAATCGGGACGGCGTCATAGATGCTTCGTGCATCGGGCAGGCGAGCGAAGTCCGTGCCGCCGCAATCACTCCGCATAGGTCTCGCGGTCCAAATTTCAAGCGGTTAAAAGCGGTCGCAGCAGACGGATCAACCTATGCTGTGGACGTTGTCAGCAACGGTTTCGATTTCACAGACCTAGCTCCAACGGATGTGATACGTGGGACAGACTGTGTAGTCTTAGAAGGCGTATTGGAGGTCGAAAACGCCCGCTTCAGAGAAGTTGAGACAAGTATTAACGAAGGCAACCGCCTCAAGACAGAAGCGCATGCCTCATGGCGGAATGGCATCAACTACGTTTCTCAGCTTGAAGCGGCCGCAGGCCAGGCTGCACGACCTGGGCTACGGTCTCCTCAGATCGGTGCACTTCATGCAATCGCAGCGCATTGGAGCCTGAGCAAAGATCCGGCAATCGTTGTGATGCCCACCGGCACTGGAAAGACGGAGGTGATGTTAGCCGTAACAGTCGAGTCGCGCGGTGATCGGATTCTCGTCATAGTGCCAACCGATGCGCTCCGTCAGCAGACTGCGGACAAGTTTCGCGAATATGGGCTTCTCAGGGAACTCGGCATCGTTACTGACATTAAGAATCCCGTGGTCGGGGTACTTACAGGTAAGCCCGCAGCCGCACAGTTCGACGTGATCCAGACATGCAACATCGTCGTAACGACAATGGCTTCAATCAGCCGAGGCGACGATCAGGAGCAAAAGGCATTCGCCGCTCTCTTCAGCGCAGTTTTCTTAGACGAGGCCCATCACGCCCAGGCGACAACGTGGAACAAGTTTTCAGGGTTCTGCGGGCATGCTCGAATGCTTCTGTTCACCGCCACGCCTTTTCGAGAGGACGGCAAGGCCCTCAATGGAAAGATCATCTACAACTACCCCCTTCAACTCGCACAAGAGAACGAATTTTTTAAGCCGATCCAATTCCTGCAGGTCTTCGAGCCTGACAGCTCATTATCGGACTTGAGGATCGCTGAAAAGGCGGTGGAGAAGTTGAGAGCCGACCTTGCGAACGGTCTGAACCACATGCTGCTCGCAAGAGCGAACACCGTTGGTCACGCGCAACGTCTCTTTACAGACATCTACAACGCCGAATTTCCGGACCTGAACCCGGTACTTGTCCACAGTCAAACGCGTGGCCGGGAGCAAGTCCTGCGGAATATCCGCAACGAGCAACACAGAATAGTGATCTGCGTTGACATGTTCGGTGAGGGCTTCGATCTACCGCAACTGAAGGTCGCGGCACTGCATTCGGTGCACAAGAGCTTGGGCATTACCTTGCAATTCATTGGACGCTTCGCGAGGGCCGGGGCAAATGTTGGGGATGCGAGCTTTGTCGCCAATACGGCCGAAGACGGTGTCCCCGAGGCGTTAGAAAGCCTGTATCAGGAGAACGCTGATTGGAACAGTCTGCTGTCAGATCTGAGCTACGACGCCATTGATCCGCAGGCTAGATTGTCGGAGTTGGTAGAAAACCTTCGACCACTGGAGGAGATGCCATCCGAGCTGGAGATCTCCACACTAACGATGAAGCCCAAACTGAGCACTGAAGTATTTCGAGTGCCGGACTTCGATCATACCGGGTATCAGAAGGCGTTTAGGCCAACTCAGTTCATTCACCAGCCCATCTTCAGTCAGCAGGACCAGATGCTGGTGTTCATTGTCAATCAGGCAGACAAGGTTGACTGGACAGACTCACGTGACATCGTTATCGACACATGGGACTTGTTTGTCATTTACTACGATGAGGAACGAAGTCTTCTTTTCATCAACAGCTCGCGGAAATACTTCGCTTCAAAGTTGGCGAAGAGCCTGTCTACCGACCCTCAGTCGGTACGCGACGAAGATGTGTTTCGAGCGTTCAGCAACTTGCGACGGTTGACTCTGCACAGTGTTGGTTTGACGGGCCTGAGCAGGAACGTCAGATACCAGATGTTCGCTGGACTTGATGTTCGCGACGCAATCGATCCTGTCCTTCAACAAGACAAGATGAAATCTAACGTCATGGGCGTCGGTTACGAAGACGGACGGAGAGTGAGTGTCGGGTGCTCGCGCAAAGGAAAGATTTGGTCGCTCCAGACCGACTCTCTCGCGGGATGGAGAGATTGGTGCCGTGATCTAGGTGTGAAGCTGTCGAACGAGAACATCGAGCCGAATGACTTTCTCAAATACACGTTGATTCCTGAGCTCAGAAAGAACGGCGTGCTTCCCGACCAACAGGCCATGATGGTTGATTGGCCAGAGCAACTCTTCGAATCAGCAAGCTTCAACATCACAGTCGTGCATGGTGACGACAAATACAGCTTTCATGAATGCCAACTAGATTTGGTGGAATGGGTCTCGGCTGGGCACGCCTTCACCTTTAAGCTGAAGGCTGGCGGAGACGTGGAAGGTGTCTTCAGAATGACACTTATTGCCGAAGATGCTGCTCAAGGAATGTTCTACTCAATCACTCGTGTTGAGGGACCTGAAATCATCATCGAGGCATTTAACAAAATTCAGTCCGCCGCTGATTTCTTCACCACCAACCCTCCGCTGGTTCGGTTGGCAGATGGCTCACAGCTCTCAGGTGAGATATTGCTGAAACCGCGAGAGGAACTGGCTGAAGTGTTTGACCATGATTTGATCGGTCAACTTGCTTGGGGAGACACGTTACTGAATCAGGAAAGCCGCTGGGACGGAGAGGAACTTCGCCCCCGATCAATCCAACAGAAATTCATTGAATATCTAGAGCAAGGACCATCGGCGTTCATCATCGACGACGACGACGCCGGGGAAAGTGCGGACATCGTTGCGATTGAGGACAGCGAGGACACTATCACCGTCACGCTTTGGCATTGCAAGTATTCCTCCGGTGCAGCTCCGGGCAATCGTGTGAAGGACCTTTATGAGGTTTGCGGCCAAGCGCAAAAGTCCGTGAAATGGACTTGGAATTTTGCCAATCTCGTTGCCCACTTGACCAAACGTGAAACTAAGCATCGCAGAGGTCGCCCATCAAGGTTCGTGAGGGGAAGTCTAGACAGACTGGTTGTGCTTAGAAAAGCATCGCGGCGCAAGTACATCGTTTTTAGGGTAGGTATTGTGCAGCCAGGCTTGTCGAAGGTCGGAATTGAAAACGAACATCTCGCAATACTGGGGGCGACAAGTCTATTTTTGCGCACCGTAACCAATCATCCTCTGATGGTGATTTCGAGTTGATGGTGGTTGAGCGCATAAATCTGGGCGAAGGTCCGCAACCAGTCGACACTGTTGAAAACTCGCTGTAGGCCGATGTCAATCGATTTTCGGGGGTCCTCCACACTCAGCAACGCCCCTTGTTAGCGACAAATAGAAAACGATGCTGATTACGCTTCAGCGAATTGAAACGCAATGTATAAATGTAGCCGGGGACCGAAGGCCCCGGCGTGCTGCTAGTTACTACCCGCGACCGCTTTTGTTGTTCGTGCGATCTGCTATCGAGTAGGTCGTACCTGCTTTCTGGCTAGGCGGGAATGTATGTCCCTTTGGCACCGTAATTTCCTTGCTAGTGCTGCCAACCTTGTACTGCGCTGAAGCTGGGGCGGTTTGCCCTGGTTTGAACGTCTTATTTGTCATGGTAAAATTGCCTTATATGTATTGCCGTTCAAGACGGCATGCTTTACATTCGGCAAATCCCCGGTTAATTGGGGATGCCGCGATGAGTGGCCACCTGGGCCCCGGTAATCTCTGTCCCCGCCAAGAGTCAGAAAGATTGCCGGGGCCTTGTTTCTTGGCCGTCGCCGGGCGGCTTCAACGACGGCCGTATTCTCTTCTGTTCATTTTCATCTCCTTCTAAATGTGTGCCATTAGGTAGTAGCTGGTGAGTCAGACGATGGCGGTGGCGGTGGCGGTGGCGCTGGCGGCGGTGCGGCATTTATCGCTTGGGCCGCCGCAGCTTCCGTTTTCCAGTGCTCTCGGATGGCTTCAATTTCGCCAAAGGCTCCAATGTCAGTGACCCGGTCTAAGAAGCGCGCATAAAGTCCATCTTGCATAAGACCCGAAGCCCGCAACCGTTCCAAGGCGACGTTCGGATTGATGAGAAGTACGTAATGAAATTCCCCCGATGACCCAGGCTTCGTGGTGATAAAGAAAAGCTCGCGCAGTTTCTTCATCCTCTTCCGCCATGTATCAACCGCCCGTTCGCCAACAAAACCCGCTTCGCAAGCGAAAGTCATCGGGTTCTCGATGGTGACAAGGATATGGTCAGGGGATCGCGCCCAGAGACAGAACAGGGTGTGCCCAGCTGGCTGACCCTTTGTCTGCGCATCAATGGCCTGCATTGCAATCGGTAGCGTCCGAGGTAGGGTCGTATAGCCATCGTTCGTCTTGCGGTGCCACAAGAAAACACGCGGCGCATTGGGAAAATGTATATCCATCTGCTGCTGCGCGCGTTCGGCCATTTTCATTCGCTTAGCGGTTGCCTGTTTGCCGTTTGCCATGATTGAATCCTCCACTGGTTTTGATACCGAACTATCCCCTAACCGCTGCATGCTGACAACGATTGATTGCGCACAATATCGCCGTACTCGTCCATCAGAGTGGCCGATTTAGCTATATGAATAGCCGCCATAACGGTGAAATACAACAGTATAAGCTCGCACTATATGGCGCACAAATATTATTTAGTCCGATATTAATCATAGTGTTATTTGAATATTGCGTGCTCCCGTGCTCAATGTGCTCATCGTGCTCGATGTGCTCACCGTGCTCCCGGGGTTGTAAGGGGGTGCTACAGGTGCCTTCCGGACTCGTCAATTTGAAAGAAATGGTGTGAATTTGAGTTCGCCTTGCCGCGAAGAGGTCTCACATCACCCGCTGTGGCCGCGGCTATCGGCCGCTGATTACGAGGCATCTTTTCGCTTGAATGGTGGCTTGGAGAAGATGCGTCAGCATCTCTTGATGGGCGGATGCTGACCGAACGGCAGGTAACCGACGCAATGCTGACCGAAGCGGGATGGGACTCGAACGGCAGCATTGGCCGAGGAACGGACATCTACGGTAGCCGTGTCGACCGTCTCTTTCTGGCACATCTCAGACGGACGTGGTTATAAGAACAGGTAAAGCCCAAGGCTACCAATTTTAAAGCGGCTCGACCTCCTCCTCTTGGGTTGGTTCGAACCCCAACTGATATCGCGTCCATTCGCGCTCTATAGATGGATTCTCACGAATCTGCTGTTCAATGTGTAGCGTTTCTCGATAGCCTTGTGCATCTGCTGCCATAGTCCAGTGTACGGTGATACCAAAACTCTCCACCTCACGACGAATATCAGTTAGTCCGAGTCGGAAAAACTCCTTACGAGGATTAACTTTATTTATCTGCTGACGTAGAAAATGGCGGTGTAGTTTTTTCTCAAGCCCCGGCGCATCTTCGCTATAGATCATTGCGTGTACATCAAACTCAAACGGTACGCTGGCATCACCCAGCTCACGAATACGATCTGTCGGCTCCAAGCGTCGTGTCATACCGATTTTGAATACTTCATCACCAAAAGAGCCAATATTGGAAATCACATACACATGTCCACGTCGCGTTTGCTGAGCCATGGAAAGGGCGCGTTGGTTTTTCTCTTCGGCGACCTTAAGCTTTGCCTCTAACTCTTGCAATTTGGCTTCAAACTCCGCTCGCTGGGTTTCATTTGCGTCTGCTACCCGCTGCTGCATCTTCTCCATTGCTTTCTTGATTGCCTCCTCCTCATTCGCAGCATCCTTAATGGCACGTTCTATTTCGCGGCGAGCTTTTTCTTCATCCCGCATTTGCTCTCTCAAGCGACGCTGCTCCTCGCGCTCTTCATCCTTAAGCACTTGAGCGGTGGCCCCCCATTTCAATTCATTTAATCGTGCAGCTAGATATTGCTCTGTGATTCTGGCATTACGAAATGCAGTACCATTGAAATTAACCACTGCAAAGGCGTCACGAATTTCCTGTTCCAACTTCCCGTGGTTGTCTGCTTTACTACGTGACAAGATGGAGTCAACCTTACCGTTGAAAGCATCAACGACAAAGCGAATCGCCGTTTCCTTTCGATTTGCTTCAACATATTCGCACGTGGCGGCTACGTTCGCTTTGACCATAGCGCGACTACTGTTACGCGCCTCCTTGAGTTTCTGGCCTGCCTCAATATATCCAAATTCGTCAGCAAGATCATCTAGCAAGCTATAACTTGGCACGATGTAAGCATCATCATACCCTTCAATGATATTTTTCATGGCCTGCACTGTATCGGTAAATTCCTTTGCTCGATTCATTGCCGTGTAGGCTTCACCTGCAATTTCTTCAGCACGTTGTTTAGCTGATGCGATGATACGATTTGCTTCTTCACCGGCTACTCTAAACTTGTCATCTGCCTGCTCAATTTTGGCTCGAGCAACCTGATTGGCATCTTTGCGTTCGTGATCTGCGGCCATCTTAGCCTGGCTTAAGGTGTCATTTGCTTCAGCAAGGATATCCTGCGCTTTAGCTTCAGCATCAAGAATACCTTGGTATTTTACTAATGCAGCAAGGCGATGCACCGATTCCTCGAGTTGATGATTAAGCTCGCTATTGCGACGCTCCAATTCCTCGAGTTGACGATCAAGCTTACGGTTGATTTGTTCACGTGCTGCAATTTCCTTCTCAGCTGCCGACTTTTTGACCCAAAGGCCAATAGCGACAGCTAAGGCAATAAGAAAAAGAAATTCCATGCTTCCCCCCTGTTAATTGGAATTTTCAACGAAAAGAATATGCTACACGGATGGGGTGATAAAGATAGTTGAGAATCGCAAAAACAGGTATTGGTTTTGTAGGGAGAGGGCAACACGTACTTGACGCGCCTGACTGACTGCTTTCTGGAAAAAACATTAGTGGCTGTTTTTGGCACGTTTGAGACTTTTGACTTTTATCCTTATCCGTACAGTTATTGACAGAACTCCAAGCATCAAAAGCATTTCAGGAATCAGCGAGGGAAATCTGAGAAGCGGATTCAGTGCAATGACCCAGCAGACCGACTGTATCCGGTTGAATGATTTTATTGGGCACAGCAGCCTTGCTCCTGTGCAGGGCTGGCGACAGACTGGCGCTGCCAGACTGTGTGGATGTGTGGATGTCAGGGAAACAGATTGTGCCCTGCATCATGTGGTTCCGGCTTGTATCAAGAAGCCATACTCTGTACTTGCACCAAGTCCTACGAATAGACCTTTCCGTCTCGTTTCTTCTTCTTCTGACGTGCGCCAGGTGGCGATTGTGCGTTAAAGCCGGACAGGATGGATTTCTCCAGCCGGCGTGGCAGTCCGGGTCTGGCTAATATTTGGATTATTTCTTCGGGTGAAAAACGGGTACGCAAGACTTGTATCAGTTTTCCGTAACCGATGCTCGCAAAATAGATAAAGCGTTCCAGCGATATTTCACCTTCTTTCTGGTACGTGGCAATCTTCTGCGGGGCGGAATTGATGAGCCGCTGCAGGCAGTCATATGCGCCGACGAAGTATTTTTGCCTGTCGGTCAGAATATCGAGCGGGATATCCCTGTCTATGTTGCGGATCTCAACTTCAAACCGTGTCCAGGGACTGGTCGAGTCGCCCAGCTGCCGCCCTTTTTCGTACGAGCGCAGCATCTTGCCGTTCTCACGTCGGCCCACTTCGAACGTGCGACCATAGCGGAGGCCCTCGCCCGTTGCATAAGACGGGTTGCCCCAGTCTCCCGGTGTTGAGTAGCGCGGGTTTCGTCCGCCGGCATTGAATTCGCCCTGGAGATACCAGTCGAATGCGTCCTCGACACCGAACGCGCCATCGATGCAATCATAGGCCAGGTCTACGCGGGTGAGCTTCACTGCTGGAAAAACGGCAATCTCGGATTGCAGCAGCAGCCAGTTATCGACTTGGGCGCAACCCGTGCCCGACAGATCCAGGCGTGCACGGCCTTGGTGGCATTCTCCGCCATAGTCAAGGCGGCCTACTGAGATCAAGGCACCATAGCTGAGCTGGTAGAATTTGAAGCCGGTGGCGTAACCCAGCATCCCTGGAACTTCGGCCCCGACCACGTCCCCCATCACGCGTATCAAGAGCGCATGGATATTCAGACCGAGCACTTCATCCGGTTCTGGTTTCCATGTCACTGTGCACCAATCCACTTTCACATCGTCTTCGTCTTTGTTTTGACTTTCCCCCCCTGTTAGAGCTGGGGGACAGGGCGCGCACACGCGATCTGCTCCGCCTGCGCCGCCGGCTGCGCGAATCGCGCATGCGCGCCCTTGCTGGTTGCTAGCGGTGGGTCGGTCCAACACTTTCAAAATGCCCTCGTCAGTGGTCTGTTTGCTGGTCAGTAAATGGTCATGCATGATTGCCTCCTGTAGAGTTGATGGAACTGGAGATAACCTGCCACAAATTTCAGAAAAATAATAAAGGGTCAGACCCCTGAAGGGTAATTAAAAACATACTTAGTTTTTTACCGGTGATTATGAGCGAGTGCTGGTGCGGGTTTAGCTGTTTTTGGCTTTGGTGATTTTTCGAGAAATTAGGGATGATTATTGTGAGCTGAGGGGGTATTTCGGGGATAGTCTTGCAGGTGATGTCGAAAAATGGGTGCGTTGGGATCGTTTCCGTTGGGTAGCATTCACCCATTTATGGGCAAGTTGCTAAGCTGTATGAGAATCCTTACCAGCAAGAAGTATCATACCTCCCGGTCGCTGGCCATCTGCTGCCAACAAGAAATGGCTAGGCCGCCATTTCCTTTAATATTTCCGGTCTACGTTCGGCGATGGCGATGAGAGTCTTGGCTGCACCGCTGGGCTGGCGTCGGCCTTGCTCCCAATCTTGCAGGGTGCGTACCGACACACCAAACAGCTTGGCAAACTCGGTTTGCGACAAGCCGGATTTCTTCCGTGCGGATATGACAGGAGACATGACGACACGGCCTTTTCCGGCAACCATCTGACACACTGACTCCAGTAATTCAGCCCCCAGATCCCGGCTGTTTTCCCAGGCTTCCAGCTCTTTAGCAGTCAAGGGTTTTTTCGATTTCATGCTTTATTTTCTTCAATGCTTTTCCGTCGATAGAATCCAGCTTGTCTCTTGCGTAGATGAAAATCATCCCTTCACCCAACGCTTGCGCGGCATAACCGCCTTCAGATTCATGTTCAGTTTCTTGTCAGTGATGCTTCGTCCAATCCCGTAGCGCATCATTTATGCGAGTCTGCCAGCCGTTGCCTGTAGCCCTGAATTGCTCCAGTATTTCTGCATCCAGCCGTAGGGTTACCTGTTCTTTCTTCCCGCTTCCAAGTGGCCTTCCACGCCCACGCTTGAATTGGCTTAGCTCCGCATCAGTCAGCGGTAAATTATCCGGGTCGGTCGTGGCAGCAGCGGTAATCTGCGCATCCTCTTCGGGCGTATTGAGTAGGATTTTCCGGCCAGATTTAGTAGTTAGATACATAAAGTATTTTCTCCTTGTTATTAGCCTTGCGCAGGCTGATTATTCGTCGCGCATCTTCACGGTCAACATAAACCACGCAATAAAGCCGCTCACCAATCGCACACAATGCAATCATGCGTGCTTCGCCGTAGTCGCGGCGGGTGTCTTGCCATATCAATGCGTCATCCCATTCCAGTTTTGCTGCTTCGGATAATGACAAGCCATGCTTGCTTTGATTCAGCACGTCTTTGGCTTCGTCGAATATGATGTGCATGGTGTTTAATGTAGTTATGTTTATTGTTGAAGTCAAGATTTATTTGTAGTTACGTTTATCATTGCACTGGTACTGTATGCAGCCATATTTCCGTTAGCCTATTCCAGCCTCCCACTCTTAACCTTTTTGCAGCAGCTAGACGTTTCCAGCGACCGCGATACCGGCACACTTGAGAAAATAGTCGGTAATTCTTTGCATGGGAATTCGTAAACGCTCGACATCGCCGATGATATAGCCCGCGGTGACGTCGTTTGTCATCTTGTGATTCGCCAGGCGTTTGACGGCATAAGCCGAAATATCGAGACTCTCGGCAACCGTGATAAACGTGCGCCGGAGATCGTGCAGCGTAAACGCTACACCAGACTCCTCTGTAACATGTCTCATCTGTTTGCCGGCTTCGTTGAGATAACCTTTCACGCCATCGCCCGGAAACACGAACGGGCTGTCCTTGCCTATTTGCTGATATCGACGCGCGAGCATGGTGTAGAGGAAGTTACTCAAAGGCAAGACATGCGGTTGGCGATTCTTCGGATCGGGAATAGTCAGAGTTTTGGCTTTGAGATCGACTTGTTTCCATGGCAGACTGAAACCTTCTTCGCGCCGTAATCCTGTAAAAATCAGCAGCAGCAAATAATCCCTGATCGATTCTCTATTGCGCCCCACGGGATCGTTTGTAAGGTTGTTGACGGCCTGGAACCATGCAGCCAGATCATGAGTTTTGATAACGGTATGGCGACGATCTACCCGATACCAGGAACGCGTCTGCGAGAGTCGCTTGATCGGGTTGTCAGCGATGATGGGGTTGCCTGATAAATCTTCGTACTGCCCAATGGCAAAGTTGAAAATCGCTCGCAAAAAGCGCATGGCGTAATTCGCCTGAGCAGGACTGCGTGCGCCGATCTCCCGATGTTTGCGCTCAACCATGTCTTTGCTGATATCGGCCAACGGTCTGTTCTGCCAATCGGCAAAATAGACTCCCGTTAAACGCTTGTAGTCATATATGGTGCGTGGTTTGAGACTGCTGCGTGCTTTGAGGTAGGCTTGGAAAACTTCGGCGAGAGTTACGCTACGAGCCCGCTTGGCTTTGTCCGCATCATTGGGGTTGATGCCACGAGCGATCATGCCCAGAATGTTTTTAGCTTCGTGTCGGGCTTGCTCAGCAGTAAAAACACCATGATGGCCGATGGTAACGCGTACCGTTTTATTGTTGACCTTGCTCTCGGCAATATAGACTTTGCTACCCGTACCTACGCGAAGAGCGAAACCTTTAATTGCTGAATCGCGGTAAAACTTCTGCCCGGTCTTAGGGTAGGGAATTGCGTCAATAATGGACTTGGTGAGCTTGGACATGGCGGCTACTAATTGAAGTTAGTAGCCGCATAGTAGACCGGATATTTAAAACAGCGTCAATCGGATTAATGACTGTTCAAATAAATATTGAATAAAAACAACATAATGCAGGCACTTTTAAAAATTCTTAAAAGTCCTTAAAGCTATAATAATGGGACTCTTAATCCGTAGGTCGTCGGTTCGAATCCGACACGGCCCACCAATAAAACAAGGACTTGCAGTGATGCAAGTCCTTGTTGTTTTAATTAAAGTTGGCAGCGGTTTTACCCCGATTTAACGGATACCGCATTAAGAGTGATAATACACTCGGAGGTAGATAATGCACATACGCAGAAAATACAGTCAAAAGTACAAACAGGAAGCTGTCCAGCTTGTTCGGCGGTTCGATATTCCACTAACCAAGATTGCCACTAACATGGGGATCAATCTCGGCATGTTCTCACAATTCAGTTAAGGCCTGCATTTATAGATGTCGAATGTGCGCTCTCCATATTTCGACGTATCTTTTTTAACAACTGTATCGCCACCTTTATCTACTGCGCCATTAAGTGCCAATTGTAACAAGTTGGCTTCCACGGCTTCGACACTGCGAGTGAAGAGTCCAATCTCGGTAAGAACGCTACCGGTTATATTACCTTTGGGCTCGCAATTAGCAACCTGATTTGCATCCGCTAGAGAAACTCGTTCAGACCCATGCCGCACATCAATCAAATGACTGGCACATGCACCCAAACCAAGGGTCAATGAGAGCATGATGGTCGTGGTTAATATTCTTTTGGTGGATTGCATAATAGGCTCCTGTTTGCTGCTGCCGCTTGAATCTTGACCATCTCTGCCAGCCGGAACACTGACCAGACGATTGCATCCCGACAGCTTGTCCTGCGCTTTATTTTTTCATCATAGCTTCGCAATTATCAATAAATGCCTGCCGTGCAACTTCGTCGGTGAAAGTTGGAAGCGCCGCCTGCATTCCCGCGCCGGAACAATTCGTTGCATTCACTTCCGGGGGTGCGTCACTCCCGCAACTGATCAAAGTGGCACTAAGGGCAACGATAAATACAATATATTTAGAACTCATTAAATTCTTCCTCTTTAAAAATAATTAATATAGCGTGGATTCAAGTACTGAAATACAACAACTGGCGGTCGCTTGGCGCAGCTTGCCGGCACCCCGAAGAATACCTCATAAGGAGTTCCAAGCTCCAGCACTTTGCGTGGTCGGTGATTGAGTCGCTCTACATCGCTTCCGCCAAACACCTATACGCAGAGCCACTTGCGAGTGATTCTGCTTTTATACATACCCATGCCGTACCGTCAAGTTCCACGCTTCATCGGCAGTCCCCGGCCCCTAATCAGATAGCAGGTGTCGGCTTCTTTTTAGGTTTCTTTGCTTCTTTGTTTTTCTTTTGCTGTCCTTTTGCCATGATGTTCTCCTGGTATTGATGATGCTCACATCGCAATTCAAACAGATAAGCAGCAACCACTAGAGGACTAGCGGTTGCTGCTTGGCCGCTATTACTTCTTCCCGCTGTTGACTGCAGCTTTCAAAGTCGCTCCAGCTTTGAAGGCAGGCTGCTTGGAAGCCTTGATCTTAATGGCTTCACCCGTGGCAGGATTGCGTCCATTGCGTGCAGCACGCTTGCGGACTTCAAAGGTACCGAAGCCGACCAGAGCGACATTGTCGCCTTTCTTCAGGTTGGCGGTGATAATGTCGATCAGAGCGGCGATGTTACGGTCAGCATCAGCCTTGCTGCTGCCGGTGCTGGTTGCCAGTGCATCAATCAGTTCTTTGCGGTTCATTGTAATCACTCCCTATGGTGGTTAAAAAGTTGTTGCGATCATTGTCCCTCAAGCACCAGTAAATATCTAGCCTTGAGAGTCCGGTAGAGTTCGTCACGGACATCATCTGAACTCAAGTCAACGCTGTCCAGCACCTCAACCAGGTGCTCGTTGTCCTCGCGACCGTCCCAGACTTTGATGTAGGTTCCGGCCTTATAACCGTGGTCCTGGCGGAAAACGTTGAGGACATTCTTTCCCGTGTACTGTTTATACAACTCCAGCCAACTCATCCCGCAATCCAGTAGCAGCGATTCGAACAGCGCCAGACTGGCTCGTCTGGCAGCGGCCAGGCCTACCAGCAGGTCGAGCTTTTCCAACAATCCCATTTTAGCCAGTACATAGTACTGATTGTCGAACTGAACTGACTTCTGGCAAAGACTGAGTTCCGAAATCATCTCCATTTTGGCAAGCCTCATGCTGCCATGCTTGCTCTGGATAACCGCAGACAGAATGAAGTGCCAGATATCGACCAACTCCATGCGCAACTGTGCCATATCGCATTCCTGTTTTTTCCACCATTTCCAGCCATGGTGTTCGATGGCCTCAACGGCCTCGACCTGTATGGCTCGATACCAGTTGTTGTTGGCTGACACCCAGTCAGGTTTGACCCTGCTGTTCATGCCATCCTGCATTTCAAGCATGGATACGAGCTGCGTTTCGGTTAAGGTATTCATCCCTTCCTGCATTGGGTGACGCTTCATTTCAGATGGAGGATGTTGTTGCCGGCTGAACGCTGACCAGACAATTACAGTCTAAGAATTTATAGTCTACCGCTATTTGCTTTGTTTGATCATGATCAGTCGTCGATCGGCAGACATTTCAAAATTTTATCAATTTCCGACCGGCGCCAACGCACTGGCGCTATCTATATCACTGCAACCCTGTCTAGCTTCACAGCAGTCTTGCTTCTGTGCGGGGCGCGAGAGGCCCAAATTAATGGGCGGGCAAGGTGCTTAAGTTGCTGCCCTATCACTGAGAAGTGCAGAACTCATCCGCTGTTTCTCAACCCGGCGGCGACACCGTTGATGCTGAGATGAATTGCGCGCTGCACCATTTCGCCGGTATCGCCGGCGCGATAGCGGCGCAGCAGTTCCACTTGCAGATGGTTGAGCGGGTCGATGTAGGGAATGCGGTTGCGGATACTGCGCGCAAGGGTGGGGTTATCCTGCAACAGTTCGGTGTGGCCCGTCACGGCAAACAGCCATTTTATGCTGCGCTCCCATTCCGCCTCAATGCGGCCGAAGATTTCCTCGCGCAGCTTCACGTCCGTCACCAGTTCGGCATAGCGGGAGGCGATGCCCATGTCGGTTTTTGACAGCACCATATCCATGTTGGACAGCAGAGTTTGCATGAACGGCCAGATGCGGTGCATCTCCTGCAACTGTTTCAGCCCTGGTTCGCCTTCGCGCTGGACGAATGCTTCCACCGCCGAGCCGAAGCCGTACCAGCCGGGTATCATGGCGCGGCTGACGCTCCAGCTGAATACCCACGGGATCGCACGCAGGTCTTCGATCAGGTCGGATTGCTTGCGTGACGGCGGGCGGCTGCCGATATGCAGCCCGGCGATTTCTCTGATCGGGGTGGATTCCTGAAAGTAGCGTTCAAAACCGGGAGTCTCGTAGACCAGGCTGCGGTAGGCGGCGAGTGCATCGCCTGCCAGCACTTCCATGACCTGATAGTAACCGGCGGCACGTTCGCCCAGAATATCGTGGCTCAACAAGGTGGCTTCGACAGTGGCGGCGACCAGTGTCTCGAGGTTACGCCGGCCAATTTCGGGATCGGAGTATTTGCTGCCGATGACTTCACCCTGTTCGGTGATGCGTATCTGTCCGTTGACGCTGCCTGGCGGCTGCGCCAGTATCGCCTGATAGCTCGGCCCGCCGCCGCGCCCGACCGTGCCGCCGCGGCCGTGGAACAGGCGCAATTCAATCTTGTGCTTGGCGAATACTTTGGTCAGCTCGGTTTCGGCCTTGTACAGTTCCCAGTTGGCGGCAAGGAAACCGCCGTCCTTGTTGCTGTCGGAATAACCCAGCATCACCTCCTGCACGTCGCCACGCGAGTCCAGCAGCTTGCGGTAGTAAGGCAGCGAGAACAGTTCGTCCATGATGGCGCCGCAACCGCGCAGATCGGTGATGGTCTCGAACAGCGGGATGATATTGAGATGTAAACGCGGGGTTTCCCCGGGTTGCAGCAGTCCAACTTCCTTCAACAGCAGCGCGACTTCCAGCACATCGGAGACGCCATCGGTTTTGGAGATGATGTAATTGGGTAGCGCGGCGCGGTCGAAACGCCGGTGGATCTCCGCTGCCGTTTGCAGAATGCGCAGTTCGCTCTGGGTGAGATCAGAATAATCCAGATAAGGTGAGAGCAATGGACGCGGGCTGCTGATTTCGGTCAGCAGGCAGCGTGTGCGTTCCGCTTCGGTCAGAGCCGAATAATCCTGGCATTGCGCGCCGTGCTTGAACAATTCTGCCACCACGTGCTCATGGACGTTGCTGTGCTGGCGCATGTCCAGTGGTGCCAGATGAAAGCCGAATACTTCCGCTGCGCGCTGCAAGTGGCGCAACGCTCCGCGTGCCAGCAATTCTGATTTGTTCTGCTTGAGCGAGCGAATCACAATGTCAAGATCATGCACAAACTCCGTGCTGTCTGCGTAAGGTTCAACCGGCTCAACCGGGCGCCGTTGTGTGATGGTATGACCCAGTCGTTGGCTGGTCGCAGCAAGGCGCGCATAAACGCCGATCAAGGCACGCCGGTAAGGTTCGTCGGCGCGGCTTTCGGCGCGGTCGGGAGAGGCTTCGGCCAGTTGCATCAGTTCGTCGCTCACCTCTACCAGACGATCGGTCAGGCTCAGTCTGCGGCCAATCAGGTGTACTTCGCCCATGTAGAAATCCAGCGCCAGCGCCGATTGACGCTCGGCCGCATGCTGCATCACCTCATCGGTGACGAAAGGATTGCCATCGCGGTCGCTGCCTATCCAGCTGCCGATCCGCAGAAACGGTGGAATACGCGGGGCATTTTCACCCAGACGAGATTCAAGCAAGTCCTCGATTTCCGCATAGAGACGCGGCACTTCAGTGAGAAAGGTATAGCGGTAATAAGCCAGGCCGTTTTTGATTTCATCATGTACCGACAGGCGTGCCGAGCGCAGCATGCGGGTTTTCCACAGAATTTGAATGGCACGGCGCAGCCCCTCCTCGTTATCGTGCAATTCATCGGGCGTGAGCTGCATGCGGTCGCGTGCATTCATCAGGTGCGCGATGGTCAACTGCCAGTCGAGGATGCTTCTGCGCTGCACTTCGGTGGGATGTGCGGTCAACACCGGCGATACCACTGCCTTGGCGAAAAACCTGGCCAATGCGGCCCCGTCTGCGCCGCTGGACAGAACTCGGTCCAATGCCAGCGCCACGCTGCCAGCCTGGGGTGGCGATCCGGCGCAAAGATGAGCGCGGCGGCGCCGGTTGTGGTGAATATCCTCGGCGATGTTGGAAAGTTGCGAGAAATAACTGAATGCGCGTACCACTGCAACAGTAGCCTTGTTGCTCAACTGGTTGAGTATCGCATCCAGTTCTTGCCGCGCCTTGGGATCCTGTTCGCGGCGAAAGCGAATCGCAGTTTGGCGAATGTTTTCGACCAGAGCGAAAGTAGATTCGCCTTCCTGTTCGCGCAAGGTATCGCCCAACATGCGTCCCAGCAGACGGATGTCCTCCCGCAGCGGCAGATCCTTGGCATCGATGTGATTTTTGTCGGAACTGTTGTTCCCAGGGGCAAGGGCACTCATCGCGCCATTTCTCGCGTGCGACGGAGAGGGACGGATCCCCGCTGCGCTTCGAGCCAGGCCGGCGCCGGCCGTGCTAAAATAAGCGGCAAGCGCGAATCGCGTAATTTTTTCATTGTGATATAAATGCCCAATTCATCCATGCCCACAAAAATCATTATTGCTACACGGGAAAGCGCCTTGGCCTTGTGGCAGGCAAATTTCATCCGGCAGTGGTTGACGGAATTATACCCGCAAACCGAAATCAGCATACTCGGCATGACGACGCGCGGTGACCAGATACTCGACACCTCGCTCTCCAAAATCGGTGGCAAGGGCTTGTTCATCAAGGAACTGGAGCAGGCACTGGAAGAAGGGCGCGCGGATATCGCGGTGCATTCGATGAAGGATGTGCCGATGCATATGCCGCCCGGATTTGCGCTGGCCGCCATTGGCGAACGTGAAGATCCGCGCGATGCTTTTGTGTCCAATCGCTATGCCAGTCTCGACGCGCTCCCCGCCGGCAGCGTGGTGGGTACTTCCAGCCTGCGGCGCGAAAGCCAGTTGCGTGCGCGCTTTCCGCATTTGCAGGTGCAGCCGCTGCGTGGCAACGTGCAGACTCGGCTGCGCAAATTGGATGAAGATCAATATGCGGCAATCATACTGGCGGCGGCGGGATTGAAGCGGCTGGGACTGGCCGAGCGTATTGCCGCACTGCTGAGTGCCGAGTTGAGTCTGCCGGCAGTAGGGCAGGGGGCGCTTGGAATCGAATGTCGCGCCGACCGGCCCGATCTGATAAAACTCATGCAGCCGCTGCATCACCTGGCAACTGCTCAGTGCGTGGAGGCCGAACGTGCCATGAGCCGTGCGCTGGGCGGCAGTTGTCAGGTGCCTCTGGGTGGTTTTGCGGAGATTGTCGACGGCATGCTGCGGTTGCGCGGGTTTGTCGCCAGCCCTGATGGAACGCGTATGATCAGCGCTGAATTGAGCGGCAAGCCGGAATCAGGTGAACTCATGGGCGCACAATTGGCGTCGGATTTGAAGGCACAGGGGGCGGAAGAAATTCTGGCAGCATTGGCATGAGCACGACTGAAGCCGTGAGTTATCCGTGACCAAACCGCTGACCGGGATCACTATCTTGGTCACGCGGCCGGCGCATCAGGCGGGCAATCTGGTTACCGCGATTCGTGCAGCGGGCGGCAATCCGCTGTTGTTTCCGGTACTGGAAATTCGTGAGGCAAAGGATCCACGTCCATTGCTCGACTTGATCGCACATCTGGATGAGTTCGATCTGGCGATTTTCATCAGCCCCAACGCGGTCAGCAAGGCGATGAATCTGATACTCGCGCAACGGGCATTGCCAGCCACGCTGAAAATCGCCGTCGTCGGCCAGGGCAGCGCCAGGGAGCTGAAACAGTTTGGCGTCAGCGAAGTGATTGCACCCACCACACGCTTTGACAGCGAAGCATTGCTCGAGATGGCAGAATTGCAACAGATTAAGGGCAAACGTGTAGTGATCTTTCGCGGTGACGGTGGCCGCGAGTTGCTGGGGGATACGCTGGTGCAACGCGGCGCTACAGTCAAATATGCGGAATGTTACAGCCGCGTCAGGCCCGACACGGATATCGCCCCGCTGCTGCAAGCCTGGGCGGGTAATACGCTCCATGCCATTATCGTGACTAGCAGCGAAGGGCTGCGCAATTTGTTTGCCATGGTGGGTGATGCCGGCCAGTCCTGGCTCAGAAAAACCCCGTTATTCGTGTCGCATGAGCGCATTGCGCAGATTGCGAAGAAACTCGGATGCGCTGAGGTGATTTCCACTGCTGCTGGCGATGCAGGTTTGCTGCAGGGGTTATCAGATTATTTCAACCCGGGCGCGGGAACCGGGATTTGCTCTCCACCGAAGTCATGAACGCAGAAACTCAATCCGGTGCTACCGACAAACCCCAAGACCCGCGCAGCCGCATCAATCCGCTGATGGTGGTTGTCATGGTCGTTGTCATTGCCATGGTGGTGGCGTGGCAGTGGTATGACACCCGCAATCAGATCACGGGCTTGCAACAGGAACTGGCGAAACGTCTGGCTGAGGCGGGCGCCTCTGGCAAGGAATCACGCAATCTTGCGGCAGAAGCGCGCGAGGCAGGCCACCAGGCAGAAATCAAGCTCAGCCTGCTCGAAGCCAAACTGGCTGAATCACAGAGTCAGCAAGTGGCGCTGGAGGCGCTCTACCAGGAGGTGGCGCGCAATCGTGATGAAGTGACGCTGGAGGAAGTGGAGCAGTTGCTGCTCATTGCCAGTCAGCAATTGCAACTGGCGGGCAACGTGAAAGCCGCGCTGATTGCGATGCAGGAAGCCGATGCCCGGTTGCAGCGCATTGATCGCCCGCAGTTGTCACCGCTGCGCAAAGTCATGCTGAAGGATATAGATCTGCTGAAAGCTGCGCGCTATGTCGATACGGTGGGTATCAGCCTGCGTCTTGACAATCTTGCCGCTGCAGTAGAAACGCTGCCGCTGGCAATGGAGATCCGTCCGCCGCAAACCAGCCTTCCTGCCCCGGGGCCGCTACCGGCAGAGGAAAGCATCTGGCTCAAGTTCGCGCGCGAAATCTGGGGGGACATGCAGCAACTGGTGCGCATCCAGAATATGAACAAGCCCGATTTGCCGCTGTTGGCGCCGTCACAGGCGTATTTCCTGCGCGAGAATCTCAAGTTGCGACTGCTGTCGGCGCGACACGCGTTGCTGGTGCGCGATGCAGCCAGTTTCAAGGCGGATGTCAAAGCCTGCATGGACTGGATCAACCGCTATTATGACAATAAATCGAAGCCTGCCACCAGCATGCTGGTGGCATTGCGGCAATTGCATGACAGCGAGATCGGCATAGAACTGCCGGATATCTCGGCCAGTCTGGACGCAGTGCGTAATTACCGTCTGGCACGCGAGCGGGGAAACAGATGAAGCTGGTGTTCTGGCTGCTGGCGTTGTGCATCGCGGCAGTGGCGGTGGCACTCGCAGCCACCTACAACAACGGCTATGTGTTGTTGGTAGTGCAGCCTTATCGCATCGAGCTGTCACTCAATCTGCTGCTGGCTACCTTGTTAGCGGTATTCCTGGTCGGTTATTTTGTGGTGCGGCTGATCAGCATCACCCTGCGACTGCCGACGGAGATACGCGAATCGCGCCTGCAGCGCCGTCGTGAGAAAGCGCGCGCAGCGATGCTGGATGGGCTCAAGGCGTTCCTTGAAGGGCGTTACGCCAAAGCCGAGAAATCTGCAGTTGCTGCACTGGAACTGAAAGAGTCTCCTGCGGTTAGCGCGATCAATGCAATTATCGCGGCGCGTTCCGCGCATGAACTGAGGGAATATTCCCGACGCGATGAGTACCTTGCCGCAGCGGAGAATGCCGCACCGGAAGAAATCGCGTTACGGCTCGTTACCCAAGCCGAATTGTTGCTGGATGAGCGCCGTCCTGCAGAAGCGTTGCAAGTATTGCAGAGCCTGCGTTCCGGGGGCGTGCGCCAGCACACTGCGGCGCTGCGACTGGAATTGAAAGCCCAGCAACAGTTGAAAAATTGGGACGCAGTGCTGGATCTGGCTGGTCAACTGGAACAACGCAATGCTTTCGACAGGACTCTGGCCGAGCAATTGCGACGCAATGCCCATCTGGAAAATCTCAAAAGCAAAGCAACAAATCTACAATTGTTAAAGGACTGCTGGCAGGCTATCCCTGCGGCAGAGAGAAAGGACAGCAAACTGGCTGCCGCCTCCGCGCATGCGCACATGGCGCTGGGTGAGTGTGCCAGTGCGCACCAGATCATCGAACAAAGCCTGGACTGGCAATGGGATCCGGAACTTATCGGACTTTATGCGGAATGCCTGGGGGAAGATGCGATCGGGCAGATCAAGCGTGCCGAAGCATGGCTCGAGTCTCATGCCAACGATGCTGAACTGCTGTTTGCTCTGGGTAAACTTTGCGTCCATTGCGAGTTGTGGGGAAAAGCGCAAAACTATCTGGAAGCGAGCCTGTCGGTGGAGCCTGGTCTCCCGGTCTACTTTGCACTGGCGCAGTTGAACGAGAAAATCGGCAAGCCTGAACTGGCAAAAGAGCATTACAATAAGGGGCAGGAACTGGTGTTGAAGCACCTGGAAGCGTCCAGGACGGGGCAGTGAAAAATTGAATAATGCGACTCTGGACACTGCACCCAAAATATCTCGATCCGCAAGGGCTGGTTGCGCTTTGGCGCGAAGCGTTGCTGGCGCAGAAAGTGTTGCAAGGCGAAACCAGCGGCTATCGTCACCATCCGCAGTTACGCCGCTTCCAGACGCAGAGTAACCCCCTTGGATGCATTACAGATTATCTGCGCGCTGTCAGTGAGGAAGCCGATCGACGCGGCTACCATTTTGACAAAACAAAAATAATTTGCGCCTGCATGCATGGTCAGTTGGAAGAAACCAGTGGCCAATTGATGTATGAATGGGAGCATCTTGGCAGGAAACTTGCGCAGCGCAGTCCGGCACTGCTGACTCACTGGCAAAACGTGCGAATTCCAGAACCTCACCCCTTGTTCAGAATCGTCTCAGGCGAAGTACGCGAATGGGAACTTAAGATTTCAGCCCGCTCGACGAAACAGTAAACATGTCGGAGAAAAATTCCTCTTCCGGCAGACCCTGTAATTGGATGAAATCCGTGTGGGCCGCCGCCACCATTGCCGGGGCACCGCAGGCATATACTTGATATCCGGCGAGACTGTCGAAATCCTGCAGCACCGCCTGATGCACCAGGCCGCTTCTGCCGTGCCAGTCATCTGCCGGCAGCGCCTCTGACAATACCGGGATGAAAGTGAAATTGTCGTGCGTCTGTTGCCAGCTTCCCGCCAGTTTCGCCAGATAGAGGTCGGCTTTGGTGCGGGCGCCCCAGTAGAGCACTATCTGCCGTTCGCTGCCACGCATATTGTCGCTGTGGAAGATGTACTCGAGCATGCTTTTAATCGGTGCGAAGCCGGTGCCGCTGGCGACG
This sequence comes from Nitrosovibrio sp. Nv4, assembly GCA_945860135.1. Classification (GTDB taxonomy): domain Bacteria; phylum Pseudomonadota; class Gammaproteobacteria; order Burkholderiales; family Nitrosomonadaceae; genus VFJL01. The sequence goes on from CAMAPK010000004.1 coordinate 79,510, forward strand.
AAGATGATCGGTTTGTCCGAATCCTCACGCAGAAAAAAGGTACCGAGCGGTCCTTCAAAGCGCAGAATTTCCTTCTCTTGCATGGAGGTGAACACGTGCTCGGAAAAGGTGCCGCCGGGATAGTTGCGCACGTGCAGTTGCAGCAATTCGTCGTCATGCGGCGCATTAGCCAGTGAGAAACTGCGGCGTTTGCCGTCTTTCATCAGGATGTCGATATACTGCCCGGGGAGAAACTGCAGCCGTTCGTTGGTCGGCAGCTTCAGGGAGATGATCATCACGTCGGGTGCGGCCCGTTCCAGCCGGTGGACGCGGCATGGCATGGTTCTGACGGCAATATCCTTGATCGCCCCGATTTCGCGGGCTTCGATCACCAGTTCCGACAGCGGCAAGGCGCAGCAGAACAAAGCCATGCCTGCCTGCTTTTCCGCATCAGTCAGCGTATCTGCGTTATGCCTGCCGAAATCAACCGTTCCCTGTATGATTTTGCCTTTGCAACTCCCGCAAGCGCCGTTGCGGCAGCCGTAGGGCAGCGGGAAGCCTTGGCGCAATGCGGCTTGCAGCACGGTTTCACCGGATTCTGCAGCGAAAACATGGCCGCTGGGCTGGATAGTGATTCGATACGACATTGGCTTATAAACGCTGCAACAAAAATAACGGGCAGTCAATAAAATAGATCGGGATGAAACGAACACTTTTAATCATTGGTTGCGGCGACATTGCCTTGCGGGCAGCACCGCTGCTGCTGCCACACTATCGGTTGCTGGGGCTGTGCCGCAGAGCGGAACAATGCCATCAGCTACGTTCGCATGGGATTACTCCGGTATCTGGAGATCTCGACAATTCCAGAAGTCTCGTCAAGCTCGCGGGCATGGCGCACGCAGTGTTGCATCTGGCACCACCACCGGAGCACGGCAGGCGCGATACGCGTACGGCCAATCTTCTGGCGGCATTGACAAAGCGCTCGAAAACAATAGGGCGCATGTTACCACAACAGCTGGTCTACATCAGCACCAGCGGGGTGTACGGCGACTGCAGCGGCGCATTGATAAATGAAACTCATCCACTCAACCCGCAAACCGAGCGGGCCATGCGCCGGGTCGATGCAGAGAAGCAGGTACGAGAGTGGGGACAGCGCAATCGGGTAAATATTTCGATCCTGCGCGTGCCGGGAATCTATGCTGCCGAGCGCTTGCCGCTGGCCCGTTTGCGCGAAGGGGTGTCGGCGCTGTTGCCGGAAGAAGATAGCTACACCAACCATATCCATGCCGATGATCTTGCCGGCAGCGTTGTTGCCGCATTGCGCCACGCAAAGCCGGGCAGGGTTTATCACGTCTGTGACGATTCGCATCTGAAAATGGGCGAGTATTTCGATCTGGTGGCGGACCGGTTCGGCCTGCCGCACCCGCCGCGCATTGCCCGCACCGAGGTTGACGGACGCATATCGCCGGGCATGCTGTCGTTCATGCGAGAATCGCGGCGTCTGACGAATACGCGCATGAAGCAGGAGTTGCATGTAAATCTGCGTTACCCGACTGTAGCCGCAGGCATTGCTGCGAGCGCAGCAATCAGCCCGGAAAGCGGGTAAAATCCTGCCTGCCGGTCTAACTGGTACCAACTGTCCGATGGAATCCATACTGGTCATTACCAATTTTCCTGATAGGGCGAGCGCTTTGGCGCTTGCGCAAAAACTGGTTGATGAACGGTTGGCTGCGTGCGTCAACGTACTGGCTGACTGCACTTCTGTCTATCGCTGGCAGGAAAAAATCGAGCATGCCAGCGAAGTGCCGGTATTCATCAAGACCCTGGCGCAGCATTATCCCCGGGTGGAGCAGGCGGTGAAAGCGATGCACCCTTACGAACTCCCGGAAATTATTGCTGTCCCAATAAGCGACGGCTTGCCTGCTTATATGCAATGGATAGCTGCTGAAACGCTGGCATTTCCGGATAAAACATGAACAGAATCGCATTACCTATGCGCCTGCCCCGTTATTTATTGCTGCTGCTTTGTGTCGTCAGCATCAATGCCTTCGCTGAAGAGAAGAAACCTTTCAGCCTGTTGTCCGGATTGCAGCAACTCGGTGCAAACCTCGGCCAGAGTGAAGAGGAGCTGTTGCCGCCGGATCAGGCTTTCAAGCTTACGGTCAGGGTGCGTGATGCGAATACGCTGATAGCGGAGTTTGCCCCGGCAAAGAATTATTATCTTTATCGCGACAAAATAGCATTCAAGCCACAAGACAGCGAAACCTTCATTGAAAGAATCTCGCTGCCGCAAGGAGAGATGAAAAGCGATCTGACTTTCGGTCAGGTCGAGGTTTTTCACAAACCGTTTCAGGCGATAATTTCCCTGAAGCGCGCAGCATCGGCGACGAACCAGTTGACTCTTGCCGCTACCTATCAAGGCTGCAACGAACCGATAGGTGTTTGCTACGCTCCCATCAGCAAGGTAATCGAACTGACGCTGCCGGCTGCACGCGCCGTGGTCGGGGCAGTAGCCGAGGCGATCAGCAACGATGCGACTGCTGCCAGGCCGGATGCGACTGCGGAACTGTTCCAGTCCCCAGCCAGGTCTCCCGCCATTGAGACAGAATCGAACAGAATCGAGCAGATGTTCGAGAGCGGCAATTTCTGGCTGATTCTGACCGGCTTCTTTGGCATCGGTCTGCTGCTTTCATTCACCCCCTGTGTGTTCCCGATGTTTCCCATCCTGTCGGGGATCATTGCGAACAGGGGGCAGCACATCACCAAGACTCACGGCTTCATTCTGGCGCTGGCCTATGTCATGGGGATGGCGCTTACTTACGCTGCCGCCGGCGTGGCAGCTGGACTTTCCGGTGCAATGCTGTCTGCAACCCTGCAAAATGCCTGGGTGCTGGGAACATTTGCGCTGGTATTCATCGTGCTGGCTTTTTCCATGTTCGGCTTCTATGAGTTGCAATTACCGGGTCTTCTCCAGAGCAAGCTTTCCGAAGAGGCTGGGCACCTGAAAGGTGGGCATTTGACCAGCGTATTCGGCATGGGCGCGCTGTCCGCACTGATAGTCGGGCCTTGTGTTGCCGCGCCGCTGGCTGGGGCATTGCTGTACATCAGCCAGACACGGGATGTGGTGCTGGGCGGTTCAGCGCTGTTTGTCATGGCTCTGGGTATGGGTGTGCCGCTGCTGCTGCTGGGTGCATCCGCCGGAGCACTGCTGCCCAAAGCAGGTCCCTGGATGGAATCGGTCAAACGCTTTTTTGGCGTGCTGCTGCTGGGGGTGGCGATCTGGCTGATATCACCGGTGATTCCGGCAGTAGTGCACATGCTGCTGTGGGCGGCGCTGCTGATCGTCTCTGCCATATATCTGCATGCTGTTGACCCATTGCCGCCAGCAGCTTCCGGTTTGCGCAAATTCCTGAAAGGACTGGGCCTGATCGCGTTGTTGACCGGCGTGGCCATGCTGATAGGGGTTCTGTCGGGGGGGCGTGACATTCTGCAGCCTCTCGCAAAATTAAATATCTCCAGCGCTGGTGCGTTAGGGACGGGCAAGGTAAATGTCGGCGAGGCGGGGCATTTACCATTTCAGCGGGTAAAGTCGATAGCCGAACTTGACCAGCACATCCTGCAGTCGCGGGACAAATACGTGATGATAGATTTTTATGCCGACTGGTGTATTTCATGCAAGGAAATGGAGCGTTTCACGTTTACCGATGCCAGGGTGCAGTCGCGGTTGAAAGATGTGGTATTGCTGCAGGTGGATGTTACCGCCGGCACGCCGGATGATATGGCGCTGCTCAAACGCTTCAAGTTGTTCGGTCCGCCTGGCATCCTGTTTGTTGATCAGCAGGGGCGTGAAATTCCTGGCATCAGGCTGATAGGTTATCAGAACGCAGAAAATTTTCTCGCAGTACTCAACGCAGTACTGATCTGATGACAAAATTAAAACAGATGTTATTGTATGCGGGCATCGCAGCATTTGCCGTGACCGCCGGTCTGCTGCTGCGAGGGCAGTTGAGCGGCAGCAGTTCCGCTGCAGTTGCAGCAGGCAGCGCGAATAAAGGAGCGGAGACGATACTTGCCGCCAGTCTGCCTGACCTGCAAGGTACGAGCCAGACTATTTCACAGTGGCGCGGCAAAGTTCTGGTGATCAATTTCTGGGCGACCTGGTGTGAACCATGCCGCAAGGAAATTCCCGAGTTCATTGAGCTGCAGGAGCAGTTCCGTAATCAGGGGCTGCTTTTTGTCGGCATCGCTGTGGATCAGCGGGAGAGAGCTGCGGCTTTCAGCGAAGACATCGGCATCAATTACCCGGTGCTGACAGGGGGCATGGAAGCCATGGCGCTGGCTGAAGCGGCAGGAAACAAGCAGGGGGCCTTGCCTTTTACCGTCGTTATTGATCGCAGCGGAAAAATCACTGGTACCTATCTGGGCCTCCTCAGCCGCAGCAAGCTGGAGGCCATGTTCAAACCTCTGCTGTAGGAGTTGACACAGGTGATACTGCTCAATAGCAACGCTTTTTGACGGCTAAGGCTGAAAAAAACAGGGGTAACTCCGCTTGGTTGGGATATTCAGCGAGCTTTGTAGCCGCGAGCTTTTGTAAGGCTCCACGAGAACTCGCGGGTGACATCGGATATCAGTGCCACTGAAAGTGCGCTCTTGGTAAGCGGTTGCACGGTCACATCGATATTGTATTCTCTCGTGATCAGAGGTGATCCGGCAGGTATCGGGGTGAGAAGAATGGTTACTTGCGTGACAGTGTAATCACTGTTGCCGTTGTAGATGCTGCCGCTGAAAATGCCATAGCCAGAGCCACCATCAGCGTCAAGTTTGACCAGCGCTTCGGCTGTCAGATTTTCGTCTTCTGGTACTTTCCCCGAGAATTTTTCGAGACAGGAACGCGCGGCTTCACTAGCAGCCGTGTTACCGGCTGCTTTTATACACTGGGCATAATTGAGCGGGCCAGTCTGGTTGGCGCCAGACTGGCCCGATGAGAGCAGAAACGCTACAGAAAAAAGAGCTACGATTGCTCTGTATTCCACTTCCATTGCTAGAAATTGAGAAACAAATTGGCCGATAGAATATGATCCATTAGGTTTTGTGAATTGTTTATTCTGTTAAGCGTCTGGTTCATGTAGCCGATCTCGGCTCGGGCGTTTTTGTTGACGGTGTAAGCTACTCCGGCAAATGCCCTGTTCTGATCGAAACCGCTACGCGGCCCCCAGTCAGCCGGATTGAGATGGACAAATATTTCGTTGGCCAGTACCAAACCAAAGGCTGGTGCTTGCGGGAGCGGTATCAACACCCTGGCCAATTGCCGGAAACGATAAGCGGTATCCTGCCCCTTCCAATTGTCTACCCAGCGTTCTTCGATGCGGCTACGCAGAGCGAACGTCGGATTGAAAGGACCTATTTTGTATCGATCGCTCCACAATGCTTGCTGCCACATCCGATGTTCGTCGAAAGCGTGGTTGGCAAAGGGCGTGGTGGTCGGGGCCCAGGCATAACCCGCCCAGATACTGGTAGTCCTGTTAATTTGATAGCCGATGCCAGGGCGGATTATGGCCTGGGAGAAACGTGTTCCGTCATCGCCAAAACGCCCTTGTCCTTCCATCCACCACCTGAAGTTCGCCAGCTTTGGATTGGTGATACCCAGAGCATCAAACTTGCCGATTGCTGTGACATTGTTCCAAGACTGGAAATCCACGGCATCATTTGGATCTTGGGCTGCAGCTATGGGACCTGAGAGCATCAGGCCAGACGCTGCCAATAGCGCGAGAATTCTTTGTTTGTTTAGCACTTAACTCCCCTTTACCAAGTGTGTATTAGATTCTTGAAATTGAATGACAGAAATCTCAACTATTCCTCGCGTATGCTCCCTTGGCTCCACAAAATAAGGAGTCGGCGCGGCTAGACAGCAGGTGCAAGTACAATTATTCCGGTCACAGTGTTGCTGGTTTCAGAGCCGCTATGGACCGCTAATTCCGACTAAAAAAGTGGAGTACTGCGCCACGGTGGGCAAATTAACATGGCGCAGGTGAGGAAAGTGTCAGGCAGAAGTGAAGTATTCGTGAAGTCCGTGGGGCGAGCGCCGGGGAGGACTCTCAAGTACTCTTCCCCCACGAGTCGCGTAGTGTTACCGCACGGTTGAACACCGGTTTGCCCGGTTTTGTCTCCACCCGGTCGGCGATAAAGTAGCCATGGCGTTCAAACTGAAACAGTTCTTCCGCTTGGACCTCACTGAGTATGGGTTCCAGGTAGGCGGTGATGATTTCCTTCGAGTGCGGATTGAGGAACGCTTTGTAGTCCTTGCCGCCCGCATCTGGATGGGGATCGGCGAATAACCGATCGAACAGCCGCACTTCGGCTGGGCGCGCATGGCTGGCCGAGAGCCAATGGATGTTGCCCTTGACCTTGCGTGTTTCCGCACCTGCGGTACCGCTCTTGGTGTTAGGGTCATAGGTGCAATGAATTTCCTCAATTTCGCCGCTGACATTTTTCACTACACTGACGCACTTCACGATGTAGGCATAACGCAACCGCACTTCCGCGCCGGGCGAAAGACGGAAGTAGCCTTTGGCAGGCGCTTCCATGAAATCGTCGTGTTCAATGTAAATGATTCTTGACAGGGGTACCGCACGCTTTCCCCATTCAGGCTTTTGCGGATGGTTGGGGGCAAGGCATTCCTCCTCGCTGTCTTCCGGGTAATTGTCGATGATGAGTTTCAGCGGCTTCAACACGGCGATGCGGCGCGGCGCGCGTTCGTTCAGATCCTGGCGCAGACAGTCTTCCAGCACGCTCATGTCTATCCACGAATCGGCTTTGCTGACCCCGATGCGCTCGGCAAACAGGCGGATGGATTCGGGCGTAAAACCACGGCGACGTATTCCCACCAGAGTATTCATGCGGGGATCATCCCAGCCGTCCACCAAACCGCCTGCCACCAGTTCCATCAGCTTGCGTTTGCTCGTTACGGTGTAGGTGAGATTCAATCGGGCAAATTCGATTTGCTGCGGATGGCAGGGAACCACATCCTGCAGTTGATCCAGCACCCAATCGTAGAGCGGGCGATGATCCTCGAATTCCAGCGTGCAAATGGAATGAGTGATTCTTTCCAGCGCATCGGAGATGCAGTGGGTGTAATCGTACATCGGATAGATGCACCACTTGTCGCCGGTACGGTGATGATGCGCCCGGCGGATACGGTAGATGACCGGGTCGCGCAGGTTGATATTGGGAGAAGTCATGTCGATCTTGGCGCGCAGTACATGCGCGCCATCGGCGAACTCTCCTGCTTTCATGCGGCGAAACAGATCGAGGTTTTCCGCGACGCTGCGCTCACGGTACGGACTGTTCTCGCCGGCCTCGGTCAGAGTGCCGCGCAGGGCACGGATCTCCTCGGCAGTGAGGTTGTCCACATAGGCTTGTCCCCGGTTGATAAGGTGTTCGGCGAATGCATACAGTTTGTCGAAATAGTCGGAAGCGTAATGAAGGTTTTGTCCCCAGTCGAAGCCGAGCCATTTGACTGACTCGAGTATCGCATCGACGTATTCCTGTTCTTCTTTCTCCGGATTGGTATCGTCAAAGCGCAGATGGCAGACGCCGCCGTAGTCACGCGCGAGACCGAAATTGAGACAAATGCTCTTGGCGTGGCCGATGTGCAGGTAGCCGTTCGGCTCAGGCGGAAACCGGGTTTCCACGCGCCCGCCCCACTTGCCGCTGCGATTATCCTCGTCGATGATGTTACGGATGAAATTGGCAGCAGGCGCAATTGGGGTAGTGAGCGGGGTGATTACAGGTGTGTCTTTCAAGTTGGCTTCTCGCGAGGTAATTCGCCATGCATGGCGCAGCACATTATATAATGACCAGCCATTCGGATTCAGTGCGAATAAGAGTCTATATTGAAACAGTTGCACCCGTGATCCACCTCTGCCGATAATTTGCCATGAAGTCGCTCGCTTTCTCTATTCTGCGTCTGTTGAACGATGGCGAATTCCATTCCGGTGTAACTATCGCCAAAAATCTTGGTGTGTCGCGCGCCAGCGTGTCCCTCGCGTTGCGCGGACTGGATGAAGTGGGGTTAGTGGTACATAAGGTTCATGGCCGTGGCTACCGGCTGCCCGACCCGATGCAATGGCTGGAACGGGAGGTGATTCTGCAGCATCTCGGCACGGAAGCAAAAACGTTTCGTCTCGAAATTCTGGACACCACCGAATCAACCAACAGTTTGTTGTTGCAGCAGGCTGCAATGGCAATGGATTCTGACGGTGGTGTGCGTGTCGTGGCGACAGAACTGCAAACCGGCGGACGCGGGCGCCGCGGGCGGGAATGGCATTCCGGTCTGGGTGACGGTCTTACGTTCTCTCTGCTGTGGCGTTTCCAGCAGGGTGCCAATCTCTTGTCGGGCCTGAGCCTGGCGGTAGGGGTGGCGATCGCCCGTGTGCTGCAATCCTCCGGGATCAGAGGTGCAGTGCTCAAGTGGCCTAACGACGTGCTGTTCCACTACCGTAAATTGGCGGGCATCCTGATCGAGTTGCAGGGAGATATGCTGGGCCCCACTGTTGCTGTGATCGGTATTGGCATGAATCTGAAACTATCGGATGGCATAAAGGCGCGCATAGACCAGGGTGCGACAGACCTGTTTGCCATCACTGGCGAAATACCGGATCGCAACAAGCTGCTGGCTGCGCTGCTGGTCGAGTTGGTGGCGGTACTGAGAGAGTTTGAACGCGAAGGTTTTGCACCCTTCCGGGAAGAGTGGGTGCATAGTCACGGTTTCGAGAATAAATGCGTTACCTTGTACCTGCCCGATGGCTCCAGCCAGGAAGGCGTAGTGCATGGTGTGGGGGAAGACGGTTCGCTGCTATTGCAGACTCCAGCAGGCAATCGCGGCTACAGCAGCGGCGAAATCACCCTGCGCAAGGTGGCATGACATGACCTATTTGCTGGCGGTTGATTCCGGCAATACCCGCATCAAGTGGGGGTTGCATGATGGGCATGGCTGGTTGCAGCAAGGAGTGATGGCGCAAAGTGGCGGCGCGCTGCTGAGGCAGGCATGGCAAGATTTGCCAGAACCAGCGCGTATCATGGTTTCCAACGTGGCTGGCGAGCAAACGAAGGCAGAGTTGTTGGAGTTGTGTTCCCGTTGGGAAGCCGAGCCGCAATGGGCAGTCGCCAGCGCATATCAGTGCGGAGTACGCAACTACTATGCCGATCCAGCGCAACTTGGCAGCGATCGCTGGGCAGCACTGATTGCGGCATGGAGGTCGCAACGGCAGGGTTGCCTGGTAGTGAATGCCGGTACCGCCATGACAGTGGACGCCCTGTCCGACACGGGCGAGTTTCTTGGCGGTATCATCGTTCCCGGTCTTGAATTGATGCAGAAAGCGTTGACGGCAAACACTGCATCGTTGAAACTTGGAGCAGGGGAATTCCGTGACTATCCGGACAGCACCGCCGATGCCATCTACAGTGGTGGGGTGCAGGCGCTGGCCGGTGCAGTGGAGCGCATGGTTATACTGCTCACCGCCACTCTGGGCCATGTACCTGACTGCATCGTGAGCGGCGGTACGGCGCCGTTATTGCTGGCGCAGCTTAATACTCCCGCCAGGATGGCAGATAATCTGGTATTGGAAGGTTTGGTGGCCATTGCCGAAGAAGCTGCAGGGACCCCGCTGTAAGTTCAGTTGCCGCCCGGCCAACAATTAATTTTCCAGTTCCACTACATCTGACCCGGAAATCCATGTCTCTTTTTCAACACGCGACCTTTTACACTACCGTCAATCACATACGAGATTTGCCGCTGCCAGGTGGAGTGGAAATCGCTTTTGCCGGACGTTCCAATGCCGGTAAATCAAGTGTTATTAACACTCTTGCCAATCGCGGCCGTCTCGCCTTTGTCAGCAAGACACCGGGGCGCACTCAGCATATCAACTTTTTTCAACTGGGAAATGACCGTTTTCTGGTTGATCTTCCTGGTTACGGCTATGCCAAGGTGCCGCTGGAAATCCGCCAGCACTGGGAACACCTGCTTAGCACCTATCTGCAAACCAGGGAGTCGCTGCACGGCATGGTGCTTATCATGGATGTGCGTCATCCTTTAACCCCGCTGGACCGGCGGATGCTGGATTGGTTTGCGCCAACCGGTAAAGCGGTGCATGTGATACTTACCAAAGCGGACAAATTTACCCGGCAGCAGGCCAGAAAAACTCTGAAGGAGGTACAGGTTTTTTTGCGGGAAAGCTATCCCCAATGCAGCGTCCAACTCTTTTCCACCCCGGCCAAAGAAGGGATTGAAGAGGCGACTGCCGTACTGGGAAGCTGGCTTGGATTAGATGCAGCCTTGACGCAGGAATCAAAGCCGACGGTCAAGCCTGAAATAAAAAACCCCCGGTTAAAGGGGAATAAAACCGGGGGCAAACTGCCTTAACAAGTATTAAGGCCCCGCTCAGGGAGGGGAAGCGGGAGACAGTCAAACATCGTCTGTTAATAAGACGATAAAGTCATGGGACAAGTTCCCTGGATGTTAAATTTTTGTTAGATTTGTTCTTTTACCTTTTATCATGGGCAGATGATGTCAATTTTTAGCCAGTTTCCACAGAAAAGGATGCGCCGTTTACGCCGCGATGAATTTTCCCGCCGTCTGGTGCGAGAAAGCCATTTAAGTGTAGATGATCTGATTTACCCGGTGTTTGTGCTGGATGGAAAAAACCGCGAGGAAAAGGTTGCCTCAATGCCAGGAGTGGTGCGGCAAAGCGTCGATATTCTGCTATACCAGGCGGAAAAATGCCTGCAGCTTGGGATCCCGGCACTGGCACTGTTCCCGGTAATTGAGTCCGGTCTGAAAAGTCTTACTGCCGCCGAAGCTGTCAATCCCAAGGGACTGGTTCCGCAGGCAGTGGGCAAGCTGAAAAAACGCTTTCCTGAGCTGGGCATCATCACTGATATTGCGCTTGATCCCTATACCAGCCACGGCCAGGACGGGCTGATTGATGCCAGCGGTTACGTGATGAACGATGAAACCGTGGCGGTACTGGCACAGCAGGCGCTGGTGCACGCTGAAGCCGGCGCTGACGTGGTGGCGCCGTCTGACATGATGGATGGACGCATCGCCGCAGTACGGGCAGCGCTTGACAGCAAAAAATACATTCACACCCGCATTCTTGCTTATTCGGCGAAATATGCTTCCAGTTTCTATGGCCCGTTTCGTGATGCGGTAGGCTCCGCTGGCAACCTGGGGGCGGGGAATAAATACACGTACCAGATGGATCCGGCCAATTCGGACGAAGCGCTGTGGGAAGTAGGGCTGGATTTGGCGGAAGGTGCTGACATGGTAATGATAAAGCCCGGCATGCCTTATCTCGACATAGTGCGCCGGGTGAAGAGCGAGTTCGGTGCACCCACATTTGTTTATCAGGTCAGCGGTGAATACGCCATGCTCAAGGCCGCCGCCCAAAATGGCTGGCTTGACGAGCGTGCTTGCGTGCTTGAATCGTTGCTGGCTTTCAAACGCGCTGGGGCAGATGGCATTCTGACTTATTATGCTCTGGAGGCGGCGGGCTGGCTGAAGCAGGAGAAATAAAGGATAGTTGCGAACAGCGTAAAGTCTTGTTTACTGCTACAACAACCGATCCGGTACATCGCCCGATGGCTTGGCGGCGTCATCATCATCGCGACCCGCTTCCGGCGGCAGTTGCTCCTGCAGGAAATACTCTGTCATTGTGCCATGCGCTTCTCTCAGGCCAGTTACCGGATTGATTTTGGCCGTCGTGACGCCTTTGGGGGGGGTATGAATGGTCATGGGGACGTCCTGCAGCACTTTGCTCATATATCCCATCCATATCGGCAGAGCGGCCCGCCCCCCGGTTTCATGCTCCCCCAATGATCTGGGATTGTCGAAACCGATCCAGGCTACCGCGACCAGATTGGTCTGGTAGCCACAAAACCATGCATCGACATGCTCATTGGTAGTGCCGGTTTTTCCGGCCAGATCAGTACGGCTGAGCTGCTTTGCTCTGGTTGCAGTGCCGCGCTCCACCACATCCCGCATCATGCTGGTCATAAGAAAAGCATTGCGCGGGTCTATGACCTGCTTGGCGTTCTCCGCCACCCGTACCGGTTGGGCCTGCTCCAGTACATTGCCTTTTTCATCCTCGATACGCTCGATGAAATAGGGCGCGATGCGGAAACCGCCATTGGCGAACGTCGTGTAACCCACCGCCATCTGCATCGGCGTCACCGACCCTGCACCCAACGCCATGGTCATGTAAGGCGGGTGCATGCTGGGGTCGAAACCGAAGCGGGAGATATAATCCTGGGCATACTGGACGCCAATGGCCTGAAGAATGCGGATCGACACCATATTCTTGGATTTGGCAAGCGCTTCGCGCATGCGTAACGGCCCCTCGTACTTGTTATCAAAATTCCTTGGTTCCCACAGTTTGCTGCCCGTTTCGGCAGCGCTAAAGGAAATCGGCGCATCGTTGATGACGGTTGCCGGGGTAAAACCCTTTTCCAGCGCAGCGGAATAAATGAAAGGCTTCAGACTGGAGCCCGGTTGACGCCAAGCCTGTGTGACGTGGTTGAACTGGTTGCGGTTGAAGTCAAATCCACCCACCAGCGCGCGAATCGCCCCATCTTGCGGGTCGATGGAAACCAGCGAAGCTTCAACCTGGGGAAGTTGCACAATTTGCCATGCCCCTTTTTCGTTTTTCTGCACCCGGATCAACGCTCCGGGGCGAATATGCTGTTGACCGGGAGCGGTTGTATCGGCGAGGAATTTATGCGCGAATCTGAGGCCGTCGCCGGTGATTTCGATGTTCTCCCCACCTCTGCGGTAAGCATGCACAGCTTTGGAGTTGGCGGTCAGCACCACGGCAGCATAAATATCATCGCTGTCGATCACATCCTGCAGCACACTTTCCAGCGCATCTTCCTGGTTCGTGCCATTTTTCGGCAAATTGACAACTGTTTCAGGGCCGCGATAGCTGCGCCGCCGGTCATAATCCATCACGCCTTGGCGCAGGGCTTGGTAAGCTGCCTGCTGATCTAGTTGCCGCACAGTCGTATAGACTTTGAAGCCTCTGGTGTAGGTTTCTTCCTGATAGCGATCATAGACCGCCTGGCGCACCATTTCAGCGACATACTCTGCCCGTATCGGGAATTCTTGCGATTTGCGCTTGATCCGCAGTGGCTGTTCCCCGGTCTCCTTGAATTCCTGAGTGGGGATATGGCCGAGTTCGTGCATGCGCCGCAGCACATAGAGTTGCCGCGTCTTGGCACGCTTGGGATTAACTATTGGGTTGTAGTGCGACGGCGCTTTGGGCAGACCCGCCAGCATGGCAGCTTCAGCCAGATTGATATCAGCCAGGGTTTTGCCGAAGTAGACTTGTGCTGCGGAGGCGAAACCATAGGCACGTTGGCCGAGATAAATCTGATTGATGTAGAGTTCGAGGATTTCATCTTTGCTCAAGCTGTGTTCGATCTTGAATGCAAGCAGAGCTTCGCTGAATTTCCGTGTCAGGGTTTTTTCCTTGGTCAGAAAGAAATTCCGCGCCACCTGCATGGTGATGGTGCTGGCGCCCTGACGGACGCCGCCGGAGGTGAAATTGGAATAAGCGGCACGCAGCACGCCCGCGTAATCCACCCCGCCATGCTGGTAAAAGCGATCATCCTCCGCTGCCAGAATCGCCTGCTTGAGGCGTTCCGGCACTTCGCTGACTTTCACTACGTCGCGGCGTTCCTCACCGAACTCCCCCATCAGCACGCCCTCGGCACTATAGACCCGTAACGGAATCTTTGGCCGGTAGTCAGTCAGCGCTTCAAGCGACGGCAGCGTGGGGAGGGTAACCAGCACCGCGAACCCAATCAGCAGGGCGCCGAGCAGGCTCAGCCCCAGCAAGGCGGCGATGGGGTAAAGCCACCAGCGCGCTAGCATGAAAAATGTGCTTTGAAGTGGAGGGTCAAAATAAACATCTTTGAATTATAAGGGGTATATACCCCGTTTTTCCGCAAATGGCTTGTTCTCAAAAATGCCACAATAAACGGATGCCATTATAGGGGGTGTGTTGGTAAAATGCTTTACATGCGTTATAGTTGCCAAGCGCATCTAATCTATTTTATATGCATTGCTCCTAACTAACTAATGTTAAATGGAAAGCTTGACATAGATTTTACCTTTCTTCAAACGGGATCGCCATCGCTGATAGGTGTAGACATCAGCTCGTCTTCGGTGAAGATGGTTGAGCTTTCCATGGCTGGAAAGAGCGGCAACGTTTATCGGGTCGAGCGTTACGCGATCGAGCCCTTGCCTAGGGATGCCATGCTGGATGGCAATATCGTCAGCCTGGAAGCGGTAAGCGAAAGTCTGCGGCGCGGCTGGAAGCGCATGGGGACGCGGCTTAAGACGGTTGCCCTGGCATTGCCGGCGGCAGCAGTGATCACCAAGAAAATCATCGTTCCGGCAGGGCAGCGGGAAGACGATCTGCTTTTCCAGGTCGAGACCGAGGCCAATCAGTATATTCCCTTCGCGCTGGATGAGGTAAACCTCGATTTTCAGGTGGTGGGGCCGGCAGCCGCCAATCCGGAAGAAGTGGAAGTGCTGATTGCCGCCTCGCGCAAGGAAAAAGTGGAGGACCGGGTAGCTGTGGCGCTGACTGCCGGTCTGAAGGCTGTGGTCATGGACGTTGAGCCGTATGCCGCGCAGGCTGCTTTCGAGCTGATTGAAAACCGGTTACCGGGCGGCGGAAAAGACCAGATCATCGCACTGGTCGACATTGGCGCCACGAGTATAAGCATCAATGTATTGCGCAATGGGCAATCGGTCTATATGCGCAATCAACCGTTTGGCGGCGACCAGCTTACCCAGGAAATTCAAAGTCATTTCAATCTTACGCCGGAAGAAGCAGAAGCTGCCAAGCGCAGCGGCGAACTTCCTGCCAATTACAAGACCAGCGTGTTACAGCCATTCCGCGAAACCCTGGCGCTGGAAGTGGCTCGTGCCCTGCAATTTTTCTTCACCTCGACCCAGTTTACTGCTGTCAATTATATTTTCCTGGCAGGTGGGTGCGCCGTCATCCCGGAGTTGGACGAGATTATTGCGGCACGCACCCAAGTAGGTACCCTGGTTGCCAATCCTTTCATCGGCATGGAGCTATCCAGCCGGATTACACCGAAACAACTGAGTGCCGATGCCCCTTCGCTTCTGGTCGCCTGTGGTCTGGCTTTGCGCAGTTTTGATCGATCATGATCCGCATCAACCTGCTCCCTCACCGTGAACTAAAACGTAAGGCGAGGCAGCAGCAAATCGCTGTGCTGGCCGGAATGACATTCATACTGGGACTCGTAGTTGTCGCTGCGGTCCATGTTGCGATTGCTGGGCAAATCGAATACCAGAATGGGCGCAATAACTATATGAAAGAGCAGATTGTCATCCTCGACAAGCAGGTGGAAGAAATCAAGAAAATAAAGGAATTAACCGACGCGCTGCTGGCGCGCAAGAGAGTGGTTGAAACTCTGCAGAACGACCGGGTTGAAGTGGTGCATTTGCTGGACCAGTTGGTACGACTGCTTCCGGACGGGGTCTATCTCAGAAGCATCAAGCAAACCAACCATGACATCAATCTGGCAGGGTATGCCCAGTCCAGCTCACGGGTGTCGGTTCTGATGCGCAATCTGGAATCGTCGCCCTGGCTGGAAGCGCCATCATTGATTGAAATCAAGGTTGCCACGGTGAACAACGCCCGCCTCAACGAGTTCAACCTTAATGTAAAGCTGTCCGGGAATGCCGATGACAAGACTCCGTCTGCGGATTTGGCAAAACCTGTAGAAAAGCCAAAGAATTAAATCACCATGAGCTTATCCGAAGAAATAAAACTACTCAATCCCCGTGATCCGGGCGGCTGGCCTGCGAGCATAAAAGCCGGCGCCCTCGCCACGTTGCTGATGGCGATCATTGCTATTGGTGTCGTGTTGGATTGGCAGGGCCAGTGGGAAATTCTGGATCGGGCCAAGACGGAAGAGACGGAGCTGAAAGAGACCTATCTGGCAAAGAGAAGGAATGCGGCCAATCTGGATATCTTGCGACAGCAATTGCAGGATATCGAACAGTCTCTTGGTACCTTGTTGAAACAATTGCCGAGCAAATCCGAAATGGATGCGCTGCTGATAGACATCAATCAGGCAGGGCTGGGACGTGGTTTGCAGTTTGAGCTGTTCAGGCCGGCGGTCAGCGAGACCATGACAGAGTTCTACGCCGAGCTGCCCATCACGGTTCGTGTCACCGGCAGCTACCATGACATCGGTGCATTTGCCAGCGACATCGCGCAGTTGCCGCGTATCGTGACGCTGAACAATATAAGCGTTGCTCCCGGCACTAAAGGAGACTTGGTGCTGGATGCCACGGCCAAAACGTTTCGCTACCTCGATGAGGAAGAGGTGGCAAAACAGAAAAAGGCTGCCGCATTGGCGGCCGAGGGTAAGAAATGATGCGGCGATTTCATCTGCTGCCGCTACTGATTTCATTAGCGCTATCTGCTTGCGCTGAGAGTACCTATAGCGATCTGGATCAATTCATCAGGGATTCCGGCAAGGACCTGCATGGCAAGGTGGTTCCGCCACCCGTGATCAAGCCCTATGAGCACTATCCCTATGACGCATTCGACATTCCCGATCCATTCAAACCGCGCAAGAGCGAGTCGCTGAAAAGTGGCGGCGGTGGACTTCAGCCAGACCTGAAGCGACGCAAGGAGCTGTTGGAGAGTTTCCCGCTGGAGAGCCTGAAAATGGTCGGCTCGCTGCAGCAGAACAAAGTGACCTATGCGCTGATCAGGGCGCCGGACAACACCCTCCACCGGGTCAGAGCGGGCAGTTATCTGGGTCAGGACTTCGGGCTGATAACCGCAGTTTCGGAATCCGAGATCAGGCTTAAAGAGATCGTGCAGGACAACACCGGTGACTGGGCAGAACGTGTCAGCACCCTAATACTGGAAGATCAGGAGCGAAGTCAATGAACACACCGACTGTTATGAATCGTTATGCGTGGCTGGGATGCACCTTGTTATTGGCCATGCTTCCACCAGCAAGCGCGGCTGACACGGAGCCGACTGCTGCTGCGCAATATAATATTGAAGACATCAGTGTTTCCGCTGCTAAAGGTAATGTGACAATGGTCAAAGTGACAATGAATCAGCCGCTGACTGCCGCTCCCGTGGGCATTTCCCTGAGCAATTCAGACTCGGCACGGATTTATTTCGATTTCCTCAACACGTCCAATGCACTGGGCAAGAATATCCTAAAAATTGACGAAGGGGGGGTGCGCAGTTTCAATATTGTACAGGTTGGAGGCCGTACCCGGCTGGTGATGAATTTGTCTCGACCGATGAATTATGTTGCTGCAATCGAAGATAAAGTTGTTTTAATCACTTTGCGGAATGTGGTTGCTGAGCCTACCGCGAGTGCGACCACACATTTCGCTGAAGTAAAGCCCGACAGGCCGCAGCTCCTGAGTTTACGGGATGTGGAGTTTCGCCGCGGCGCCGACGGTGAAGGACTAGTACAGGTGGATTTGTCGGATGCCGGTATCGGAATTGATGTGCGTCAGCAGGGAAAAAATATCGTAGTCGAATTCATCAGGGTATCCCTGCCGCGTAATCTGGAGCGGCGGCTGGATGTAGTGGATTTCGCCACGCCGGTACAGACCATCGAAACCCTCACGCATGGGGAAAACGTGCGCATGGTGATCGAATCCAAGGGACTATGGGAACACTCGGCTTATCAGACGGACACCAAATTCATTCTGAAAGTGAAACCGGTGACAGAGGATCCCGACAGACTCGCGAACGGAAAATCCGGCCGTGGCGGTTTCAAGGGCGACAGGCTGTCGCTTAATTTTCAGAACGTGGATGTGCGCGCGGTGCTGCAGGTGATCGCTGACTTTACCGGACTCAATATCATCACCAGCGACACAGTTACCGGCAATCTTACGCTGCGGTTGAAGGATGTCCCGTGGGATCAGGCATTGGATATCATGCTTCAGGCCAAAGGATTGGGCCAGCGCCAGGTCGGCAACGTCATTCTGATTGCGCCACGCGATGAAATTGCCACCAAGGAGAAGCTTGATCTGGAATTCCTGCAGCAGATTTCCGATCTGGAGCCGATCCACACCGAGAGTTTCCAGATGAGTTACCAGAAGGCCGATGTAATCAGAACCATGTTGGCTGATCCGGTGCAGAAGATGCTGAGCAAGCGTGGTAGCGTAGCAATGGATGCCCGCACCAACACCTTGTTCGTGCGAGATACACCCACGCAACTGGAGGAGCTGCGCAAACTGCTCGTAAAAATCGATATCCCCGTGCGGCAGGTGATGATCGAGGCACGTATCGTGGAAGCGATCGATACATTCAGCCGCAACCTTGGCGCTCGCTTTGGTGTTCAGAGTAACAGCGCCGGCGGCCTGGGAGTTTCCGGCACACAGGCGGGTTCCAGCGCCTTGGCCCTTGGCGGCTCCCCGAGTGGCTCGAACCTGCTTAATAATGTCAACATGCCCGCAATCGGTGCGCAAGGTGCCGCTGCAGCATTGGGTGGGCCGTTTACGCTGGGTCAGCCTGATCAAAATCAATAACGGCACCCTGGTCAACCTGGAATTGTCCGCGCTGGAGACCGACGGCAGAGGCAAGGTCATTGCCAGCCCGCGGATAGTGACTGCGGATCAGGTTGAGGCCACCATTGAACAGGGCTCGCGCATCCCGTTCCAGCAGGCGACCAGCAGCGGTGCCACCAGCGTTGTTTTCAGGGATGCAACACTGCGCCTCAGGGTCACGCCGCAGATCACGCCCGACAACAATGTCATCATGAACCTGAACGTCAACCAGGACAGCATCGGCACGGTTACCACCACTGGTGTGCCGACCATTAATACCAAGCAAATCACCACGCAGGTACTGGTGGAAAATGGCGGGACGGTAGTTATTGGCGGCATTTTCTCCCGGGACGAAAATAATCTGACCAACAGGGTGCCGCTGCTGGGGGATATTCCGTTGCTTGGAAACGTGTTCAGGAATAATGCAAGAAGGGACAATAAAACGGAATTGCTGATTTTTGTTACCCCGCGCATATTGAAAGACAGTCTTAATATGCGCTGACCGCGAACTCTCCCAGTGCCGGCAGAGCCCGGCCTGGCTTCTTTGTATTACGCGGATGCGGGCATTTCCGCTACAATCATCCGAATGAATTCAGTTAAAGTGACAATGGCGCCAGACCATGCTGCGGGAGAAGCGGGCGGCAATATTTTCCTGGTGGGCATGATGGGGGCGGGGAAGACCACCATCGGCAAGTCTTTGGCCAGCCATCTGGATAAAACATTCTTTGATTCGGATCGTGAAATTCAGAAACGTACCGGAGTTGGTATACCGGTAATTTTTGAAATTGAGGGCGAGGCTGGTTTTCGCAAGCGCGAAACGGAAATGCTGCGGGAACTGGTGAAATTAAAGAATATTGTGCTGGCTACAGGGGGCGGCGCGATACTGAGTATGGAAAATCGCGAGTTGTTAAGGCGTAATGGTACCGTAGTCTATCTGCGAGCCACAGTGGATGATCTGTGGCGGCGTACCCGGCACGACAAGAGTCGGCCACTGCTGCAGACCCCGAATCCCCATGCCAAGCTGGCTGAACTCTATGCGCAACGTGATCCACTTTACTGTGAAATAGCGCATATCGTTGTTGAAAGCGGAACGCAGAGTACTCGTCAACTGACTCAATCACTCGCACAGCAGCTAACGGGTGCTGATTTGAACATAGACGGGACCTATTCAGAGGTTCCTTGATCCACCTTGGCAATCTTGTTGCAACACCCATGAAATTCATACGAATACCATGCAAACCATTACGGTAGAGCTTGCCTCCGCAGCAAACGAGCGTGGTTACCCGATACTTATCGGCGCTGGCATATTGGATCAGCCCGACCTTATTCTGCCCTACCTGCTGCAGAAGCGGGTTGCCATCGTCACCAACACCACGGTGGCGCCGCTTTACCTGGAACGATTGCGTATGGGGCTGGAAAGCCATGGGGTAGCGGCTATCTCCATCGTCCTTCCCGACGGCGAGGAACACAAGAACTGGCAAACATTAAATCTTATTTTCGATGCGCTACTGTCAAACCGCTGTGAACGCAACACTACGGTCATCGCGCTGGGCGGTGGAGTCATCGGCGATCTGGCCGGATTCGCCGCCGCAACTTATCTGCGTGGGGTGCCGTTTATCCAGGTTCCAACCACATTGCTGGCGCAAGTGGATTCTTCGGTGGGCGGCAAGACTGGCATCAACCATCCGCTCGGCAAGAACATGATCGGTGCTTTTTATCAGCCACGCGTGGTGCTGGCAGACAGCGCGACGCTCGGCACCTTGCCCGAGAGGGAATTACGTGCCGGCATTGCGGAGATCATCAAGTATGGATTGATCCGGGATCCTGCCTTTTTCGAGTGGCTGGAGCAGAATATGGCCCAGTTGCTGGCACGCGATCCTGACGTGCTGAACGAGGCAATTCGACGGAGTTGCGCGAACAAGGCAGAAGTTGTTGCGGCTGACGAACGCGAAAGTGGTGTAAGGGCGCTGCTCAATCTTGGCCATACCTTTGCTCATGCCATCGAAAACGGCATGGGCTACGGCGTGTGGCTGCACGGCGAAGCGGTGGCAGCAGGCACGCTGCTGGCTGCGGAATTATCACAGCGCATGCACCTGCTCAGTACAGCCGAAGTCGGGCGCATCCGCAAGATTTACTTGCAGGCTGGACTTCCTGTTGTTGCGCCCGATCTTGGCGTGGAAAAGTATCTACACCTGATGGGAATGGACAAAAAAGTCGAAGGCGGGAAAATGCGTTTTGTTCTCCTCAAACGCATTGGTAAAGCTGTGATTCATGCCGAGGTACCCGCGGCTATCCTGACCGGCACCCTGGTGGAATGCATTGTTAATGCATAAGTTCGCGCCTTACGCAGTATCGTCGGCAAATTCACGTGGCCGCCGTGTGCAGGAGGAATCCCCGTCCGGGCGCAGTGAATTCCAGCGCGATCGTGATCGCATTATCCATTCCACCGCATTTCGCCGGCTTGAATACAAAACCCAGGTTTTCGTCAACCATGAAGGCGACCTGTTCCGTACCCGTCTGACCCACAGCCTGGAAGTGGCGCAAATCGGCCGCTCTGTCGCGCGCAATCTGCATCTTAATGAAGATCTGGTTGAAGCCATTGCCCTGGCGCATGACTTGGGGCATACGCCATTCGGTCACGCCGGACAGGATGCGCTGAACGACTGCATGAAAAATCATGGCGGTTTTGAACATAATCTGCAATCCCTGCGTGTGGTCGATGTGCTGGAAGAGCGTTACGGCGCGTTTGATGGTTTGAACCTGTGCTTCGAAACCCGTGAAGGCATACTTAAACACTGCGCGAAGAAAAATGCCAGAAAACTCGGGGACGTGGGCGAGCGCTTTCTCTCCAATCAAAGGCCGTCACTGGAAGCGCAACTCGCCAATCTGGCCGATGAAATTGCCTATAACAATCACGATGTGGACGACGGTCTGCGTTCCGGTCTCATCGCTCAGGAGCAACTGGAACAAGTCGGCATATTTTCACGGCATCTGGCAATGGTGAGAAAACTTTATCCTGAGATCTCGGGACGGCGTCTGGTTCATGAAACCGTGCGGCGCATGATCAATACCCTGGTGGCGGATCTGATCAGACAGAGTGCGGCCAGCATCACCGCCGCCCGGCTGGAAGACCTGCCTGCGGTGCGAATGGCCCCGCTGCTGATCGGTTTCAGTGAGAAAATCAGACTGGAACAGCAGGAGTTGAAGAAATTCCTGCGCGACCATCTTTACCGGCACTATCAGGTGGCGCGCATGAGCAACAAAGCGCGGCATACCATCGAAATGCTGTTCAATGCATTTAGCTCGGATATCCGGTTGCTTCCTCCAGAGCACCAGATCAAGTACCAGCAGGACGGGCATCAGGCCATCGCCGACTATATCGCCGGCATGACCGATCGCTACGCAATCCGGGAATACCGGCGACTGTTCGCCATCGAGGAAAGCTGATTAAAAAATGGCCCGGCCATATTCAGATCGGTCGCTGTGGCACTGCTTCTGGACGACGCGCACTGTGTACGCAGAAGCCAATCGCTGGTAGTATCTGGTTGAATTTATGCGATTGAGCGGGCTTGCAAATGACAAAACTGAAAAACGATACGCTGATACGCGCGCTACTGCGCCAACCGACTGAATATACTCCGGTATGGCTGATGCGTCAGGCTGGGCGCTATCTCCCCGAATATAATCAGACGCGTGCCCGTGCCGGCGATTTTCTTTCGCTGTGCAAGAATCCCGATTTCGCCACGGAAGTTACCATGCAGCCGCTGGCACGATTTCCACTGGATGCGGCGATACTGTTTTCCGACATCCTCACCATTCCGGATGCGATGGGGCTGGGGCTTTATTTCGCCGAAGGCGAGGGTCCCAAGTTCGAGCGGCCGTTGCGGGAGGAATGGGAAATTCGCGCACTGACGGTGCCCGATCCGGCCGTGCATTTACGCTATGTGATGGATGCGGTGGCCCAGATTCGCAAGACGCTGGATAACCAGGTGCCGCTGATTGGTTTTTCCGGCAGTCCATTTACGCTTGCCTGCTACATGGTGGAAGGTTGCGGCGGTACTGATTTTCGGCAAATCAAAACCATGCTTTACCAGCGCCCCGATCTGCTGCACCACATTCTCAACATCAATGCCCAGGCAGTCATTGCCTATCTCAACGCGCAGATCGAATCCGGCGCGCAGGCAGTGATGATTTTTGATACCTGGGGCGGAGCGCTATCGCATAACGCCTATCAGGAATTTTCCTTGCGCTACATGAGCCAGATACTGGCCGGATTAATACGCGAGCATGGCGGCGCACGCATCCCTGCCGTGGTTTTCACCAAGGGTGGCGGGCTATGGCTGGAAAGCATTGCCAACAGCGGGTGTGATGCAGTGGGCCTTGACTGGACCGTGGATATCGCGGAAGCGCGGCGACGCATCGGCCACAAAGTTGCGCTGCAAGGCAATCTTGATCCGGCAGTATTGTTCGCTGCGCCGGAAATTATTATTGCTGAAACGGAAAAAATTCTTGCCGGCTATGGCAACGGCAGCGGCCATGTGTTCAATCTGGGACACGGCATTTCCCAGTTCACGCCGCCGGAGAGCGCCCTGACCCTGGCGGAAGCTGTGCATGCCCTGAGCCGTAAATATCACCAGTGACCAGTGCTAAGGAGCCACTGAACAAGTCCTCCGTGGAGCGCGTTGCTGGTAAAATCGGGATGATTGCAAGGCGCGCGACGCAGGTCGTAGCTGGCCTACGAGGCCAAGGAGCGCAACGCAGCAAGTGCCAGATTTTGCCGCAACCCTACGGGACTGGGCTTTGCGGGCGGTCTGCGGTGTCAGGCGCGTAGCGAAGGGAATGACCATTCGCGTCCTGCCTTTCGTGCATCCCATCCCGCAAAGCCGCCGTCGCGCCCGCGTGGGACTTGTTCAGTGGTTCCCTAATGGGGTACTTCTAACAATCCGGATTTCAGCGCCGCACTTCTTTGTAATGTTTCAGCAGGACACCCATCCGTGCATATACTCATAATCGAAGACGATCCCGCGATCGCTACCAATCTCTACGATTTTCTGGAAGCCCGCGGGCACAGTGTCGATGCAGCCGCTGACGGCATCACCGGCCTGCATCTCGCGATCACACAACACTTTGACGGCATTCTGCTTGATCTCGGTTTGCCGGGTATGGACGGCATCACATTGTGCCGCAAGCTGCGGCAGGAAGCGCATCTGGACACGCCGGTGCTGATGCTGACCGCGCGCGACACGCTGGAGGACAAGCTGAAAGGTTTTGAACACGGGGCAGATGACTATCTGGTCAAGCCGTTTGCCTTGAGAGAAGTCGAGGCACGTCTGGTGGCAATGCACAAACGTCATAGCGGCAAGGTCACCAGCCGCATGCTGGAAACCGGCGATCTGTCATTCGACCCGAAAACGATGTCGATCATTTTCGCCGGTATAGGGGTCAAATTGCCGCCGAAATGTATTCGCCTGCTTGCGCTCATGATGAGCGAGTCCGGACGCGTATTCAGCCGGAAAGAACTCGAGTCGGGAGTGTGGGGGGATGCGCAGGAAACCAGTGATACCCTGCGCAGTCATATGCACGAACTGCGCCGCGCACTGATCCGGGCTGGCGGCTACGATCCGATCGAGACCGTCCACGGCCTCGGCTACCGCCTGATTACTCGTGCTTGAGCTTAAGCGCGGTCTGCGCCTGCGCATTGCGCTAGCGTTCGCAATCTTCTGCATATTCGTCGTCGGCACCCTGGGCATCAGTCTTTATGTCGCTTCCGGCGATATTGAAGAGGCGCACATTGAGCAGGTCATTGAAATGGAGATGGACCATCTCATTGAGCGCTACCGTCAGCAGCCTGGTTTTATTCCACAAGCGGGTTCCAACCTCGAAGAGTACATCGTGCGCAACCATGTCGAGGATTTGCGGCTGCCCGATCACCTGCAGGGCCTCAACCAGAGGCGTCACATGGTATTTCGCGGCCCCCAGGAAGTCCGAGTCGCAGTACGGCACGTCGACGGGGTCAAGTTTCTTGTCGCGTATGAAATCGGGCTGCATGAGCAGCGCAAACAGGAGTTCGGGCTGCTGATCGGGTTGTCGCTGATCCTGCTGGTCGGCGTAGCACTGGTGGTGGGATACCTGCTCGCCGGGCTGCTCGTCAGAGAAGTCGCCGACCTTGCCGAGAAAGTAAGGAATCTTGCGCCCGGCAATGTGCAGGGCGTAACACTGACACAGCCAGGGATGGATGAAGAAGTGGCGCAGCTGGCACACGCACTGGATGATTACCAGAGTCGTATCAGGCGCATGCTGCAGCGCGAACAGGAGTTCACCGCCAACGTGAGCCATGAAATGCGCACCCCGATCACCACGATCCTGACGAGTTGCGAGTTGCTGGCGACTGAGCCGAGCATGCCCGAAAAGGTGCGCACCCGCATCGGTATGATCGAGGCGGCAGCGACCCGCATGGGCGAACAATTGCAGGCTTTGCTGTTTCTTGCCCGCGAACAGGCGCTGGGCGTCACGGAACCGGTCGCAATCGCGGAATGCGTGTACAATGCGGCCGAGCCGTTACGCCTGGAAATCGCGCGTAAACACCTCGACTTTGAGGTAATAGTGGAGCCGGAAGCTGTCCTCACGCTCAACCGGCAAGCGCTGCACACCGCCCTGGTGAATCTGCTGCGCAACGCCGTGCAATATACCGCACATGGTTCTGTGCGGGTGAAATTCAGCGGGCGCGAGCTCACGATCTCCGATTCGGGCATCGGTATCGAACCTTCTTACCTGCCTTTCCTGTTCGAACGCTTTTTCCGGGGTTCGACCCAGGGCGAAGGTCTGGGGATCGGGCTGGCCATCGTCAAGCGCATTTGCGATCACTACGGCTGGCACATCGAAGTCGACAGCACGCCCGGGCAGGGTGCAACTTTTCATATCACCTTTCCCTGACCACAATACTGTGGGCCTCACAAATTCATCACATCTAAAAGATGTTTTCTTCACATTTGCTATGCTAACTTGCTGCACTCGTATCGCTAGTAGAAAACCAATCAAATAGGGAGATAACGAATGCCAACCGTGCAACCAGTAGTACTATTTTTCATCTTGGGCGTTTTGGCCGGGGTATTGAAATCCGACCTCAAGATTCCTGAGGCTTTATACAAAAGCATGAGCCTCTTCCTGTTGATCGCGATCGGTCTCAAGGGCGGGGTGTCGATGGCCAAGTACGAAATCATGGAAGTGCTGCCCATTGCCCTGTCCATGGTGGTGCTCGCGGCATTGGTTCCGCTGTGCGCCTACCCTATATTGAAGTATGTGGGCAAATTCAACCAGGCTGACTCGGGCGCCATTGCCGCCCACTACGGTTCGGTGAGCGCGGTGACCTTCGCCGTGGGTATTGCCTTCCTGGAAGGTGAGGGGCAGACCTCCGAGGGTTACATGGTCCTGATCATGGCGCTGATGGAAATACCGGCACTGGTAACCGGCACGATCCTGGCGCGGCGCGGCGCCGGAGGCGAAACCGCATGGGGCAAACTGATGCACGAGATTCTGACCGGCACCAGTATTTTCCTGATGGTGGGCGGGGTTATCATCGGTTATTACGCCGGTATCGTGAAACTGGTTTCACCACTGGACAAGATGTTCATGGACCTGTTCATGGGGGTACTGGCTTTCTTCCTGCTGGAGATGGGTCTGCTGGCATCGGCGCGACTGGCGGCAATCAGGGCAAAAGGCACATTCCTGATCGTGTTCGGCATCATGTTCCCGCTAGCAGCCGGGTTACTGGGCGCTTTCCTGGGCAGCGCATTCGGACTGTCGCTTGGCGGCACCACAATGCTCGCTGTACTGTACGCCAGCTGCTCTTACATCGCGGCTCCCGCAGCCATGCGCATCGCAGTGCCGGATGCGGATCCTGCGGTATCGATCGGCGCTTCCCTCGGGGTGACCTTTCCATTTAATATATTTGTCGGCGTGCCGATTTACTATGAGATGGCGAAATTTTTCGTCGGCGGTCCAGCATAGTAGAGCGGACAGATTTCAACTCAACCATTGTTTGATCATTTCCGGGGAAAGTCATGAATAACACGATAGCAATGAAACGATTCGAGATCGTCGTTGATGAAGAAAAACTCAACGAGCTGATCGCGTTGCTGGGGGAAGCCGGCGTGCGCGGCTATACCTTCATCAAGAATACGGGCGGCCTCGGCTCGCGCGGCGAACGGCGCCCCGACGGCCTCTTCCTGCAGGAAGAGAATGCCATGGTGATTCTCGCCTGCCAGCAAGAGCAGGCGCAGAAGTTAGTTGCTACACTGCGCCCCAAGCTGAAGGAATTCGGCGGTATGTGCCTGATTTCGGACTGTCTCTGGGTGGAAGGGCCGGCAGTCTCATATTGATTTTGATTTTTCCATCAGGCGTCGCGATGGGCAGTGGTCGAGTGCAGACTGTCTTCAGATAGTTTGCACTGCGTCACTGCACCAGGCTAAAAAGTCCCAGCTGTGACTGGCTGGCTTCCCCTGATGCAACCTTCTCAACTCATTAAAACGGTGACGGCTGCATGGTCGTAGTGACCATGCAGCCGTTTAATCGAGGGTTGGCAAGAGAGCTTCATCCTGTTGGATGAAGTGAGGCCCAAGATATTGTCGCGTCAGAAAAGGGGAGGGGCAGGGATGCGGGATACTTCCGGTGAGCGAATTCGCGTCGAGTGTGGCCCAGTTGCGGTCAGTTTGTTGCATGCGTGGCTGCTTTCCTGCATGAAATACATCCTGCGAAATGCAGTATTCACTATGCGGGCGGTGGATCCGCTGCCGACCCGCATCTGCCAGGGAGACTGCCCCCAGGGCGTACGCTTTTTCAAGTCTCGTCTTCAAGCATAAAGGCGGGCGGCCATGGGGATACTCAGCTTATTGCTTTGGACCCCGATTGCCGGCATTCTGGTTTTGTCTTTCACGTCCGGTCAGGACACCCGTTCGATTCGTTTCTTCGCCAACCTGTTTGCCGCCCTCACATTTCTGCTCAGTTGCTGGCTGGTCATCATTTACGATCAGCAGGATAGCGCCATTCAGTTCGGTGAACAGTTTACGCTCAACCCAAAATTAGGCAGTGCTTTCGCCCTGGGTGTTGACGGCCTGTCGATCCCCATGCTGGTATTGGCGACGTTGCTCACGTCCATTGCAATGCTCGCTTCTTTTACCATTTCTAACAGTATTAAAAGTTTTCATATTTGTATCCTGTTGCTGGAGTTCGGCATGTTGGGTGTGTTCCTGGCACAGGATTGGGCGTTGTTCTACATCTTCTGGGAATTGACTTTAATCCCGCTGTTTTTTCTGATCGACCGCTGGGGCGGTAAACGGCGGCACACGGCCAGTCTCAACTTCGTGCTGTACACGATGGGCGGTTCGATTTTCATGCTCATTAGTTTGCTCGCGATTGGTCACTATATGCCTGAACACGGCGGTTCGTTGATGGCCTCGATGAGTGAGGCGGCGCAAAGCATGCCACGGGATGAGCAAGTCTGGGTGCTACTGGGTCTTTTGATCGGTTTCGGGGTCAAGATGCCGATTTTCCCAATGCATGGCTGGCTGCCTCTGGCCCACGTTGAGGCACCCAGCCCGGTCAGTATCCTGCTGTCCGGCGTTTTGCTGAAAATGGGTTCTTATGGCCTGATACGGGCCGTGGTGATGCTGCCGGAGGCTGCGCAGATATTGCAGCCATGGCTGGTTTTCCTGGCTTTATTCGGGATGATTTACGGCGGTTTATTGGCCTGGCGGCAAAGCGATCTCAAAGCGATGGTGGCTTATTCTTCGGTCAGCCACATGGGCATAGTCTTGTTGGGCATTGCCGCCTTGAATGAAACGGGACTCACTGGCGCAGTCTTGCAGATGAGCGCTCATGGATTGATTGCGGGTGCGATGTTTCTACTGGTGGGGTTGCTGTATGAACGCACTCACACCCGCAACATTCAGGATTACAGCTCTCTGGTCCAGGTGATGCCGCGGTTTGCCTTGTTCATGACCTTAACCTTATTCGCGGCGATGGGCTTGCCGGGTTCGGTAGGTTTTATTGCCGAATTGCATGCTGTTATCGGCGGCTATCAGCAATGGGGCAGCTTGATGGTATTTTTCAGCCTGAGCATCCTGATCAGTTCTGCCTATGCCATTCGCACCATTGGCTTGTTATTCACCGGTCCGGTAAAACCGCAGATGCGAGAGATCGAAGATTTGCGTACCCCCGAGTTATTGGCAGCCGGCCTACTGGTTACAGGTATCGTGTTGTTTGGTCTGCTGCCTGAGCCGCTGATTGACTTGTCGTCAGCAACCCTGGGCCACATGAGCAGCTTGATCAGTCAACGTATTCAATAGGACATTGCCATGCACACGCACACGCACACAGCCTCTGAATCCCTTGGCAGTCGCGAACAGGTTATCGCGGCGCTGGATCATTTGGATCATGTCCTTCCTGGGCAAGGACCGATCCATGATTTTGTCCACCACAATACCATTCATGGTTTTCAGCATCTGCCATTTGAAGAGGCGCTGGCAGCATACGAAGCATTAACCGGTACCTTCGGCTATCTTCCTGAAGCACAAAACCGGGAGTTTTATCAGCAGGGACGGATTAATGACCGGGATCTGTTTGCGGCACTTGCGCATAACCCGCAGTTGCAGGCTGAGCAAATCGTTGGTACAGCGGGTGACTTAACGATCACGCGCAAAGATGTTTATCGCATCGCCATGTTATTTGACCTGCAAGCCCTTACTGTCAGTCAATTGAACTGGCAAATAGAAGAGTTGGATGCGTTGGGCACAGTGCAAGCTGATGTGCCTGAGCAAGTCCGCAGGCGCTTGCTGGCAAACAGCACCGACCAGAGTGCTGGCGTCAGGCAGTTGTGGGAAAGTATTTCGGATAAGCTGGGACTGGAACAGGTTAACCTGCACCCGGAGAACATGCTTGATTTGTCGCTGGAGCAGGCTGAGGTCTGGCTGGAGAAAATTCATTCCAGTGATCCGGATAGCGGCGGTCTTACGCTGCATCAGCGTATGCGGCAACAAGCCAGCGCTTCACTGGATGAGTTGCTGGCCCAACTCGGCGACAGCATTACCCTGCGCGGTTTTGTCCTGGCATTAAGCGGGATCGACATTCTCTACTCCGTTCGTCCGCAAATGATACGCATCTGTGCGTCTGCCCTGGACGAAGGCGTGGCCGCCTGGCAACTGCCGGAACGTAGCCGCTTGGGCCTGTACGCCGCCTGGCGGGCAACGGCTCAATACGACATGAATCCGTTCTTGCACGATTTGCCTGGCTGGCAGCAGATCGTGGCGGAATCACCCGAGGATGCAGTTGATACCATTATCCAGCAATTGACCCAACTGGAGATACCGCATGATAAATGGGAGGGGTATCTGCAGCGGCTGGCGCTTGAATTACCGGGCTGGTCGGGGTTGATCAACTGGCGGCAACATCATCCGCAATACCATGCCGAGAACGATGCAGCGCCGAAGCTGGCGGATTATCTGGCTATCCGGCTGATTCTGGACAGACTCTGGCTTAATCAGGCCTGTCATGAAACCTGGAAAATTGAAGCCAAACTGAGTTCATTGCAATTCTATTTCCGTAAGAATCTATCGGAATTCATGGTGCGCAGCCAACTATATCAGGGCGGCCTGCCGGAATACCTGACGCAGCCGGCGGAATCATTGATAAGCCGCACCGGTTCCGAACGGCATAAACAATCCGACTGGCAGCAGCTCGCCGATCTGGTCTGGACATGGCAATTCAGCCCGATGGCGGAAACCAATGCTGGAAGCTGTGGCTTCAATGGTGGCTGGCGTCTGTTTCGTCTATGCCAGCATCTGGGACTCAATGCCGCATATGTTCAACAGTTGCAGCAAAAAGACCTGCAGCAGATGTTGGCGTTACTGGATGAATTCAACCTGACTGAGCGCAGCAAGGTTTGGCTTGATGCTTACGAGTATCATTATCGGGAAGAATTATTTCAGGCATTGCGCGCCAACCATAACCGTGGCCGCTGGGCGCGGCGCGATAAACGTCCTCAGGCACAAGTGGTATTTTGTATTGATGAGCGTGAAGAAAGTATTCGGCGTCATCTTGAGGAAATCAATCCCGCCATTGAAACGCTTGGTGCCGCTGGGTTCTTCGGGATCCCGATGAATTATAAAGGACTGGACGACCATCACCGGACAGCACTGTGTCCAGTGGTCGTGACGCCAGTTC
Source organism: Nitrosovibrio sp. Nv4 (assembly GCA_945860135.1). GTDB lineage: Bacteria > Pseudomonadota > Gammaproteobacteria > Burkholderiales > Nitrosomonadaceae > VFJL01. The sequence goes on from CAMAPK010000004.1 coordinate 110,333, forward strand.
ACGAAGTCGACGAGATCCCGAGGAAAGGCGCTGACGAGGTGCTACATGCACATAACAGCGGACGCAACCTCTACAAACGACTCGCTTATTTGCTGAACCAGAGCCTTCGCCGCAATGTGTTGTTATCGTATGCAGCCATCGACGCACTGGCTCCATTTACTTTAACCACATTATTAAGTAAAACATTTCTGCCTACCTATTTTAATGCAGCCAATAGCAACCTGCGGCAAAGTATCTTACGCGAAGTGCCGACTGAGTTGCTATTCACTGCCGCAGATACGGCTGGCCCGGCAACCCTTGAGAATCCGCGATTGGGTTTTACAACGACTGAACAGGCTGACCGGCTTGCCGGATTCTTGCGCAATGCTGGCCTGACTTATGGCTTTGCGCCGATCGTTTGTTTTATGGCGCATGGTTCAACCAGTCAAAATAATCCCCACGAAGCTGCCCACGATTGTGGTGCTTGTAGCGGGCGGCGTGGCGGTCCGAATGCACGTGTATTTGCGGCAATGGCCAACCGCCCCGAAGTGCGTGCCTTGTTGGCGCAGCGGGGGATCGTGATTCCTGAAGATAGCTGGTTCGTCGGTGCCGAACATGATACTTCCAGTGATGTCGTTACCTGGTATGACGTAGAAGACGTTCCGCAAAAATTACGAGCTGCTTTCGATGACTGTCAAACCTGCGTTTTGCAGGCCCGGGCGGCCTCCGCTCAAGAGCGTTGCCGGCGCTTTTTCTCAGCCCGCAATCCGGCATCGCCTGAAGCAGCCATGCGCCATGTAACAAATCGTTCCAATGATCTGAGTCAGGTTCGTCCCGAATATGGACACGCTACCAATGCCTCAGCGGTCATCGGTCGACGCTCCGTCACGCAGGGGATATTTCTGGATCGGCGCGCTTTTCTTATTTCCTACGATGCAACTCAGGATCCCGATGGCAAGCTGCTCGAAAACGTTCTGCTGACGGTAGGTCCCGTTGGCGCCGGGATTAATCTGGAATACTACTTTTCCACGATCAATAATGAGCGTTTTGGCTGTGGTACCAAAATCCCACACAACATCATCGGTCTATTCGGCGTGATGGAGGGAGCTAGCAGTGATTTACGTACCGGCTTGCCAAAGCAAATGGTGGAAATCCATGAAGCGGTACGTTTGCAGATTGTGGTTGAAGCAAGAACCTCAGTACTTGGAGAAATTTATGGCCGTCAGGAAAGTTTGCGTGAGCTGATAGGTGGTGGCTGGGTGCTGTTGAGCGCGATAGACCCTGACAGCGGTGAAATTTCCGTGTTTGAGCGCGGCGTGGGTTTTGTTCCCTGGCAAGCTGAAGTTGAAGAATTGTCAGTGGTTGAGAAATCAGTGGATTGTTACCAGGGACTATCGGTGCCGGTATCGCCAGTGTTGGTTAAACAGCCTGAAGAACTGGGAGTTTAAAGCAATGGATGCATTGGTTGTTCTGATCCTGTTGTTACCATTGACAGCTGCCGCGGTGATCGGCATCGGTCATGTCTTTGGCATGTTGTGTGGTGTGGCCGACGAAGCGGTCACGGCGCGTATTGCTAGCTGGGCGATTACCTTGTCGTGCCTATTGGCTCTGACTCTGCTGGGCGCCGATTTGTTCGGTAAAAACACCGGCTCGTTCAGTGCGGGGCAATGGCTGGGCAGTGATAGTCTGAGCATAAAGGTGAATTTCATCACTACGGGTTTTAATGTCGGCTTGGCAGCGCTGTTTTCGATATTGCTAGTCATTGTCACTCGTTTCTCAATCAATTATCTGCATAAAGAACCCGGTTTCTACCGGTTCTTCTTCGCCCTGAGTTTGTTTTCTTCGGCAATGTTGTTGCTGGTGTTATCGGGTAACGCTGTTGGTACTTTTGTCGGCTGGGAAATTGCTGGGCTATGTTCCTACCTGTTGATAGCCTTTGCCTATGACCGTCCAGTCGCTGTTATCAATGCAACTCGTGTATTTGTCACCAATCGCATCGGCGATGCTGGTTTCATTCTGGGAATAGGCATCAGCTATTTTTATGCCAGAAACATCGACTGGAATGGTCTGAATGCGGTAGCGGCGCAATTGACCACCCCTACCGCCACTGTAATCGCTATGTGTTTCGCCGTAGCGGCTTTTGCAAAATCGGCACAGTTGCCGTTTACCCCCTGGCTGGCGCGAGCAATGGAAGGGCCGACACCATCGAGTGCGGTGTTTTACGGTGCGATCATGACGCATGCCGGGGTCTATCTGGTAATTCTGCTGCAGCCAATTTTTGAACAGGCCCCATTTGCAATGGGGTTGCTGGCCGTTGTGGGATTAAGCACTGCCGTCTATAGCTTTGTGGTCGGACTCACTCAAACCGATGTCAAAAGTTCGCTGTGTTTTGCCATATCCGCTCAACTGGGTTTGATGTTTCTGGAATGCGGTCTGGGTTTGTGGCAGCTGGCCAGTTGGCATCTTTGCGCTCATGCTGTTGTGCGCTGTTATCAAGTATTGACTGCCCCGTCGTTCCTGCATTATGTACACGGCAACCCGATGAAGCCAGTGCCCCGCGATATTGCCGGGCTGCGCTGGCTATATACCGCATCGATACAGCGTTTCTGGCTGGATCCGGTTACCGATCGGGCTTTGGTAAGGCCGGTTCACGGGCTGGGACATGATCTGGGCTATTTTGATGACCATATCGTTGATCGCATCATGGGCACACCTGCGCGCGCAGGCCGCGCCATATCATCGCTGGCGCAACTGGAAGGGAAAATACTGAGTTCCCGGCCGGATCATGATGCCGACGAATTCAGTCGTGGCAGTGGATTCGCGGGCAAATTTTTCCAATGGACAGCAGATATTTTTAATTGGTTTGAAGATCGCCTGGTATTGCGGGGCATAGGCATAGACGCTATCGACATGGGACGTCAGCTTGGATATGCCGCCAATAAATTTGAAAAATTGATACTGAAACCCCGCTACTTGGTGGTATTTGTATTCACAGTGTTGCTGCTTGCAGCCGCAATCTGAGGGACTGATGGTAATTACTCCTGTTATCCCCTGGTCAGAATCGGCAGCGTTTCCGTTGCTGACTATGTTGACGCTTATCCCGCTGGCAACGATGGCTGCTATTCTATTGTCACGTTCATCGTCGGTGGCATTGCGTATCGGTTTTGCCGGAACACTTTCGACGGTATTGCTCAGCTTCTACCTACTGAGCGTTTTCGATGCTGATCGCCCCGGCATTCAACTGGCCGAAGAGATACACAATCTGGGTTTTACCTACAGTGTGGGTGTTGACGGTGCCAATATCCTGTTTATTCCACTGACAGCCATTTTTACATTGCTGGTTTTGGTTTATACCTCGATTACCCGGCACGCTACTGATCGGCTGAAAATCGCCTGTTTTCTGGGCTATGAAGGCATTCTGATCGGCGCGTTCTCGGCGATGAATCTGATGCAGTTCTGGTTATGGTGTGTGCTGGAACTGATCCCGGTGGTGCTGTTGACGATTCGTGCCGGTACCGGGGAAAACCGGCGCTGGGTGGTCGCATTTTTGCTGCAGCACTGGCTGAGCGGGTTATTGATGACCCTGGCAGGTTTCATGTTGCTCGCTTTTGGCTTAATGGGTGCAGCACCTGACGCCGAACTGACTTTTGACTGGCTGAAATTGAAAGAAGTCAGTAATGCGCAGTTACAGTATGGGTCACTGATCTTCTTTCTCCTGTTTTTTGGTTTTGCCATCCGCATGCCGATATTCCCGTTTCACGGCTGGCTGCCGGTACTGGCAGAACAAGGCACTGTCGCCAGTGTAGCCATTTTCCTGGTGGGTCTGAAACTGGGTGTTTATGGAGCCATCCGTTTTATCCTGCCGCTGATTCCGGAGATGGCCGAACAATGGTCCGGATTTGTATTGACACTGGGTTTAATCAGTATTGTTTACGGGGCGCTGCTGGCGTTGATGCAAATCAATATCCGCCGTTTGCTGGCCTTTGCCGTCGTCAGTCATACAGGAATGCTGGTCATCGGCATTTTTGATTTCAACAAATACGGCATGGAAGGCACCATTCTGTTATCCGTTGCTTATGGACTCGCGACAGCGGGCATGTTTTTCAGTGTCGGCCTGATTTATGAGTGGACTCGTACTGCTTTTATCCCGCGCCTGGGCGGACTGTTTGATGCCAATATCACCATTGCATTCCTGTTTGTGATCTCTGCACTGACCACCATGGTCATGCCCGGCACCCCAGGGTTTGACGGCGCGCATCTGCTGATCGAGGGTACTGCCTCAAGATACGGTTGGCTGGTTGTTACTGCGATATTGCTAGGTAACCTCCTGGCTGCGGGTCTTCTGCTGCGTGCTTTTCAACAGATGTTTATTGCCGCGCCTAAACGGTTTCTGCAACCCCACAGCAGCGCTCAGCAACCCGCTAGAAAGGAACAGGTTATCGCTGTGGTGATCTGCTCATTATTAATCGGTACGGGTTTTTACACGACACCCTGGGTGCACGTGATAGACCAGAACGTAGTGGCCTCCATGAACGAGCTGGATGCCGTGTTGGATTCTTCACATCATGGTACACAACAGTCTGGCACTGCGACTGTGCCTGTCGGGGTTAAAGGCGGGCATAAATGAGTGAAGCCGGTTTTCCGCTGCTGAGTCTTGCCATTCTGTTGCCATTACTGGGTGCTATTGCCACTGGGTTCACCCCTACCGTAAAACTGGCCAAATCGATCGCGCTGGTAATTGCCGGTTGCGAACTGCTGCTGACGCTGTTGATAGTGCAGTCGTTCAATGCCGGTAGCGGCGATTTTCAGTTGGTCGAAAAATATCCCTGGATACCATTCCTGAATATCAACTATCTGGTCGGTGTTGATGGGATTTCGGTGTTATTTCTGCCAATGTCAGCACTGCTGACGCTGACTGCGATTATTGCTTCGTGGAATTCGGTGCAACACAGCCCCCGTTTTCATTTTGCCTTATTGCTGGCACTGGAAGGGATCACCATCGGGGTGTTTACTTCACTGGATACAGTGTTGTTCTTTTTGTTCTGGGAACTGACGCTGCCACCTTTTTTCTTTTTAATCGGTTTGTGGGGCATCGGTTCGCAGCGCCGCGGCGCCGCAATGAAATACACGCTGTTTATGCTGTTTGGCGGAGTGCCGCTACTATTTGCAATCGTCATATTGGCCACCAACCACGCCGTGGCAGTGGGCGGCGCTATTCCCCAGGCGCTATCCTTCAGCTTGCCGGTCCTGCTGGAAACGCCTTTGGCGGCTGATTTACAGATACTGGTTTTCTTCCTGTTGCTGCTGGGCTTCGCTGTCAAAGCACCTCTGGCTCCCTTTCATACCTGGCTGCCCACCGCTGCAATGGAAGGCCCGGCACACGTAACGGCGATACTGACCGGCCTGAAACTGGGAGCTTACGGTATTTTGCGTTTTACCATGCCGTTAGCTCCTGCGGCGGCTGTTGAATACAGTTGGTTGCTGGGTATTCTCGGTGCTGTTACGCTTATTTATGGCGCATTGATTGCTTTACAGCAGACTAACTTGCGCCGCCTGCTGGCTTATGCCAGTCTCAGTCACGTCGGCCTGGTGGTGGTCGGTATCGCGTCTTTGAACATGCAAGGTCTGCAGGGTGCAGTTTTCCAATTGCTCAACTTCACTTTGGTGGCCAGTTCACTGATGCTGGTTGCCGGCATGATTCAACACCGGTTGGGCAGTACCGAGATTATCCATTTGGGTGGCTTGGCCAAAGTGATGCCACGGCTGACCTGTTTCTACTTCCTGTTTACCTTGGCGAGTATCGGGGTACCGGGAACCAATGGGTTTCCCGCTGAGCTGATGTTGATTATCGGTGCATTGAAAGCACACGCTAGTTTGGGCATCGCTGCATTGGTTAGTGCGGTCCTCGGTGCCACATACATGCTGTCCTATATCCGCCGTGCATTTTTCGGTCCAATCACGCAATCCGTTGTCAGTCAGGCGCAAGATTTATCCCCGCGTGAACTGGCTCTGTTATGCGTTCCCGCCTTGCTGGTTCTGGTGCTCGGGTTTTTCCCGGACAGTGTGCTGCATATCAATCAGATGGCGTCAGAAGTGTGGTTGTCGCGGCTACTTAATCCAGCTCCTTAGGGCGCAACCGCTGGAAATTTTTGTGCCCCGTAGCTCTTTTCTTTTGGACTCTCCATTCGTTATAATATTGCACCTAACATGGAGATGACCGTATGAATACCGGAACTGATTACCTGCTCGATTTGAATGCGCGCCATTCTAGGACTTTTATTGATTTGGCCATGGAACGCCGCAGATACCGGGGCGAGCACCCCACCGAAATCGCGGCTCTTAAATGTATGGATGGCAGGCTTAATCTGCCGGTCATGACGCGAACCGCAGTTGGAATCATTCAACCTTTTCGCAACCTGGGTGGCAAGTTTGATCTGGGCTGGCCCTTCTTTCAGGCAACTTTAGATCACTGGGCGCAGTACTCCATCGGCCGTGGCAGGCACTGCCTGATCTTCGTGACCTATCATTTTGCGCGCGGAGATATTCACCGTGGCTGCAGGGGATTCAATTACGATACCAATGCTGCCAGAGACACGGCCATAAAACTCAAGAACCAGTTTGAGCGTATTTATGGCAAGGGTGCCGTGGTACCGATAGTGTGCGGGATCGAGACTGACCTTGAGGCCTTGATCCTGCACGGCGAAGACGGTCGCGTTATCGATCTGGCCGAAGTAAAGGAAGACTTATCCGGGCTCGAATTGGAAGGTATGTTGCATTCGCTGTACCCCTCAATGCCGGAACGGATTTTCAAGGATATGATCCCACTGGTTGAAGGAAATATCCGGCACGTCCGAATGATCCGCGCTTCCAACAGGCCGATCGAAGATGCCGAACACAAGGAATGGGTTTTGGGAGTGGGGCGCGGCTTTGACTGGCTGCATGCCATTAATACGGCTTTCATCGTCGGGCCTTTCGATCCGAATCTTTCTGATGCGATTGGAACTGCGGCTGTATTGCTGAAAGGCAATATCGACGATGGCCGGGTCACCCCAAGCGGTATTGTACTCATGACTTCGGCCGCTTACAGAGAAATTGGCCCCGAATGTGAGTTGGCGAAGGAGAAAGCAAGATTCCTGAGCAAATTTGCGCTCGACGTCATCAAGGCCAAGGTTCCGGATCTGGTGCCTCACCTAAATATACTTACCGGATACACTGATTTGAACACCAGAAAGTTTGAAGTGCTGGAGCGTTTGGACAAGGTTTCCAATCCGGTCGCTTACAAAGCGGCTTAGCAGGGTAGAAGCTACAAGCGGAGCTGCCAGTTCGAGATAGAGCTGGCAGCTCCGCTTTTTTTTTGCCGTTCACACCAGATTCGCGCCGCGATGCAGCGCGAACTGAATTTCTGTCTGCCGTGAACAAGTTATCTCAGCAAAAACAGATGGTTGAAGATTGTCCGCTTGACGGCAGAGGTTACGTCATCTATGAAATTAACAGGAAGCATTCAATTCAGAATTACGTTTTGGAGATGCCATGAATAATACGATAACAATGAAACGGTTTGAGATCGTCGTCGATGAGGAAAAGCTCAACGAGCTGATCGCATTGCTGGAATCAACCGGTGTGCGCGGCTATACTTTCATCAAGCATACGGGCGGTCTCGGTTCGCGCGGTGAACGGCGTCCTGATGGCCTCTTTTTTCAGGAAAAGAATGCCATGGTGATTCTCGCCTGCCAGGAAGAGCAGGCACAGAAAGTAGTCACGGTGCTACGCCCCAGGTTGAAGGAATTTGGTGGCATGTGCCTGATTTCAGACTGCCTCTGGGTGGAAGGGCCGACAGTTTCATACTGAAACGCCAGTACTTACTTACGTGGCGCAGCACCCAGTGATGCGGCCAGCTTCCGGTAGAAACCAAGCCGCCGTACGTTGATTCTTCCTTCTTCTGCCGCTTGTGCCAGCGCGCAACCGGGTTCGCCGGTGTGCCGGCAATTGCTGAATCTGCATTGCCCGAGGTAGGGGTGAAATTCAACAAATCCCCAAGCCAGATCCGCTTCGTCAATATGATGCAGACCGAACTCCTGCATGCCGGGGGAATCGATCAGGCGGCTACTCTGATCGAGGTGGTAGAGCCGCGCGTGGGTGGTGGTGTGACGTCCGGTATCGAGTGCGACGGAAATCTCTGCAGTGGCGCGTTGTGCAGCTGGGATGAGCGCATTGATCAGGGTGGATTTGCCCATGCCCGATTGTCCTACCAGCACGCTGAGCTGGCCTTGCAGATACGGCAACAGCGGTGTGACATCCGCCTTGGCGCTGAGCTGCAGCAGCGGATAACCCAGTTCCCGGTAGAGCAGGAGAGTGGCGGCAGCAGTGCGCGTGGGTTCAGCGAGGTCGGCCTTGTTGAGCACGATCAACGCTTTGATCCGCTGGCTTTCGGCGGCGGCGAGACAACGGTTCACCAGTTCTTCACTGAAGCTGGGAACGGCGGCTACCACGATGACGATCTGGGTGACGTTGGCAGCGATCAGTTTTTCGCGGAAAGCGTCGCTACGGTAAAGTAGCGTGGTACGCGGCAGGATGGTTTCGATCACACCTTGTCCGGGCGTGGTGGGCTGAATCAGCACCTGGTCACCGCAAGCCGCACCCCCCTTCTTGCCGCGCATCACGCAGGACCGGGTCACCTCGTTGGTGGTTTCAACCAGATACTGCCGGCCGAATGCGGCAACGATCTGTCCTGCAACAGGTGCGGGTGAAACAGATGGGGAATTGCGGGCTGTGCTCAAATCTTGAACAGGGCATCGACCTTCGCCGCGCAAATGAAATCATTCTCGGACAGTCCATTGACGGCGTGAGTGGTGTATTCCACGCGGCACTGATTGTAGCCGACCGTGATGTCCGGATGATGATCCTCGCGGTGCGAAACCCATGCGACTGCGTTGACGAACGCCATGGTCTGGTAATAATTCTTGAAATCGTAGGTTTTGCCGATCCGCTGGTCAAAAAGCTGCCAGCCCTCAAGCTGCGGCAGCAGCGTGGCAATTTCGCTGGGCGTGAGCGGCGGCATGCCACCTTCGCAGGGCTTGCATTGTTTGGTTGCGAGATCGCAGACGGAAGTGCTCATTGTTTCTCTCCTTTGTAAGGTGGAGGAACGGGTCAAGATTTCTGCGTCAATTATGCGCCAGGTTCTGCAGCCGCGCTATCCTCAACGCAGCAGGCGGATGAGAGTCATAAAATGCCGAATGCAGCGGGTCGGGAGTGAGCGTTGCAGCATTGTCCTGGTAGAGCTTTACCAGCGCCCGGATGAG